>DAOUPZ010000017.1 GCA_030625885.1 Clostridia bacterium
AATGGCGTTGATGATCGTTCGAGCAGCCAAGCTGGATACTGCAGCAACCGGCAAATCATTCGAAGATGGCACAGCGATTTCCGGCTGGGCAGCCAACGCTGTGAACACCGCATTTGAAAATGGGATCATCAGCGGTTATCCGGACAACACCTTTAAACCGCAAGGCAATGCTAAACGGGCTGAAGCGGTTACGGTCATCGTTAATGCACTGAAATAATGCAATAAACAAAAACAGGGACAGTTCCGCATTTTGCGTAAGACGCAAAAATGGGGACTGTCCCTGCTTTTGCGTTCTATTCAGGCCAGCTCATTTTTTTTACGATATGTTTCTCATCCATATGCTCTTTTTGATCGTACATAACGACTTGAATGTTATCTACATCTTGGTATTTATCTAATGTATAGGTAACAAGGTCTTGATAAATGGTCTCTATTTGAGATTGAGCAGCATTTTGCGGGATAATAATGGAATAAATAATGGAGCGTTGCTCCGTTGTTGCATCCATGTTGGTTTCGACAATTTCATAAGTATAAGAACCATCAGGATTAACCATGAAAAAAGTTTGGGCTTGATGATGATTGCCGGAAACAAAGCCAAAAATAACGATAGGAATCAATATGAACCAAAGCCATTTCTTTTTAAACAAAGAAATCATCTCCTCCAAAAATTTAAATATAAGACAAAGAAAAAAACATATGTTATGTGTTATGAAAAAAATGAGACAAAAGGACTATTATCATTACATGAGTCAGTTTTTTAAAATCAATAAAAAATATGAATACGTTAAATAAGAAGCTTGCTAAAGATATAGCATATATACGTTTCTATGTGATGTTTTAGGGGTAAATTAATACTAAAACTTTGAAATTAATACTAAAAAATAGTATGATAGTATTATTAATCCATAAAAATTGCAAATATAGAACAAATAAAAATAGCAAAAAATATTTTGAGCAATAGGTATTTGGTAACGTTTAAAGATCCAAATTGATAATCAATGTGAGTACTAGTACCTATATAAAAATGTCTCCTATGTCATTTTACCATAAAACACAGAAACAAACGATTAGGGAAACAAGTTGCAGGAGGTGATTCGAGGCAAGGGAAGGATTAATTTGTACGAAAATGTTTTTAGAAAATGAATGAGAAGTTGAAAGGAGTGTAGTTAATGACAACAAATTTCTTTAGAGTGCGTCACCTGAAACTGTCTAAGTTTCTGTCTGTTATCATCACTTTTATGATGATTTTTTCATCTATGGCCTCTATTCCGGTAGCGGCTATAGCCGCTGATGGTGACATTACGAATATTTTAGTGACCGGGACCGAGGCACATCAAACAATGGCATCTGATTATACATTAGCCTTTGATTTAGACAGGGCAATTATAGATGTTGATAGTGTTACTGATGGATTTCAGGCAGATGGTGTAATTACAGTAGATTTTGGGGCCAGTGATTTTAATTGTGATAATTTGGACAGCATGGATGTTAATGTGATTCAGTTTAAAGTTGATGGAAGTGACTTTGATCAGGCAGCAAAGGTATGGGATTCAACTAATCACGTTTTGACGATTACCCCACAAGCGGAAATCGCATTGGGTTCAACGATTAGTATTGAATTTAATGATATTATTGTTAACCCAACAGAAGCAGGAGATAAGTACTTTGCAACCTTGCGACTGATTGATAAAGATGGAATCGCACTATGTCAGAAACTTGTTCATGAACAGGTGAAATTCCTTTCATTAGCAATGATGGCTGTTGATGAAGCAGATATACATAATGATGAAACACAAGTCAACATTCGTAAAAAGATTAAAATTGAATTAAAAGATGATGATGGATTACTTGCAGCAAAAGAAGATATTACAGGATATCTTTATGGCCAGGGTACATCTTTTTACACAGCACCCGCTGATGAAACTTCAAATGCTACATTTACCATTCCAGCAGGTGAATCATCTGCAGAACTGTATTTTGTAGCAGATAATCCTGGCATCTATACAATTAGCATGGATTTGGATTGGAGTTCTATATATATACCTTTCATTTCAGACTCGATTGAAATCAATGTCACTCCAGCTGAAAAGATAGATTATGGGTGGGATTTTGCTAAAGAAGATATAATAGCAGGGGAAACAGGTAAAATTGATATTTGGGTTTTAGATGGTGATCAGTATGGGAATGTTGTAGATCGAACAGAGCCTATTACCCTGGATTTACAAGCAATTAATTTCTATAATGGGGAAGTATCTGAAACAGCTGCATTCTTTGCTGCAGATGAAGACGATAATCTTGTAGAGCCTAAACAGTCCATTGCGTCGGTGACGATTCCGGCGAATGAGTATATGGCAACTTTTTATTATACCGATACGCATGCGACAGTTAATGATCCGCTTTATAACTTAGACATTCAGGCTTCGTATGGCGAAGATGTACTGGATATGTCGCCCGTTGTTTATCCTGCGGAATCGACCGGCATTTTTTTAAAAACCGTTCCGGAAACCGATGATGGCAGTATGATGAGAAGTACAACAGGTGTAAATGTTGAAATTCAAGCAGAGCTTCAAGATGAGTATGGTAATAAAGCAAATCCGCAGCCGGATCAATTAACACTTAATTTATCCAGTGATTCGAATACGGGTGAATTTCTTGATGGGGAATATGGCAATGTAATTTCCCAAGTTACTTTCTTAGCGAATGATGATTTTAAAACGTTCTATTATCAAGATACGACACCGGGTACATATACAATTACAGCTTCAACAACCGATTTAGAAGATGGAACGGTACAGGTTGAGGTGATTGATGCACCGCAAATCGGTATTACACTGGAGAATAACCCGGTTGAAATTTATCTAAATAATAAAGTAACTTTGGATTTAAAGTATGCAGATGGAACAGCTTATTTAGATCATGAAGATATTATGGTTGAATTGAGCAGCTATCTTATGGATGATGAAGGAAGTTATGATATACAGGCAGGTTTATTCTATCCAAACAAGGCAGATAACGATTATAGCATTGAGTATGTTACAGTTCCTGCTGGGCAGTCTAGTGTAGATGTTTATTACTGTGCTAATCTTGTAGGGGAACATTTCATAGAAGCTTATGCACAATGCGATGAATTTGATATTTCGTTATGGACTGAAAGCGAATCGCTGACAGTTACGGCTGCACAGCAAGTCCAAAATGAACTGACGGTAGAGACCGATGAGTTTATTGCCGGAGAACCCGGCAAAGTAACCGTTGAGATTCAGGATCAATATTGGAATCCGGTTGTACAAGGTGAAGGCGGATTAACCGTAGGACTTGAAGCCAAATGTTATCCAGATGGGGTAGGGGAAGGTGAAATCGTATATGATGAAGATGCCGAACCGGTAGAAGGGGCATTCTATGCGACCCTTGATGGAAATGGCGATGTATCAGGAGAACCAATTACTGAAATTACCATTCCTGAAGGAGAGAGTAGTATCTCATTCTATTACATGGATACCAAATCAACCAATGATCCCGAATACAATGTCTGGTTGGGTGTTGAAGCGGGAATGCTGCGTGAGGTTGCTGAATACGTATGGATAGATGAGATATATGTTTTACCGGCTGCAGCCAGCCAATTAATGACCACAGCGATTGATGAAGATGAAGCAGTCGTTGATGCACCATACGTATTACAGGGAAGACCCATCGTATTAAAGGTTGAACTCTTGGATGAATACGGCAATAAGGCGAATCCACAAGAAGAGCTATTAACCGTTAATTTAGTCAGCAGTACAGATACGGGTGTTTTTTATGATGAATGGTTTTGGGATGAGCATCCAAGCGTCAGCCAAATCACATTTGGCTATGATTGGTGGAATGATAGTGAAGATCAAGATGAAGAGCAAGAACCTTATTTCATTTACTATTTAGATACAGAGCCGGGTACTGTTCAGGTCAGTGCTCAGGACTTGAACTTAACGCATAATGAACTTTCCATTGATGTGTTGGAAGCGCCAACATGCATTAAATTGGATGATGCAGGTGCAGACTGGACCATTAATCAAAGAAGCAAGGTCACTATTTCCTTGTTTTCTGATGAGGCAGGAATGGTTCCATACAGTGTACCGGCAGCATTAGAAGAAGGATTGGATCTTTATCTATGGGCAGAAGATGATGGTGAATTCTATACCGAACAGATTGGCGGAGACTATATTGATTATTATTGGGATGAGCCATTAGTAGTTTCGGCAGGTGAAAATTCAATTGATGTATATTATGAACCCTGGTTTGTCGGTGAAGAGACCATCTATGCAGGCTATAATGCTATTGAATGTTACACTGAAGGCGAATTACTTATAGAAGATGTTAAACCGGCAACGGGTGTTTACGTTGTCTTTGACAGTGAAGAAGAATTGCAATTCACAGCAGGTCAGCCCGGAGAAGTTCATTTGAAGGTGCTGGACCAAGAAGATAATCCGGTTAAAACGGGTGAAGTTGAGGTTGAATTGTTTGCGAAAACAGTCAGCATTTCAATGCTTGGTGGTTTCAAGGAACAAGATGCGACGGGTGAATTTTATGCAGCATTAGGCGAAAATGGTCAGCCTGTTGGGGATCCTGTTACGCAGATTACCATCACGAATGGTGAGGCAACCGTATACTATTTGGATGATAAAGTAACAGGCGTTGATGGGATAACAGGAAATGCGTACTATTTGGGTTTGGGTGTGAAATCCCCTGTGGTGAATGGCGATATGATTGGAGCCATTGTGAACCCGGGTGTTAGCAGAGAATTAGGCATTAAAGTATATGAAATGCCGATTTACCCACTAGAACGAATTGATTGTGCCGAAGATGATCGGTATGTTATGAAAGGAAATATAGCGGGAGACAGCCTTCTCAATGAAACGGATGATGTTGCGGCAGGTACGCCATTCCCGGTTGTATTGGCTATTCAGGATGAGAACGGTAATCCGGTGACCCAAACCACACCGATTACCATTAACCTTTCAACGGAATTAGATGAAGGTGTAACGCCTGAAACGGTTTACGGGCGATTCTATTTTGATCGGGAGGGTTCAGAGCCCGCCACTCAAGTGACGATTGATGAGGGTGATCAAGAGACCGGGCCATTATGGCTCATTGCTTCCGGTGCAGGGCAAATCACCTTACAAGCAGAAGTTGCAGGTATTGCTCAGCCGATAACTAAAGTCATTCAGGTCCATCAAGCCAACAAAGCAGAAATTCATTTCCCACTAACATTGGGAATTGATCCGTATGAAGAACTGGATTTATATGAAACAAATCTTTTTGACCTGATGCTTGAAGATCAAAAAATCGGACCGGAAGACCGTAAAGTGATGTATGTGATTGCTACGGACGGACTTGGTGAAATTGGTCATCCGGGTATTGTGTCAGAAGACATGGTTGTTAATCTAGAGGGTGCTGTTTTCCATGACCATGATAGCAGATATAGCCCGATTACGACGGTGACGATTCCTAAAGGTTATGAGGGCGTACGTGTTTTCTATGAAGCAAATGCATTGGAAGGAACAATGGATATGACAGCAACAGTAGCAGATACACAAGTTACTGATACCGAAGCAGTTGAAATTGTTCAGGAACCTTATTATACAAAATTCCTGCAGCGTGGTTGGAATGTGATTTCTGCACCCGTGCAGCTTGGCAAAAGTACGATAGCAGATATAGTGCATGATGCGGATAGGATCGTGGATGTAGCATATGCCTATAATGCAGAAACCAAGTTGTGGGAACAAGCAGGTCCTGAATCTGCGTTAGACCCAATGGACGTTGTATTTGTGAAATTGAAAGGCTCCAGTTATGCTAAGTTTTATCCGGCGCTTAACCCATCCGGACCGTATACACGCAATCTAGCAACAGGCTGGAACTTAATCGGTCCATCACTAGATATGAATAATGTTTATGAAGAAGATTATGAACCGTGGAGTATGGAAAGTCAGTCATTTATACCGTATTTTGATGATACGTATGGAAGATCTTTAGACTTTGTTTTAGAAAGTATCCAAGGTAAATATTCTCGAGTTATCAGTCCCCAAATCGGGGAACAGTATCAATGGGCGTATCTTCCCGGTATGGATAATGTACCGGATATGGGGATGACGCAAGGGTACTGGATCTACATGAATGAACCGGGAACCATGGTCGGTTATGGTTATACACCGGTTGCTGCCGGACTGCATGGACATCTGCCCTACATTCCCGGGTTTGCAGATATCTTATTTGGAATGGGTGCAGCAGAAGCTGATGTGGAAGATGCGCCGCCATTACTACCAGCAGCATTCTGCGGTACGGTTGTGGATCAAAATGGCAATGCCATTGATGCAGGAACCATTGAAGCGGTTATTGATGGGATTGTAAGAGCAAGAATGGACTTTACAGACGGTGAATTTGGTCTTTCCTATGGGGCAAGACTGATTGTTCAGTCCTTAAGCAGTGACAACATTCAGAATATTACCTTCTTGGTGAATGGGATGCCAGCTAATGAAAGCTTTAAATTAGCTGATGTGACCGGTGAACTGGTAGAAGCGAAGTTAACCGTAGATACGAGCGCCCTACCGCTTGCTTACAATGCGGTTCAAGTGACACCGCAGGCTCAAGTGGCGTTGACGTTCAATAAAGACATCTTAGGTGCAGTGGATGATGTGAAGGCAGCAATTACGTTTGCTGCAGATGGAGAAAATTATACTGCATTGGGTGAAAATGATGTTGTAACAATCGAAGGTAATCAAGTCATCATTACCTTTGCTAATGAATTGACAGGTTCAACCAATAAGATCAAGGTGGCAGCAAGTACATTTAAAGATGATAGCGACAATGTTTTAGAAACGGCTATTGAAACAGCTGCATTTGGTTTGGAAGATCAACCCTCGGATGAGTGTTTCATAGCAACGGCAGCTTATGGGACCAAGTTCGGTCCGGCAGTGACGTTGCTCCGAGAATTCCGTGATCAGTTCTTAATGACTAATGAATTGGGTAGACAATTCGTTAACTTCTATTATGAAAAATCACCCGCTGTTGCCAAGACAATAGCAGGCAGTGAATTCCTGAAGTTATTGGTTAGAATAGCTCTAGCACCGATCGTGATCTTAGTCTTCCTGTTATTTAACCCTGTTTTACTGGTATCATTGATGTTACTGGTAGGATTAGGATATATGAGCAAAAGAAGATTACACGTACGTTAAGAAATAAAATAGTATGATAAAAAGGGAGCAGCTTCAGCTGCTCCCTTTTTCGCTTTCCCCTTTCGTCTAAACATGGTAAAATAATCTTATGAAGCAATTATATTCAAGGATACTGTTCGGGAGGTCTGAGACATTGAGAAAAAATCCGCTTTATATCATTGGATTGTCATTATTAATTGGGTTAATGTTTTTTCAGGTTGCCTATGGGGAAAATGAAGAACCGTTTGAAATATTGGTTAAGTATGCTCCATCATCTTTTAAAGCAGCCGATGCTCATAAAAAAGAGGGGATTGAAAAGCTGGGGGTTAGAAAGATTGTGGTAGATACCCTTGCAGAGAAGGAACGGATGATTGCGGCCTTAAAGGAAGACGAATCGGTTGAATATATTGAAGAAAACATTAAATATTCAGCTTGTCAAATCCCTAATGATGAACTTTATGATCATGATTGGGGATTATCTAACCTAAATGCCGCAGCAGGGTGGGATTTAACCACCGGTAATTCAGAGGTCATTATTGCGGTTTTGGATACAGGGCTGTTAACGGACTATGCTGACCTGACTGCTAATAGGATAACCGGAAAAACATTTATTACAGGAACCAGTACGCCTTATGATGATAATGATGATCATCATGGGACCAATGTGTCTGCTATTATTGCGGCGCAAGGTAATAATGGATTGGATAAAGCGGGCGTTACATGGCATTCTAAAGTGATGCCGCTCAAAGTTTTGGACAGTAATGGGGATGGCTATACGGATAAGATTGCCGAAGCAATTATTTACGCTGCGGATCAGGATGTGGACGTCATTAATATGAGTTTAGGCGGGGATCAATCATCAAACGTATTGGAAGATGCGGTTGAATATGCTTATAATAAAGGGGTCATCATGGTTGCAGCCTCCGGAAATCATAATGAGGGCATACCGCCCGTATCTTATCCTGCTGCCTATGATCATGTGTTGGCCATAGGGGCTATTGATCAAAATGAGACCATTGCGTATTTTTCGAATACGGGATATAACATGGGGTTTGTCGCGCCCGGGGTTGATATTACTTCTTATAATGGACAGAAGACCATTAACGGAACATCCTTTGCTGCGCCTTATGTATCGGGAACGGTGGCGTTGATGCTGTCCTTAAATCCTCAATTGACATTTGAAGAGATACAATCTATTTTAATCAGCACGGCTAAGGATTTGGGATTACCGGGGTTTGATGAAAAATATGGTTACGGGTTAATTAATATTTATAATGTGTTAAAAATGATTGCTTCAGAGCCGGTTATTACACATGAGCCAATAACCATGGCAGCAGCAGGGAAGCCACTACAAATTGAGGCACAGGTGACGGATGAGAATGAGGTTGAAGCTGTTCTGTTATATTATAAGCCATCTAACGGGAATGAATATTTCATGAAAGAAATGGTTCCGATCGAGGGAGATATTTATACGGCTGTCATAGAAGGAACCATGCTGCAGCAGCCGGAATTAGACTATTATATTGAAGCGTCTAATGGTATACAAATAACCCATGAGGGAACGGCAGACAACCCGTTT
Source organism: Clostridia bacterium (assembly GCA_030625885.1). Taxonomy (GTDB): domain Bacteria; phylum Bacillota; class DAOUPZ01; order DAOUPZ01; family DAOUPZ01; genus DAOUPZ01. Next base: position 8,761 of record DAOUPZ010000017.1, read on the forward strand.
AGAGTAACCGTGATGAGCGCACCGGTAATAGAATGCATCAATAGCCAAGAAGGACCGGCAGCCGGAGGATCAGAAGTGATGATCAGCGGATTCAATTTCCAGCAAGGCGCGCAGGTTAAATTTGGTGATGTATTAGCAACAGATATAACCGCCAATTCGGATACGAGCATCACAGTCATCACGCCGCCGCATTATCCATCATGGGTAGATGTTACCGTTATAAATCCTGATGGGCTTCAAGATCGGCTCACGCAGGCGTTTATGTTTAAAAGCGAAGGGGTAACGGTAAGCATACCCGATCGGACGGTATATGAGGGGCAGCTTGTTCGGATACCACTCAATATTTCGGATGTTTCGGGATTACGATCGGTTGATCTTCAGCTGTCCTATGATGAAAAGATTCTACAATTGATACAAGTGACAAAAGGCAGTCTGACAGCTGACTTTGAACTGGGATATAACAGGGATCAAGCGGGGCAGTTGATATTGTCCATGGCATCGCCGACAGCGGTTTACGGAGCAGGTGTATTAAATAACCTCTATTTTAATGTTTTAAATACAGAAGCAGCAACTTCAGCACTTCATATGGATGATATTTCTTTAAATTCACCGGGGAGTATTCCGGTGAGTACAACAAATGGGACGATTTATATTACGCATGCCTTTGAAATATCTGGGAACGCCGGTTATTATAAAGGCGACAAAGTGCTTTCAAATGTGACTTTGGAATTGGCAGGGGATAAGATGAGTACGACGGTTACCGATGCAACCGGAGCCTATCGAATGAAAGGCATCACAGAGGGTGAGTATACGCTGACGGCAAGCAAGGAAGATGAAGTCGATGGCATATCGGCCTATGATGCGTCTTTAATATTACAATCTTCTGCAGGTTTACTGGATTTTTCAATCGGGGAACTCATAGCAGGGGATGTTGATCATGATGAAACGATTTCAGCTATGGATGCTTCCTATGTATTGGAAAAAGCAGTGGGGTTAAGAGAACTGCCGTTTCCGGGATTGGATAAAATGTGGACATTTCTTCCTGAGCAAAAAACGTATACTGATCTCAATAGCAATAAAGCCGCGGAAGATTTCACAGGGATTTTGATCGGAGATGTTTCTGGAAATTGGGGAGAGCTGGAAGCAGCTGTGCAAAGTATTTCAGAACAAGTTGAATTTACCCTGGGTACGGTCAGGACACAGCCCGGCGGACAGGTAGTTGTTCCTCTGCTGTTTGATGCCGCTCAAGAAAATCTGTATGGCATTGATATCAGTATAAGTTATGATCAAAATGTGGCCATCCCGGTATCTGTTATAAAATCCGATTTGGCGGATGAGCTTAGTCTAGGGATTAATTTAAATACCCAAGGTGTCATCAAAATGGCGCTTGCAGGGGCACAACCGCTGACGGGTCAAGGAAAACTGATGGATATTGTCTTTGATACCGTACAAAGTGCCGGATTAAAAACAGATATAAAAGTGGATCGGGTCGAGGTTAATGAGACGAATGCATCTGCAATCCATAACGGTCAGGTCATTATTTCCATTGCAGGTGATGCGGATTTAAATAATACAGTAGATGTTTTAGATTTAGCATTAACGGCTAACCAATATGGCTTAGGTGATCAAGCGGTAGATCTTAATCATGACGGTATCATTGACCTTTATGATCTGGTTATTATCAGTAAGCATTTAGGCAACAGTTATTTATAGATACTCAATGTCAAAACTACAATTACTATAGAGAACGCGTTAAATATTTTTCATAGAGTTTAATATCAAAAGGCAGTTGGTTAGTTTGAAATAAAAGATTAAGGAAGCTATAATTTAAGTGATCAGCTTGGAAATCATAAATATAACAATAGGGACTGTCCTCCTATTTTGCGCACGCAAAATCGGGGACAGTCCCTGTTTTTGCGTTAAAGCAGGAATAATCTTTATTTTGTAGAAATATTTCTTTGATTGCAAAATACGGGGCAACCTTATTTTTGCATCCATTAATCAGTTAAAGGGAGAAGCAAATGTTCAAACAATGGATACGATTTGCAGTGATGATGATTAGTATTTCAGTGATGGTGCAGCCCGGTTGGGCCAGTGAAGGCGAAAGTGAACTGCTGGTAAAGTATAAACCGGGGTACCGCCAGAGTACGTCTAAGGCAAACAACTTTGCTATTCAGGTAGTAGAAAACACGCCCTTAAGTAAAATCGGTGTCAAGAAACTAAAAGGTGCAGATAAGAAAAACATGGCGCAGCTGCATAAAGACCTGCTGCAAGATCCGGCCGTTCAATACGTTGTGGTCAATCATGTGCGTCATGCGCTGACAGTTATCCCCAACGACCCGGTGTTTACCGAACAATGGGCCTTAATGCGGATGCGCTTGCCGGAGGCTTGGGAGATAACCCGTGGAAACGCGGAAGTGGTGACAGCGGTTATCGATACGGGTGTTGATATGGATCATCCGGATCTGGTCAATCGGCTGACATCAGGCCATGATTATGTTAATGACGACGATGATCCCGATGATGATAATGGGCATGGGACGTTGGCGGGCGGCATTATTGCTGCTGCCACCGATAATCAAACACAGGCGGCCGGTGTGACCTGGCAGGGAAAGGTCATGCCGATGAAAGTGTTGGACAGCAATGGCAACGGGAATGATTCCGATATTGCAGCATCCATTATTGATGCTGCAGATGAGGGCGCCAAAGTTATTAACCTAAGTTTGGGTGCGCCTGAGTCTTCGCCCGTACTTCAGGATGCGATCAATTATGCCTATGGAAAAGGGGTCGTGATTGTCGCGGCTTCGGGAAACCATGATACATATGATTTGGAAAAGTTCGTTTTCTATCCCGCCGCTTGCGATCATGTGATTGCGGTAGGTGCGATTGAAAGTAATAATGAAATCGGCTATTATTCAAATTATGGGTTTGGAATGGACGTGGTTGCACCGGGGAGCAATATCACCGGCTTAAGTCATGATGGGGACATGAAGCAGGGAAGCGGGACATCATTTGCATCACCGCATGTTGCAGGATTGGCAGCGTTACTATTGGGATATGATACATCACTAACGCCAGATCAAACAGAAGCGTATATCACCAATAGTACCACCGATTTAGGCGATCCCGGCTGGGATGAATATTACGGCTATGGCCTGGTGGATGCGTATACCGCGCTGCATACGCTGCAGCTCGATAAGCCGGGGATGCTCAGCGGCCAAATTATACCGGAAAACGGGTATGGGATGGAAGCGATTGATCTTCGATTGGATGGTATGGATGTTTTGCAAAACCTTGATGACAGCGGCTATTTTACCATTGAGAATATCCAGGAGGGCGTACATCATCTTGAGATATCAAAGCCCGGGTTTGTGACGAAAAAATTGGAAGTCCATGTTGGTTTGGGTCATACGATTGATTTAGGCGAAATAGATCTCAGGTATGGTGATCTTAACGGTGATGGGATCATCGATCTTTTTGATCTGGTGCTGTTATCTCGCAAACTGGATAGTACCTCTACATTACCGGACGCTGTTTATGATCCAGATCATGATGGGAAAATATCGCTTGTCGATTTAACCTGCATCGCCTGGAACTATGGAAAGTAACCAACGCAAAAACGGGGACAGTCCCCATTTTTGCGTTATGATAAGGAGAGGTGCAATTCATGAAAGAAAAGTGTTATAGATTATTTTTATACAGCATTATCATAACAACCGTTCATTTGTTGATGAACACCGGTTTTTATGGCTATGCGGCGGAGGACTTCAGGTCATCTGCTCAATTATTCAGCATGGAACGGGATGCTAAAGTGGTTGATGCAGGTGATAAAATAGCCATCACTGTGAAGGGAACGAATGACATTTCTAAGATTTGTATCGTTCATTATGCGCCTTCATATGCTACGACTAAAAATTTTAAAGCCATCGAATTGAGTTCCCATGATGAAGGTTTATGGCAAGGCAGTTATGAAATTTATGCTTATGATGAAGCAGGTGTCTGGACCTTTAAAAATATGGTACTTTATGATTGGGCAGGGAACCGGACGATGATCAACAGAAATGAATTATCCCAATGGATCAGGGGTATGGATGAAGAAACGTTGGATTTTATGGTGAGGGACACCATGAAAACGGATCCGTTAGCGGCCGATTTAAATGAGGATGGGATTGTCAATATTGAAGATCTATCTCAATTATCACTATCGTATGGCTCAAAAAGTACAGATAAAGATTTTGATCGTATCAATGATTTAAATTATAACGGGTCAGTGGATTTATATGATTTGGATTTTATGGCTACACAATTTGATCACGATGTTCAAAAGCAAGCGCTGATGGCTTTTTGTCCCGGGTATATAGCCTACTCAGAGGATTTAGAAGCATCCATCAATCCTCTGGATACGGTTGCGTTTGCCTGGGGGCGGTTAGAAGATGAGCATGGCATTGAACTGAATACGACTAAAGGTGAAAATGGCAACTATGATTTCTATTTTCCTTCCCGGGAGGATGATGGGATGAGCCTTCTGCAATATTGTAAGGATTCAGGGAAGTCAACAGCGTTCAGTGTTTTTGCCGATCGGGCAACGGTTGAAGCCATATTGCCGGATGACGAAAAAAGGCAAGAAGTGATTGAAGTCATCATTGATCAAGTTTCAGAAGAGATTGAGATGGATGATGGGGAACCCTTTACATTTGACGGTATTGTTGTTGATTTTGAGGGGATGAAAGATCATAATGCCAGTGGTGATTATTATTTTTTTAATCATAAAGTTATGAGTGAATACTTTGATTTGTTTTTATTTGAATTAAAAGATAGGCTGCATGCGATGAACAAAAAACTCTATGTAACGGTTCCTCCTAGAAAGTGGATGAATGGCTATAACTATGACAACATCATAAAGAATGCAGATCAAGTCATCTTGATGGCCCATGATTATGCATCAAGGGGAAAAATCAGCAAGCGCGATGTCATTAAATTTTTGGATGATAACATCAAAGACTCCATCAATTCGCTTGCCCCTATTCATCGAGTAGAAGAGGCGCTTATAGATATTGCCAGCTGTACAGAAAACCAGTGGGAACGAGATAAAATAGCTTTGCAGATTTCTTTTGGGACAGCCCAGTGGCAGTTTAAACTGTCGTCTCCAAAAGCATGGGAAAGTTTAAGTGATGAAACAGAGAGCGACAATGGCGCCCTGTCAACAACGTATGAAACGATAGCGGCCCGATTAAGAAATGAGGACGGTAAAGCAGAGGCACTTAAAGCCGGTTATAACAATGAAGTGGAAAGCCCGTATATCACGTACTACAATACAGATTCACAAACGTATAATTTTATTCTTTATGAAGACAGCAGAAGTATATCAGCGAAAATCAATAAAGCAAAGGCATATGGTTTAAATGGGATCTCGATATGGTGTTTAGGGAAGATCACGGACTTTCCCATCACTCTCTGCGTTCGCTGAACGAGGAACGATCGCTTCCTTTGGTTGCTGAAAGAGAAAAAGAAAAGACATTTAAGTTGTCAGCTTAGAGGAAAAGACAAAAAGATGAGATGAAAGTTAAAGAATAAAAAGCATTTATTCCAAAGCATATAAATAGTTAGGAGGCGTCGAAATGAAGGAAAAAAAGTGTTTTAAGGGGATATTAACAGTGTCTGTCATCGTTTTTCTATGTTGTAGTATGGTGATTGCTGATCGCGTCGATGCGTCAGAGGTTACCGTCAGTATTAACCCGGCAAATTATACGGTAAGCCGTACAAACGAAATTATCCAGATTGAGATTCAAGCTGAGAATGCGAACAATTTGTATGGGGCAGAGGTGCATTTGTCATTTGATCCAGAGCGCTTGGAAGTGGTGGATCCGAATGGAAACAGAATCACAAAAGTTAACGCAGGGGATGCATTTGTAACCGGGAACAAGTTTGTGGCCCAGAATAAAGTGGATCATGAGCAGGGAAAGGTTGATTTTACTGTTACGTTGTTGGGAAAAGTAAAAGGGAAGACCGGTGATACCATCGTATGTACATTTAACGTTAAAACAAAAAAAGTAATGGATAGTGAAATCCAATTGGACGAGGTTATTTTAATCCAATCGGACGACAGCGTCAGCCAATTATCTAAAGTGATGCCCCACATTCAAAATGGGCAGATCACAATAGAGGCGCAAACGGGTCACAGTCATTCCGGCAGTAATGATTCACAGACGCATAAAACATCTGACACAGATTCACAACAATCGGTTGTTGATAAACAGACGCCAGTTTCTAAATCGTTGCATGACATTCAAGGCCATTGGGCTGAAGGGGATATTACGCGATTGGTCAATCAAAAAATCGTATCCGGTGATCCGGATGGACGGTTTAGACCGGAAGATCAGGTTACGCGGCAGGAATTTGCCAAAATGATCGTGCTGGCAGCAGGTTTGCAAGAAGAGTTAAACCCATCACTCGATCTGACAGATAAAAATGGGATAGCCGATTGGTCCAAAGGGTATGTCGCCGCCGCTGTAAAAGCAGGGATTATCAACGGTTATGCGGACCGCTCCTTTAAACCGCAGCAAAATATTACCCGGGCAGAAATTGCAGTCATGGCGGTTAGAGCGCTGGGGTTAAATGTGCAAGCAGGGAATATAGCTCAATTTAATGATGCGCATGCCATTCCGGGCTGGGCACAATCCAATGTGGCAGCCGCTGCAGCCAAAGGGATCATTAACGGCTTCCCCGACGGGACGTTTCAAGCAGGCGGCAGTGCCACCCGGGCACAAGCCGCAAAGATCATTTCACATATTTTAGATAATTAATCTATAAATGCAATAAAGAACTTACATTACAGGGTTGCAGGAAAAGACTAAAAGAGGTAAGTGGCTTGTGGTTGTTTAACTATTGTTAAACGATAGTTGAGCGATGGTTAAACTATCGTTAAAAAAGGAGTTATAGAAGGCTAATGAAAGAATGGGGACATTCCGTGAGGTACGAGCGGAATGTCCCCATTTTTTCATTATTACAGGTACAAAGTGTCAATGTTCTAAATGTTTTAATCATTTAATTGTGAATTATGAATTGTAAATTGTGAATTGTCATTCTGGTGTGTCCCTTTTTTGCGTCTACTAGAAGGAATTAAACGAGTTAAGTGGGAATATATAAAATATTGCGTAGAAATTTATGGAATAATGCGAGGAGGAATGAAAATGAAGAAAAATTTAATCGTATTGAGTGTTTGTATGCTGTTGGCATTTATGGGTCTGATTCAGGTATCCCAGGATATCGCACTGGCAGAAGAAAGCATACATGTTGATTCAAAGGATGGGGGAAGCAAAATCATTAAATTACCGTCAGACCGTGATCAAACGGACAGGAAAATGATGGATATTACAGGTGATACGGTAACCATTTTTGCGGAAGATCCTTTGCAAGATTGGGCTGTGGCAGAAGTGTTTTATATGGATCCGGATTGGGATAACAATTATGGATGTTGCTGGGATATTGAGCCGCTGATTGAAGAGGTTGATGGCGGATGGAACATTACATTGAATGACTTGGACTGGTCAATGGCTGATACATATTATGTGAGTATTTCTACAGGTCATCGTATCTATCAAACCGAAGTTACCGCAGCTCAAGTCGGGCAGCAGATCAATCTTGCACCGGATGATACCTATTTTAACGTTGAAATCGATGCGTCGTTTATGGAAAACATTGAAGAATTGGTATTACACTATATCGATGATGCAGGCCATGAAATGTCAGCAGGCGATTTAGAAGCGGGTGCTTTGATTCCTGCGGGGACGTATCATGTCCAGTTAAATGGTTGGGATGCGAGTGGTAACGGCTATTGCTTGTTTAAACGAAATGTTCAATTGTCCGCTGCGCAAAAGGTTATTTCTTTTTCACAAGATAATATGGAAAAAGTGACACTGAATCTAACCCTGCCGGCAGATACAAGTTTGAATCTGAATGCTATCATACCTTATCATGTGAATGATTTTTATACGACATATTACTTGGAAGATGACGAACATATCAATATCATTCAATCCCTTTACTTAACAAAAGATACTTATGAACATATTGGCTTTGAGTTCAATACGCCGGATAATCAATGGCTTTATGAAATACAATCCCCTCAACTTATCGTGGATGGTAGTGCTTCAACCATCAGTATAGATGTTGGTGCGGATTTACAAGCAAGCATTGATTTAGAATCGCTTACCTTTCAGCCGGGTCAAACCATCGATACCTGGGGTGATATAGGGGTGTTTGATGGTGATGGGAATCAGTATTTTATTTATGATGCCGATTGGAATGAATTTGAAGGTATGATGGAACTGAATAACAGCACTTTAACAGAACCCATTATATTACCGATCATGTATTCTACCATTACTTTCCCCGCTGATGTTACCGGCACTTTTGATATGACATATCGAGTAGAGGACGGGCCGCTCTCTATAGCGCCTGCAACGGTACAGATCAGTATTGGCGACAGTGGATCAGGTGCAACCAGTGATATCAATGGTGACGGCTATGTGAATATCGACGATCTGTCCTATATGGCTGGCTTTTATGGAACAAATGATGTAGATTGTGATCTTAATAGTGATGGCATCGTTGATCTTTATGATTTGGTCATGATGAGTAAAAATCTATAAACGCAACAACAGGGACAGTCCCGCATTTTGCGTACGCAAAATTGGGGACAGTCCCCTTTTTTGCGCATAATATGGTAAAATATAGAAGGAGGTGTAATAATGATGCCCAGACAGGCCCGTATCAAAGCTGAAAATGCTATTTATCATATCATGCAGCGTGGTAATGAAAAGAAACCCATTTTTAAAGGGGGGGCAGATAAATACTGTTATTTAGAGAAGCTTCAGATAGCAAAACAGAAATTTAAGTTTAAAATACATGCCTATTGTCTCATGAACAATCATGTCCATCTTTTAGTATCTGCCAACGGTGCTGATATTTCCGAATTTATGAAAAGCATCAATGTTAGTTATGTTGCTTATTTTAATCATCAATATCAGCGTTGTGGGCACTTGTTTCAAGGGCGTTTTATTAGTGAAATCGTAGATACGGATCGTTATTTTTTGCAGGCCAGTAAATATATTCATGCCAATCCCGTTAAAGCTTTAATGGTTGAGAAACCTCAAGATTATCATTGGAGTAGTTATGGGGTCTATATTGGTACGAGAAAAGATGAGCTGCAGTTGGTTGATATAGATTTAGTATTAGATATCATTTCCAAAGATCGCAAAGTCGCTATTGAGAAATATAAAGAATGGGTAACCGATGAAAGACGCATTGGTTCCGGCTATCGACGTTTCAGGTATTTTGAAGAAGGCAAGGAGGATGAGAGAATTCAACAGGCTATCATTAGAAATATTCTAACGACTTATCCTGGAGAAAGAGATCAGGTTTTGCTGGAACTCAGGAAAAAAACAGATTTAACGTTAAAGGAAATGGGGCAGCTGGTTGGCGGTCTTTCCGCATCAGCAGTCCAAAGAGCATTGAAGAAACAAGAGAACAAGTAACGCAACAAAAAGGGATTGTCCCGCATTTTGCGTGGAATATGGTAAAATGTAAAAAGGAGGTGTGGTTATGAACGGGAAAAGAACGATAATGATCAGTATCTTAATTTTTGTGGTTCTATTTAACCTTAAGCTATCGGTTGCAGCAGCGCAGGAATTAGACTTAAATCAAATGACGCATACCATTGTTACAGAAGATCGCGGTGATGTTCTTAATATGACCATTGATCAAGCGCAGGGGATGGTAACGGTCAATGACCAGATAATCTCAATGGAAGGATATCTTTATAAAGTATTTGTCAATGATTTGACAGGCGACGGTCATTATGAAATAATTGTATCGTCTAAAAAAGAAGGTACCGCTTCTCTGTTAAGTTATAGCGTGTATGACGTATTAAATGGGGAGCTCAACAGCCTATATAAGAAAGAAAACATTTATAAAGGCCGTATTGAAATAAATGAAGGCAGCATCGTAGAATGGATACCGGTTTATGCTGAGGGAGATGCCAATGCATGGCCGAGTGCGTATATGCAAAATATGTATCGATTTGATGGGACAACCTTTGTACCGGATCGCGCCGTAGAAACGGTTCCGCAAAGACAATCGTTAACCATAGGACCCGGTGTTAATCCTTCAAGAGCAGAAATAGAAAGCATCATGGAAGAAGTTGCGGCTCGTGTGGGTATCCCGGCTTGTATTCTCAAAAGTATTGGTTATACGGAGAGTACGTTTCGCCAGTACAAAGACGGCTACCCCCTTTCGCCAGTCGGTGAAAGCAGCTGGGGGATCATGCAGGTCAATACGAAGTGGCATCCCGAATATTCGGAAGAACGATTAAAATATGATATCCGGTACAATATTCAAGCCGGGGCGGAAATATTGAAGAACAAATGGCACAGAACAGACATTCCTAAAGTTGGAAATCATGATCTGCGGGTGTTGGAAGACTGGTATTTTGCGATTTGGGCCTACAACGGATGGTCCGATGTGAATAATCCCAACTGCAACTTAAAACCGGAAGTGTATCAGGATAAAGTCATCGGCTTTGCTCAGGCGCAATTTGGACAGGCTGTCACTAGAATAGATTCAGATTTATTACCCCAGACAGGTAAGCCGGCTTCCGATGAGATCTATACAACGCCCCAGCCGCAGCATTTGATCGATTTAGGGATTCACAAAGGCGATATTTTAATCGATATGACGGATGAGTCCGGTGTCAATTTGCGAGATCAAGCGCAAGATGGGTTAACGGTTGGCAGTTTATCCCCGCGTGAGGGGATGCTGGTCGTGGGAGAAGAACCTGTGGTAGATGGTCATTATTTAAGGTATCACGTTAAAACGCTTGACGATGCATTGGAAGGCTGGGTTGTGCTGAAATATGTGCAAAAAATGCGCAACAGTGACGTGAATAAAGATGGGATCACAGATGTATTTGATCTTGTAAAGCTATCTCGAAAGATGGGCTGTTTTATAACGGGTGAAAATGGGGATGATCAACTTGATATGAATGATGATGGGGAAATCGATACCTATGACTTTATGTTAGCAGCAAAAAAATATCACTAGAAGTTGGATGGTAAAATAAGGTTTGACATTTTACATAAATAAGCATAAATATTAAGAGGAGTTTCACAACATATGGAGAAATATAATTAGTCTTAGCAAAGAAAAAAGTAAGGGGGATCATTTGTGGAAAGAATGGAAGAAGGTATGATAGAAATTGATTTGCGGGACTATCTCCGTATTATCAAGAAAAGAGCATGGATTATTGCAGCCATTACGCTGATAGCGGTCATAACCAGTGCAGTGATCAGTTTTTATTTCTTAACGCCGATTTACTCTACAGGCGCAACTTTAATGGTTATCCGCCAGGGCGGCCAGGAGCAAGCAGCAGATGTGGACTATTCAGACTTAATGGCCAATCGTCAATTGGTAAAAACGTTTGGAGAAATTGTAAAAAGCCGCACCGTAGCGCAGCGGGTGGTTGATCACTTAAGCTTGGATATGACACCGGGAGCGCTTTTGAAACACATACAAGTTAATTACAGAGAACAAACGGAGATTGTACAGATTTCTGTTGAAAATAGTGATCCTAAGCTGGCCCGTGATATCGCCAATAGCTTTGCCAATGGGGTGGTGGAGCGTGTTCACGAGATTATGGGTGTCGATGTATTGCGTATTATCGACCTGGCTGTCGTACCCCAATCACCGATTAAACCGCGGCCGCAGCTCAATATCATCATTGCCGGCTTTTTGGGGCTGATGGTGAGCGTGGGGATTGTCTTTTTAATGGAATATTTCGATAATACCATCAAAACACCAAATGATGTGGAACGGTATCTGGAATTGCCGGTGATCGGTCTTATCCCAAAATTTGAAATGGATGAAGAAAAAGGAAATAAATCTGAAAATAAAGCAGCAGATAAGATCAAGCAGAACGTCGCGTTGTGATAAGGAGGAATACTGTGAGTGCATTAAGCGAAAAATTAGTAACTTTTATAAATCCTAAGTCGCCTGTCGCGGAAGCCTATCGTTCCTTGCGAACCAATATTCAATTTTTAGGTATTGATACACCGCAGCGGGCTATTGTTGTCACAAGCGCGGGGCCGGGTGAAGGAAAATCAACAACCATTGCCAATATAGCGATTGCTATGGCGCAGGCGGGTAAGAAGGTTTTGTTGGTGGACTGTGACCTTAGGCGTCCGGTGGTTCATAAGAACTTTGGCCTTGCGAATACAAGAGGACTAACCAATATCTTAGCTAATAACCTTCCCTTCGCGGAAGTGGCACAGGAGACGGAGATTGAAGGCTTAAGAATTGTTACCAGCGGCCCGATTCCGCCGAATCCTTCAGAACTATTGGGTTCAATGAAAATGAAAGATTTGATTAACACATTCAAAGAACATGTAGACTTTGTCTTTTTTGACACGCCACCCGTATCCGCTGTCACGGATGCAGCGGTCCTTTCCACGCAAACAGATGGCGTCGTACTGGTCTTAAGTGCCGGAGAAATTACCCGCGATGCAGCGCTTCACGCCCGTACCGTACTGCATAATGTCAATGCGCATATCCTCGGTGTGGTACTGAACAAAGTGAATGTGGAAAAAGAGCAGGGATACTACTACTATTACTATTATGGTGATGGAGAGAATAAGAATCATAAGCATGGGGGGAAGAGAAAGTAACAATTCACAATTGACAATTCATAATTCACAATTAAAAGATGAAAGAACAGGCGTTAGCAGGCAGCAGGTAGGAAAAGATAGAGGGACGATCGCTCTCTGCGTTCGCTGAACGAGGAACGATCGCTCCCTTTGGTTGCTCAACGATAAAGGATAAAAGATTGGCTGAAGGCTGAACGTTAAACGAAAGATTGGGGACTGTCCCTGCTGGTTGCATGCTTTATTGAAATCAGAGGGACTGTCCCCAATGTTGCGTATTAGAAGCTAAAGGAACAGGAGTTAGGAGTTAGGAGTTAGGAGTTAGCAGGTAGGAGTTAGGAAAAGATTTTTCATTTGACAGTTGACAGTTAAAGGGTGAAAGATAAAAGATTGGCTGAAGGCGGAAAGCTGAAAGCTAAAAGCAAGTGTAAAGTAGAACCAATTGCGAAAACGATCTTTTAATCATTTAATTATGAATTGTGAATTAATAATTGTGAATTGCTTACAGAAAGGTTCAGGGTGATGTCATGATTGATATCCATAGTCATATTTTGCCCTTTTTAGATGATGGGGCGGACGATTGGGAAACCGCATTGGCCATGGCGCGAATTGCGAGTGAGGAAGGCATTCATACCATGGTAGCGACGTCTCATTATATTGAAGGTGCCGTGGAGCCGACAAAAGAAGAGATTCAAGAGAAAATTGCTGAATTTAGTAATCTTTTATTACAAGCAGGGGTTGAACTGACGGTTTTGCCCGGTCATGAAATATACTTGACACCGTTCGTCCCACAGCTTTTGGAAAAGGGACGGCTGTTTACGTTAAATGATCGTTACCCGTATGCGCTCATTGAATTTCCCATGCAGGAAATACCGATCTATTGTGAATCTGTGATTTTTGAGCTGCAATGTATGGGTATTAGCCCCGTTTTGGCCCATCCCGAACGGAATCGGAAGATTGTCGAGAATCCCAATTTGCTATATCCCCTGTTAGAAAAGGGGCTTTTGACGCAGATGAACAGCAGCAGCCTGACCGGGAAATTTGGTTCAGCTGTTCAGAAAACGGCGCAAATATTGCTGCAATGTCGGATGATCCACGGTATGGCCACAGACGCTCATTCGGATGGCGGCCGTGCACCTCGAATCCAGGAAGCATCACGAATCGTGCGGGAAATGGTACCGGAAGACTATGCCCAGAAAATTCTTGAGGAATGGCCTCGGCGGATCATTGCCGGAGAGCCCATCAACCCGCCTTTACCTCAAGAATATATACCGCCGCGGAAGAAAATGAGTTTTCTGGAAAAGATGAAAAGGCAATTTACAATTCATAATTCATAATTCACAATTGAAAGGATAAAAGAACAGGCGTTAGGCGTTAGCAGGTAGGGAAAGATTTTTCAGTTGACAGTTGACAGTTGAGAGTTGACAGTTAATGGATAAAAGAACAGGAGTTAGCAGGTAGCAGGTAGGAAAAGAAAAAAGGATTAGCTGAAGGTTAATGCAAGAATGGGGACATTCCGTGAGGTACGAGCGGTGTGTCCCCATTCTTGCATATGCGAGAATCTAAAAACTAGGGGAAAGTAAATCTAATGCAAAAACGATCTTTTAATCCTTTAATTGTGAATTATGAATTGTGAATTATGAATTGAAAGCAATGATTTCCAATTTTTGTCTATGATGCATGTTATATTTTTAGTATAATAAATTTATAGTATACGCAAAATTGGGGACTGTCCCCGATTTTGCGTCTGTAGAGAGGGGTGATAATATGTTGCGGAAAATATTTTTTTCTAAAGAATATGGTGTCAGATTGGTCTGGAAGTTTTTGATGATTTACAGCATATCTTTACTGGGCGGTATTTTGTTTACTGGTTTATTCAACGAGTTAATTGGCCTCTATGTTTTGCTTGTTTACAACCAATTACCGGAATGGGTTAGCATTACGAATAATACAGTTAATTCTATGGTGACGGAATTTGGTTTACAATTGATCTTATTGTTTACTGTATTTATGATTGCCAAAAAAGTAGATCGTATTTCTATAAAAGATAACGTTTTTGTGATTCGTAAGAATGAAATTGGGGAATTTTTATGGGGCTGTTTGTTGGGCGCATTAGCTATAATGGCTGTAGTAATGATTGGGGTATGGACGGGAACGATTGCCATAAAAGTTTCGGCATATGGACAGGAGAATATCACACTGTTATGGCAAAACATTATTTATGGACTATTCTTTTTCTTGATGGTGTCCATGGCAGAGGAAGTATTCGCCAGAGGCTATATTCTCAATGATTTAAATCGTAAAATGGGCACAGTGAGAGCACTTGTTATCTCTTCTGTTATCTTTTCCTTCTTACATCTCAGTAATCCCCATATTGGATTAATCGGGATCATCAATATTTTCCTGGCAGGGATACTTTTCGGCTATGCCTATTTAGTGACGGAATCGCTCTGGATGCCGATCGGCATTCACTTAATGTGGAATTACTTTCAAGGTTACATTTTCTCTTTGCCCGTCAGCGGTATAGAGATGAGAGGCATCTTTAAAATCAGCGATTTAGGTCCGGAAATGATAACCGGGGGACAATTTGGTCCCGAAGGGGGCTTAATTGCTACCGGTGTATTAGTTGTTATGATCCTCTTATTAAAAAGTTTCTGGGCAAAAAGTAAAATGTCAAAAGATATAGGTGCCGAAGGTTGTCTGGAGGAGGGTGTAAATTGAAGCCGAACAATCAATTGAAGATATATATTGGGATTTTAATGGTTCTTGCTTTTTATGCCAGCTGGTCGGTTATAAAATCATATCCTGTTGCCAACACCTTGGGGACATGGTTTGTGATCGGTATTTTTGTGTTATTGAGAATCATATTGGGAACGAAAAGCACAACAATTATTGATAACGGGGTAGAGAAACAATACCGATATACATTTGTAATTAGCGTTCTTGCCGTTTTGAGTGTAGGCCCCGGGGCTGCCCTGGTCAGTATGCTGGTTGCTTATCCTGTCTATTCTGTAATCAATATTGTTACAAAGAAAATAGGCAGGGATATAGGAGAGATTTTTTTCAATTATGCCATTCAATTACTATCCCTTTCGGGAATGGGAACATTGTTCGTCTTGTTGGGCGGTTACGCTGGGGGTGTTCGGTTTCCATATAATACCTTTGCAATATTAACGGCATCAGCAGCTAATTTCTTTATCAGTAATTTACTAACTATTGTAAAGATGAAGCTGAAAAGAAAAGAATCGGAAAGTATCACCCAGATTTTTAAAAAAGAGTATCTGTGGCTGATTCGATATGATTTGTGGCAGGCCATTTACGGCGTATTGGTTTACAATGTGTTTCAAATGACGTTATTACAGCTGGCGGGACGGAAAGCTGGTGCATTGGGTGGAACAGGGTTATATCAGGTGACCAATACGGATGTTATTAGTTTGCTGGGTATCATTACTATGGGCTTTATATTCTATTATCCATTGAGTCAAAGACTTCACTCTTTTCAAACGCTCATAAAATACAACAAACAAACTCAGGAAATTAAAAACCTCTATGAATTGCTGCAAAAGGAATATGATCGAGAAGTAGAAAATATTGAAAATGTCATTGTTGTACTGGCAAAAGCCATTGAAGCCAAGGATAAATATACGGAAGGTCATGCGCAAAGGGTCAGTCAGTATGCCGTGGCCATCGGTAAAAAAATGAATCTTTCCGATCAAAGTATTAAGACGTTGGAAATCGGTGGGCTTATTCATGATATTGGAAAAATCGGAATCCCGGAAGCGGTTTTGAATAAACCGGGAAAATTAACCGATGAAGAATATGAAATTATCAAGAAACACCCTGCGGTAGGCGAAGAAATTTGTAAACCGCTGCAATCTCTGAAAAATATCTTACCCGTTATTCGCTATCACCATGAGAAACTGGATGGTGTGGGTTACCCGGACGGTTTAAATGCCCCTCGAATACCTGTAGAGGCCAGAATTGTTGTCGTCGCCGATATTTTCGATGCATTATACAGTGACCGACCATATCGTGGTAAGATGCCTTTGGAGAAAGCATTGAATATTTTAAGAGAGGAAAAAGAACGCAATCATCTAGATGGGCATATTGTGGATATATTTATTGATATCGTCACGACTGGCGAGCTAGCGGTTGACTGAATTAAAGATAGAGGGACGAGCGCTCTCTGCGTTCGCTGAAGGAGGAACGATCGCTCCCTTTGGTCGCTGAACGATAAAGCATAAAAGATTGGCTGAAGGCTAAACGAAAGATTGGGGACTGTCCCTGCTGGTTGCATGCTTTATTGAAACCAGAGGGACTGTCCCCAATGTTGCGTATTAGAAGCTGTTAGCAAGTGTAAAGAAAACCTAATGCGAAAACGATCTTTTAATCCTTTAACTGTCAACTGTCAACTGGCAAAGGCGTGTCCCCATTGTTGCGTTATTATAGGCACAAAGTGTCAATATTCTAAATGTTTTTAGTCTTTTAATTATGAATTAATAATTGTGAATTATGAATTGGTGACTATAAGAGCAGCAGCCTACTACGGCTGCTGCTCTTATAGTCACCCGTTTGGGTGACAGACAAATACAAGAAAATTGCTTAAACTAAAGTTTAAGGAACGATTCCTTAGACTTACTTTTTTCACTGTTAGGTCATATCAACATGGTATCTTACAATATAATTAAAGGATAGAGAACATGTTGGCTTGCAGGATGTTGTATATGTATTTTAATGACAAAGGAGGCGAATGTTCTAATGAAAAAGCAGGGTAGTCTTATTTTGGTCCTTATTTTTGCCTTGATCTGTTTTGTAGGGATACCTCAAGATGCGGCATGGGCGGAAGGGACAGAAAACTTTACTTTAAGTGTGGTTGAGCCTGAATTAACGGTGATTCAGGGGCAAACAGCCGAGTTTGTGGTGGATGTGAAATTTGTCAGCGGTTTTAGTACAGCGGGTGGGATTAATTTCTTTATTCCTGAGGCATCGGATGGGAGTTATGCTTTTAGTCCGGTACCCGTTAAGAATCCCGGTGGTGTGCTGCTCCAGATTGATACCAGCAGTCTGGCAGCAGGGACTTATGAGTGGCAGGTGCAATCATTGGAAGATCAATCTTCTGCCCAATTTGCGCCCATTACCTTGAATGTCATTCATCCTACGGATATTCTATTTGATGTTTGGGATGGCACCCAAACACAGAATGACGTCACGTCGGTGAATGTAGCGTCTCAGGATAAATTTGAAGTCTGTGGCCGCATAATGGATGATGATGGTGAAGAAATGGAGTGGGATACGCCGTTTACATTGCAATCCGGTGATCCCGGGAAAATGGCTGTTTACCTTAATCAGTACGGGAGTTATGACGTGTACGCCATTGATAATGGGACGGTGACTTTAACAGCCGCTTGTGCAGATGGGTTATCGAGAGACTTGACGGTCAATATCAATATTCCCGCAGATGCCCCCCGGATTACGGCCATTGATCTGAATCCAATGACGGTGACCAATGGGGGAGATGAAGATATCTATTTTACTGTTACGACAATGACTCCGGCTCCCATTACTGTAGGCGTACTAGGTGTGATGGGTGTAGATTTCGTAGATCATGAATGGAGCGATGATTTAAAAACCTATACGTCTTTGATTCGAGTTAATGAAGGGGAAGTGCCGGGAGAATACCTGTTTTATGGTAGTACAAGTGACGAAGTAACGGGGTTAAGTGCAACGCGTGCTATTCCATTGACTCTGGTAAATGACCCTGCACGCTGTGAAATTAAGGGAACGGTACAAAAGATGGATGCCGGTGACTTTGTACACCATGGGGCATCCGGTATGCTGGAACTCTATGATCCAGTTACCGAAACTAAAGTGTATGAGCAACATATTTGGAACATGACGAACGAGTACTGCCTGCCTTATGTGACACCGGGAAATTATCGATTACGCTTTATACCTGATTCAGCCTTTGAACAAACATCCCAATGGTATCCCAATGCACCGGACTATCAATCAGCTGATGTGATATCCGTGAATGCAGGCCAGACGACAGAAGATATTCACTTCTTTATAGCGTCTGAAAACACAGAACCGGTCGAAGGTGATGTAAATGATGATGGATTGGTCGATCAGCTCGATCTATCCGCCGTTGCATTAGCTTACGGAATGGACTCGACAATGGCCGGATTTGACAGCAAATATGATATCAATCAAGACGACATTGTGGATCTCTATGATATCGTGTTAATTGCTAAAAAGATAATTTAAGGATGGAAGATAGAGGAACGATCGCTCTCTGCGTTCGCTGAACGAGGAACGAGCGCTCCCTTCGGTTGCTGAAGGATAAAAGAACAGGCGTTAGGAGTTAGCAGGTAGGAGTTAGGAAAAGAATAAAGATAAAGATAGAGGAACGAGCGCTTACTGTGTTCGCTGAACGAGGAACGAGCGCTTCCTTCGGTCGCTGAAGGATAAACGATAAAAGATTGGCTAAAAGCTGAAAGCTAAACGAAAGATTGGGGACTGTCCCTGCTGGTTGCATGCTTTATTGAAACCAGAGGGACTGTCCCCAATGTTGCGTATTAGAAGCTGTTAGCAAGTGAAAAGAAAACCTAATGCAAAAACAGTCTTTTAAATCTTTTAATTATGAATTGTGAATTATAAATTGTGAATTGGGGTGAAAGTAGAAGCAGCAGCCAACAGGCGCTTCTTCTACTTTCACCCCTTTGGGTGACATACACCCCGTCAAAAAAGCATTAAAATAAAAGGGGCTTTATATATATAGATTCCTTAATCTTTTACTTCCAACTTTCCAACTAACCAACTTATTAACAACACAATAATATTTTAACATAAAATTTTGTTAATAATATTAACCATGTTTAGCAGGATTTTAAAGATTTAATAAGAATTACTAATAAATCATAAATATTCCTTGTACCTCATAAAACGACATTTTTTTCAATATTCAAGTGCTATAATGACTTTTGGGCAGGGAAATAAAATCAAACAAAATGTATGAATATGCTATAGATTTCCAAGATGATCACTTAAATTATAGATTTTTTTATCTTTTATTTCCAACTAACCAACTAACCAACTGCCTTATGATATTAAACTCTAAGAAAAATATTTAATGTGTTCACATAATAATTTTATTTTTGACATTGGATATCTATAACCATTATTATAAAATGGAAATCAATACAAATTGCCGATGTGGAATAAAAGTGATATAATTCCATTAAGTAGTAAAACGACAATATGTAGGTATTTATACAATAATTAAGCAAACTTTATATTTTTATAGATTCCTTAATCTTTTATTTCCAACTAACCAACTAACCAACTAACCAACTGCCTTTTGATATTAAACTCTATGAAAAATATTTAATGTGTTCTCTATAATAATTTTACATTTTCAATTTTCAATTTTAAATTCCCGAAGGGGTTGTGGTTTTAATGAAGTGCTGGACTAGAAAAATAATACTCATGTTCATTGACATTGCGTGCATTAATGCCGCGCTCATTGCGGCACTTTCCCTGCGATTTGACGGTCAGGTTCCCATGCAGCACTGGGATTTGTTCATGAAACAAGCATGGCTCATTGTAGGTTTTCAAATTGTAGTTTTTTATGTTTTTAATCTTTATAACAGCCTTTGGCGATATGCAGGGACGGATGAGCTTGTTAATGTGATACTAGGTGTTACAGCGGCGAATTTACCCCTGTTTATTTTAACCTTTTTTGTGGAAACGCACTTTCCTAAAAGTGTCCATATCATCATGTGGGCCACAGAACTGATCTTAATTGGCGGAAGCCGCATTTCCTATCGTGTCTTGCGCAGACTTCGCCTTTCCTATTATTTGGAGGCCCATAAAACGAGCAAAAATGTTGCAATCGTCGGTGCCGGGGATGCGGCCGAAATGGTTATTAAGGAATTTACCAAGCATCCGGAATTGGGTAAAAAGCCCGTGGCAATTTTTGATGATGATTCAATTAAAATTGGCCGAAAAATAAAAAATGTACCGATTGTAGGAAAAATAGATGAACTTGTCGAACAAGTCAATGATTTGAAAATAGAGGAGATTATCATTGCCATTCCGTCTGCTGCCCGGCAGCGGATGCGGGAAATAGTTGATGTTTGCAAGGAAACCAAATGCAAGCTGAAAACACTGCCCGGCGTATATGAAATGATTGACGGGAAAGTGAATATCAGCCAGATTCGCGATGTGGATATTGAAGACTTGCTGGGACGCGATCCGGTTAAAGTGGATTTATCGGAAATATGCGGTTATGTGCAGGACGAAGTGGTCCTGGTGACCGGCGGGGGCGGTTCCATTGGTTCCGAGCTGTGCCGCCAGATTGCGCGGTTCAATCCCAAAAGTTTGTTGATTTTAGATAACAATGAAAACAACATATATGATATTGAAAATGAGTTG
This sequence comes from Clostridia bacterium, assembly GCA_030625885.1. GTDB lineage: Bacteria > Bacillota > DAOUPZ01 > DAOUPZ01 > DAOUPZ01 > DAOUPZ01. Next base: position 29,889 of record DAOUPZ010000017.1, read on the forward strand.
AAAGTGAAATATCCCGCGCTCAATCAAGTATCGATTGTGGCCAATATCCGGGAAAAAGATAGAATCAATTCAATCTTTGAGCAACTTCATCCGGCCGTGGTTTTCCATGCTGCCGCACATAAGCATGTGCCGCTGATGGAAGCGAATCCGACCGAAGCTATTAAGAATAACGTATTTGGTACGCTAAATGTTACAGATGCAGCCGATAAATATGGTGCCAAGCGTTTTGTGCTCATTTCGACGGATAAAGCGGTGAATCCCACTAATATCATGGGGGCCACCAAACGGGTGGCGGAGATGATTATTCAGTCTATAGATAAAAAGAGCCAGACTGAGTTTGTAGCCGTGCGCTTTGGTAATGTCCTGGGCAGCAGCGGCAGTGTGATACCGTTGTTCAAAAAGCAGATTGCCAGGGGCGGCCCGGTGACGGTGACGCATCCGGAAATCAACCGCTTCTTTATGACGATCCCAGAAGCCGTGCAACTGGTCATTCAAGCCGGCGCCATGGCCCAAGGCGGCGAGATCTTTGTCCTCAATATGGGCGATCCCGTGAAAATTGTAGATCTAGCCCGCGATTTAATTCGCTTATCCGGTTATGAACCGGATCAAGATATTGAGATTGCATTTACCGGACTACGCCCTGGGGAGAAATTGTATGAAGAAATCCTGATGGCCGAAGAAGGCTTGCAATCGACCAAACACGAGAAGATTTTTGTGGGGCAACCCATGTTTAATGATATGAATAGATTACGTAAAGAGCTGACGAAATTGGGGGCGGTCCTCCAATTTTCTCCGGAAGAATTGATACCGTTTATGGAGAAGATGGTGCCTACTTATAAGAGAGTGATTTGAACGATAGGGGAACGATGGGTGAACGATGATTGAACGATGGTTAAACGATAGTTGAACGATGGTTGAACGATGGTTAAACAATGGTTGAACGATAGTTAAACGATGGTTAAGCGATAGTTAAACGATGGTTAAACGATGGTTAAACGATGGTTGGATGTAGCATAACATTAGATAAAAATGTGCTGAGTTATGCAAGATATATATTTCTCCAACTACTCGAATTTCTCGATGAGTTGGAGTCCTTAAAATAAGCTATTTAGTATATAATGGAAGCCGATAAACGGGGTGAACTGATGAACTCAAGAATAATTATGTATCAGACTGAGGATGGTTTAACTAAAATAGAAACAAATTTTGATGGCGATACCGTATGGCTTTCAATAGATCAAATGGCGGAGTTATTTCAGCGGGATAAGTCTACAATCTCGCGTCATATAAAAAATATTTTTACTGAAGGAGAGCTTGAGCGTAATTCAGTTGTTGCAAATTTTGCAACAACTGCGACTGATGGTAAAACCTATCAGGTTGACTATTATAACCTCGATGTTATCATCTCCGTCGGTTACCGGGTAAAGTCGCTACGTGGCACACAATTTCGTATCTGGGCAAATAGGATCTTAAAAGAGTACCTCAAAAAAGGCTTTGCCATGAATGATGACCTCCTTAAGAATGCAGGAGGGGGAAATTATTTTCAAGAGCTTCTTGAACGTATCAGAGATATTCGTTCAAGTGAGAAAGTTTTTTATCGACAAATACTTGATATTTATGCAACAAGTATTGATTATGACCCAAGAGCATTTGAGTCCATTGAGTTTTTCAAAATAGTACAGAATAAAATGCACTATGCAGCTCATGGTCATACAGCTGCAGAAATTATTTATTTGCGTGCTGATGCAGACAAGGACTTTATGGGAATGACATGTTTTGATGGTAAGAGTTTGAGAAAATCTGATGCTTCAATTGCTAAGAATTATTTGAATGAAGACGAGATTAAGATTTTGAATAGATTAGTTACTGCTTATTTAGAATTTGCTGAACTCCAGGCAATTAGGCAAAGACCTATGTATATGAAAGATTGGATAAAGAAATTAGATGACTTTATTAAAATGAGTGGAAGTGAATTGTTAGATCATGCCGGAAAAATCAGTCATGAAAAAGCTAAAATTAAAGCAGAACTGGAATATGAGAAATATAAAGAACGTAGAAAAGATCAATTAACGCAAGTTGAGAGAGATTTTATAGAACATGTAAAAAGCACTCAAAAGAAACTCGAACAAGGCAAAGGCAAAAACGATGGTTAAACGATGGTTGAGCGATGGTTGAACGATAGTTAAACAATGGTTAAACAATGGTTAAACAATAGTTAAACTATGGTTCCACTACTGTTAAACTGCCGTTCAGGAGGTATGGGTGTGTTTGGGTTTCAGAAACTAGAGATATATCAATTAGCGAAGGAAATTGTGAAATATAATTATAAATTGACTAAGAAGTTTCCTGGTGAAGAAAAATTTGCTTTGATGCAGCAGATGAATAGAGCAGCTGTATCAGTTCCGTCTAATATTGCGGAAGGAACAAGTAGAAAGAGTAATAAAGACAAGGCTCATTTTATTAATATCGCCTATGGATCTTTGATGGAGCTGGTTTGCCAAATGGAGATAGCTTTAGAGTTAGGGTATATAGAGCAGATTGAGTATGATGAGTTTGTTAAGAGGGTTAAGAATTTGAGTGTGAAGATGAGCAACTATCTTAGAACGATAGTTAAACAATAGTTAAACAATGGTTAAACAATGGTTAAACGATTGTTTAGCAATGGTTAAACTATTGTTAGACGACATGAGTATGTTAAAAGGATTAATTGATGTATAGATTATAAATTATAAATTATAAATGTTAATTTAACTTAATTGGAGATAGGGGGTTAGGGACTATGAAAATACCATTTTCCCCACCGGATATAACTCAGGAAGAGATAAATGAAGTGGTAGATACACTTAAATCTGGGTGGATAACAACAGGGCCAAAAACAAAGTTATTTGAAAAGAAAATAGCAGAGTATTGCAATACCAATAAAGCAGCGTGTTTAAATTCAGCAACAGCTTGTATGGAAATGACATTGAGAGTATTAGGCATTGGTGAAGGTGATGAAGTTATTACTTCAGCTTACACATATACAGCATCAGCAAGTGTTATTCATCATGTGGGAGCAAAGATAGTATTAGTTGATACAGCTAAAGATTCTTTTCATATAGATTATGATGCTATTGCAGATGCGATAACGGAGAAAACAAAAGCTATCATTCCAGTAGATATTGCTGGTGTAATGTGTGATTACGATAAAATCTTCGAAGCGGTTAATAAGAAGAAAGGCTTGTTCAAACCTTCAAATAAAATTCAAAAAGTAATAGGTAGGGTTGCAGTGATAGCAGATGCAGCTCATTCTTTTGGGGCTACTCACAAAGACAGAATGAGTGGTGAAGCAGCTGATTTTACAAGCTTTTCATTCCACGCAGTAAAGAACTTAACAACTGCTGAAGGTGGAGCCGTTACGTGGAGAGATATAGAAGGTATAGATAATGAAGATATTTATAAGGAATATATGTTGTTAACACTTCATGGACAGTCGAAAGATGCACTTGCTAAAACAAAAATTGGTGCATGGGAGTATGATATTGTGGCTCCTAATTATAAATGTAATATGACTGATATTATGGCTTCACTTGGGTTAGTTCAACTTAAGAGATATCCTGAAATATTAGAAAGAAGAAAGCAAATTATTGAGGTGTATGATGAGGCATTGAAGAGTTGTAATGTTGATGCGTTGAAGCATTATACAGAGGAGTATTCTTCAACTGGTCATTTGTATTTGATTAGGTTGCTTGGTAAGGATGAAGAGTTCAGGAACAGAGTGATAGAGAAAATGGCTGAAAGTAGCGTGGCTACTAATGTTCATTATAAGCCATTGCCTATGCATACTGCATATAAGGAGTTGGGATTTCAGATGAAAGATTATCCTAATGCATTTGATATGTATAAAAATGAGATTACACTCCCACTTCATACATTGCTTAGTGATGAGGAAGTAGAATATGTGGTTGGCAGTTTTAAGGATGCTATGAAGGTAGTTTTGAAATAAATGCAAGGAGTTATAGACATGATTTTAAGCGAGAATTAGTACTGATTGTTTTACCTCTGAGTCTATAACTAGAATACTTAATTAGGTAAATGAACCTGATATCAAGGTAATGATAGGTATAGTGTACCATTTTTTAGAGTTTGAACATAATGATTGGAATTATAAACAAGCAAGACAAAGCTAAACAAGACCTTTGTTATTTAGGGAAAAGTCACTCAAACCAAGATTGAAACAATTGATATGAAAAATACTTATTTCATCAAAACAAAAATTGAATTATGAACTTACATTTGTTACAAAAATTTTGTGGGGCGGATGGGGCTAATGTTGTAAACTCTCTAGTACATCTTTGCTTTTTAACCCTTAATTTTTACTAGGTTAATCTGCATGTATTTGTAATTAATGAGAGAGCGGATTCACAGTTACCAAAAACTGGTTTTGCTTTAGAAGGAGTGTTTAGAGAACAGCGCTACCCTGTAGTTAAATATGTGAAATTATTATAATGTGTAAGATAAACAAAGGGAATTTGTGTAAAAAAACAAACAAAAAAGTATCAATAGAAAATTTAAAGGAGGAACGAAATGATTATTGTAATTGGGGCATCAAGCTTTATTGGGGTTTATACAGTAGAGGAGCTATTAAAACAAAACTGTAAGGTCTTAGTAACTGGTAGAAATAACGAATTTAGGGAACATTATGAGGCTCTTGGAGTTAAATACGTTAATTTGGATTTGAGAAACAAAGAAGATTTTAAGCAGCTTCCAACAGAAGGGGTAAAAGGTGTAATTTTATTAGCAGGATTATTGCCCGCTAATGCACCTGTTAATCTTGATGAAACAGAAAATGCTGCAGACTACTTTGAGATTAATACAATAGGTACAATCAATGTATTGGAGTATTGCAAAGTCAATAATATAAAGCGTGTTATTTCAACTGCATCTTATGCTGATGTGTTCAATTCATGGAACAAGGAACGCCCACTTACTGAGGATGAACCGCGAGGGTTCAAATACGTAGGTGACCATGCTGTGTATGTTATGTCCAAAAACGCCGCATCAGATGTTATGGAATATTATAACCAACAGCATGGAATGTCGAATGTGGTATTTAGACTGCCGCCGGTTTATGGTGTAGGTCCTCACGGTTCACTATTTATTAATGGCACTTATGTTAAATCTGGACTACAGATATTTATAGATAATGCAACTAATGGGGAGGACATTGTAATTTTCGGCGATAAAGATTTAAGCAGAGATGTTGTTTATGTAAAAGACGTAGCACACGCATTTTATCTTGCTATGATGAGTGACAAGACATCGGGACTTTATAATATGACATCCGGCAAGTCAGTGACATTGCAGAAACAAGCAGAAGTCATTGCAAAACTATTTGCTACTAAACGTGTTTCAGAAATTAAATATAGACCAGAAGTGAAGAACAATACTCCTTCATATATATTTAGTATTGACAAAGCCAAGAAAGATTTTGGTTTCGTTCCTCAGTACTCTGATTTTCAAGTTATGATGAATGATTACAAAAAAGATTTAGATTCAAATAAATTTAAGGAACTATTTAATTACTAAGCGAGGTGAGATAGTGTATAGTACTATAAAAAGAATACTTGATATTATCTTTTCTTTACTTATGTTACCTTTCATTCTTGCTCTAATATTATTTGTAGGTATAGCGATAAAAGCTGAAGATAGAGGGCCAATATTCTATTTTTCTGACCGTATTGGGAAAGATGGTAAGATATTTAAGATGTTCAAGTTCCGATCAATGAAGGTAAATGCTCCAGATATTCGACTTGAGGATGGTTCTACATATAATTCTGATAATGATGAGAGAGTTACGAAAGTAGGTAAATTACTTAGAAAAACCAGCATTGACGAAATACCCCAGGCTATAAATATACTGAAAGGTGACATGGCTTTTGTTGGTCCTAGACCAGATTCTGCTATGTGGCTAAATAACTATACGGAAGAAGAAAGAATTATACTTACTGTTCGTCCGGGTATTACTGGATATAATCAAGCAATTAATCGGAATGCTGTTGGAACAAAGGAAAAACTACAAAATGATATTATTTATGTTAATAATATGTCGTTATTATTCGATTTGAAGATTCTGTTCATGACTGTAAAGAGCGTATTTCTTTCAAAAAACATATATAGGGATGAAGTAAAAAAGCAAGAAGCAATGCATATGTAATTTGCTATTTAGATTAATTAATTTTATGATTAAAGGATATGAGATTAAATATGAAAAAGATAATGATTCTTGGTGGTAGTATATTACAACTTCCTGCTATATTAAAGGCAAAAGAGATGGGATTGCAAGTTATAGTTGTAGATATGGATGAGAATGCTATTGGGTTTAAATATACAGATATTAGTCTTAAAATTAGCACAATAGACGTTTGTAGAGTTGTTGAAGCTGCTAAACAATATAAAATTGATGGAATAATGACTTTAGCGAGTGATATGCCTATGCGTACTGTTGCTGCTGTTGCTAAAGAATTAAATATTATTGGAATTAGTGAAGAAACAGCTCTTATTGCAACTAATAAAGCTGAGATGCGTCAATGTCTTGCGCAAAACAACGTTCCGATTCCTAAATTCTATAGACTAAAAGATAGAAGCGACTTTGATAGTATAATTCAAGAGTTTGAGAAATGTATTATAAAACCTGTAGATAATTCTGGTAGTAGAGGTGTTTTTCTAATAAAAGATACTTCAAATCTAGAATTACTTGATGAGGCTTTTAAACATAGCAAGGAATTTTCAAGAAGTGGTGAAATTATTGTTGAAGAGTATATGGTGGGGCCAGAAGTAAGCGTTGAAACAATAAGTATCGAAGGAAAAGTTCATGTTATTCAGATAACTGATAAGCTGACTACAGGTGCTCCTTATTTTGTAGAAATGGGTCATTCTCAACCTTCACAGTTAAGTCCAATTATTCAAGATAACATAAAGAATGTAGTAACTAGAGCGGTAAGGGCTTTGGGGATAAAAAACGGTCCATCACATACGGAGGTTATCGTAACTAATGAAGGTGCAAAAATAGTTGAACTTGGTGCACGTCTGGGTGGCGATTGTATCACAGCTCATTTAGTTCCATTATCTACTGGAATAGATATGGTTGAATGCTGTATAAAATGTGCTATTGGTGAGAAACCTGACCTTGAACGAAAATGGAATAAGGGTTCAGCAATTAGGTACTTAGATTTACATCCAGGAATAATTAATGATATTAAAGGTATTCAAGATGCTGAAAGCATAGATGGAGTAAGACAGATTTCAATTGTGCATAACGTTGGAGAAGAAATTAGAGAAATCAAATCCAGTACAGATAGAATTGGTTTTGTCGTAGCTCAAAATGACGATGTAAATATAGCTATAGAATCTTGTCAAGAAGCTATTAATAAAATAAGAGTAACAATAAATTAAATGGAGACTTATATATGAAAAAAGCAGTAATAATTAGTTTGAATTTTTCCTATAGCTATAATGTGAGGATAAAATTCTTAGAGGATTATTTAATAAACGCAGGATATAAAGTAACAATATTGACTGCTAATTTCGAGCATAGAAACAAAAAACGATTCAATATTGATAAAGAAAATGTTGTTTTAATATCTGTTCCGACTTATAAAAAGAATTTATCAATTGGTAGAATAGTTTCTCATATGGTTTTTTCAAAAAAATGCTGGAATCATATTAATAAAATAAATCCGGATTTGGTTTATGCCAGTACTCCACCAAATAGTATTATAAATGATTCCAAAAGATGGAAACATAAAAATGATTTATTTATTGAAATTGGGGATTTATGGCCAGAAACGTTCCCTGTATCGAATACAAAGAGATTTCTATTAGGCTATGCTTTTAAAAAATGGAAAAATCTTCGCAATAGGGAATTATTAAATAGTAATGGAGTAATTTTTGAATGCAAGTTATTTAAAAATAAGATAGAAAGTCAATTAGGGGAAAGTGGTCTCTATAATGTTCTTTATTACTGTAAAGATGATGAAAATTTAGTTGTAAGTGATATTGATAGTTTAGAAGAAATTTGTTTGGGATATTTAGGGTCTATCAATAATATCATTAACATTAAATTAATCTTATCTTTTGTAAAAAAATTATCGAAATTTAAAAAGGTTAAATATGTAATTGTTGGAGCAGGTGAGAAAAAAGAAGAACTAATAAACGGTTTAACTGTGCTTGGCTGCAATGTGGATGATTACGGTATTATTTATGATATAGACAAGAAAGTAGGAGCATTCAATGAGTGCCATTTCATGATGAATATTATGAAATCTTCAGTTTGTGTTGGTTTGACGATGAAATCTGTTGATTATTTTCAAATGGGCTTACCAGTTATTAATAATATACCTTATGATAATAAAAATATGATTACGGAATACAAAGCAGGGTTTACAATTTCTGATGAAAACTTAGATGATACAATTAAAAAAATTTGTGAATTGGAGATAAAAGATTTTAATGAAATGAGAAAGCATTCCAGACAAATATTTGAAGAAAATTTTTCAAAAGATGTTTTTTATAAAAAGATAAGAGAAATTATTAAATTATAGGAGAGCTTATATGAAAAGTAAAATCCTAGTTTTTAACGGATATTATATACCATCGAAAAATTGTGGTGGACCAGTTACTAGTATTCAAAATGCTGTAAATGCTTGCTTTGATGAATATGACTTTTATATTGTGTGTTATAACCATGATTTTGGTGATAAAACAAGGTATGAAAATATTGGAGATGGTTGGAATAAAGTTGGGAATGCATATGTACAGTATGTGCCTGATGGGTTTTATGATTTCAATTATAAAAATATATTTAATTTATTATCAGAAATTAAGCCTGATGTTATTTGGTTTTCTGGTGTATTAACTCCAAACAATAAATTAGTGACTATGCGTGCATCAAGAAAATTGAAGATTCCTGTAATTTTTTCTCCAAGAGGAGAGGTTAGTGCAGATAGAGTATGTATAAAGGGTTATAAAAAAAGACCATATTTATTTTTACTAAAATTGTTTGCTGTATATAGAGATGCATATTTTCATGTTACAAGTGATGATGAAAAAGAAGGGGTAATAAAATTTTTCAACCCTAAAAAAGACCATATATTTTTCTCTTCTAATATACCATATATATCTAATGATAGAGATGATTTCAGGGAAAAGGTAGATGGTGAACTGAAATTAATATTTTTCTCTAGGATACACGAGGTTAAGAATCTGAAATTTGCAATTAGTATTTTAAAAAATGTCAAGGAAAATATTATTTTCGATATTTATGGGCCTATTGAATCTAAGGAATATTGGCAGGAATGTACTAATCTTATTAATACAATGCCCGAAAATATTAAAATAAATTATAAGGGAATCATTGATAAAGAGAATTTGTCAGCAACTATAAAAATTTATCATTGTTTTTTATTTCCTACGATTAACGAAAACTATGGTCATGTAATTGCAGAATCTTTAGCAAATAATTGTCCTGTTATTCTAAGTAAAGGCACTACACCATGGGATGATTTAGATAAAAAAGCAGGATATGTATGTGATTTAGAAAAGGAGACCGACTTTGTTAATGCAGTGGAGAAATTAGCAAACATGAATGAGAACCAATATAATGAATTGTTATCAACTACTCAACAATACTATATTGATAAAACCGATAGTGATGATGCAATTAATTTACATATAAAAATGTTTAGGACAATTATTAATAATAATTGATTAATTTATAATTTAATCAATTTAATAAATATTACAAATAATTGATAGAGGAGTAAAGGTATGCCAGATTTTGTTACATTGAATGTTTTAAATTACAATACTTATGAAAAAACAAAAAGATGTATAGAAAGTTGTCTACGGCAAAAATATGAAAATAAAAAAGTGATATTAATTGATAATGATTCATCTGATGATAGTTTTCTTCTGTTAAAAAAAGAATTTGGAGATCAAATACTATATTTAAGAAATGAAGCGAACTGTGGATATGCCTTGGGAAACAACCTTGGGGTGAAATATTCAGCTAGCTTAGGTGCAGATTTTGCGTTTATATTGAATAGTGATACACGATTAGTATCTGATAAACTACTAGCAAAAATGATGAAAATAATTACTAAACAAAAAAACTGTGCAATATTAGCACCTGAAATTTATAATATAACTTCTGTTGGAAAAGTGTTAAATAAAAATAAATCATCCTACTTGACTATGCTTATTAATACAGGAATTATAAAACAGAATAAAAATGATACTATTAGTGAGGAACTTGACTACATATATGAAGCTCAAGGATCTGCATTACTATGTCGGATTAATTCGTTCGTTGAGGTTGGAGGTTTTTCTACTGAGTACTATATGTATAATGAAGAAGCTACTTTATGTAAAAAAATGATTTGGCAAGGTTATAATATTTTCTGGTTTCATGATAGTAATAGTTATGTTGAGCATTATCATGATAAGTCAGGGAAAATTGAGGAATGGCGATTATTTTTAATGGGACGAAATTTGACAATAGAATATTATAAGTACCGAAAGATGCATTTTATACCATGGTTAACTTGTTTTGAAATTTACTTAATATATCAACGAATAAAACATTTTCGAGATAAAGACTTTTCCTATTATTTTCTTGGAATTAAAGAAGGGAGAAAATTAATGAAAAATTCTTTTTCAGAAGATATGATATATAATAATGCAATTAAGCGTAAAGAAGAAATAATACTCCAAACTCAAAAGCTAAGTGATAAGAAATATTGAAGTGATTGTTTCAAATGTAAATGTATAATATTTATTAATTTACAACTAAGTAGTATAAAAATAAGTTATGGAATATAATGCATTCTTATACTGAAGATTAAGTATAAAGAAATGATGTTGCGAATGTGAAAACATGATGTTTGATAAGGAGGTGAAATAAAATGATATTAATGTTTTACGTGCCGTTCATTATTATAATAGTATTAATTATTAAATTAAAAGGTCTACAGATTTTGGCTAATGATTTATTCTGGTTAATCCTCTTTTGGGCACTTATAACAGGATTGTACTTTTTTTCTGGAGTAGAATGGTCGTATCCACTTCAATTTGATACCATTTTGTACCTTCTAGGTGCATTTTTCACATATATATTTTTTAGAAGTGCGGGAAAGCATATCAAACCGATGAGAAATAAGCGTTATTCTGTCAAAAAAAAATTTAATGATTCTAAAATAGAATATAAAATTAATACAAAGTTATGGGAACGGTTGGGATATATTGGTTTAACATTATTTACATTAGACTATTTAAGGCTAAACTCTTTTGTAAACTATATAAAATCATCTTATTCTATTTCTCTAATTGGGTCAATTGGTATGATTTTTGTACCAATTTTATTAGTAGTAGGAATATATAATTTGGGATATGAATTTAAATATTATGGGAAAATAAGTGTTGTAGCAATAGTAGATATTGGATTATATTCAGTTCCAGTTATTTTAAATTCAGGCAGAGAGAGTATACTTCTTAGTGTTATTGCTGTGATTGTAATTACTATAACATGTTTTGATAATATTAAAATTAGAGCTTTATTACACAACAGAAGGTTTAAGAAATATATACGTTATGCATTTATTATTATTATTGTGGCATTCATAATTATAACCAATATTTCTAAAGATAGATATACAAATACAGAAATTTCTAATTATTTAAATAATCATATAGTTCCTGATTATATTGTTGTAGAAGCAAATTCGCTTGGGAATTATAAGTTTTTATATTATAATGTCCTGCAATATTACAGCCATCAATTGCCATTTTTCGAGATTTTATATCATAATTATGAAGGACCTTATTTAATGGGTTTATTTGAATTAAATATTATTTCTAGAAGATTACCTGATTTTTTTGGGTTGGATTATACTTTGGCTATTAATTCAGTACGAAATATGCTTTCATTAGTTGGTCAGAATGTATTTGTTGGAGGGTGGTTTACAGTAATAGGATCATTTATTATAGATTTTGGTAGAATTGGTGTTTACATTGTGACTGCAGTTTTAGGGTTCGTGACAGGAAGAGTTCGTAGACAGTTCCTATTAGAACAATCAGTTAGGTATGCGACATTGACTTCAGTAATTTGTGCTTCAATGTATCATACAATAATCATATCACCTTTCTATAATGTCCTTGTTTATGGGTTGTTTATATGGTGGTCAATTATTTTTAAATCAAAAATGAAATAATTATGTCTTTCTAATGTAATAGGTATAGAACATATAGTGATATATATCTTATTATAGTAATCAATTGGTTATTGTTGACAACTTGCACTATATTGAGTTGTATGATTTTTGTATATTTACAGGTTAATTATAAATAAAGATTCAGTTAAGGCAAAAGTGGACAGACGTTGTAAGAATTGATATGACTCATACTGAATGGAATCTTGGCTCAGTTTAATTGGATAACCAGATTATATTTACTATAATATTCATGATGCAATTATTTATAAAAGCACTTAAATGAAATTGTATTAGTGGGTTAGAATATAAGAGATATTATCAGGTTTTGTTTTAGAATATAGCATTAATTAGGAGGTCATGACTATGAATTTTGGTATTATTGTAGTTACTTATAATCGTTTAAATTTATTAAAAGAATGTGTGGAGCATATAGAGAATCAAACAGTTCCAGTGGAGAAGATAGTTATTGTTGATAATAATAGTTCTGACGGTACAAAGGAGTATTTACAGAGTTTATCAAAAGAAAGTTATATAGTTGATTTTAGGAATGAAAATGGAGGGGCTAGTAGTGGATTTGCTAGAGGGTTGGAATTAATTCAAAATGAAGATGTTGATTGGATTTTGATTATTGATGACGATGCTCACATTGAACCGGATTATTTAGCATTTATCATGCAAGCAGCACAAAGATATCCAAATATTTTTGCATTTTCAGGAACTGTATATGAAGGAGAAAGAATTGCAACAAGCCATAGGAAAATAATTTCTGATTGGATAAAGTTTAAAACTATGGAGGTGTCACAAGAGCAATATAACATTGGTTTTTTTGAATATGATCTTAGTTCGTTTTGTGGACTGACAATTAAAAAATCTCTATTACAACAAGTGGGGCTTCCGAATGTCAATTACTTCACCCAGTATACTGATACTGATTTCTCCATAAGAATTAGAAAGCATACAAAAATTTACAATATTAACGATTCCAAATTATATCACAAAGTAAAAATTGTATCAAATAATTGTGATAAGAAGGAACTAAATTATAAATCATATTATTCTATAAGAAATGGTATTTATACTAGATTATTATATACAGAACACAAAAGGAGGCAGCGCGTAAAAATCACGAACTTTTATTTAATCTGGATAGCAAGAAATATTATCATGAGTATTATTGATAATAAAAATAGTAGAATATATATAAATAATGTCAATATAATATTTTGTGCGTTAAGAGATGGTCTTAATGGTAAGCTTGGTAAAAACAAAAGATATTTACCATAGTATAAAAAATAACGCTTTTATGATAAGAAAGAGGAGTGAAATATTATGAACTTTAAATATGTTATAGTAGGTGCAGGATTAGCTGGTATTACAATGGCTGAAAGAATAGCAAATGTTATGGATGAAAAAGTATTAATCATTGAAAAAAGAAATCATATTGCTGGAAATATTTATGATAGTTATAATAACGATGGTATTATGATTCATAATTATGGTCCACATACTTTTCATACTAATTTTAAACATGTGTTTGATTATATATGTCAATTTACAGAGTGGAATGATTATCAACATAGGGTGTTATCATATGTTGATGGTAATTTTGTTCCTTTACCAATTAGTCTAGAGACAATAAATCAATTATATAATTTAAAACTTTCTCAAGCTGAAATGGAAGATTTTATTGAAAGTAAAAAAGTTGTTAAAGAAAATATTGAAAATAGTGAGGATGTTGTGTTAAGCCAAGCGGGACAGGATATTTATGATAAGTTTTTTAAGTATTTTACTATAAAACAATGGGGAGTATCACCAAAAGAACTAGATAAAACAGTCATATCTAGAATTCCTTTTAGAACCAACAGAGATACTAGGTATTTTACAGATAAATATCAAGGTAATCCTAAACATGGTTACACAAAAATGTGTGAAAATATGTTGAGAAGTAAAAAAATTAAAATACTTCTTAATACTGATTATAAAGAAATAATTTCAGATATCAAATATGATGTTTTGATTTATACCGGTCCTATTGATTATTATTTTGATTATGAATTTGGTGAATTACTATATCGTAGTATAGATTTTAAGTTTGAAACTTATGACATGAATTCATATCAACCTACGGCGTCAACTCGTTATCCGAAAGATTATGATTATACTAGAATAACAGAATTTAAAAAAATGACGGGGCAAAAGCATCAAAAAACTACAATATTAAAAGAATATCCTTGTTTTGGAAAAGAACCATATTATCCTTATCCGACTAGCGAGTGGAAAAATATGTATGAGAAATATAAAGCTAAAGCAGATTTAGAAAAAAATACGATTTTTTTGGGAAGATTAGCAGAATATAAGTATTATGATATGGACGACGTAATTGCTAAAGCGTTAGAATGTTTTGAAAAGCTTAAGGAAGATTAAAAAATGTTAAGGGAATAGTGAGAGTATTCTTAGAGGCGTTTTTAATTGCTGAAGAATAATGAAAATCTATACATTATTAATGGGAAGTAACTATAGAGACATGCAAGAAATAGCTAAGTGCTACTTTCTTTGGTTTTGGCATACATTTATTTTATTGTAATTACTAATTTACTTTCCTAATACCCAAAGTTTTGATAGAATGTGTCATAGTTTTAAGCACCTTTACATGTAGGAGTCCACTGTTAGGCAATGAATACTCAACTTAACATGTGATACGGGTAGCGCAGGAGGCCGGACATCTATGAGGATTTCGTCTTTCTTACTAGCCAGTGAAGATGATACCATATGAGTTAGTTTAGGTCTATGAGAGTTTGAATAAAAGTACATCAAATATGTAACTTATTCAAATGATATTCATGGAGATAAATTTTGAAGGAATCCTCCCTTTCTATGACTATCATTTAACAAAACAATAAATTTGTCGTGGCTATGTGGCTCTGACTACAATATACTAGGAGATAAGTATGAAATCATCAATAGCTTCTGATACAGTGAAACTAACAACTTCAAAAATTATTACTATGCTTATTTCTTTGATAGCTACTATGCTTTTGTCAAGGTTTCGAACACTTGAAGAATATGGAACTTATTCTCAATTGCTGTTAGTCATAAATATAATAATACCGGTATTAATGTTTGGCTTACCAAATAGCGTTAACTTTTTTTTATCTAGAAGTGAAACAGAGAATGAAAAGAGAGAATTTCTTTCTGTTTATTATACTCTATCAACAATATTGAGTGTTTTCATGGGAGTAGTTTTAGTAATTTTAACACCATTTATTGTTAATCAATTTAAAAATCCGCTAATTATTAATTTTGGGTATGTTTTGGCAATATTACCATGGGCTAAGATTATTCAGGAAAGCATCAATAATGTCTTAGTTGTTTATCATGAAACAACTAAACTTCTAATTTATAAAGCATTAAATGGTATACTGCTACTCTTGATAATTTTTATTACACAAATGTTTGGGTTAGGGTTTTCAAAATATATGTTATTATTTATTATAATTCAGACGATATTTGCATTATACGTATACATTATTGTAAAGAGAATATCAGGGGGGATTAACGTTAGAATTGATTTGAATGTAGCCAAACAAATATTTATATTTGCAATACCAATTGGTCTTGCAAATATAGTAGCTACTATCAATACTCAATTAGATAAGCTGATTATTGGGAAGATATTTAATACTGAGCAACTGGCTATATATACTAATGCTGCAAGAGAGATGCCTGTAATGGTAATCTCATCTTCACTAATAGCGATATTAATGCCTCAACTTGTTTTATTATTGAAGGATGATAAAAAAGATGTAGCAATAGATTTATGGGGAGACGCCTCAAATTTGTCATACATATTTATTTGCTTTTTCGCTATAGGGCTTTTTGTATTTGCACCTGATGTAATTACTTTGTTGTATTCGGAAAAATATTTGCCCGGTGTATCTGTTTTTAGGGTGTATTGTTTGGTTCTATTGCTGAGGTTTACTTATTTTGGGATGATATTGAATTGCATTGGTAAAACAAAATACATATTATATAGTTCTATTATATCAATAATATTAAATATTATTTTAAATATTTTCTTCTCAAAATTGTTTGGGTTTATTGGTCCATCTATTGCAACACTTATATCATTAATAGTAGTTGCTACTGTTTTATTAAGTTACACATCGAAAAATTTAATAATTCCGTTTCATAAATTACTTAAATACAAGGAATTGTTTTACATTACGCTTATAAATATTGCCATGGGTACTATATTTTATTATATTAAAATATATATACCAGTTGAATTGTTTATGTATGAAGAATTGGAATCAGTATTTTTAGGATGCATATGGGGAGGGGCATACATTATTATTATGAGAAAAATGATAATAAAATATTGGAATATTTTAAATTAATATAATTTAAATGAAATCTTCACATTTTAAACTTAATTATTTTGGAGAGGTTAAATTTATATGATAACAAATATCTATCAAATCAGTTCAAAAGCTTTTAAAGGATTAATAAATTTTACTTTAGGAAATTTAATTACATTTATTATTTATGACAGAAAATATTTGAAGGGAAAACATTTCTCAGGTCGCTATTGCGGTATGTTTAATGAGAATTGGAACTGGGTATTCTCAGATTTTAAAGCAAGAGTATTTTTAAATATTAATAGAAATATACCGTGGCCAATATCTCCTAAAGTAATGATTGGAAACTACAGGAATATTATTTTTGATATAAGTAGTCTTCAATGCTTTCAAGCACATGGTTCATATTTTCAAGCAATAGATGGGAAAATTTGTATAGGTAAGGATGTTTACATTGCGCCAAATGTAGGTTTGATAAATTCGAATCATAATATATACAATCCCAAAATTAGAATGAAAGGTAGAGATATAGTTATTGGAGACGATTGTTGGATTGGTATGAATTCAACATTATTGCCAGGTGTAGAACTCGGTGAGCATACAACTGTAGGTGCAGGAGCAGTTGTTACAAAGAGTTTTAAGAAAGGGTATTGTGTAATAGCAGGAAACCCAGCTAAAATTATAAATACCCTAGATAAAAGTTTATCAGATGAATAAGTTTTGTATATCAAAATTAATTTTAAATTTTTTAAGATTAGTATTCATTATAAAAGATACTTTAAAAATACAGTGGTATGGAAGTAATTAGAGATTAATGTATTTGTTTAAGAATATGATATTAAACATATAAAAGATAAGGTGTATGCACAAGACTTATACATACTGTAGAGATTAAAGAAAAATCTAGAGCATTATGAATATTCCGGTTAAGATGATCTAACAAACCGGTAAAATGGAGCACGGTTCTGGTAGGTAAGAGCAATGTCACTTCTGACAAGTCTTATTAATTTCTGTGTTGGATATGATTTCTAAGCAACAAAGGTTTTGTTAAGGGCTTGCTCCGAATGCAGTGGCACATCCTTGATAAATCGTTGTTGCCGAGTAACCTATGATCAAACAAAATTCAGATGACTCACTTTTATCGGAATGATTGTTCTCGTTCGACGGATATGGGGGGCTCAAAGTGGTCCAGACTATTTATATTAGTTGTTAAAAATTTTCAACTTTAAAGAGAGGTCGATTTAAATGAGAGGTATAATTTTAGCAGGTGGATCAGGAACTCGGCTTTATCCATTAACCATGATAACAAGTAAGCAATTATTACCAGTGTATGATAAACCAATGATTTATTACCCATTATCAACATTAATGCTAGCTGGAATAAAGGATATTTTAATTATCTCAACACCACATGATTTACCAAATTTTAAGAAGCTACTAGGAGATGGTAGTCAATTTGGAATTAAGTTATCATATGAAGAACAACCTTCACCAGATGGACTAGCTCAAGCTTTTATTATTGGAGAAGAGTTTATTGGTAATGATTCATGTGCTATGGTGCTTGGTGATAATATTTTCTATGGTAATGGTTTTACTCCAATACTTAGGGAAGCAAAAGAAAAAGCTGAGAATGGTGAAGCTAGTATATTTGGCTACTATGTACATGATCCGGAACGTTTTGGCATAGTTGAGTTTGATGAAGATGGGAAAGTAATATCAGTTGAAGAAAAACCTAAAAATCCTAAATCAAATTATTGTATTACAGGACTATATTTTTACGATAACAGAATAGTTGATTTTGCAAAGAAAGTTAAACCTTCAGCAAGAGGAGAACTTGAGATTACTGACTTGAACCGTATGTATTTAGAAGATGAATCTTTAAACGTACAATTGTTAGGTAGAGGATATGCATGGTTAGATACCGGCACAATGGATAGTCTAATTGACGCAGCAGAATTTGTACAAACAATAGAAAAGAGACAAGGTATAAAAATATCAGCACCAGAAGAAATTGCATATTTAAATAAATGGATTGATAAAGAAACATTAATGACTTCAGCAGAAAAATATGGAAAATCGCCATATGGACAACATTTAAGAAAAGTTGCTGAAGGCAAAATCAGATATTAAATACTACTAAACAAAGGAGTAGTCAGTATTATGAAAGTTATAGAAACTAAATTCAAAGGATTAAAAATTATAGAAACTGATGTCTTTGGTGATTATAGAGGATGGTTTACAGAGTCGTATACAAAGAGTAAATTTAAAGATAATGGTATAGACATTGATTTTATCCAAGACAATCAATCTTATTCAGCTCAAAAAGGAACTTTGAGAGGTATTCATTTTCAAACTAACCCTAAAGCTCAAACTAAAATGATTAGATGCACTAGAGGTGCAATCATTGACACTGTGGTAGATTTAAGAAAAGGTTCTGATACATATAAGCAATGGTTTAGTATTGAATTATCTGCAGAAAACAAAAAACAATTATTAATTCCAAAAGGATTTGGACATGCCTTTTTAACAATAACAGATGATGTAGAAGTTCAGTACAAAGTTGACGAATATTATTCTAAGGAGAATGATAGAAGCATTAGATTTGATGATCCTGAAATAGGAGTTGAATGGGGAATAGACAAACTAATATTATCTGATAAAGATTTAAATGCACCATCCTTAAAAAATAGTGACGTTGATTTCAGTATTAAAGTTTTAGTAACAGGAGTAAATGGTCAATTAGGTTATGATGTAGTAAAAAGACTTAATGAACTTGGTATTGAGAATTTAGGTGTGGATATTGATGATTTCGATATTACAAACAAGCAACAAACGGAAGAGTTTATATTAAATTACAAACCAGATGTTGTATTACATTGTGCTGCATACACTGCTGTAGATAAAGCAGAAGATAAAAAAGATAAATGTTATGCAATTAATGTAGATGGAACAAGAAATATAGCTGAAGCTTGTGTAAAGATTGATGCTAAGATGGTATATATTAGTACGGATTATGTATTTGATGGAGAAGGTAAAAAACCTCATTTAGAAGATAAAGATACAAATCCGGTAAATTATTATGGTTATTCTAAAGAGCAAGGTGAAGAGGTTGTTAGAGAATTACTTGATAAGTATTTCATAATAAGGACTTCATGGGTATATGGTAAGAATGGAAATAATTTTGTTAAAACAATGCTTAAATTAGCTGAATCTAGAGAAGAATTAAATGTTATTAATGATCAAATAGGAGCTCCAACTTACACACCTGACTTAGCAGTGTTAATATGTGATATGCTTCAAACTACAAAGTATGGAACCTATCACGGAGTAAATGAAGGATATATAAGTTGGTATGACTTTGCAGTAGAAATATTTAAAAGAGCAAATATAGATATGAAAGTAAATCCTATACCTACATCAGAATATCCTACGAAGGCAAAAAGGCCATTAAACTCAAGGTTATCGAAATTAAAACTTGATGAGAATGGCTTTAATAGATTGCCAAAATGGGAAGATGCTTTAGTTAGATATTTTGTAGAATTACAAGAATAATAAAAGCACCTTTTAAGTTGAATATAACTAATTTTGAAAGGAAGTAAATACAATGAAAACTATATTAGTTACTGGCGGAGCGGGTTTTATAGGTAGCAATTTTGTAAAGCTTATGTTGGAAAGACATCCCGATTATAAGATTATCAACATTGATTCATTAACTTATGCAGGTAATTTAGAGAACTTAATGGATATTGATAATAATGAAAACTATACATTCATTAAAACAGATATTAGAGATAGAGAAAAGATTGAAGAAGTATTTAATACATATGAAATAGATACAGTAGTAAATTTCGCAGCAGAATCACATGTTGACAGAAGTATTGAAGAGCCGGAAGTATTCTTAACTACCAATGTTATTGGTACTCAAACACTACTTGATGTTGCAAAAAAATATTGGAAAGTTAATCCTAAAGATAAGTATTGTAAGGAATTTAAAGAAGGAGTTAAATTCTTACAAGTTTCTACCGACGAGGTTTACGGTGCTTTAGGTGAAACTGGTATGTTTGTTGAGACGATGCCACTTATGCCAAACAGCCCATATTCAGCATCAAAAGCAAGTGCAGATATGGTTGTAAGAGCATATCATGAAACATTTGGAATGCCGGTAAATATTACTCGTTGTAGTAATAACTATGGCCCTTATCAATTTCCGGAAAAACTTATTCCTCTTATGATAAATAATTGTTTGAAAGAAAAAGACTTACCTGTTTATGGAGATGGAATGCAAATTAGAGATTGGCTTCATGTATTTGATCACTGTTTAGCAATTGATACTGTATTACATAAAGGTGAAGTTGGAGAAGTTTATAATATTGGTGGCAACAATGAAAAGGCGAATATTGAAATCGTAAAATTGATTATCGAAACACTTGGTAAATCAGAAAACTTAATTAAGTATGTTAAAGACAGACCAGGTCATGATAGAAGATATGCTATAGATAATACTAAAATAACAACTCAGCTAGGTTGGGAGCCAACATATACTTTTGAACAAGGTATGAAAGAGACGATTGAATGGTATTTAAGTAATACTGAATGGATTGAAAATATTGTATCGGGTAATTATGCTAGATATTATGAGCAGATGTATTCAAATATTGGTGAAGAGGTTGCAGTGACGGAAGAATAATTATTAATGTACAAGCTAAGTAAAATTTTAATAAGGTGATATAAGATGGATGTAAAAATATTAGTAGCTAATTTGGGGTCTTCTTTTCTAGGAGCAATAATAACATCTTTTTATAACAAATTAAATAATGATATTAACAATCATTTGAAATACATAACAGAAGAAAGATGTAAATGGAGGAAGCTTATAAGAAAAAATATTACTGAAATTGTATCAACTGAAAATATTACAACTAGAACTAAGTTGATATGTGAGCTAGAGCTTAATCTTAATCCTAAAGATAAAGAAGATAACAGATTAATTGAATGTGCAAAGAAATTAATAAATTCCAATGATGGTAACATAGAAAGTTTTAAAGAGGAATTGCTTTTGTATTATTTATTACAAGCATTTTAATAAAGTATTTGTTTTATGATAAATTTAAAAATATTGAGGTATTGAAGTTTATTAAAAATCTTATTGGAATAGATTTAATATTTTATATTTTAACCCCAATTGTAACAGTTATGATTTTAAAAATACTATTAAGAATGACATATAAAATTATTTGCTGCTTAGGTAAGGATAAAAATTTTAAATTTTATAAATTATTTTGTGATATTTTTGGTTATCCATATAGATGTTAATATAAAAAAATAAACAACACTAATACAAAGGGAGTTTTTGCTATGGGTAATGTTATTAATAAAAATTCAAAAATACTAATTACCGGTGCTGCTGGTTTCATAGGATTTCACTTATCCACCTTATTACTAGATAAAGGCTATCAAGTAATAGGTGTGGATAACTTAAACGATTATTACGATACGAAATTAAAAGAAGAACGTCTTGAAAATCTACAAAATTACGATAATTTTACTTTTCACAAAGTAGATTTAAAGGACAAACAACAACTCGATGCTATCTTCGAAACATACAAACCTGATTACATAATCAGCCTAGCAGCTCAAGCAGGAGTTCGTTATTCAATTACTAACCCATATGCTTATGTTGATTCAAACTTAATTGGTTTTGTTAACATCTTAGAAGCTTGCAGAAATTATCCTGTAAAGCATTTACTATATGCTTCTTCAAGTTCTGTTTATGGTGGTAATAAAGTTGCTCCATTTTCAACGAATCATCAAGTAGATCACCCAGTATCACTTTATGCAGCTACTAAGAAATCTAATGAATTAATGGCTCATACATATAGCCATCTCTACAATATTCCAACAACTGGACTTAGATTTTTTACTGTTTATGGTCCATGGGGAAGGCCTGATATGGCGTACTTCTCATTTACAAAAAACATACTAGCAGGAAAGACTATCAATGTATTTAATCATGGAAAGATGGAAAGAGATTTTACTTATGTTGATGATATTGTAGAAGGAATATACAAACTTATCCCATTAGTACCAGAACCGAACCCAACATGGGATGAAACAAAAGATGATTTAAGCAGTAGTTTTGCTCCGTATAAAATTTATAACATAGGAAATAATCAACCGGTACAACTTATGAAGTTTATATCGGTGTTAGAAGATAAATTAGGAATTGTAGCGGATAAGAAATATATGGATATGCAACCTGGTGATGTCTTGAGAACCTATGCGAATGTATCAGATTTGGAAAGAGATATTGACTTTAAACCAAGTACAAGCATTGAAGAAGGACTAGGTAAGTTTGTAGAGTGGTATAGGGATTACTACAATGTTTAGTAATCCAAGTTGGATAGTGGGTAGTTAGATAGAAGATAGGAAAATCTTTAGGGAAGTTAGTGAAGGCTAATACCCAACTATCTAACTATCCACTAGTAAGGGGTAATAAGTTTATTAAAATAAAGAACAAATAATGGAAAGTTATATATAAATAGTTGTACATGAATTTATGTTTTTCTATCTTCTACCCAACTATCTACTATCTAACTATCTGACGAAGGAGGAATAACCATGAAAATTGCAGTAGCAGGTACAGGTTATGTAGGATTATCAATTGCAGTATTATTAGCACAACATCATGAAGTCGCAGCACTGGATATTATTCCGGAAAAAGTAGATAAGATAAATGACAAAATATCTCCAATCGTTGATCGGGAAATTGAGAATTTTTTATCAACTAAGGAATTGAATTTAGGAGCTACAACAGACAAATATCTGGCATATCAAAATGCTGAGTTTATTGTCATTGCGACACCTACCGATTATGATGAAGAGACCAATTATTTTAATACCAAAACCGTTGAAGGTGTCATCAAAGATGTTATGGAGATCAATCCAGATGCAACCATGGTTATAAAATCAACCGTACCGGTAGGCTATACAAAAGATATTAAAGAAAAATTCAATATAGAAAACATTATATTCTCACCGGAATTCTTAAGAGAAGGAAAAGCTCTATATGACAATCTATATCCCGCAAGAATTGTCGTGGGTGAAAAATCAGAAAGAGCTGGAAAATTTGCACAATTACTGGCTGAAGGGGCAATAAAAGAAGATATTCCGATTTTATTTACAGAATCAACAGAAGCAGAGGCGATTAAATTATTTGCAAATACATATTTAGGGATGAGAGTGGCCTACTTTAATGAATTAGATACATATGCGGAGTTAAAAGGATTAGATACCAAACAAATTATTGAAGGTGTAGGGCTTGATCCCAGAATCGGGGACCATTACAACAATCCTTCTTTTGGTTTTGGTGGGTACTGTCTCCCAAAAGATACAAAACAACTCCGAGCCAATTATAAAGATGTACCAAACAATTTAATAAGTGCCATTGTTGACTCTAATGATACCAGAAAAGATCATATAGCTAATATGATTCTGGAAAGAAATCCAAAGGTTGTAGGTATCTATCGTTTAATCATGAAAACCGGTTCTGATAATTTTAGAGCCTCAGCGATACAAGGCATCATGAAACGCATAGAAGCAAAAGGGATTGAAGTCGTAATATATGAACCTGTTTGGGAAGAAGATACATTTGATAACATCAGGGTTATAAAAGATTTAGATGAATTCAAGAATATATCCGATGTTATTGTTTCAAATAGAATGACCGATGAACTTTCAGATGTTGAAGACAAAGTATATACAAGAGATTTGTATCAGAGAGATTAGTTGGTTAGAAGATAGTTGGTTAGGAAAAGAATAGTTGTTTAGATGCGGATGTTTTAATCTTTTCCTATTTTCTAACCAACTAACCAACTATCTAACTGCACTAAGGAGGTTTTAACAATGAAAGTACGTAAAGCAATCATCCCAGCGGCAGGCTTAGGCACCCGTTTCCTACCTGCTACCAAAGCGCAGCCAAAGGAAATGTTACCCATTGTCGATAAACCAACATTACAATATATAATTGAAGAGGCTGTTGCATCGGGTATAGAAGAAATACTGATTATAACGGGTCGTAATAAGAGTTCTATTGAAGATCATTTTGATAAATCTGTTGAGTTGGAGTTAGCTTTAGAGAAAAGCGGCAAAAAAGAATTACTGGAAAAAGTCAGAAAAATATCTGATATGGTTAATATTCATTATATCCGTCAAAAAGAGCCGAAAGGATTAGGACATGCAATTCATTGTGCAAAGAGTTTTATCGGCAATGAACCTTTTGCAGTTATGCTGGGGGATGATATTGTTGAAGGACAAGTACCTTGTTTGCAGCAAATGATCGATGTTTATAATGAATATAAGACAACGATATTAGGGGTACAACCTGTTATTGAAGAAGATATTAATAAATATGGTATTGTATCGGGTAAGCAAATTGAAGATAACATCTACAAAGTAAAAGATTTGGTAGAAAAACCATCTAAAGAAGAAGCCCCTTCCAATATAGCCATATTAGGACGGTACATTATTTCTAGCAGCATATTTGATATTCTAGAGCATACAAAGCCGGGAAAAGGCGGGGAGATTCAGTTAACAGATGCTTTAAAAGAATTAGCCAAACATGAAGCGATGTATGCTTATACTTTTGAAGGCAGAAGATATGATGTCGGAAATAAATTAGGATTTCTACAAGCAACCGTGGAGTTTGCATTGAGAAGAGATGATCTTAAAGAAGAATTTATGAATTATCTTGTAAATATCATCAATCAGGAAAAGAGCGATGAAGTTATAGCCGAAGCAGCACCAACTATTTGTACCGATTAAGGAATTAAAAACCATACCACGGAATACACGGGAAAAACATATCACGGAAGAACACTGAGGGAATATTTTACATTACAGTGTGTTTCCGTGTATTTCAGTGTCCTCCGTGGTAATGTTTTGGATGCAGTTGACAGTTGAGAGTGGATAGTTGACAGTTGAAAAGATAATTAACAAATATAGATTTCCAAGATGATAACCTAAATTATAGATTCCTTAATCATTTATTTCCAACTAACCAACTTTCCAACTAACCAACTTTCCAACTAACCAACTGCTCTCGGAATAATAAAGGCTGAGAGCTGGGAATTGGGAATTGAGAATTGAAGATCTTTTCCTACCTGCTACAGTGACCGAAAGGAGCGTTCTACAAGTGAGCAAAGCGAACGACCTACCTACTAGTGAAAACATTCGTAAAACTTATGAACTGTGGCTTGAAAGTCCATGCTTCGATGAAGCGACTAAAAGCGAGCTTTATAGTATCAAGGATGATTGGCCGGAAATTGAGGATCGGTTTTTTAAAGAGCTGCAGTTTGGTACGGCCGGACTTAGAGGCGTTATCGGCGCAGGAACGAACCGAATGAACGTCTATACCGTCAGAAAAGCCACCCAGGGGTTGGCGGATTGTATCAGTTGTGAGGGTGAAGCGGCTAAAGCCAGAGGTGTTGTGATTACTTATGATTCCAGACGCATGTCGCGAGAGTTTAGTGAAGCGGCGGCTTTGGTGTTAGCGGCTAATGGCATCAAAACGTATCTTTTCAAAGATTTAAGAGCGACACCCGAGCTTTCTTTTGCCATCCGATATTTAAACTGTATGGCCGGGATCGTCGTTACAGCTAGCCATAATCCGAAAGAATATAACGGCTATAAGGTCTATTGGGAGGATGGGGCGCAGATTGCGACGGAAAGAGCCGAGTCTATTATAGCATCCATCGCCAAGATTAATGATTTTGCCGCGATCCCTGTCTTATCTAAAGAAGAGGCTTTAACAAAAGGCTTACTGGTTTATTTAGATGAACAAGTCGATGATCAATATATTACTGCGGTTAAGAAACAATCCATTCGCAGCGATATCATTAACAAAGTGGCCGGTGATTTCAAAGTGGTCTATACGCCGCTGCACGGGACTGGGAATCGACCGGTTAGGCGGGTGCTTAAAGAGATAGGTTTTAAGAATGTTTATGTAGTGCCGGAGCAGGAATTACCGGACTCTGAATTTTCTACGGTTAGGTACCCGAACCCTGAAGATAAGAAAGCATTTCAATTATCAATTGAGCTGGCAAAAGGAAAAGAGGCGCAGCTGGTTTTAGCGACTGATCCGGATTGTGATCGGGTGGGTGCCGTTGTAAAGAATGACAGCGGTGAATATGTCGTGTTGACCGGGAACCAAACCGGGGCTTTATTGGTGGACTATATCTTAAAGCAGCGCAAAGAAGCAGAGCACCTCCCGGACAATGGGGCGATCATTAAAACGATCGTTACCAGTGAAATGGGGGCTGATATCGCTAAAGGCTATGGCGTTGAGGTGATGAATACCCTGACAGGGTTTAAATACATTGGTGAAAAAATTAAACAATTTGAAGCAGCAGGGGACAAGACTTTTTTATTTGGCTATGAAGAAAGCTATGGCTATTTAGCTGGTACCTATGCCAGAGATAAGGATGCGGTGGTTACCTCCATGCTCATCTGTGAAATGGCTGCGTATTATTATGATCAGGGCATGAATTTATACCAGGCGTTAATGGCGTTATATGATAAGTACGGCTATTATCTGGAAGACTTAAAGTCAATCACCTTAGCCGGTAAGGAAGGCTTAGAAAAAATAGGCTGGATCATGGAATGCTTTAGAGGAAATCCACCCGCTGTGATCGGTGATAGCAAGGTGATTGTTGTGGAAGATTATGCGCGGCAGCAAAACAGAACGCTGCCCAAAGCTAATGTCCTGAAGTTTATCTTAGAGGATGATGGCTGGGTATGTTTGAGACCGTCAGGGACCGAACCGAAGTTGAAAATATATGCTGGTGTAAAAGGCAATACCCTACAGGAAAGCCGGGAACGACTAGCGCAAACCATCGCTTGGATGGTGCATCAGATTAAAGAGAATTAGAGGCAGGTGTATTGAGATGGGGGAAATTACGTTAGATTATGCACATACCTTAAGCTTTATCAGCCAGGATGAGATCGATAATTTACAAGAATGCGTCAATGAATGCCACCAGATGCTTCATAACGGCACGGGAGAAGGCAGCGATTTCCTGGGATGGGTGGATTGGCCGAATTGCTATGATCAGGACGAATTTGCAAGGATTCAAACGGCGGCAGAGAAAATACGAAATCAATGTGACGTTTTCTTAGTGGTTGGGATCGGCGGTTCTTACCTGGGGGCTAGGGCGGCTATTGAAATGTTAAATACCAGCTTCTATAATGAACTGCCCAGGGAGAAACGAAAGGGGCCTAAAATCTATTATGTGGGCCATAATACCAGTCCGATTTACATTAACCAGCTGCTGGAAGTGATTGAAGGTCACGACATATGTATCAATGTGATCTCCAAGTCCGGAACCACAACAGAACCCGCGCTGGCCTTTAGGTTGTTAAAAGAATACATGGAGTATACATATGGACGAGAAGCAGCGAGTCAACGCATCTATGCCACGACGGATAAAAGCAGAGGGGCGTTGAGAACGCTGTCGGATCAGGAAGGTTATGAAACGTTTGTTGTCCCGGATAATATCGGGGGCAGATACTCGGTATTAACGTCTGTGGGTCTGCTGCCAATGGCGGTTGCCGGAATAGATATCGATGCGGTGATGGAGGGCGCTCAGGATGCCTTAAGGAAGCTGAGCGTGAATCGTCTGCAGGATAATAGCTGCTATCAGTATGCTGTCATTCGAAACTTACTGTATAACAAGGGCAAAATGATCGAGATTCTAGTCAATTATGAACCGTGTCTATATTATCTCGGTGAATGGTTTAAACAGCTTTTTGGCGAAAGTGAAGGGAAGGATGGGAAAGGGATCTTTCCGGCTTCTTTAAACTTCACGACTGATCTTCATTCCATGGGGCAATATATCCAAGAAGGTCATCGAACGCTCTTTCAAACGGTCCTGAATGTTGAGAAAACCCACCGCGATCGGGTGATTAAAAGAACGGCTGATAATCTGGACGGCTTAAACTACCTGCAGGGTAAAACGCTGGGCTTTGTGAATCACAAGGCCATGGAGGGTGCCTTAGCGGCCCATGTTGCGGGGGGTGTCCCGAACCTGATGATCAATATTCCGGAGATTAGCCCCTATTATTTCGGATATCTCGTCTATTTCTTGGAAAAAGCCTGCGGCATGAGCGGCTATTTACTGGGCGTCAATCCGTTTGACCAACCCGGTGTCGAGGCGTATAAGCGTAATATGTTCAGGTTGTTAGGGAAGCCGGGATATGGCTATGAGGAAGTGGCGATGACAGTTGACAGTTGAGAGTGGACAGTTGACAGTTAAGGGATTAAAAGATAGAGGAACGAGCGCTTCGTTTGGTCGCTGAACGAGGAACGAATAACGATTAAAAGATATTTTAGTGATCAGTTATAGATTTCCAAGCTGATAACTTAAATTATAGATTCCTTAGTCTTTTATTTCCAACTAACCAACTAACCAACTATCCTCTGAGGACTGAGCAACATTGGGGACTGTACCTGCTGGTTGCATGTTTTTTATGCAACCAGAGGGCCTGTCCCCGAGGTTGCGGCTTAAAGGAAAGAGGATTAGATGTGAATGAAAAAAGTAAAATGATGATCTTATCATGGACGGCAGTATTATTATGGCTTGTCCTTATATTTTATCTATCAGCCCAACCGGCGGTTCAGTCTGATGCGCTTAGCAAAAAGGTTACGGAGGTTATCGTAGAAACGGTCGAACGCATAGCGCCTGCAGATGATGGCGGCCACACTACGATCGACCTGGTAGAAAGCTTTAATCACATGGTGCGGAAGTATGCTCATGGTGGTGTCTATTTTGTGCTCGGTGTATTGATGATGATGGCATTGAGGCAAAGTGGTGTGAGGGGGGGAAGTGATGAAGTGTACCAGCTATTTGTACTGGGCAGGGGGGCACAGGTGACGGATGTTTTGATTGATGGTGCCGGGGCAATTGTTGGGGCTTTAGTGTATGGGGTGGGAAGTCTGTGTCAGTTGACAGTTGAGAGTGGACAGTTGAAAGGACAAAAGACAATTAATTAAAAAACATACCACGGAAGACACGGGGGGAAAACACGCAAGTACGGGGAAGGGATTATTTTATAAAAAATCCGTTCTTTACAGTGTGTTTTCGTCTTTTTTCGTGACCTCCGTGGTCAGGTTTTATGGGCATTTGAGAGTGGGCAGTTGACAGTTAAAGGAAAGTAATTATATGTAAAATATTGGATTTAATGATAGACACGACAGCAAATGATGTGTTAGAATCAACTTAAGGAGTTGATTCTTATGGCAGATAAGGTATTGGAATTAGTAGAGAAAATGTATATTGAATTTAGCCAAAAGTTTGATGAGATGGGAAATGAAATTAAGAATAATCGCGACGAGATTAAGAAAATTGGGGCTAAGATTGATGGCGAGGTCATGCCTAAAATAGATGCTTTATTTGATGGATATAAACAGAATCGTGATAATATTAAAGAAATAAAGCATGATGTTAAAGAGTTGAGCCGTAAAGTTGACAAACAAGAGTTAGAAATAAAAGTGATTAAAAATGTCCGATAATAAAAAGACAGCTGAAAGTTGAAAGATTTAAAAGATAGAGCGTAAGAATGGGGACATTCCGTGAGGTACGAGCGGTCTGTCCCTACTTTTGTATGGGTAAGGGATTTATTTTGGATGGCGTGTGGTATAATAAGGAAAAGCGGTTGATTAAGAAAATTAAGGGGAATTTAAATGCTGAATAAACGCAATTTATTATGGATATTTGTTTGCCTTTGGATGATATGGATTATTCAATTTTCAAGTGATCCGGCAGAGGTTTCGAAACAAAAGAGCGGGAGGGTGCTGGAGAAGATTGAGCCGGTGATTGAACAGGTGGAGGAGCGTTTGCACACGAACATTATCAGTAAAGACCAGCTTCATTTTTATGTCCGGAAGAACGCACATGCCTTTAACTATTTTGTCTTAACTGTGGGCCTTGTGTTGGCTTTAAGGGCAACGGGTATTAAAAGGATGAATACGTATTGGATTGCATGGATGATTGCGACTGTTTTTTCCATGGGAGATGAGTTTTATCAGACGTTTATCCCCGGGAGGAGTGGGGAATTAAGGGATGTTTTTATTGATAATATGGGCATTCTGGTTGCGATCGTGGTGGTTAGAATGCAATTGACAATGCATAATTGACAATTAATAAAAAACATACCACGAAATACACGGGGAAACACGGAAGTACACTGAGGGATTATTTTATAAAGAACCCAATTTTTACAGTGTAATTCCGTCTTTTTCCGTGACCTCCGTGGTATGGTTTTATGTACAGTTATTCAGTTGACAGTTGAAAGATAGCAAAGGAAGATTGTGGTTTTGGTAATAAATTAAGAAGGTACATTGAAAGCAAGACATAATAATGCTATAATTAAGGCATAATATAGAAGGAGATGATATTATGCCACAGATACGTCCAATCAAGGATCTTAGAAATACAACAGAGATTTCAGAGCTTTGCCATCAAAATAAAGAACCAATCTTCATCACTAAAAATGGTTATGGTGACTTGGTTGTTATGAGTATGGAAACATATGAAAAGTCCATGGCTAAACTAGACTTATACCAAAAGCTTGCTGAAGCAGAAGCACAGATTAAAAACGGGGTAGAGCTTTTAGATGGAGAAAAAGTTTTTAAAAAGTTAAGGGAAAAACATGGAACAAAATAAATATAGAATAAAATTTACACCAAAAGCTAACGATGACTTAGATGAGATTTATAGCTACATTGCTGGTGAACTTTATAGTGCAGATGCCGCAGACAATCTCATGTACAAAATTGAAACGAGTATAATGAGGCTTGTGGACTTCCCATTCTCTTGTAGCTTCGTGCATGATGATATACTTAAAGAAAAAGGATACCGAAAACTTGTTATTGATAACTATATTGCCTTCTATATTGTAGATGAAACAGAAAAACAGGTCGTTATTATGCGTGTGCTTTATGGAAGACAGAAATATCAAGATATTATCTAGCAATCTATCTCTAGAGGAAATCCAACACTTGAGGATGGCGATTTTGGGAATAAAAGAACAGTTGACAGTTGAGAGTGGACAGTTGACAGTTGAAAAGATAATTGACAATTAATTGAAAAACATACCACGGAAAACGCGGGGAAAAACACGGAAGTATACTGAGGGATTATTTTATAAAAAATCCCATCTTTACAGTGTCTTTTCGTGTTTTTCTGTGATCTCCGTGGTAAGGTTTGGTAAGAACAGTTGACAGTTAAAGGATAAAAGAACAGGAGTTAGGAGTTGGCAGGTAGGAAAAGAATAAAGATGGAAGATGCAAGTGGCTAGTGGTAAGTGGTAAGTGGGGAAAGATTAAAAGACGAGGACTGAGCGTCCACTGCGTTCGCTGGAAGAGGGAAGAAGCTGAACGAGGAACGACAAAAGATTAAAGACTTAGGGAGACTTGAGGCTGAAAGTTGTTGCGAAATTGGGGAATGTCCCTTATTTTTGGTTGACAAACGGTAATTTTTGGGTGCTGTATGGTATAATAAAAATATTAATACTTTTGCTTGAATGGAGGTAGAAATCAATGAAATGGAGTGAAGTGAGAAAGCTTTATCCAAATCAATTTGTAAAAATTCAAGTGCTGAAATCTCATTTGGAAGAAGATAAAGAATATATTGATGATATGGCGGTAATAGGACGGGTTATTGATTTTGATGCAACAAAAGAGCTTCTTAATTCTAAGGGAGATACGCTAGTATACCATACTTCTAAAGAAAGAATAGTTCTTCAAATTAGGAACAGAATAGGGTTACGGAGATTATTTAAAAATGAATATACAATTTAGAGATGGTCTTATATTTACTTCAATAAAAATAGTTTATCGAGGAAGAACAAAAGTAATTAGCAATATAGTAGTAGATACAGGTGCCTCAAAATCTTTAATCTCTCAGGATGTTGTAGATGATATTGGAATTAAGGTTAGCAATGAAGATGAAATAGTTACTTCCTATGGTATTGGAGGAAAGGAATTTGCCTTTGTTAAAAAAATAGATAATGTAAGTTTGGGTAATTTTACTATAAGTGATTATGAGCTTGATTTTACTGTTTTTCAGGATGATGATATTAATGGGTTACTTGGACTTGATCTATTAATGGAATCAGGAATTGTTATTGACTTGAAAAAGCTAGAGATGTACCAAAGTTAACTATTCGCCGAAACCGATTATGATGGAAGCCAATGCAGGTGATAAGGTGTGCATTCCACCTGATTACGGCCATATTACGGTTAATGCAGGGTCGGAAAATTTGGTTATGGCCAATTGGGTTAGCGAAGGATGTTCGTCTTTTTACGAGCCGATTAAAGTCGTTGGCGTGGCTTCTTGCTTTGTAATAGAAGAAGATGGTAAGAAACAGTTTGTGGTGAATTATAAATGTAAGCTATCTAATCCAGTGCGGCATTTAAAAGCCTAGGATGTGGTGGAGTTTGGACTTTGCAAGAGTGTACCGATGTATGAGGCATTTTTACAATCACCGGAGAAGTTTGATTTTTTGGTGGAGCCGCAGAAGTACGTTGATGTGGTTGAACAGTTGACAGTTAAGGGATAAAAGAACAGAAGTTAGGGGTTAGCAGGTAGGGAAAGAATAAGGATTAAAAGATTGGTAGAAGGTTGAAGGTTAAAAGAAAAAAGATTGGCGGAAAGCTGAAGGCTAATGAAAGAATGGGGACATTCCGTGAGGAGGTACGAGCGGTGTGTCCCCGTTGTTGCATATGCGAGAAGCTTCAAGTGGCAAAGGTTTAAAATATCTGCTTTTTACAGTGTGATTCCGTCTTTTTCCGTGACTTCCGTGGTAAGGGTTTAAAAGGTGGTAAGGTTTTAGATGCAGTAGACAGCCAAAAAACAATTATTGACAATTGTAGATACAATGTATATACTTGAGGCGAGAGGTGATGCATATGTATACAACCATTCAAAAGTGGGGAAATAGCCAGGCGGTAAGACTTCCGAAAGCGCTTCTTGAAATGGCAGAGATTAAAGAAAATGATAAGGTAGAAATAAAAGTTCAGGATGGTAATCTGGTCATTGTTCCTGTTAAAAAGCATAAAACCATGGCAGAAAGAATTGCTGAATATAAAGGAGATTATACGTGCAGTGAATGCGATACCGGAAAACCGGTGGGTAAAGAGGTGTTTTAATGATCTATATACCGGAGCAAGGGGATATTGTATTTTTAGAATTTGACCCACGAGCAGGACATGAACAAAAAGGAAAGAGACCTGCACTCGTTGTTAGTAATAATACTTATAATCAATTTACTAGAATAGCTATGGTATGTCCGATTACTAACACAAACAGAAATTTTCCGCTTCATATGGAATTGGATGAAAGAACTAAAACAACAGGTGTTATTATGTGTGAGCAAGTAAAAGCTTTAGATATATACGCAAGGAATGTGTGTTTTCACGAAAAAGCACCCAAAGATATCCTAGAAGAAGTGATCGATATTTTAATAGGGTTTGTTGAAATGTAACAGGTTGGAATTCAAACAATAGAGGGAGGGTCTGTCCCCGAGGTTGCGGATTAAAAGATCCAATCCTTACAGTATAGTTCCGTGTGTTTCCGTGATCTCCGTGGTAAGGTTTTAGCGGTGATTTTTGGTTAAAATATGGTATAATGATTTAGAAACGAAGAATAATAAATACTCGCAGGGTGGTTATCATATGTTGGGTGTAGAAAAAATAAATGAACTCGAAAAAATTTTTCAAAATTATCAGCGGATAAAAGCTGTTTATCTCTTTGGTTCTTATGCAATTGGGAAAGAAAACAAATATAGCGATCTAGATTTAGCAGTACTTTTGGATAATGTGGATAATAAAATGATAAAATTGGATATTTTGGCAGAGCTTACAGCCAATCATTTTGATAATGTTGATCTGGTGGTACTTAATCATGCCAGTTTACTGGTGCGGTTTGAAGCGGTTAAACATAATCAACTCATATACAAGCGGGATGATTTTAATGCGACTCAATATTATTCGAGTGTTGTGCGTAAATACTTGGATTTTCGTCCTTTACTTGAAATTCAGCGTAAAGCTTTAAAGGAGAGGATTTTGCGTGGTTAATTTTGAAGTTGTGCTAAAACGGATTGAAAAAGCAGTGGAATATTTAGCTGTTTTAAAGACCATCAAGCGTAACTATACGCTGCAAGATTTCCAAAAGGATCCAATGGTATATGGGAGTGCAGAGCGTTTCTTACATTTATGTATTGAAGCCATGCTGGATATTGGTACTCATATCATTGCGGATCAAAATTTGGGTAAGGTAGAATTTTATAGCGATGTGCCCTGTATCCTATGGGAAAATCGTTACATAGATAAAGAAACAAGAGATCTTTTTATCAAAATGGCTGGTTTTAGAAACATTCTGGTTCATGATTATCTTGAAGTTGATTTGGATATTGTTTATCGAGTGATTCAGGAACATCTGTCTGATTTGGAGAAAATTATTAAAATATTTGGGAAGAATTTGTAACCGGAAGAGGGTGTGGTTCCGTCTTTTTCCGTGATATCCGTGGTAAGGTTTGGTAAGTGTAATTTCCACTTTTGTGCTGGTAGGACTATATTTTGGGTGGTGTGTGGTATAATAGAGATATCGTATTCGCCTGGTTAACATGGCCAATGTTGGGCAGGTAGATGAGGAGATGGTATGCATGAATGAAAAAGAAATTAGGTGGCGTCAGAGATTTGAAAACTTTGATAAAGCTTATAGCCAATTGCATGCTGCAATTTTAGACTTTGACAAGCTGAGTGTACTAGAAAAAGAAGGTTTAATTCAGAGGTTTGAATATACTTTCGAGCTTGCCTGGAAAACATTGAAAGATTATCTAGAGTCCCAGGAGGTAGAGGTTAAATTTCCCAGGGAGGTCATAAAAGCAGCGTTTCACTATGAACTGATTCAAGATGGAGAAGCATGGATGGATATGCTGGAAAAAAGAAATCTTTTAGCCCATACTTATGATGAAGAACGTTTTAATTTTGCTGTGAAAAAAATAAAAGAAGAATACTATGAAGCCATATCTCAGGTACATAGTATGTTAGGAAAGAAAAGATGAGATTTGGGATACCGCCAAAAAGTATGGGTTTAATTATTAATGCTTTAATGGAAAGGGAAGAAATTAAGAAAGCAGCTATTTTTGGAAGTCGCGGTATGGGAAATTACAAAAATGGTTCTGATGTTGATATAGCAATCTTTGGGTCTTCTATTACAGTAGAAATAGTGAATCAGATCAGTATAGAGCTAAATGAAAAATTACCTTTACCCTATTATTTTGATATTGTACATTATAATGCTTTAAAACATGAGGGCTTAAAGGAGCACATCGATAAATTTGGAATTATTTTTTATGAGCGGTAAAGAGATTAGTATAGTCTATATAAGTTGACAGTTGAAAAGATAATTGACAAGTTATTAAAAACCATACCACGGAATACACGGGAAAAACATATCATGGAAGAACACTGAGGGAATATTTTATAAAAGCCCAATCTTTACAGTGGCATTTCGTATTTTTTCCGTGATCTCCGTGGTAAGGTTTGGTAAGTGCAGTTGACAGTTAAAGGATAAAAGAACAGGTGTTAGGAGTTAGCAGTTAGAAAAAGACATTTAAAAAATAAAGTAGGCAAAAACGGTGTGCAGCCGTTTTTTTTGTTTTAATAAATATGGTATAATCGGGGAAAGCGTGAAAGAAATTGAAAATTGAAAATTTAAAATAAAAAGAATAAAAAAGATAAATATAAAGAAAGTTAAAAGTGTAAAGGTAATGAAACAATTTACTACAGCGACCAAAGGGAGCATCCCACTTACCATTAACGAGGCACGAGTGGTGTGTCCCCCATTATTGAATGAGCAATTAGTACCTTGCTTTCAATTTTTAATTATCATTAATTCTTTTATTATTTCGTTTTAATTTTCAATTTTACATTTTCAATTTTAAATTTGCCAAAGGCAATAGGGGGTATTTTGAATATGCAATCATATGATATTAAGGACATTAAATTGGCGCCTACGGGGCATCAAAAAATTGAGTGGGTCAAGGCCCACATGATGCTTTTGAACCATTTAGAAGAAGATTTTCAGAAGAATCAGCCGTTTAAGGGGATGCGGATTGCGCTCTCTATCCATTTGGAAGCGAAAACAGCGTATTTGTGTAAAGTCCTGGCAGCTGGCGGGGCGGATATGTATGTGACAGGCAGCAACCCGCTTTCGACGCAGGATGATGTGGCAGCAGCGCTGGTGGAAGATGGACTCAAAGTGTACGCCCATTATGGTGCTTCCGATGAACAATATTTTGCAGATTTGAACCAGTCATTAGAGGACGGCCGGCCCCATATCATTATTGATGATGGCGGGGATTTGGTAAATATCGTGCATACGGAGCGGCGGGATTTACTGCCTAATATTTTAGGGGGAAATGAAGAAACGACGACCGGGGTGATTCGGCTGCGGGCACGGGAAAAAGAAGGCATTTTGGAATTTCCGATGATTGACGTCAATGATGCTTATTGCAAGCATTTGTTTGATAATCGCTATGGTACGGGTCAATCGGTTTGGGACGGGATTAACCGGACGACCAATTTGATTGTGGCGGGTAAATATGTGGTGGTAGCAGGTTACGGCTGGTGTGGTAAAGGGGTAGCGATGCGGGCCAAAGGACTGGGCGCGAAAGTCGTGGTGACGGAAATCGATCCTATTAAGGCGATGGAAGCCAAGATGGACGGCTTTGAAGTGATGAATATGCTGGAGGCCGCACGGATTGGCGATATCTTCGTAACGGTAACCGGCTGTAATAAAGTCATTCGCAAAGAACATTATGAAGTGATGAAAGACGGTGCTATTTTATCCAATGCGGGTCATTTTGATGTGGAAGTTTGGAAACCGGACCTGGAAGCGGTGGCAGTGGAAGTCAAGGAATCACGTAAAAATATCATGGGTTACAAAATGGCGGATGGCCGGTGGATTTACTTGCTGGCGGGCGGTCGATTGGTGAATTTGGCTGCCGGTGATGGGCATCCGGCAGAAATTATGGATATGAGCTTTGCCATTCAGGCGTTGAGTGCCAAATACATTGTAGAAAAAGGGAAAACCCTGGGCAATAAGGTACATCATGTGCCGGAAGAAATCGACCGTTTTGTGGCATGGCTCAAGCTCAAGACCATGGGGATTGAAATTGAACATCTGACACAGGAGCAAGAGAAGTATTTGAGCAGTTGGGGAGAGTAATACCAATTGACAATTCACAATTCATAATTGACAATTAAAAGATTAAAAGATTAAAGAAGCAGGTAGCGAACAGCAGGTAGGAAAAGAATAAAGAACAGTTGACAGTTGAGAGTGGACAGTTGACAGTTAAAGGATTAAAAGATAGAGGGAAGAACGCAGTCTTTGGCTGATGAAAGGACTATTAGCTGTCAGTTATTAGCGGTCAGCTTAAAGGAAGAGATAAAAGATGCAAGGGATAGTAAGTGGTAAGTAGTAAGTAGTAAGTAGTAAGTGGAAAAAATTAGCTAAGTAGATGCTAATATGTTAGAAATTGCAGTCTGGAAATCTTGTATACACTGGCTTTAATAAAAAAGTAGTAATGATTAAACCAAGTCCACTTATTACTTACCACAGCGACCAAAGGGAGCGTCCCACTTACCATTAACGAGGTACCAGCGGTGTGTCTCCGTTATTTGCATTCTTATAGGCACAAATGTTAAATGTCTTCAATCACTTAATTATGAATTATGCATTATGAATTATGAATTGAAAAAGAGGAGGGGAAGCATGAAAAAGAAGTTTGGGTTATTCATAGGGGGAATAACGTTACTGATTATCGTCGTAGCCGCATGGTATCTTTATCCGGCAATGATGGGGCAGCTGGATCAGGAAGAGATGGCGCTTTTGGAGGAAATTTTGGAAGAAGAAGGCGTTGGTGATGTCGATACAACCGGAAACGAATCGGAGCCGTTTAGCAAGGAAACAGGGGATACGGGTAAGAATGATACGT
Organism: Clostridia bacterium; assembly: GCA_030625885.1. GTDB lineage: Bacteria > Bacillota > DAOUPZ01 > DAOUPZ01 > DAOUPZ01 > DAOUPZ01. Next base: position 68,551 of record DAOUPZ010000017.1, read on the forward strand.
CAACTGGCACTGAGCCGGATTCAACAGTGCCAGATGACCTCGAGACAAGTGGTACGATAAACCCGTCTGAAACACCTCAGGAACTGTCGCCTCAAGAGAAAGAGGCGCAGATTGATGCTAAATATGAAGCACAGTGCAAGTCATTGCAGAGTGAATTTGAAGGGAAACTAAACGGGTTAATCAACGCTGCCTTAAAGGAATATCAATCTATGGGCTCTGATGTTGGAAATCTCGATAAATTGAAATTAGCCAAGAAGTATGTTGGGTTGGGGAATGCGCTGGAGGATCAGTGCGATGTTCGGTTTGAAGCGATTATGGGCAATTTATCAAAGGAGTTGAAGGCTGAAGGATTTTCTTTAGGGGCGGTTGATCAAGCTAAAGAATTATATTCAGCCCAAAAGAGTGCACGGAAGAAGAAGCTGTTGGATAAAGCGCTTGATAATTAATAGTTGGCAGTTGAGAGTTAAAGGATAAAAGAAGCAGGTAGGAAAAGATTAAGACATTAAAAAGAACGCTCATTATGTTTGCTGAAAGAGGTAAAATCTTTTTTTTCAGCGACCATTGGGAGCGTTTTTCATTCTTCACTCTATTATAGGTACAAATGTTTTAAATATTTTAATTATGAATTGTGAATTGTGAATTATGAATTGGCAACGGTGTTTTCGTAACATATCATTGAGTACAAAGGAACTTGTTTTTACAGACTAGGACATCATAAAGGTTACACCAATGGTGAGTATTACGGTTGCCATTACGGCAATAAAAACACCAACAGATTCCCTTTCCCTAGGGGTGAGGCGATACCTGTTGGGTTGATCATACATATTTCGTTTATGAAAAATTTTTCTTAAACCGGTGACAAATGCCATTAACAAACCTCCTTGTTTTTTCTGGAAGCCCGGCTGTCATAGATACTGATCCTTAGACCCGTGGCTTTGCGTCCTTGTTTTTCAACAAGTTTGCGATGATCAGGAAAAACAAGTTCCTTCTCACTGGTTTTATTCGATATTGATTTTATTTTTCCTCTATTTTTATTTCAATTTTTCTCTATTATTTTGACAAAGTAGGACTTTTTTCTCTCTTTGGATATCTTTACAGGGAAAGGAAGATAATAAACGTTTACTTTTATTGGGAATTTGCAGGATAATAGAAGAGGGAGGGAGAAGAACAATTGACAATGCATAATTCACAATTGACAATCCACAATTCATAATTAAAAGAAAAAGATAAAAGATGTTCTCGGTTTTCGGTTGTCGGGTCTCGGGAAAAGATTGGGGATTGGTGGAAGGTGGAAGGTGGAAGGAGCGCTCTCTGCGTTCGCTGAAGGATAAAGGACTAAAGATAAAAGCTGAAAGTTAGGGCGAAAGCGGGGACTGTCCCTGGTTTTTGCATCCTTTTTATGCAAAAATAGGGACTGTCCCCGCTTTTGCGCAGTAGACAGCTGATAATTGACAATTGAGGGATAGTTAGCTTATAGCACGTAGCAGGTAGGAAAAAGATAAAAGATGGTTGAAAGTAGAAATTAGGATGAAATTTCGATGAATTTGTAACAGTTTTGTAACAAATTGTTTATATAATCGTTTTATAATAGAGGGTAATGTCAAGACAGCTTTGCTGTCTTGCTTAAAATATATTAACAAGGACTGATACAATGAAGAAATGGACCAAACTGACAATTGTGATACTCATTTTAGTATACAGCCAGAATGCGCATGCATTGGCAGCGTCCTTTAGCGATTTGCAAGGTCATTGGGCTTATAAAGATATTATGCAGATGGTGGCCAGGGGCGTTGTTAGTGGTTTCCCAGATGAAACTTTTCAGCCGGAAGCGGAGGTGACGCGGGCTCAATTTATCAAACTGGTGGTTGAAGGGCTGGGTCAGGGAGAGGAAGCATCACAGCTGGAGCAGGTGGCATCCCGCTTTAAAGATGTAAGTGAAGATCATTGGGCCAAAGCCTATATTGAAGCCGGGGTTGAGCTGGGGATTACCCGGGGTTATGACGACGGCAAATTTTATCCTGAAAGCCCCATTACCCGTCAGGAAATGGCGGTGATGGTGCTGCGTGCGTTGCACTGGGAAAACCGGCAGCGGGAGTTTTCCGGCAATCGTATGTCGTTTGCAGATCAAAGTCAAATTGCAGCCTGGGCTGGTGAAGGGGTTGATATCATGAGCCGGGTTGGGATCATGAGCGGTTTTCCCGATGGTCGATTTGGACCGGGAGAATGGACGACAAGGGCGCAGGCCAGTGTGGTGGTGAAGCGGCTGATGGAGGAGAAAGGTACGCTGCTGGATTTTACAGGCAGGGTAGAAAGCATGGATACGGAATCGGATGTTTTGACGATTAGTAAGGGGGAACAGCAAACGGTTCAGCTGTCCCTTGCATCGGATCGTTTAATCTACTATAAAAATCAAAGTATATTGCCTGGTGATTTACACGTGGGTGCGCCCGTACAGGGGATGATAAATGAAGGTGAGATTGTTTTTTTAGAGATTATTCCCGAGGGGGGTAAAGTCTTAGCTGCCCCGGTGGAAAATCCGGAAGTAGAGCCTGATCCCGTTCGCAGTTCTCGGGTGACGCAGGAAGAAATAGGCGCCCTTGTATTTAAAGAAAGGTATGGCCGGGATGGGTTTGGAACGACGATCGCTATTATCGATACGGGCATTGATGCCTCGCATCCTGATTTGCAGTGGACCAGTCAGCAGCAGGGGAAGATTATCGATTGGGTGGATTTTACAGGAGAAGGCAATGTGAGTACGGTTAACATCGTGAAGGAAGTGGATGGAGAACTTTCGACTTCGTGGGGAGACTTTCAAGTGGGCGACATTGCTTCCAAAAGCGGTCAGTACCATATGGGCTTCTTAGAAGAACGTTCCATCGGTACTAAGGGAACCGATCTCAATTTAAACGGCAGTAATCGAGATCGTATTTTTGTGTTGGTGACGGATTCTCAGAAGCGTCATGAGTATACTGCTGTTTATGTGGATCATGATAATGATCGGGATTTTTCTGATGAAGAGTCGCTGCATGTTTTCCGAGATTCCCGTCAGGTCGGTTTTTTGGGTACGGATCATCCGGAGACTGAGAGTATAGAGCAGACATCTTTTGTGGTGACGGAAATCGATCAGCGAGGCAATGGTGTGAATTTAGGATTTGATATGAACGGTCACGGTACCCATGTTGCGGCAACGGCAGGCGGTTTTAGTGCATCAAGTATTGGGATGACGGGGGTAGCGCCAGGTGTACAGCTTATGGCACTCAAAGTTGCAGATGTGGATGGGCAAGCCTCTTGGGAAGGAATGATGGAAGCACTTGACTATGCCGCCAAGCAGGGTGCTGCGGTCATTAATATCAGTATTGGGGATAAGATCTTGGCTAATGACGGAACCAGTGAGGTTGCGCGCAAGATTGATCAAATATCAGAACGATATGGTGTCATTGTTGTAGCTGCTGCGGGTAATGATGGCCCGGGACTTAATACGGCTGCGACCCCCGGTGATGCCCAAGCAGCGATTTCAGTAGGGGCTTTTGTTTCTCCGGCGATGTGGCAGACGGATTATAACTATCAAGTGGATGAGACCAGTTTATGGTCCTACAGTGCACTTGGACCCAAGAAGAATGGGGCGTTGTTTCCTCAGGTGGTAGCGCCGGGCAGTGTGGTTTCTGCTGTGCCGATTTGGAAGAAGAAGGGGTATGAGTTAATGGAAGGCACCAGTATGGCTGCACCCCATGTCTCTGGAGCGGTGGCACTGCTATTAGAACAGGCGCGTATTGAAAAGATGGATATCACCCCTTCCCGGATGCAAAAAGCGCTGGAAATGGGTGCGGATGCGCTCCGCAATATTCCTGTGGCAGCGCAAGGGTTTGGCAGGATTAATGTATCTAGAGCATGGCACCATTTAAAGCGCTTAACAGAGCGTTCGCCGCTTGTAACAGCCATGCAAACGTATCCGGGACTCATTGAAGCACCCGGATTATATGCCCGGGATTATAAGCCGGGAAAGCTGTACTTTACATTGAAAAACGAAAGCGATGAAGACTTACATTTAAGTCTTTCCGGTCAGCAAGATTGGTTGCAGCCGGAAGTGGAGCAGGTTTATTTACCGGCTCATTCACAACGCGAGATTGGTGTTGATTATCAAATAACGTCGTATGCGTCATCTTTATGCAGCGGCTTGATTATAGGTGATGATCCCTCTTTTTACGGCTGGGAACTTTCACTGCCGGTTACGATTGCTGTACCGGAAGACTTGGAGATGGGAACCGATATGATTTTAGGGGGCAGGTTGGGTGCTGCCCAATTTGACCGTTACTATTTTAGAGTGCCGGATGGAATGGATGAGCTGTCATTGACACTTTCTATTCCTCAAGACAATCAGGATGAATATGAGGGGCGCGCCCGTATGCATATCATCAACCCTGACGGTGAGCAGGTGAAATTGACTTATTATGCCGGATTGGATTTTGATGGTGTCGGGCATGAAGCGGAAGAGACGGTGATTAATCATCCAGAGTCCGGCGTTTGGGAAGTTGCGGTTTACAGCTCGGCAACCCTGTCTTTGTATGGTCATGATGATACCCGCTATCTGCTGGGGGTAAAGACAGCAGGCAATGAGGTTATACCGCTTATACCGCTTATTGATCCCAGTAAGCCCAAACTCTATGTAGAGACTTTTATGAAAGAACGTATCACAGAACGGCCGGGCTTTATAACCGTACGGGTACGAGATTCTGCTTCCCTAAAACCTGTCAATATCTTTCTTACGATAGATGATACGGTTTATGCGATTAAAGACGGACTGGCTACTATTCCCCTGGCACCCGGCCAGCAGCCCAAGCAGCTCAAGATATTGGATGCGGTTTATCAGTATGTGGAGATGGGGCTGTAAGCAATTGACAATTCATAATTCATAATTCACAATTAAGGGATTAAAAGATAGAAGGAAGAGGAAAGAGCGCAGCCTATGGCTGCTGAATGAGGAACGATCGTTCCCTTTGGTCACTGAACGAGGAAAGATTAAGAGATAAAAGATTGGCTGAAGGTTAATGCAAAAATGGGGACATTCCGTGAGGTACGAGCGGTGTGTCCCCATTCTTGCGTTCTTGTCAGCTGTTCACTGCGCAAAAGTGGGGACAGTCCCTATTTTTGCATAAAAAGCATGCAATAATCAGGGACAGTCCCCGCTTTCGCGCTAACTTTCAGCTTTAACCCTCATTAATTCCTTAATCTTTTACTTCCAATTTTCCAACTTTCTACTTTCCACTAAAAAAACAGCCGCTGGCTGTTTTTTAATTTACAAAAAATAACAAATTATTTATATTTATAAACATTAATTAATAAATATAGTTTATTTGTAAAATAATGTTGTGTTTTGGTATATATTACTATACAATAATACTTGATTGGATTTATTTTCTATTAATAGTTTTATTTGTATTAAATTAAAATGATTTACTAAAGAACAAATTATTTACTAAATAACAAATGATTTACTAAAGAACAAATGATTTACTAAAGAACAAATTATTGCCTAAAATACACACATTAAATGATTCAGCGAAAGAGATGATTGGATTTTTACAGCAAGATAATTACATATTTTTCTCTTACTTTACGAATCTAAAGGTTCGCCCATGATCGTAAAGCGATGGGTAATGACGGAAACATCATTATCTCCCGTGTTTGGAAAAGAGAACGAATGATCGATAGCTAAACCAAACGCGTTTAGCTATTTTTTTTTGTAAAAAAATTTTCATAAAAATATTAAATAATTAGTAAGGAGTGCCGGGATGACCATTAAAACGCATATGACTCAACAGGTGAAAATTCAGGCAGTAAAAACTAAAAAAAGCTATTGGAAAAAGTTGTTTCTTATCTCATTACCCGTATTTATTTTTTTATTCTCTTTTTTCATTGGCCGGTATCCGATTTATCCCCTGCAACTCATTCAAATCATAGGTGCGAGGATTTTTCATTATACCCATCCATGGCCGGAAATAATGAATACGATTGTTTTTAATATCAGAATTCCGCGTATCATTGCCGCCATGATGGTGGGATCTTCACTTGCTGTGGCAGGTGCTTCCTATCAAGGGATGTTCAAGAATCCTCTGGTTTCTCCAGATATATTAGGTGTATCAGCAGGAGCGGGATTCGGTGCCGCGATTGGTATCTTTCTTTCTTTTAATATGATCAAAATTCAATTTTGTGCACTGTGTTTTGGACTCATAGCTGTTTCTTGTAGTTGTCTCATCAGTAGTAAAATCCGTCATGATCCCATGTTGGCTTTAGTGCTTTCCGGATTAATCATAGGGACGCTTTTTACATCGGCCATATCGCTTATCAAGTATGTCGCTGATCCTTATGATAAATTGCCGGCGATTACGTTTTGGCTGATGGGTAGTCTAGGATCTATTAGCAAAACGGATCTATATGCAATTATTCCGATGATACTGGGGATTATACCTATCTATCTGATTCGCTGGCGGATTAATGTCCTGGCGCTAGGGGATGAAGAAGCAAATTCTCTCGGTCTTAATACGAAAAAGCTTAAGCTTGTGATCATTTTTTGCTCGACTTTAGTAACGGCAGCTGCGGTTTCCATTAGCGGCATGATTGGCTGGGTCGGTTTAATGGTCCCTCATCTGGCACGCATGATTGTGGGTCCGAATTACAAAATACTCATTCCGGCGTCTAGTCTCATTGGCGGTTGTTATCTTTTATTTGTAGATGATTTAGCCAGAGTGATTGCGCCTATTGAAATACCTTTAGGAATACTTACTTCTTCAATTGGTGCCCCGTTTTTCTTATACCTGCTTTTGCGCAATAGAGGGGGATGGCGATGAAACTGGAAATCAAAAATATGACCTGTGGGTATGGCCATAAAAAAGTAATTAACAATGTTTCTGTCTGTTTGCAATCCGGTGAAATTCTTTGCCTTCTGGGGCCTAACGGTTCCGGGAAGACGACTTTCTTTAAGAGCATATTGGGATTATTAAAGGTGCATGAAGGGGCGATTGTTTTTCAAGGTGAGAGCATCAAAGGCTGGTCTCATTCCAAGATTGCTAAAGCAATTGGCTATATTCCCCAGGCCCATAACCCGCCGTTCCCGTTTTCCGTACTTGATGTTGTCTTGATGGGTAGAACGGCGCATTTAGGCAATTTTTCTACACCGGGGGATCAAGATGTCCAGATTGCCGTCCAGGCCATTGAAGATTTAAATATTGCTTATTTGCAAGACCGAATCTATACAGAAATAAGCGGGGGTGAACGTCAGCTGGTACTGATTGCACGGGCTTTAACACAGCAGCCCCAGATTTTGGTTATGGACGAGCCGACTACTGGACTGGATTTTGGCAATCAGTTATTGGTTCTCAGCCACATCAAGAAGCTGGCACGACGGGGTTTGGCCATTATTATGTCTTCTCATTATCCGGAACATGCCTTTCATTACGCGACCAAAGCCTTACTGTTTAAAGAAGGCCAGGTGTTTGCGCAGGGGCTGCCCAATGAAGTGGTGACTGAAAATTCGATAAAAGCGTTGTATGGTACAAACGTAAAAATTATAAGCATTCCCACCCAAAATAACAAGGAGGTGAAAGTATGCATTCCCCGGGAACAGTTTGATTAGTTTTGCAACCAAAGGCGGGGGTAAATTTTTTATTTTTTCCTTTAAGCTGATAACTAATAACTAATAACTGATAGCTAATTTTTTTAGTACCAAATTATTTACGAAAAAGGAGGACTTATCATGTTAAACATCAGAAAGAAACTGGCTTATATGCTGGTATGTGCCTTAATTGTATGCGGGATAGGGGGCTGCGGCAGTGATAAGCAGGCGACCACTGTTATGAAGCATACCATTGTTGATATGGCGGGGCGGCAAGTTGACATACCCGATCAGATTGAAAAAATCTATTCCGTCAATCCACTGGGAACCACGTTCCTGTATACATTGGCTCCGGATAAATTGACGGGCTGGAATTACGCATTAACCCCTAATGAAAAGAAATATATTAATCCTAAATATCATGATTTGCCGGTGCTAGGCTCCTATTTCAGCAATAAAGGGAGTGCCAGTTCGGAGGAAATATTACGTATTAAACCGGATATTATCGTGAAAATGAGTTCGGTTAATGAGGCAGAGATTTCCAGTGCAGACAGCTTACAGGAGCAAAGTAGTATTCCGGTCATTATCATTGATGGCGATATTACCAACCTGGATCAAACCTATGAATTCATGGGTGAGATCGTGGGTGAAAAGGAAACGGCTCAAGAAATGGCAGATTACTGCAAAAATATTTATGAACCGGTCCGGGAAAAAGTGCCTCATATCCCCCAAGACCAAATAAAAAATGTCTATTACGCGGAAGGACCGGAAGGATTGGAAACCGATCCCAAAGGTTCATTACATACGCAAATCATCGATTTTGTGGGGGGGAATAATGTCGCTGAACTGCCGACGACTGGCGTGTTCGGGCGTTCGCTCGTATCGATGGAACAAGTTGCCCTTTGGGATCCCGATTTAATCATTGTCGGATTTGATCCGGATAGTGATAATTCCTTTTATGATAATATCTTTTCTAATCCCAATTGGAAAGATTTAAAGGCTGTAAAGAATCGTGATATCTATGCGATTCCGCAATATCCCTTTAACTGGTTTGATCGGCCGCCTTCAGTCAATCGAGTGATCGGCGTCAAATGGATGGCTAATTTACTTTACCCGGATATCTATGACTATGATATCACCGAAGAGACCAAAGCATTTTACAAACTGTTTTATCATTGTGACCTGACCGATGAAGAGGCCAGCACGTTATTAAAACAATCCATACGTATTCAATAGTATCAGCGGCGAAGCGGTTCGCCAACAACAAAGAGATTAATTCCAGAAAGGAGCAGACTGGATGGAGAATATTAGAAAGTCTTGTTTTATAAAACAACTGGCTTGCCTGATAGTATTTAGTATGATTGCCGGGTTCTTCGGTATAATGATACCGCCGGCGGCAGATGCGGCTGAACTGGTTGGATTTACGGTAACGGGCGATGGTGTTGAACAAACGGTAAAGTTTACTATGGATGATCTGAAGGCCCTGAAGCAGAAAACGTATACCTATTCCGGTTATAATCGGTTTCCGGGATATCGTGTTTTTGAAGATAAGACGGGGCCAACGTTGCAATCCATTCTAGAGGCAGCAGGGCTCAAAGAGGATGCCAAGTTATTAACATTTAAAGATGCTGTGGGTTCTATTACTGAGTTTACTGTCGAACAATTGTTGGAAGATAAACGTTATTATTTCCCAAACGGAGAAGAAGGAACAGAAAATTGTGCACCCAATGGGAATGAAGAAGGAAAGGCTTTGGTGGAAACGATTATTGCTTTAAATCAGGTAGACGGAACGCTGATGTATGGACAGCAGGTGCCCCATGAAACAACGGTTTGCCACAGTCTTATGGTAGAGAGAATGTGTTTGGGCAATACCATTATCGTATCAACAGCAGAACCGGAACAACTGGAAGCACCACGGGCTTTTCCCTTCCCCGGTTCCAAAGTTGCCGGTACGGAGATATGGCTTCAGTATCAAGATGGCACGAATGATAAAGCGATGATCTATTATACCCTGGATGGGACGGAACCGACGATAAACAGCTATCTGTATAATCCCAGTTATACGTGTTTTCAACCGGAGTTAAATGGACCGATTGTGATCGATGAGGATACAACGATTAAGACCAGAACACTGGGTTATGGCAAATCAGATAGTGAGGTGGTTACCTATCAATACACCATCGGGTCGCTGGCTTGCCGTATTGAAAGTCCAAATTTGAATGAACCCGCTCATTATACGGTTGAAGCCCTTAAAGAAGAGCGAACCCCGGTAGAGGAACAATATGGTTGCTGTGATGAGGGAGATCCCGTTACCCTGATGGGAAAAGGCGTCCTTCTGGGGACTTTGCTGGATGAACTTGCGGCTTCCGACAAATGGGAAGTTGAGTTTATGACCGCCGGCGGTGAAACGTATACGGGGGGGACAGTCAAGGAAGTTAAAGATCAGCAGTGTCTGTTGGCGTATGAAGTGGACGGCGAAGAAATCGCCGATGTTACGGGCGATGAAACGGTAAACATTCAAATCTTACGGCACCTGAATGATGGCAGTGAACCGGGAAATCGGTTAAAGCACGTCCAGACCATCAAGTTAATCAACGTAGAAGACGAACTGAGTATCAGCAGCGTCAAACTTCTGAATGATGCGGGTGAGCAAATTTCTGCGGTTGAAGCGGGTGCAGGATATTGTATTGAAGCGCAGGTTGATAATAATTTGCATAAGGCTACAAAGGCTTTCCTGATTATTCAGGTGCGAAACGGGATAACGGCCACGGAAGTGAGCGGGGGCAATGTGGTGGAATGTGTCGCTGTACAAACCGTAGCAGATGCGGCGGGCGAGCGCATCAAGGTGGAATTTACCCTGCCCGATGATTTAAGCGGCAAAGGGTATGTTGATGTGATGGTATGGGATGATTGCGAAAATCAATACCCGTTAGGTCAGGCCAGCCATGCACTCAACTTTAATATCATTGAATAAATTATCAATAATTTTGAATATACAAAACGCATTAAATACAGTACATGAACTTTATAGTAAAAAATAAGATAGATAAACTTTAGGTTAAAGGGGAAAGACCGCTCACTGCGTTCGCTGAAAGTTAAAGGATTAAAGATTAAAAACATAAGATAAGGAATAGTGAAACATTCTATAATTTACTTCCAACTAACCAACTAACCAACTTTCCCCTAATAATAAAATCAATGAAAAATATTTAATGCGTTCTATATAACAATCTTTTAGGCTTCTTTTGCCCCGAACTACCGTTTCTAAGACTCCCTCTTTTCCAAGAGGGAGTTAAGAAACGCTACGTTCCCGATTCGGTTTTCTAAACGCTTACGTGGGAGAGAAAGAAACGCCACGTAAGCGTAAGAAAACTATTCATTCAGGAAAAGAAAGGAGAAGATCATGATGTTACCCGGGAAGAAACATTTAATACATATGATGATCATGCTGATTTTATCATTATTGATAGTCGGTATCGGCTATGCAAATGATGACAGCATTACAGTCAATCTGATTTCCCCCAGTACACAGCAGGTATATAAACCGGGGGAGACAGTAGAGATAAGCGGAACCGCGCAGGGGTTAATTGAAGTTGCGCTAGCGATACGGAATGAACAGGGCATCCTGCTTTTTATGGCACAGCCCAAAGTCGAAGATGGTGCATTTACGGCAAGTTTTACGCTGCCGGAAACAGCGGTGGATGGCGAATATACGCTGACCCTTGGTGCTTTAGGTTTATCGGGGCCGCAACATTATACGTTTGAGGTAAGCAAAGATGGTGGTGCCAGTGTTGAACTGCAGAAACCTTTAGCGGATGAACCGTTTGAACCCGGAGCTATTGTGGAAATAACGGGTACGGCTCAAAGAATGGAGAATATAGCCATTTGTGTGCGTAACAGTAAGCGCGGGCGTATTTATGCGGCCCAGCCGTCTGTGGATGAGGAAGGGTGTTTTACAACGCATTTTACCCTTCCGGAAGAAGGCGTTGAAGGGGAATGTTCGATTGTGATGACCGGTGCTGGGCTGGCGACAGCACAAATTGCTAATTTTACAGTAGATGCAGAGGATGAAACCGGTAGTGATCCAGGCGGACAGGTTCCCCAGGAAGATCCCATTCTCTTTATACAAGGTAATGGTGTGAATAAAAAAGTTTCTTTTACCCGTACCGAACTGGAAGAAATGAATCAGGAAAGGCAGATTTTTTCAACGGTGAGTGACTGGCCAAGCAACTCATTTGTGGCCGGCGAGGGCGTACCGTTACAGGATTTATTGGATGAGGCCCAAATGAAATCGAGTGCTACATTGATTAATATTGAAGGTACAGACGGCTATAATTTCAGCTTTACCGTTGAAGAACTGCTGGAAGATACGCGCTGCTATTATCCAAAACTGACGTCAGGATCTACCTCGGGCAAGGAAGCGGTAGAACCTATCTTGGCGTTGCAGGCTGCAGGAAAAGCAGATTTTGGGAGGATGACGGAAAAAGATACCCCTGTCGTATATTTTGGGCAGCGTGCACTAAGCGAACAAACACTGATTCAATTTGTCAGAGAAGTTGAAACGATTACGGTATCTACGGAATCTTCCGATCAGTGGGATGAGCCGACAGCCAAAATAATGGCACCTGGTTCGAATGAAAAGGATGCAACAGATGGTGGCGATATAGAAGCCGGCTCTAAAATCATCCTGAAAGGAGATTTAAAAGCCAAGGTTTATTATACCACTGACGGCAGCAAACCAGATCTTGACAGCAAGATGTATAATATCAGCCACCATGACACGGATTTAAACAAACCGATCGTTGTGGAAAAAAGCACCTGTATTAAAGCGATGGTTGTCGGGCCTGGGAAAGAGGATAGTGATGTTGTTACGTTTGAGTTTATAGTGGACGGACAGCCGATTGAAAACCAGAACTTGGATGAGAGTCAGGAACCTCAACCGGTTATTGATACCGATGACAGCATCAAAAAAGAACCGCTCAACCTGGCAAACGGGCGCAAAGGCGAGCAATTGACTTTACAAACCAGTGCGTTGGAAGATATCGAAGAGGCCGAAGAGGGGAGCCAACTGGCGCTGACTTCTACCAGTAAAGTAGATGAAGTGAGAGCCGAAGTGCCTGCGAAGGTGTTGCAAAAAGCAGAAGAAAAAGGCTTGTCTGTGACCATCAATAGTTTGATCGGGCATTATACGCTGCCCCTCAATGCGCTCATGCTCAGCCAAACAGCGGCGGAGCTGGGGGTGAAAGTAGCGGAATTGGACTTAAATATTGTCATCTCCCGGGTAACAGATGAAGTTAAAGATAAGCTGGCCGGCAACATGCCGGAAGGGCAAGCGATGCTGGTTGATCCCGTCGAATTCAAAATAGAAATCACAGCACCCAACGGTAAGAAAGCAGCGTATCAATCATTTGGCAGGACGTATGTAGAGCGTACGATTCCGCTCACCAATAAAATTAATAACCGGCAAGCCACAGGGGCTGTGTGGAATGAAGCAAAAAGCAAATTCTTACCGGTTCCGACCCGCTTTGAAACCCGGGACGGGGAAAGCTTTGCCGTGATCTTAAATCGGACAAACAGTTTATATACCGTTCTGCAGTCTCATAAAACCTATGATGATATTCAGGACAGCTGGGCCAAAGCCGATATTGAACTGCTGGCATCTAAGATGCTGATCAACGGTAAAAGCGCCACAACCTATGAACCTGCCAGCAACATTACCCGGGCCGAATTTGCCGCCCTTTTAGCCAGAGCGCTGGGACTGCAAGAAGGCACGTTACAGGAAGGGCAATTTAAAGACGTGGCAGCTGCGGCGTGGTATGCGGGCAGTGTCGCGGCGGCAACGAGTGAGGATATCATTAAGGGTTATGAGGGTAATCTCTTTAAGCCTAATAGCAACATCACCCGTCAGGAAATGGCCGTGATGATTGCCCGGGCAGCACGTGTGGTCGGGAAAGAGGGAGAACTGTCCGACAGCGCGCAAGCGCAGCAGCTGGCTCAGTTTAAAGACAAGGAAGCCATTCCTGATTGGGCGGCAAAATCAGTGGCTCTGGCAGCCGATGCTGAGATGATCAAAGGGATGCCGGATGGCCATTTTGCACCGCAAATGTTTGCCGATCGCGCCCAGAGTGCGGTTATCCTGAAACGGTTTTTAACGTATATCAATTTTATAACCATAGATTAACAGAGAATATAGATCCTGATTTTCATAACAAAGGAGTGACATAACGTGATAAACAGAAAATGGTTAAGCGTGACTGTTTTATGTCTAGTCGGGTGTTTAGTGGCAATCGGCAGCTTTTTCAGTCAGGCGCAGGCAGCAGAAGAAGTGATTCATATTACGGGTGACGGCATAACGACGCCGCTGGATATAACGCGTTCCGATTTAGAAAAGATGCAAAAAGAGAGGATACAAACGATTTATTCTACTAATCTTAAGGATTTAGTGGCAGCAGAAGGGATTCCGTTAGAAGTGATCTTAAAGAAAGCTGGATTGAAGCCGGAAGCGAATCTGATTCGAGTTAAAGGGACGGATGGTTACTTTAGAGCGTTTACGGTAAAAGAATTGCTGCAGTATCCCCGTTATACCTATCCTAAAATCAAGCAGGATTCGCGGGATGGCGTCAAACCGGTTCAAACGATGATTGCACTCAAATCGGGGAGCGGCACCAAAGGTTTTGCCGGCTTAAAAGAAGATAAAATGCAGCTTTGCGTCGGGCAGCGGTCCATCTCGGATTATAACAATCTGTACTTTGTCAGAATGGTGGCCTCAATTGAAGTATCTACCATGGGGCCGGAAAAATACTATCAATTCAATTTCAAGGATATCAGCAGCGTTCCCTGGGCGCAAGAAGCCATTGAAAAACTGGCGGGGGATAAAAAAGTCATTAACGGTATGAATAAGACCGCCTTTGCGCCGAGCGGGTTATTGACGCGGGCTCAGTTTGCCAAAATGATCGTTTTGGCTAAAGGAAGTCCACTTAAAGCATCATCTAAAGGGCTTTTTAAGGATGTGAGCAGTAAAGCATGGTATGCACCGTATGTGGCGCAAGCGGTCAAGGATGGCTTCATCGAAGGGTATCAGGACGGGACTTTCAAGCCCGAAGCCCAGCTGACCAAGGAGGAAATGATTACGATTGTGATCCGGGCTTTGGATCAAGAAGATGAGGCTAAAAAACTGAAAACGTTGACCCATTTAAGTCAGACCGGGATCTCCAGCTGGGCCAGAGGCTATGTCGAACTGGCCGACCAGGAAGACTTGCTGGAATATGGGCATCTGGTTAAGGGAAATCAATTGGCCGGTACCAAAGCGGTCACCAGAGCCGAAGCAGCAGAAACGGTATTCCGGATGGTCAGTTACCGTCCGAAGAATGCCGGCGGGGGCGGTTGTCCCTGCGGGTTGAAGTAATAGTTAGTGATTAGTTTGATTTTATCTTGAGTTGCAGCAGCAGGAAATGATTAAAAATCCATCATAAAAAACAGGAGGTTAGGACAATGAAATTAAAATCTACAAAATTATTGAGTGTATTGTTAGTTTTATCCTTAGTGATCTGTTTTGCCAGCTTTAGTGCTTTTGCGGATACCAGTTCTGTCGTTGTTAAATTGGATGGTGTGGCGCTAGAAACGTATACTTCTACACAGTTAAATGCTTTGAATCAAACACCACTACAAAGACTATACTCTGCTAAGGATGATTGTCATCCTCGCAATTATTACTACTATTGTGCGGAAGGTCCTGATCTTGAAGATGTCTTAGTGGATGCATTAGGCACAGACTTAAGTAATATTGTTTCAATTCAGGTAAAAACTGCTGATAATGACAGTACAACATTTACCAAAGCAGAACTAATTGATGATACACGTTATTATTTTTCATCACCGACTAGTGATGGAGATGAAGTAAAGACAGTCATCGCTACCAAGCAAGCATCCGGTACTGACTATTCTAATTTAAGTACCTCTGAGTGTTTGAGACTGTTTTACGGTCAGACAACGTCGGAAGATGAAGTCAGACAAAATTATATGAAATATGTTAATGAAATTAATCTACTTACTAATTAACTAGCTGGATACATTTAGTTTAATTATAAAAATGCTTTAGAATCATCTGCAAGCTGCTGCAACTCATTTTAATAAAAATTTGCAAATAACGTTTTGAGTAACCATAAGTAAAAGAAAGGAAGGCGTGATTGATATGAAAAAAATATGGTCAATCATCATCTGTTTTGCCATGCTGTCGAGCTGTCTGCCGAAAGGTTGGGCGGAAGAGGCCGTTGTTTCCGGTGATACGGATAGCGTTCTGCCGCAGACTCCGGCGGCTTATGCTGCGAGCGATTATGTTTTAAAGGCGGCCCGGATCGCGGTTAGCAGCCGTCATACCGCCGTTGTCATGCAGGACGGAACGGTGGAAACGTGGGGTGATAATAGCGACGGACAGCTGGAAGTACCGGTAGATTTGAAAGATGTCAAGGCGGTGGCTGCAGGCGGTTCGCATACACTGGTCTTGAAAGCGGACGGTACCCTTGTTGCTTGGGGCGACAATAGCTCTGGTCACTGCGATATCCCCGCTGAACTGAATGGCGTAAAAGTAAAAGATATTGAAGTGGGGGGCGCGTCTGCGGCGCTTACGGAGAACGGTTTAGTGGTGCTGTGGGGAGGAAGATATGAAGCAATGCGTACCGTCCCCGACAGTTTAAGCGACAAATCAGTCGCAGCCATCGCAGTTGGGAGTAATCACGTATTGGCATTGACGGAAGACGGGAAAGTGACAGCCTGGGGAAGTAACATTTTTCAGCAATGCGATGTGCCTGAGGGGTTAAATGGTCATGTGGTGGCCATTGCGGCAGGAGGTTATAGTTCTTTTGCCTTGAAAGATGATGGTACGGTGATCGCCTGGGGAAGAAATAGTTCTGGGAAGTGTGAAGTCCCTGAGGATCTGAACCAGGTGGCAGCGCTATCCAATGGTCCGCTGGCTTTAAAAGCGGATGGGACGGTGGTTGTTTGGGGTAGTAGCAATCGATATGGTCAGCAAGATATACCGGCCGGGCTGGATCATGTAGAAGTGCTGGCGACGGAAAATGGTGTCTGCTATGCCGTTCAGGAAGACGGGATGCTTGCAGCCTGGGGCAACAATAAATACGGCCAGTGTGACATCCCGGAGGGGCTTAATCTTGCCAGTGCGGTGAGTATCAACAACAAGCTCTGCAACCTTGAAATAGCGGGCTGTGACCTCTATCCTGCTTTCAGCAGTACGGAATCGGAGTATGTCGTGGATGTTGCGCCTGATGTTGACACAGTCACCCTTACGGCGCAGCTTTACAGCAGTAAAGCACAGTTGATGGTCAATGGCGAGGCGGCAACTGACGGAACGCCTGTTGTTATCAGCAATCTGGAAGCGGGGGATAATCCCGCCGCAATCAAGGTGACCTCAGAGTACGGCAGTGAGCGGACCTATACGGTTCATATCAAACGCGTTAGTACGGACTATGCTCTGCCGCAGACGCCTGCAGCCTATCAAGCTGGTGATGATGCGCAGTATGCTCGCCGGCTGGCAACAGGCCGTCAGCACAGCCTGGTCATAAAAAAAGATGGTACGGTCGTTGCCTGGGGGAGTGGTTCAGAGGGTAGATGCAATATGCCCCGGGGTTTAAATCAGGTGACCGCGGTAGCGGCTGGTGGGAAGCATAGCCTGGCCTTAAAGGCAGACGGTACGGTGGCTGCCTGGGGAGATAATTTTTACGGCCAGTGTGATGTACCGGAAGGGTTAAGCGATGTGGTTGATATAGTGGCTGCCGGTAGAATGTCAGCTGCTTTGAATAAAGATGGCAAGATTGTGATTTGGGGTGAAGATAATTATAATCTGTATGATGGAATGCCAGAAGATTTGCAGGGAGAATCCAGCGATGTCGTCGATATAGCATGCAGTGGTTCTCATATGCTGGCTTTGAAAAAAGACGGTACGGTGGCTGCCTGGGGAGATAACAGCGGGGGCCAGTGCGATGTACCCGCCGGGTTAAATGATGTCGTCTCTATTGCTGCCGGTTGGAATCACAGTATGGCCCTTAAAGCGGATGGTACCTTGGTGACATGGGGTAAAACTTTTTATATGGACTATGATTTTAAGCTTCCAGCTCCGTTGCACTATGTCAGGGCCATTGCTACGGGCAATCTTCATAGTGTTGCCTTAAAATGGGACGGTAGTCTGGTTGTCTGGGGAGTGAACGAGGATTTGAAAGTGGTTTCTGAACGGGACGATATTCTGGCAGTGAGCAGTGATTATGATCATTTGCTGGCGCTGCATGCGGATGGGATGGTCACCGCCTGGGGTGATAATTCTAATGGACCGTGTGATGTACAGCAGGGGCTTAATCTTTTTGCAGATGAGGAACCTTACATGGGACTGGGACCTGATATCCCGCAGACGCCCTCAGAATATGCTGCCAGTGACTATGTAAAGATTGCGGCAAAGATTGTAACCGGATTAGGCTGTTTAGGCGTTTTAAATGGGGATGGTACAGTCAAAGCCTGGGGATTAAATAATTTTGGCCAGTGTAACGTGCCGGCGGATTTAAACCATGTCGTTGCATTATCGGCTTGTGACTATAATATGATGGCTTTAAAAGAGGACGGCACGGTTGTTGTGTGGGAGGATAATATCTTCGATCAGTGCAATGTCCCGGAAGATTTAAGCCATGTAACGAAAGTAGCAGCAGGCCTACAGTTTTGTCTGGCCTTAAAAGAGGATGGAACGGTCGCCGCCTGGGGGCATAACGATAAAGGGCAGTGTGATGTTCCCCGGGACTTAAGTGGTGTAACGGCGATTAGCGCAGGAAATTATCATAATTTAGCGTTAAAGGCGGATGGTACGGATAGTACGGTTGTGGCCTGGGGCAGTAATGATGAGGGCCAATGCGATGTCCCGGAAGGCTTAAATCATGTGGCGGCTATTTATGCCGGAGGTAATTATTCCCTGGCCTTAAAAGAGGACGGGACAGTCGCGGCCTGGGGTAATAATGACTGGGGTCAATGCGATGTGCCGGAAGACTTAAATGATGTGGTAGATATATCTATAGGCGGCGGTAGTTGGGCAGCATTGAAAGCCAATGGGACGGTGGTTGTATGTGGGAGTAATTATATGGGCATACGTAATGTACCCGTGGGCTTACATGATGTGGTGGCCATAGCTTCCCATGGTTCTGTTTTAGCCCTGAAGGCCGACGGTACGGTCACCGCCTGGGGTGGCGGAGATGAATTAGATGAGGTGCGAAGAGAAGAGAATGTCCGGGCTGTATTTAAAAAGGTACAAAATTCTGTGCTGGTTCAGACGGATGGTACGGTGAAGGTCTTTGGGAATAATTCGCAAGGACAATGTGATGTGCCCGACGGGATTAATCTGCTAGGCGGTCATTATTTTACCATCGATGATGTTAAGCTGCTCGATTCCCTGGGCAATGAGATAACGTCGGTATCCGGGCAAGGGGGGTACCGAATTGAAACGCAGCTAAAAAGCCAGCATTTCAGCACGCAGAATGCACTGGTCATCATCCAGGTGCGCAGCGGGACAGGCGCTGGTGCTGTTAGCGGGGGACAGGTGCTGTCGTGTATCGGGATAGAAAGACAGATTCCGGTTGACGGTGACGTGATTGCGGCCGACTTTACCTTGCCGAGTAATCTTAACGGCACCGCTTATGTCGATGTCTTTGTGTGGGACGGTTGGGATACCATGGTGCCGCGCGCCGCAAGCAATCAGTCCTTGAGCTTTACCGTGACGGAATAAAAATGCAATGGAGAGGAGAATGGCTATGGTAAGCAAAACATGGCGCTTGAAACAGCTGAGCGTGGGGTTGATTTTAATGCTGGTCGTCAGCCTAACAGCAGGGGGTGAGGCACTGGCTGCCTCACAGCCAGATCAGAGGGTGCTGTCCTGGACAGATGATCCGCAGACGACTCAGACAGTTGCCTGGCGGTCAGAGAGAGCGATTAGGGAAGGGAAGGTGCAATATCTCCTTCAGGATGAATTTACAGGTGATTTTAGCGGCGCGTTGGAAAAAGAGGCTGTATGTACGCCGTTATATGAAGGATTCAATCATTTTGAAGTCCAGATCGATGATTTGCAGCCGGGTACCACGTATGCTTATCGCGTGGGAACGGATGATTATTGGAGTGAAGCGGCTGTCTTTACAACAGCGGAGGAAACCGATCAGTTTTCTTTTATGTATATGGGTGATATTCAAGAAGGGATACCCGAGTGGGGCGGATTTTTGCATCAAGCCTATACGGATCATCCGCAGCTAAAGTTTACCCTGGTGGGTGGTGATTTGGTTAACTATGGTGAAAGTGTTGATGAATGGGTGGATTTTTTTGAAGCATCAGCCGGTGTTTTTGATCGTATCCCGGTTATGCCTACCCTGGGTAACCATGATGATTGTACCGGGACACTCTACTTAAAGTCATTTGCTTTGCCGCAGAACGGCCCGGACGATCTTAAAGAACATGACTATTCATTTGATTACGGGAATGCTCATTTTGTGGTTCTCAATAGTAACCGGATGGGGAATGAAGGCCTCCTTTATGAGCAAGGGATAAACTGGCTGGAAGCGGATTTAGCAAGCACCAACCAGGAATGGAAGTTTGTTATGTTCCATCATCCGCCTTATCCTGTGCAAAATGATTTTCATACCGATGCCATCAGGGATTATTGGATACCGGTACTGGAACAATATGATGTGGATATGGTGTTTGTCGGGCACCAGCATATGTATATGCGGACCTATCCGATGTATGAGGGAGAAATACAGGATAAAACAACGGACGGGATTACCTATGTGATGGGTAATTCGGGCAGTAAGTTTTACACGAACCCGGATGAACATGATTATTTTGCCAGAATATTACCGGGTGTCAGTAATTATCAGATCATTGATATTGACGATGATTTTCTGACGCTGACAACCAAAGATGAGAACGGTCAGGTTCTGGATGAGTATAAGCTGAATAAGGGCGGAGATTTAGATACACAAGTATCTATTGGCGGGGTCAAGCTTTTAGACAGTTCCTATCAGGAGATCACGTCTGTTTCCGCAGAGGATACTTTCCATCTTAAGGCAAGCATAAACAATTATACCAGCAAGAAGCAAACGGTTTCCGTCATGGTGCAAGTGCGGGGCGGCAGTGATGCGACAGCAGATTGCGGTGGAAAACCGCTGGGGAGTGTCAGTTTAGAGGCGGGGATACCGCCCGAAGGAATGGATGTTTATGCTGATTTTGATTTATCTGATTTTGGCGGCGACAGGGTATATGTGGATGTTTTTGTGTGGGATGAAGATGATGTACCGGTGGCCATGCCTTACCAACAATTTAGTTTTGGTGTGACACCTTAAATAAGGTAATAAAAAGGCTTAATAACACGAATATCAATCAGGAGGTGAAGCATTTCTATCCGGAGGACAACGTGTTATTAAGAGGTTAGAGGATTAGACAATCAAAATATACAGATGGGAAGGGAGAAAAAGATGAAAAAAATAGTATCCGTTATAATTTGTTTTGCAATGCTTTTTAGTTATTTACCCACGGGGTTAGCAGAAGAAGTAAACACTTTGCCACAAACGCCGTTAGATTATGAAGCGAGTGAATATGCGCAGTATGCGTCTAAGATAGGGGCAGGTGATGCGCATTCAGCAGCATTAAAAGCAGATGGCACAGTAGTCGCATGGGGTACTGATACCTGGGGTGGAGAGACACAAGTACCTGAAGGTCTAACAGATGTTAAAGCCATAGTTGTTGGAGCAAACCATACGTTAGCATTGAAACAGAATGGCAGCATTGTGGTCTGGGGCGATAATTATTATAATCAGTGTACGATACCTGCTGAATTAGTAGGAAAGACGGTTAAAAAGATTGCAGCAGGCTATGGTCATTCTGCAGCGATCACAACAGATGGAAAACTTTTTATATGGGGACAAGATGAGAATAATTATGGTCAGATCCTTAAGAATTTACCAGCGAGCTTAAGCGATGCCAACGTGGTATCCATTGCCTTAAGTGCTAACCATGCGATAGCGCTTAAAGCAGGCGGAAATGCGGTAGTTTGGGGATATGAGGAAGAAGAATATACGGAACCCGAGTGTGAAATCATACCAGAAGATTTAAGTAATGTCGTAGCTGTGGCAGCAGGCGGAAAACACTGGATGGCGCTGAAGAATACGGGTAAGGTCATAGTAGGTGGAGACAGCGCCCATGTTGCTAAAGTAATCGGCATCGAAGATGCGACCAATGTAGTAGCGATATCAGCCGGGATAAGACATGCAGAAGCTTTATTAGCAGATGGTAGTATAGAAGTTTATGGGAATAGTGACTTAGTTGCAGGTGTAGCAGGATTAACAAATGTTAAAGCAGTTTCAGCGATATGTTGTGGATCTAGTGTATGTATCTTAAAAGAAGATGGTACGCTGCTCGGTTTAGGTAAGGATGAAGAACAGAATAATATTCCTGCAGGTCTTAATGTATTGAGTATAGCGGCAAATGTTGATGTACCACAAACGCCGTTAGATTATGAAGCGAGTGAATATGCGCAGTATGCGTCTAAGATAGGGGCAGGTGACGCGCATTCAGCAGCATTAAAAGCAGATGGCACAGTAGTCGCATGGGGTTCCGACACGTACGGTGGAGAGACACAAGTACCTGATGGCCTAACAGGTGTTAAAGCCATAGCTGTTGGAGCAAACCATACGTTAGCATTAAAAGAAGATGGCAGTATTGTAGCCTGGGGTGATAATTATTATAAACAGTGTACGCCGATACCTGCTGAATTAGAAGGCGAGACGGTTAAAAAGATAGCAGCAGGCTATGGTCATTCTGCAGCGATCACAACAGATGGAAAACTTTTTATATGGGGACAAGATGAGAATAATTATGGTCAGATCCTTAAGAATTTACCAGCGAGCTTAAGCGATGCCAACGTGGTATCCATTGCC
>DAOUPZ010000006.1 GCA_030625885.1 Clostridia bacterium
CTTATGCTTCATTATCAGAACTAGAAACACAATATTTATTGGCAATTGATTTAAAATATACCAAAAGTAATAATGTTATTGAAAATTTATTTAAAGAAATAGGAAGAATGTTATATAGGATGATTCACCCTATACGTTAATTAAAATAAACATGCGGAGTATAGCATTTTTTATCTTCCCTTACACTTATAGCCCGCGCTTTAACTATACGCTATTCCTATACGCTATTTTATACGGAGTATAAAAAAATGATAGATATTCATAGCCACGTTCTTTCCAACATGGATGACGGCCCCTCCTCCTGGGATATTTCCTTAAAGCAGACCCTGGGAAAGAAAATTCTTAGGATTCTCATTCTATACCAAACAGGAAGAGATACGAATAAGAATTCATCCCAGGACAATAGAAAGAGTAAAGGAAAAGATAAGATTCATTACATCAAGGAGTAATGCGTGGAGTATGGAATTTCGCTACCTGAAATTACGACAGTTAATAACAGGATGGGTCAGCTATTTTAGGTTAGCAGATATAAAAACGAAATGCCAAGAACTCGATGTATGGACCAGACGAAGGATCAGGATGTGTTATTGGAAACAATGGAAGAAGATTAAGACCAAGCATGATAATTTAAGAAAATTGGGTATTGATAACTTCAGAGCATGGGAATATGCCAATACCAGAAAAGGCTACTGGAGAATCTCCAACAGCCATATACTTGCTTTAACCTTTACTAACGAAAGGCTTAAGAGTCTTGGATACCTTAGTTTTTCAGAAAGATATACACAAGTAGCTAATTTCTAACGAACCGCCGTATACCGAACGGTACGTACGGTGGTCTGAGAGGTCGGGGAAATTTATAAATTTTCCCTCCTACTCGATATTCCATTGATATCTGTGCTTATTGTAGTAGTTCATGTACTGTTTAATTTCATATTTTAATTCTTCTAAAGTATTACATTGTTTAATATATGCTTTATCTTTAAAATGTCCGAAGAAAGATTCCTGTGGAGCATTGTCCTAACAGTTCCCGCGACGGGATATAGATTGCCCTAAGCCATATTTTTTTAATAATTTTTGATAAATGGGAATTGTATACAAACTACCCTTATAGAGTGATTGTTGAGTATTTTAACATAAAAGGGGAATATGCTTGATGTATTAAATTGTGGGTTGGTGGGAGAAAAACGGAGTAAAATTGTAACATGTTCATAAAAATTCCGGAATATAATCGAAAAAACCTCAAAGCACTAAAATATTTGTTAAAATATTGAAAAAATAGAAAATTAATAATATAATGTAAACACAATTAATATAATTTTTTAATGTTATTGTTAATTCGATATAAGTGCAAAAAGAGATAGGATTGTAGTTGTGACATCAAGCACGGTAACTACGGCTGTATATGATGGATATTAGCCTATTTATCTTTTTAATTTTAATAAAAAAGGGGATTCTTTTATGTTTTCAAATAATAGGTATAGAAAAAATGTATATATGAAAACTATTGCATGTATAATGACAGTACTCTTATTATTCAACTCTATACCCCAAACGGTACAAGCTGCAATGACTGTAACAAAGGATAACACGCATGAATCTAATCAGGAAATACTTAATACCCTTCAAAATGCCTTTGGTGATGATACTACGGCTGAGGCTGTCTTGCAGGAAATGGATAGGCTGGGACTTTTAAATGGTGACGGTGAGCTTGTTACCTCAAGCATTAATGTAGACGGAAATCAAATGACCCTGGATGAAATCAGAGATCTTATTCATAGTGAAGATGTTGACCTTAGTAAAACGATTACAATTGATGGTACGTCTATAACACTCAACAATCTTAAAACTATGATTGAAATTGAAGATGAAATACAGCGTTTAAAGGATACATATTTTAGCGATGATATTACTCTTAATGAAGCACAGCAGATGGCATTAGATTCACTGCGAAATCAGATTGAAACTCAAGGTATTATGATGTTAAGGGAAAATACTAATGATATAGAATTTCCATCAGGTATTGACCACCGCATTTATGCAGAGGTCGATACACAAGAGGCTGTTTATGAGAATGTATATGGAGAAAAGAGCGTAACGGTTTCACTAAAGGATTCTAATGGTAATACTCTAAGCCAGGCACCGGATTATGATATCAGTATTTCCTATAGATTTTTAGATGGCAGTGCAAAGAATAGACTTAATTATAATGGAACAGATGGTATATTAACCTTTGAGGCAAATGGACCTGCTATAAAGGAGATACCATTTTCTATTTTAAATGATGAAGTTAGTCATTTTGAAGGAAAGAGAATGTTTTTGTTTCAATACTATAATCCTCAAAATGTTTTACTACAGGATCATAAACGAACTGCAGAAAAGAAAATATTTGTACACAGCGATTTTACATGGCCAGAAATTAATAGAGTGGTAAGATTGGAAAAAGAGTGTATAAAGGAACGGATAATGTCTTATGGGATAGATAAATATTATACTACTCCCGCTCAATATCATGTTTCTGATGATGTACTTACTCTTATGGAAGCTGATTATTATGATACATTGCTTTTTCATTGTAACGATAGTAGAGATTTTGATATGTTTAGTAGTAAAATATTTTTGGTATTTGGGAATGATAATGGTAAGCTGCTTTTTGATCCCAGCAATCAATCAGAACCTTTCAAATATAGATTAATATATAATTCTACTCTCCATGGGGCATGGTATGCAATATTTGATTTTGATTCTAATTGGGCTAGCTATATGAAAAATGCATTTTCCGATGAAGATCCACCTCATGGTGGTTTGATTTATCAAGCATTCTCATTTAGGGACGCAGATAATTATGTAGATATAGAATTTGAAATTGAATTTGAAAATCGGAAGGCCCCGGTTGTAAAAGAAGTAACTATACCGAATAATGTAAAATTTGAATATGGTCAATCCATTCCCATCACAGTTGAGTTTTCTGAACCCATTGATTTTACTTGGAATCCAATAATGGATATAAACGGTAGAACTCTTATTGGTCCAGTTGAAGAAGGCTTTACAGGTAGTGGCAATCGTGTTACGTTCTTATATAAGGTAGATAAAAAATTGGCTGATACTTTTTTAAATATCACTAATATAAAAGGCTGGACAGATTTAAGTCATTATTTTGGTGATAGACCTTGTGATGGACCTAGGTTTAATGATGTAATTGAAAACCTTTGCAAAATTTATTCCTTTACAAATACTGATGTAGATATTAATACAGATGAAAATGGATTATTGTCAGGTACTGTTTCAATTGAGATATCAGATAATGAGGATTTAACACTTTGGCTGATAAATGAAGCCGGTTTATATTATGACGAAACAGTAGATAAATATAAGGTGCCAAGCATATATGCTTCTATTGATGGGGGAGAAACCAAAATTGACCTTTATGTCGATGATGGCGATAACCCTACAAAGCTTGTAGGTAATTTTACACCTGAAATAAATACAACCCAACAGGATATAACCAGGGCGGTAGAGTTTTATCTAGACCCGGAGATGGACAGCGTTAGCAACCATGAACTGATGGTTGGAAAATATGCTGCATATACAGTTCCGGCATCTGTATTTCTTGAAGAAAATGACTTTAATATAACTGATAATTTCCCCGGCGATCATGAAATATTTGCTCAGGATAATCTTAATCTAAGGTTGGATTATACTGTAACAAAGCAGGATGCTACATGGAAGGGTCCAGACGATTTTGTATGGTCAAGTAGTGATGATACAATTGCTGCAATAGATTCAGATGGAAATATATATCCTACAGGAACGCCTGGAACGGTCACTTTTACCCTGACAGCAAAAAATGGTGATGTTGAGGGGAAAGCTGTCTCTGTTACCAGTGAACCACTTACTATTAAAACCGGACTTACACCATTTTTAAATATACCGGACAATGGCAATGTAATATCTATTCAAAATGGTGAAAGTGGTGAGGTTAGATGGATTTCAAACCTTATTGCAAAAAATGGAGAAAACAGTGAGACGACAGAATTCATTATTAAAATGTATGAAACCGACTACAGCGACGGCACGCTACAAAAAGGTGAATTAATATATGACCAAACCGTGGTAGGCAGTAATGAAAATCCTGTTGCAAGCCATGTTATACCAAAGCAATACTTAACAGATATATCAGTTATAGGGAAGTACAGCTATATCGTAGAGGTAAGCTCGCAAAACCCCTTTGAACCGGAGAATATGTTAATAGATACAGCCTATGTTGATATTAGCTCTAAGCCGGCATTTGTTAAGCTTGAAAAGCTTAACAGCTACTTTATGACTGATCGTACAGAAAGTCTGCCTATTACCTGGAATCTGGAAAACTATGATATTGTAAATGATGCTGAATTTGAGTTTTCTATTACAGATAACGCTGATAACACATTAATATATAATGATACTGCAACAGAAAACACCGGTGGAAGCTATACTTTTAATATTCCTAAAGTACAAGAAGGGTTTAAAGACATATACACTGTAGAAGTTAAGGCAAAAAACGATATTGATTCCACATGGTCTTATGATTCATTTGTACTTTATGTATATGATAGTGAATCATTAAAGATATGGATAGATCAAGCTCCAAATACATCATATACCATGAGCAATATTGATAGAATAAGTAGCATGACCAGTGAGGAAATACTTGCATTAAACAGGAATATAGCTTTGAAGAATGTGCTCAGCATAAATTATGGAGATTATGGTTGGGGACAGATTCGAGACCAGATTAAATGGGATTCTTCGGATAGTGATGTAGCAAGCATTAATTATAGATATGCAAGCTTCTATGAAAATATTGAAAATTTAAACTATACCTCATACCGCCCGGCTTCAGAGCTTATTCTCTCAGGCCTAAAGGATGGTACAACCCAGGTAACCGCCGCCCATGCGGGAAGTGGTATGGAATCAACAGTTGATGTTAATGTAGAAACCCTAAAGGATAGATTATATCTGTTTCAAATATATCCAAGAGCAAAAACGACGCTTACCTTTATAAACGGAAGAGGTAAGGAATGCTCAGTTGATACTAATGATAAAGGTGAGCTGGCCCTTTATGAAGAAAGCGGCATAAAAAGTGAAATATACATGAATTCTACCTTTGATGACAAAGAATATATGGGTACACTTTATGATAATCTAGTTTCATCTGAAAAGGATTCAACAAAGCTTAAATTGTATCCGGTTAATAACTTTAGTCTAAAAGAAGTGGCAACGGCCGATTTGTATTTTAAAAGATCCGATGGTACGCCTTTTACAGGCGATGTAATTTTAAGAGGGGGCGTCTATAAAAACGGTGAGTATTGCTCAGAGGCAAGATTAAATCAAAAAAGCGGAAAACAAGATCAGACTATTACGATAGGTCAAAGCGGTAAATTTACTGTAAATATGGATTCGTCCCAATTCTGGGTAGATGAAAATGATGAAGTGTTAAATTGTAAGGATAAGCTTAAGTTTATCTTTGAGGTTCGTTTTCCAGGTGATGATTATTACCCACAGCTATTAAGTGTAGATGGAAAAATGGATAATCAAGATAGAAAAAACGTGAGAGTAAGACCTGTTCCGGCAGGTGAAAAATATAAGCCCTTTATTACTATACAGGATATAGATTATGGATTTGAAAGCGGTAGAACAATAGAAGTACTCAATTACAATGGTAAAATTGGACCGGGTCACACCTCTGACAATATTAATTTGAATACCACTGTGTTATGGTGGGGAGAAGATATTACAAGTGGGCAAGATAAGCATAAACTGACATTTAAAGACCAGTTTGGAATCATTCCACGAGGACAATCCAACGAGACACTTATCTATCCATTTTCTACAATAAAAGGCACACATAATACATTTGTTCTTAATAGAAATACCATGAACGGATGGCTTAAACCAAAATACAGCAGAGGTATGTCATTAGAGATGACTGATTCTAAGGGGAACCCGTATATGGAAAAAACGATGCCCTTTAGAATTATTAATATGCTTGATGCAGAGGAAGTAGTTGAAAGCGACAGCTTATTCTTTTTCCTAGAAACGATGAGTTCCAGCTGTAGTGCAGATGCAAGTGCTTTAAATTTAGATGATGCAGTTATAGGTGAAGGACTGAATTATTTAAGCCAACAGGGTATTGGTAATACTAAAGATAAACAACTTTTTAGTATGGTGGTATCTCCTACAGTGGATCCCACTGTATTTACTGCATTTATTCAAGTAAATGCGGGGAATATGGAAGATGATAATGTTACCGGCATTTATTCTGATAACAATTTAGACAGCGATCTTGATGCTATACCAAGTATGAATGATATTAGTGCCATGCAAAAGGGAGAATATAGGGAAAATTTGAAAAAAACTAGGGAGAAAAACCCTGCTAATGGTCTGAGTGAAGCAAACCGCAATTTTTCCTATACCCTAGGTGGATATATGGAAGCTGAAATTATATATAACTATGATAAAGAAAAGTGGGAAATTTTAATACTAAACGGTGGCTTTCATGCTGGCGGAGGAGTTAACTATGATTGGAATTACAATACCTTTGTAGGTCCTGTACCGGTTACTGCTCAATTTGCAGAAGGCGCTTCACTTGAGTTGGATTTTAAAGGCTCTGCACAACGGGGTGAAGAAATAAGGGTAAGATATGATAAAGATGCAGTAAATAATTTTCTTACTACATTAAGGATTTATGCATATATTAAGGCTTTTGCCGGTATGGGGTTTGACTACTCAGTAGCTGCAATTAAAATTGGACTATTTGGTCAGATCTCTATAGATGCCCAGTTTGCCTTTTTAAATCAACCACATATAAGTAAAACAGCTGCCCAAGGACATAAACTAATGGCTGATGGTAAAGTAGGTATAGAATTCATAGCAAAATGCCTATTTATATCCTATGAAAAAATACTTGCATCCAAAAATTATAATATTGTAAATTTGCCATATGGGTATTGGAATGAAATTCAGGATAGATGGAAACAAGTACAAGAAGGCTCATCGGGAAATCCAGGAATTCTATCGGCTGCATCTTTAAGAATGCAGGACGGATCGGTGATGTATCCCGTTTCCAGCAGTATGAAAATGGAAGATCGTGACTATTTAAAAGAATTTGAACGCAATTGGGTATCATCTGGTGGGTTTGGTATCCTCTCTTTGGATCCAGAGAATGGAGTTAAGGATTTAGAAACTAATTCCTATCCCTATTCCAATCCGGTTTTAACGGACGACGGACAAATAATGCTTTATGTATCTGATGCAGATAGTACAGATGTAGAAGATACTGAAATTTGCTGGACAAAAATGACAGCTGGAAGCTATCCAAATGGAAACTCAATAGAGGTTAATTCTGACAGCCATGGCGATTCCCAGCTGAAGTTGTCAGGGGATGCAAACTTTGCTTCCGCCGTATGGGTTAAACAAAGTGAAGGGATTAAAAAGGAAGCAGGAGATGCTGTTACCTATACCGATGTAGCTCTTATGAGCAATAGTACGGAAATAATGGCAGCCATCTATGATGGAACAAACTGGACTACGACACAACTTACAAATAATACAACACCCGATATGGCTCCTGTGGTTGCTACAAATGGAGATAAAGTTTTTGTAGCATGGAGAAGCGTTTATGCTGCAGACGCTTCTAAGCCATTGGATTTTAGTGGTTCAGACATAATTTTATATAGAATTTATGATGAAGGAACGTGGACAGAACCTAAGATTCTTTACAATGGTACATCAGGTGCTGTCAAAGGAATTGAAGCTGCAATGCTTTCTGATGGTACTTCAGCTGTGACATATACGATTGAAACGGAGGTATCAGAATCTACAGTAGGTGTAAATAGCGGACTTGAGACAGTATATGCAATTGTTGATAATGATGGTAATACCACTAAAAATGTAAGACTTACAAATGATACATATATAGATGAAAATCCTCAGATTACAACTGTACAATTTGACGATTTAAAAGAACGCTTTGTTTTAGGGTGGTACAGTGTACATGATGCTGACGGTATAAAAACTAATGATATACGTTTGTGTTCATTTGATAATACAGGGGCATTATATGGTGATTTTATTGAAAGTATCAGTAGTGTAAATGATAATGCTCAAGTTAATATTAGCTCGAACTTCCGATTTTTAAATAATGCAGACAGTATTTATGATCTGTCTATCCTGTGGACTGAAAAACAAAATACGGGTATTTCAGACGAGGGAAAAATTCAAGCGGATAAAGACTTACTTAAAGCTGTTAAGTTTATGAATGATGAAGGGAGAATATACATTACATCTGCATTGGATATAGCTGAAATGAATGATTTTACTCTAATCAATCATTTTAGTGCCTACAATGCAGGAAATGACACAATAAAGGCAGTAATATTAGGTACCGACTATGGTAATGGATATGAGGAAATAACAATAAAAGTAGAGGAAAACGGAGAGATTGTAGACCAAACTATTTCAATGCCAATAGCCCAATCAGGTCTTTACACGGCTACAGGAACATATGAAAACGAGATTGAAATAATCTCTGCTGCATTTGATTATGATTCAGTTATACGGGGTATGCGAATCCCTGTACAATTTACTATTTTTAATGCTGGAGTAAAACCTGTTAATAGTATAAGCATACAACTTGGTGGGGAAACAACCGTATTTAATCAAAACTTGTTTATTCTTCCCAATGAGAGTATTACGCTTACTGTTTACTATGATATACCAACTGATAAGGTTATAAATCCTGAATATACTGTTACAGCAAGCTTTCAAAATGAACCCGAGAAAATGCTTGCAGAAAATGATGTTAAAACAGACACCCTTTATATGGATATTCCAGATGTAGGCATATCAAATTTGGAATCTATCAGTCAGGAATCGGGAGAACGTGTAATGCAAGCAACATTGTATAACAATAGTGATATTGACCTTACAGGAACCGATAGAATAGTTAAAATAGGATTTTATGCAGATGAAGAATGCAGCGTATTAGTAAATGAAGTAGCAGGTCAGGGAGAAGGCGAACCTTATACTGTAGATCCAGCAAACTTTTCACTAATAGATGCTGGTGCATATACTAAGCAGTTTACTTTTGATATTGCTTCCTATGTAGGAGAAGGTAATGAAATACCTGAAGGTGGAATCCGTCTTTATGCAAAGGCATGGATAGAAGAACCTATACAAAATTCAGATGAGACAGATACAATTATAGAGTATTATCAGAATAATAATTTTGAATCTATACTTTTTGAAAGTCTTCTAACAATCTATGATAGTCCTGTTACTATTTCAAATGAGCAGGTTAATGAAAACAGCATAACTAGGGCGCTTGTAAATGTTAAGAATAATTCATTAGTTGATACGTCAACAGGTAACTTGATTGTTAGTTTGCTTGATAATAATGGTAATATTATAGAAACACAGCAAAGCTATAATACGCAGGAAAACAATAATGGACTTTTAAGTCTTAATGGAGAAGAGTCAACAGAAAAGGGCTTTACATTTAACACGATGGGAGAATCATTGACAGTTTCATATTCCAATTTGGTATTGGATGAAGACAATAATGCAACCTTATCATCTCTTTCAATGGCTGGTATCCCTCTTGATTTTGAAAAGGATAAGACAGAATACACAGTCCAAATGCAGGATTTAAAAGATACATTTGTTTCATCAGCCTTAGAGGATCCTAATGCAAGTGTAACTATTAATGATTATGCTGCAGAATTTGGAAATCAGAAGATACATCTTGCATATGGAAAAAATATTATTAAAATTATTGTTACAGCAGCTGATGGAAATACAACTAAAACTTATACAGTAAATATAAATAATATAAATACCAATGATAGAGATAAGGATGGACATAAAACAAGTATAAGATCTAATATTTTTAAGCCAAGTGTTATCGCATCAAAAGGTGTTGCGAATTTAAAGATTAACAACTCAGATATTGATAAATTAATAGATAAAGCAGCTGACAGTGAGGATAATGAAATAATAATTGCTCCCAATATCACTGGAAATGCAAATAGAATGGTTATGGAGTTTCCAGGAGCAGGGTTATCTGATATTGCATCAAATGACAACATAAGTATGAGATTAGAAAACCCAATTATGAACTTAAGACTTAACAATGAAGTTTTAAAAAATATAGCAAATGTAAATGGCAAAAATATAACTATTGTAACAGAGAATAAGGAAGGTAAAATGAGGTTATCTATAAAAGTTGATGATAAAATTATAGATCATATTGATGGTGGCATAACTGGTATTGTAAGAACGCCAAATACAAATAGTGGAACTGTAGCTCAATTGATAAATGAAGATGGTATAGGGACAATAATAAAGTATTCCTATGCGAGAAATGATGAGATGATAATTCCACTTAATGGTTCTTCAACAATTGAGATAGTGGACAATGCAGTGAATTTTACCGATATTCAAAATCATAGTATGAAAAACTCAGTTGATTTTATCTCTGCCAGAAATTTATTTATGGGTACATCTGAAAATACATTTAGCCCTGATATAAGTATGACAAGGGGTATGGTAGTAACTGTATTAGGCAGACTTAACAATATAAGTAGCAATAACACTAAGGATTCCAGGTTTTATGATGTACCAAAAGATCGTTACTGTGCACCTTATGTAAATTGGGCAGAACAAAACAATATAATTAATGGTGTCAGCGATAATGCGTTTGCACCAGAAGAGCCAATTACACGTGAACAGCTTGCAGTTATTATTTCAAACTACATTAAATTTACAAAGCTTAAAATGACAGAAGTTACAAATGACCTAACACCATTTGCTGATCAGAAAAGTATTAGCAGCTATGCAAGAGAAGGAATAAAAACAATACAAAGGGCAGGTATTATATTTGGTAAAGATAATAATTACTTTGACCCTCAAGGTAAAGCTACCAGGGTACAGGTTGCTGCTATACTGGAAAGGCTAATTAGAAATATTATTAGATAAAATGTCTGCCAAGCGCAGCCTGCTCTAATAATATTCTCCATTGGAATTGATAGAGGATATTATTAATAAGGTTTTAAGTCTCCATGTTGCTGGAATTTTGAAAAAACGTTATAAAAGGTATTTACTGGTTAAACTTAAAGCAGTTGATTTAGCTTGTGCAGCAGTTATTGAATACCGTAAAAATTCTAATAGTAAAGATGTAAAGTTTATTAGATTTATGGATATTAAGGTTGACTGTAAAGATATGGAGATTATGGTTGTAGTTAAGATTAATTGGTATTGTACTGACAATGATAATAAAGATAATACAAATAATTTATTATCCTCAGATTTTATAATGAATAACTATGCCTCTAGTGCTTATTGGACAAAGAATTAAATGAGCGATAAATGAATTATTATATTCTTCAAATAGTTATATGGATTGTGGTTAAGCTAAAAAGGAAACATATCTAGTAGAAGTATTTGAAAAGTAATTAATTTTACTAGGCAATAAACATATTTGAAATTTGAAGTAAATGCATTCTCTTTAAGAGAATGCATTATATTTTTAAAAATAAATGATGTTAATTTTGATACATATCTTTTAGCAATATGGAAAGGGGTATTGTCAGGTAGGGTTTACCTCCACCAATGAAACCCACCTACCGTACTGGTTAACCAGTACGGTTTTTTTAGTTTAACATTCCTGGATATTGTATCTTCACATGGTAATAATGTTAAATAGATATATTTTTAAAGGAGTCGAATATAGAATGGAAAAGAAAGCTTTGATCGTAGGTGCAGGAGTTGGGGGATTAGCAACGGCTGTACGACTATTAAGTAAAGGATATGATGTTAAAGTTTATGAAAAAGAAGAAAGAGTTGGCGGTAAAATTAATATAATCAAAACAGATGATTTTTGCTTTGATTTAACGGCATCCATTTTAATGATACCAGATGTTTATAAAGAGATATTTGACTGGGCTGGTAGAAAATATGAAGACTATCTTGAATTTATAAGATTAGAGCCATTTTATAGAGTGAATTATAGTGATGGAAGCCGTTATGATTTTTCTACTGATTTAACAAAATTAGTGGACCTACTTGAATCAACTTCTAGGGAAGATAGTCTGGGGTATATTAAATTTATTGGTGATGCTTATAGAAAATATCTTATAGCAAATCAATATTTTTTGCAAAAATCATTTAGAAATATTAGTAATTTTTTTAATCCTTTTACATTAACTAAGGCATTACAAATCAAAACGTTTTCAACTACTTATGACTATATTTCAAAATATATAAAAAACGAAAAACTAAGACAATTTATATGTTTTCAGTCTCTTTATATGGGTATTTCACCGTATAATGGTCCAAACATCTATACTTTAGTTCCTACCATATCACAGTTATATGGACTTTGGTATCTTAAAGGCGGTATGTATTCTTATATTATAGCATTACAAAAAATGATTAACGAATTAGGGGGTACGATTGAAAAAGGCATTAATGTAGAAGAAATATTAATATCAGAAGGAAAGGCTGTTGGTTTGAAAACAGACAAAGGAATAGAAAAAGGAGATATAGTTGTTTGTAATGCTGATTTTCCTTATGCCATGAAAGAATTAATTAAAGATAAAAAAGCAAAAGGAATGTATACTGATAAAAAGATTTCAAAAATGAAGTACTCATGCTCTACGTTTATAATGTATCTTGGATTAAAAAAGAAATATCAAAATCTTTCAGTTCACAATTTTTATATTAATGATGATTTCAAAGAAAATATTGAATATTCTTTTGAAGGGAAATTGCCGGTAAAACCTTCTCTTTATATATACTGTCCCAGTAGAATTGATCAAAATATGGCAATTAATAGCAAGGAGTCATTAAATATTATGGTGCGTGTGCCCAATTTATATTTTGATGAAATTAAATGGGATAAAAAAACAATCCATTCAT
Organism: Clostridia bacterium; assembly: GCA_030625885.1. Taxonomy (GTDB): domain Bacteria; phylum Bacillota; class DAOUPZ01; order DAOUPZ01; family DAOUPZ01; genus DAOUPZ01. The sequence goes on from DAOUPZ010000006.1 coordinate 12,955, forward strand.
TTAGAGAAAAAGTGATTAATACAATAAGTCGTATAAAAGGGTTAGAGGATATAGAGGAAAATATTATTTATGAAAGCTATTTAACACCAAAGAAGTTACAATCTTTATTTAATTCTTATTACGGGACTGCGTTTGGGCTAAGTCCTACACTAACTCAGACTAATTATTTTAGACCAGATGTAAAGTCTCAAAACATTAAAAATCTTTATTTTGTAGGGAGTTCAGTTCACCCAGGGACAGGCGTGTCTATCGTATTATTTTCTAGTAAATTGGTCGTAGAAGAGATTTTGAAAGATGAAAAGTAAAAAAATCATTCAAGATGACGGGGTTATTAACAACAGAAGAAATTGTAAATAACCCATTTTTTATAAAATAAACATATAAAGAGTAATTTTTCTTGATATAGCAAAATTAATGTTAGAAAATTCAAAAAATATTAAGTTTTTACACCATAAAATCTTTAGATGGTGTGGATAGGGATGAAAGCATGTACTACTTGGGTATTGTTGGAAGGAATTAGTGGTAAGATATAGAAATATTGAATATAGGATTTATTACCATTCTAAGTGACTGAAAATATTTTTATCCATACTTCTTACAAACAATACAAGGTGGTGGCTGTAATGAGTAAAGCAGCAATGATGTTAAAAATGATAATGATGTTACAGAGTAGAGGGAAAATGAAAATAAAAGATATTGCTAAAGAGTTAGAGGTGAAAGATAGAAGCGTTCGTCAATATAAAAATGAGTTAGATTAAGCAGGAATATTCATTAATTCTGTTTGTGGTGTTGATGATGGGTATGTACTTGATAAAAAAACGGTTAATTTTAACCTTAAACTCAATAAAGAAGAGTTTGCCGCCCTCAAGATGGCACATGCTCAAATAAAAAAAGATGGAAGTTTTATTTTTCAACGTGAGTTGGATTTAGCAATGGATAAAATAGATCTTGCTTTAAAAAACCATTATACTGCCGCATTAAATGATAATATATAAATAAGTAATTAATAAACAATCGAGAGGGAGTTAAAAATGGCAAAGAACTATTATTTAAAAAACTCTATTAACAATAATGCAGTGGAATTATGGTCAACTCAGCGTTTGCCTTTTGAACCTAAAGGGTGGCTTCATGAAATGCGTCATGATTTAAAGTGTGCACTTAAACAGTTGAAAACTAAAAAGAATTCAATACTTTATGCGTCCTTTTATTCAGATCAGGAAGAGTTTTTCGATGTGGAAAATGTATTACTCTATAACGTGGGGAGCGGTAGTTTTTCTCACCTTTGCAATAAAGGACTAATTTTTGAGAGGGTATTGTTAAATACGCCTGTTTTAAATATTGATAATCATGAAATAAATATGGATTATTATCATCAATATGAGACTTTAGAAGATAATCCTCAAAGACGTTATTGGAATATGGAAAAGAGAGTGGCAAAATGGCATGATGTTTCATGCCAGAAAATAAGCAGCAATATGAAACCGCATCAAGTTTGGTATGATATGAAGAAAGGAGCTGTTGAAATTGATAATAAGTGCGGGATATCACCTTTTTACGGTATAAAAGTAGAAATAAAAGCACCAATCAATACAAAAACAAACCTGGCAGCCGTTGTTAAACCCTTATTAGATGGTATTATATGTTCTTTTCACTCACATAATGGGGAGCAGATTGATGAAGTTGTGAATCGTTTGTTAAATAAAGTTGATGAAAACCCGGAGGTTTTAAAAGCAATGCTTTTGGATAATAATAATGTTGTTTTAGGAAAGAACAGATTGATTTACCCGTATCGTAATTATGTAAAATGGAATCCTGATGACCATAAGTTTGTTTACGCCGAAATACTTGTTGATTATTCAAATGAAGAAAATGTATGGTCAATGAGTGGAGAAATAAATACGTTAAGTAATAAAGTGCAGTATCAATAATCATTCCTTGTTTTAGAAAAGTAGAAGAAAGGACAAAAAACATGAAAAAAACGATACCTTGGTTTTTAATTGGACTAGCTATAATAAGCGTAGGAATTATTGCCTGGTATGGCTTTAATAATAAGATAAAAGGCGTAGAAAATAAGGCGTTCGAAGAAATTGTAAGTGAAAATGAGGGGCAGTATACTTTGAAAAATGATGATGAATCACAAAAGATAAAAGTTAGAGCTGAACATCAAGTGTATAATCAAATTCATGCAATGGCTAACACTTTAATCATTGCTGATGAAATATGGGATAAAGAGGAGATTACCGAAGAAACGATTAATGCATTAATTATTGAAATAACAGCATCTGCTTTTCTTGACAAACAGATACTCCTAAATATACTTAGTGAATGGAAAGCAGGGGATTTCTCTAATGGCGTATCTGCCCATAATTATGTTTGGGAAAAGTTAGATGGGACGGTAGGGCGTGCAACAGGGTTGCGCAAGGAATTTTAAAAAAAAGATTAATTGTTCAAATAAGGAAGAAATAATTGATTTCGAAGTAAATATAGAAGGCGTGGAGAATATTTGTTTTGTTTTTGTCGGTGTTTATCCTTATACTTATTACGGATATTCTATAGATAGAATGTTATTGATTTCCCCAGTTTTTGAATAGTTTTTATTTAAAAATTAAAGGATGTGCTTATATGAAAGAAAACGACGCTGTTTTATTTGATGTAGTCTCATTATCACCGAAATGGAAAGACAACTTGTTTATTCAAGAACAATTATTAAAGCATTTGGAAGAAGTAACCATGCTTATTCAAGATAATCAAGAGCATCAATACGCTGAAATAATTGATTTAATCAATATTGCGGATTGTTATTTGAGAAATAATTTACAGGAAGAAGAATTAGAACAGTTAAAGATTAAGAGATATAATAAATTTAAAAAGAAAGCAAATGATGATTGATAATTACGGGGTATGAATAGCAAGTGAAAGATCCTGCTGTTTTTATTAATAATTATTCTATTATTAATCTTCTTTTGAACCACTAAGTGATGCGATAAAAATATTCCCGGTTATTTAAACAAGAATCCAAGGTAGTAATCCCTGGGATTTCCATTCTCTAATAACTTAGCTGAAAGTTCTACAATGCCAACGCCATCAATCTCTACTACCTCCATGATCTCCGTCCTATTAATTTAGGACGCTTTTTTTATTATTAAAAATTAAATTAGAGGAGTGAGTTCTATGAAAAAGAAAGTGTTATTAACAGGAGATCGGCCAACCGGTAAATTACATATCGAGCATTATGTGGGGTTTTTAATAAACAGGGTTGAGCTGTAGAATTGTGATAGGTATGATATACTTAATCCTTTAACTAATTACAGGTTTCAAAAACGATGCATGATTTTAATTTGTAAATATTTGTTTGTCTTTTTTCCTTACGAAAATAATAGAAAGAATGTGGGGGATATAGTAAAATGTAACATAATACACTAAATTTTCATAAAATATATTTGCTTTTGAGAGCAACATAATTGACGCGAAACTTAGTTATTTATGATATATGAAAACAAATGATTGAGAAATCATTCATTATATAAAAGTATTTTCCAATAAACGCTTTTCAAAGAAGGGAATGAGGACTAAAAATGTTAAAACAAAAGAAAAAGACTTTGACAAAAATGTTAATCTGTTTTTTATTGTTGCCAGCCCTCATAATGATACAAGTTCAACCATTATTTGCATTGGGATTAAACGCAGAAGTCAATCAAGAATCTATAAATGATGGTGAAGTGGTAGAACAAGCAGAACTAGGTAGTGAAAGCAATTCAACATTGCCAATTCTTCAGATGGACCCGGAAGAAATGCTCTTACAGCAAAATAATAATGAAAATGATTTAAATGCTAATGAAGTCATTGATGATATAGAAGGCCCTATTGATTTACTTGAAGCAGATCGCACCCAATTATCTGAAACAGTACCATTTACCAGTCAGGAAAATACAGTACCGCAGAATCAATTTAAAGCAAGCAGTGTATCAAATAGCCATCAATCATCTGCCAAATGGCAACAATTTTGTGTGGATGATAAATGGTATAGTAAGACCATTGGATGGGCAGATGGGTATGGAAAAAATATAGATGATTCCATTATTTTTCCGTCTTATCGAACAGACCAAAGTTTTTCATATGTGGATTATCCCGAAGATAATGATAAAAAAGATATGTCTTATTATGACCTTTTATGGGAATGGAAACTAAAAAATACATCGGATACCTACACAGAAAAAGGGGTGAACTTCACAACAAAAAGTGGCGGAAAAATTAATTTTAGAAAATATGATAAGGTTCGTGTTCCCTATAATGTTTTACAAAGAAAAGATGAAAAAAATCAATTTTCTCAAGTAATTGATAATTATTCTGAAAGAATTCCAGAACTTTATTTAATAGCCAGTGATGAGAAGATGGGAGACTATAATAGCTATACATATCGAACAGCAAGAGAAAAAACTGATCATCCAAGTTATTTTAATTGGGTAACTTATATGCTTCAGGAGCACTGGTATAAATCAGAAGATATAGACGGTCATACTCAGATTCAATACTACAATATTAATAAATCGGGATATTTGTCGGATACAGCTAATTATGGACAATTGGTACTGGACATTCCATTTCCTAATGAATCCTATTATATCCGTTTTCATGCGGTACAGAAAAAATCTACCTTGGATAGAGTGTTATTCTCACCTCCTATTTTTCGCTTGCGTCAATCTAGTATAACTATTTCCACTGAAAAAGGCGGGAACCTTACTGGTGGGGGTATCTATAACTATGGAGAAAAAGCGACATTAAAAGCTGAACCGGATACCTATCATACATTTTGGAAATGGACATCGCCTGAAGATGACAGTTTTATCAATACGGATGCGACTTTATCTTATACGGTGACGGAGGTAGATCGAAACTTTGTTGCTCATTTTAAGCCAAAGAACTTTCCAGTGACTATAAAAACTGAATCCTCTGAAAAAGGAAGCGTTCGTGTAGCAGATGCATCTCCTTATAAAGATCAGGTCATCGTAAATGCTGATGGATCATTAAAGATTAATGAAGTTCAATATGATTCTCTCGTAGAAGTTGCGGCTGAACCCAACCCGGGATATAGATTTGATCGTTGGGAATTTAAGAGCGATGAAGGGGATACTTATGTCAATACTGAAAATGCAGTCTATCGTGTACAAGGGGTAAATGATCAGTTAATCGCTCACTTTGTTAAGCAGCAAACGATCACCGTTAATGTTTCACCATCAGTTCTATTTGGTTCTGTCGCCGGGGGTGGAACCTATGATAAAGGGACAACCATTACTTTAACAGCAACGCCAAATCTTGGCTATGGATTTGTAGGATGGAAACAAACGGATGGTACTTTTCTTACAAATTCTGAAGGGGTAACCATGACTGATCCCATTATTACTTATACAGTAGATCAAGATAATACCCTTACTGCAGTCTTTGAAAATACCCAAAAAGAAATCAATGTGATTTCAAACCCTTCATGGGGTGGCACAGTGACAGGCAGCGGAACCTACAACTATGGCGAAAGGGTTACGATAACAGCGAGTCCAAGAGCGGGTTATACATTTTTGAATTGGGCAAAAGAAGGAACGATATTTGCCGATGAGAAGACCTATTCTTTTAATGCAGATGAAAGCTGTACGATACAAGGGAATTTCCAAAAGAATTCAGAACGGTCTGGTGTGAATACGTTTGAACATCGCCCATTTAAACAATTTACAGGAGAAGAGGTAGCGTTTGATGCTTCTTCCATATTTCTTCATGAAGACAATGAATATGACTATGAGTGGGATTTTGGAGATGGAAAAACGGGAAGTGGTCAAACCATTACACATGATTATGACCAATCAGGAGAATATGAGGTCAAGCTTCATATATATGATCAAACACATCGTAAAGTTGAAACGCTGACAGATACGATTGAGATTGTTGCGGAAGTTTCATTAGCAGAGTCAGAGTTTGAAGTCAATCCGTATGGTATTCGTATGGTGCAACCCGGGGAAACGCTCTCCTGGGACATTGTGTTTTACAACAATGGTGTACCTATGGCAGGCAAAGAAATAACCATAGAAAACCAATTACTAGATAAAGAAGTGAAGGTGACTACAAATTCTGAAGGCTATGCAGAATATAAAATGACGGTTCCATCAGATCATGATACATACAGCCTTTATAAAGTAAGCTTCCTTTATGAAAGTCTTAAAAGAGAAACACGCATACAAGTGTATAACGATCATGTGAGCTTGACCGGACATGTTTATGATCGATATACAGGAAAACCTTTAGAAGATGCTCAAGTTATAGTAGGCAGCAAGACAACCTATACGGATCAGGATGGGGATTATTTTATTCAAGGTATTTCTTCCGGTGAACATACAGCAAGGGTTGTTTTGGAGCATTATGAAGTAGAAACGCTTGATATCTTATTTAATTCCAGTCAAAAGGCACAGGGATTCTCTATGCAGCGGATTATTCCGGGGGATCAGCCTTTTATCACAAGAGCATTTTCTACCTGTACGAATACCTGGCGTGAAGAAAAGTTCTATTGGGAGGAAGGGAAAAATAAAGATTTAGATTTTACAGTAGATATAGATTGGAAAGCGCACGAAGCAGGAAGTGTAAAGTATATTATAGGCGAACAAGAATATATTGTGGATTTAACAGAAGCTGCAGATAAAAACCGTGCGGTTTATACCTTTGATGTAGGAGATGATATCCCGGTTGGGGAGCAGTTAAAAGTTTTAGCAATTAGTGCGCATGGTGTTGAATCGGATATTGTGGATACAGGAATAACCGTTAGAAAACCCCTGCCAATGCGTCCGAACACAACTTCATTAGATTTATTTGATACTAAAACACCTCCCGCACCAGATAATATGCCGCTTATTTCAGCTTTTGCCAATTCTTTAATAGCTAAAGGCGTAAAGGGATCTATGTCATATGATGAGGTAGAAGGCATAATGGTTTTTGAAGTCAACCCAACAAAATTACCGCTAAAAGGTTCTGCTACGACTTTAAAAAGCATAAAGCATACTTATAGTGATATGGGATTCCCAAGCAGAAGGCTTAACACCGGTGGTGTTTCTGTTAAAGCAGGATTAGGTACGAAAGTTGTTTATAAATATGACAATGATAAACAGGAATGGGCTTTGGATGAAGGCTGGCTCATCGTTGTCGCATTAGCAAATAAAAAATTTGTCTATTATTATCTAACACCCTATGGCATACCCATATATGTAAGCACCACTTTTGGTGTTGACTTAGAATCCATTACCGGGATAGAATTTGAAAATAATGCCAGCCTTATAAGTGGTTCTATAGAACCGGATATTTATGCTCGAATTGCAGGTGGAGCAGGAATATCAGATGCCATATCTGCAGAAGTATGGGGCAAACTATTAGGTGCTTTAAAGTTTAAATTTGACTCAGATGATGTACACTCTAAATCGGGTACAGATTGGAAAATTGAAGTATCTATTGGATACAAACTGGTTGCTTTTTTAACATTGGCTGAAGAAGAACTTGGAAAGCATACATGGAAAAGTGATGGTTATGATGAAGACATTACCAAGATTAGCAATTTATCGATGCCCGATGTGCAAAAAATGAAACCTATGGGCAGGGCGTATTTAGATAAAGATTCTGAATGGCTCGGATCTGAAAAGAAAATGATTAGAACGTTAAGCGTTGATGGAAAAAATGTGAGTGAAATGATTTTACAAAATAATATTTTTCCTTATGGAGAACCTAAAATTTCAATGTTGGATAATAAATCAATAGCGGTATGGCTTAGAGACGATCCGGCGCGTAGCGATATGGACCGAACAGCCATCACTTACTCCATATATGATGGTAATACATGGTCGATGCCGGAAATGATTCATGATGATCAAACAGCAGATTTTTATCCTCAAATAGCCCAAACCTCAGAGGGACTGGTTGCAACCTGGATGAATACAAATAGTTTAATCGATAAAGACAAGGGCATTTCTGATTTTATGGCAAAAAGTGAAATTGCAGTGGCAACCTATAATAAAGAAAAGGAAGAATGGACGGAAGCACAAAATTTAACTTTTGATAATCAATATGATAATAACCCACAAGTCGCAGCAAAAGATCATGAAGCGATGGTCGTATGGGTTAAAAATACAGATGAGGACATCCCACAGGTAGGAAAGATCGATCAGATCCTCTATCATGAATCATCTAAAAATAACATTATGGTATCAAAATGGAATGGTATTTCATGGAGCAGTCCTGAAAATATCTGTTCTAATGCTGGTGCCATTATTAAAAGCAGTCTAGCTTTTGATGGCGATAAAGCGATATATGCCTATATCTTGGATGAAGATGCCAGCTTAGAAACGACACAAGATCAAGAACTTTATGTCATCAGTTATTCAAAAGCTGATAGATGGGGTCACCCTGTTAGAGTAACAAATAATGATATAACAGATGCAAATCCAAAGGTTCATTACTTAAATGGAGAACCTATGATCTTTTGGTATGAGGATGGAAAAATTCTATATATAAAGGGATTAGAACAAGATACGCCAGATGTTGCTATACATGGGGAAGGCACTTCTGTATTATCTGATTTTGAGCTGGCTTGCGGGCAAAATGGATCACTTGGTATTGTATGGGGAGAAGGGTTAGATAAAGAACAGGAAATTTTTACGGCGATCTATGATCCGATATATGACAGATGGAGTAAAGGCGTGCAGGTAACGGATAATGATGAATTAAATCGTTCCATAGATGCTGTTTTAGATGATGATGGAAATCTTTTAGTGATCTATAACAAAGCGGCGACAGAAGAGACAGATGAAACGGTGATTATTAAAGATGAAGCAGATTTAGCATTTTCCAAATTAAAGGTAGGAAAGGATTTTGCGATTACCAGAGAAGATATCGTATTGTCTCAGGAAAATCCAATGCCGGGAAGTACAGTTACCATAACCGCAAACGTGTCTAATCTAGGGGAATTGGCTGAAAAAGATATTCAGGTGGCTCTTTATGATGGAGATCCATCAAATGGAGGTACATTAATCGAAGATATAAAAACCATTACTGATCCACTGGCAGGAGGGGATCAGTTATCGGTATCTGTTGAATGGAGAGTACCTGATCAATTTATTTCACATGAAATCTATGTCGTTGTGGATCCAAACTATGAAAAATCAGATCGTGACAGAACAAATAATAAGGTGTCTTTAGGTGTAATGAAGCCTGATTTGGAAATCACTCAAGTGGATACAAAATCACTGGCAGATCATAAATACGTCATAACGGTAAAATGGGCCAATAGAGGGGGCGTGCCTTCAGAAAACACCAGTATTGTTTTGAAGAAAAATGATGAAAACGGGGTAGAAATCGCGAGCAAAACGATAGGGATCTTTAAACCAGGACAAGAAATAGAAAATCTATTTACATGTCAGTTAGATGAAAGTGATTTTAACGAGGGGATTGCGAAGGTAATCTTAGAAATTGACTCGTACCAGGAGGATTTTAATGAATTAAATAATGTAAGAGAAATGATTTTGAATAAACAACAAATTAAGACGAGTGAAAAGGCCATTGAACAATTAATTTTAAATCAAAGTTTGATTCGCTTATATGAAGGTGAATCAGAGTCACTGGTTGAAACCATTATCCCTGTAAGTGCATCAAGCCAAAATATTCGTTGGGTTTCCGAAGATGAGAAAATCGCTGCAGTAGATGACACTGGAAAAGTAACAGGAAGAGAAGCTGGAATAACAACAATATATGCAGAAACCTTAGATGGAAGTATTAAGTCAACGATGTGCAGCGTAAATGTAGCACATCCAGCGTCTAAACCAACCATTACTTTAAAAGGTGAAGAGACTATAAAAATAGTTCAAGGAGATAATTTTGTTGATCCAGGCGCTACAGCTAAAGATGGCTGGGGAAATAATTTGGATGGCAAAATTAATAGCGCTAATCAAGTTGATGCATCACAAATAGGTGTGTATAAAATCATTTACATATGTAAAGATGATTTTAACAACGAAGCGGATCCTAAAATAAGAACAGTATGGATTGTACCACCCAAAGTGAATATTACCGTTTCTGAAAATACCATTCATGTGACAGATGCGTTGCCATTGTCGACATTGAAACTATACAATAGTAAAGATGAAATCGTAACGAGCTGTACTTTGAGAGGGACAGATAATGGTTATACTTTTAAAGCTTTACCTGTGGAAGAAACCTATTATGTGACCCAGACAATTAACGGTGTTGAAAGTGATATTTCTAATAAAGTAGATGTAGATGATACAATTCCACCAGTGATTACTTTGAATGGTGCAAGAGATATTAAAACAGAAGTCAAAACCAGTTATATTGAGTTAGGCGCAACGGCAACAGATAATTTAGATAAAAGTCTAGATGTGAATATAACAGGCAGTGTCGATATCAATCGTATTGGAAACTATCCAATAACCTATAAAGCACAAGATTGCGCAGGGAACGAAGCTGCATTAAATAGAAGGATTCAAATCGTCGATACCACATCACCACAAATCGTTTTAAATGGTGAATCGGTAATACAAATTCAGGTGGGACAAACTTATCATGAACCAGGTGCTGTTGCAACAGACAATTATGATGATCATGTTGATATTCACATGATGGGTACTGTAGATACAAGTCAAGCTGGAGAATACAGAATAACTTATAAAGCTGCGGATTGCTCAAATAACGCTGCAGAAAAGATTAGAACCATTCACGTCCTATCAGATATAACGCCTCCAGTTATAAAGGTCAATGGAGAGAAGATTATAAAAATATTGAAAAATAAAGCATATAAAGATTTAGGTGCTACAGCAACGGATAATATTGATGGCGATATTTCAAAAAATATTATGGTTACAGGGGTTGTAAATACGCAAAAGGTTGGAGATTATTCTATTTCTTATAGCATAACAGACAGCAGTGGAAATAGTGCAAAAGAAAAAAGAACCATACAAGTAGTCGATAAAATACTACCTGTTACAGCAACAAAAGCAGCGGCTGATATCAAAAGCAGCGAAGGTACATTAAAGGGAGAAATCATAGAAGTTGGCACATTAAATTCAACGGCTTATGGTTTTGTATGGGGTACAAATCATAATCCAACCGTAGAAGTCAATGAAGGGAAAATAGACTTTGGAGCAATCGCTGCTACGGGCGTATTTGAATATCTATTAACGGGACTCAAACAAGATACGATCTATTATGCCAGGACCTATATCATCCATGAAGAAGGAATCGTTTATGGAAATGAAATAAACTTTAGAACATTATCCGATAATACAAATTTATCAGAATTAATCGTAAGTGAAGGCAGTTTAGACCTGATATTCAATAAAGATACAACAAACTATACCGTAACCTTAGAAAATGCAGTTGAAAAAATCAAAATAAGACCAACCATCGAAGATAGTAAAGGAAAGATCAAAGTAAATGGCGTAATTGTAGCAAGTGGAAATGACAGTAAAGAGATTGCTTTAGCAGTTGGAAAAAACACAATTACTGTTGAAGTAACTGCTGAAGATGGAACGGGTAAGAACTATATGATTGATGTTAATAGACGGTCCAAACATAAAAGCAGTAAGAAGAATACCATAGATAGAAGATCAAGAATTATGGGTACCAACACGAATACAGCTTATGAAAACATCATACAAAAGTCAGTAGAAAGAAAGGATGACAATTTTACAGAAAAATACAGCATTGTAGATAATCAAGATATCAAAAAAATGCTAAAAGAGTTAAAAGAATCAGGAGAAGCAGAGATAGAAATTGCTTTAGAAACGAATGAAGACAGGAGTATAGAACTTAATATAGAAAAAGATGTAATTCAGAATGCAAAAGAATTTGGGATGAAGATTTCTATGAATGATACGATATTAGAAATACCCCAGCCAATATTAGAAACGTTTGCTCAATCAAATGAAAACCTAAATATTGCTATAAATCAAAGCGATACAGCCTTAGTAGAAGAAGCAATGAATGAATTTAAAGAAGTTAAAAATGCTAAAACAAAAGGTACACCAACAAATATAGAAACAGATTTAAAAGGAAATACAAAATTAACCATACCGCTAGATGGGGTAGTGATGCCAAATGATTCGGTTGAGAGACAAACATTACTGGATCAGCTTGCAGTTTTTGCTATTCATAGTGATGGTGAAAAAGAGATGATTGAGGCAACCATTGTGTACGATGATAATCATGAGCCAATAGCGATAACATTTACAACAGATAAATTTAGTATTTTTGCTGTTGTACAACGAGCTGGTAAAATAGAAAAAAGTATGTTCCAGGATATAAAAGGGCATTGGGCTGAAGAAAATATTAAACAATTAGTCAATGATGAAGTGATCAATGGCTATCTAGATGGCACGTTCAGACCCAATAATCAAATCACAAGAGCGGAGTTTGTAGCAATTTTAATGAAAGCATTGGATCTTAAGAATACAAGCAGTAAGGTGTTTGAAGATACGATCAATCATTGGGCTAAAGCGTATATTGATATAGCAGCAACCCATAAAATTGTTACAGGATATAATGAAAAAGAATTTGCACCGGATGAACCCATTACGAGAGAACAATTGGCAGTGATGATCTATAAGGCAATAAAATTAAACCAAGTAAACGATAAAATAGCATTTGAAGATAATGAAAAAATTTCGCAATGGGCAAAAAAAGCTGTAAAAGCTTTAAAAGAAGCAGAAATCATTTCAGGATATGAAGATCAAACATTTAAACCTAAGAATAATGCAAGCAGAGCAGAAGCAGTTACAATCATTATGAAAGCATTAAAAAGACAATAAGGAAAGGATCCTCTATCATTTTTTGATAGAGGATCTTTTAATTTACGTTCTGCATGGGTGCAGATTAGTCGGTGAAAGTCCAGTATAATGAACGTATAAAACAGATAATTTTCTCTTTTTTCTAAAGGTCATAGATTTAATAATTATTGGTAACTTTATACAAGTACGGTAGATCATATTCTGTAAATGGGATGCTTTAAGTGATATAATAAGTTAGGTACTGGAAAAATTAATATATTGAAGGGCTATCAAGATTTGATAAATATTTTGAGAATGAGGTAATGTCATGCTGGAAAAGGCGCAGAAGGTTTTAAAAACGTATTTTGGATATGATGATTTTAGGAATGGACAGAAAGAAGTTATTAATGATGTTATAAATAATCGAGATGTAGTTGCTATTATGCCTACGGGTGCAGGAAAGTCTATCTGTTTTCAGGTGCCGGCTGCTTTATTTTCGGGAATAACGATCGTTATTTCACCTTTGATATCCTTGATGAAGGACCAGGTAGACAGCTTAAATGAGGTGGGTATAAAGGCAACCTATATCAATAGTACATTAGATCATCATGAAATAAACGATAGAATATTAAACATGCGCACGGGAAAGTATAAGCTTATTTATATAGCACCGGAAAGATTGGAGTCTAAGGCCTTTATTGATACATTAAGCACAATGAATATAGCCTTTATTGCGGTTGATGAAGCGCACTGTATATCACAGTGGGGGCATGATTTTAGATCGAGCTATAGGAAAATAGCAAATTTTATAAATCGCATCCATCCCCGTCCCATTGTTGGTGCTTATACGGCAACTGCAACTGAAAAAGTTAAAGAAGATATCATTACGCTGCTCAATCTAGATAGGCCTCCAATATATGTTACTGGGTTTGATAGGCCAAATCTATATTTTTCTGTATTAAAGGGTGAAGATAGAGAGCGTTTTATTTTGTCATATCTATCTGAAAATAAGGGTATGACAGGAATCATATATACTTCAACCAGAAGAGAAGCAGAGAATATTCATAACCTTTTAATTACGAATCAAATAAAAGCAGGGTTATATCACGCAGGATTGAGTGATCAAGAGAGAAATATGGCACAAAATAAATTTGCGTATGATGATATTGACGTTATGGTAGCGACTAATGCTTTTGGTATGGGTATAGATAAATCAAATGTAAGATTTGTCATACACAATAATATACCTAAAAATATGGAGGCTTACTATCAAGAAGCGGGTCGTGCAGGAAGAGATGGCGAAAAATCGGAATGCATACTTTTGTTTGCACCTAAGGATATTCAGCTTCAATCCTATTTTATAGATGAAAGCAATTTACCTCTGGAAAGAAAAGAGAATGAATATGAGAAGCTGAGAGCAATGGTGGATTATTGTCATACCTCTCAATGTCTCCGAAAGTACATATTAAATTATTTTGCAGAGGATACGGCGTATGAGAATTGTGGTAACTGTAGTAATTGTAATGATGATAGCGAAAAGGTAGATATAACGCTGGAAGCCCAAAAAATATTTTCTTGTGTTTATCGAATGAACCAAAGATTTGGTGTGGGTATGGTAGCCGATGTTTTAAAAGGATCTAAAAACAAAAAAGTTTTGGATGGAGGGTTAAATCATTTATCAACCTATGGCATTATGAAAGAGCATGCCAAAAAGGATATTGTAGAGATGATTAATAAGCTGGCGGCTGATAATTATTTAAATCTTACAAATGATGGTTATCCCGTGCTTAAGTTAACAAATAAGGCCGTGTTAATATTAAAGAATGCGGAAAGTGTTTATATGAAAGTGGCAAAAACGAAAAAGAGATTGGATATTGATAGTGAGTTATTTGAGATTTTGAAAGCGTTACGAAAGCGTATTGCTTTAGAGGGGAATATACCTCCATATATCGTGTTTTCGGATGCAACTTTAAAGGAAATGAGTATTTATATGCCTGTCAATAAAATGGAATTTTTAAATGTTAAGGGCGTAGGGGAAGCGAAGTACGAAAAATATGGAGAACAATTTTTATTGCATATTAACAATTACATTGAGGCTGAAGATATAGAGATTAGTTCATTAAGAGATACCTCAATAAATAGTAAAAGAAGCATACAAAAAGAAGGGAAAACCGAAAAAATTCCCAGTCATCTCATAACTTATGAAATATTTATCCAAGGTAAAACGATTAATGAAATAGCTGAAATAAGAGATGTGAAGGTGAGAACGGTAGAAAATCACATTATTCAATGTTTAAAGGATGGGATGGCGGTTGATATTCAGAAGATGGTACCTCATGAATATATTGGTATGATCAAAGAAGCTTTGAAAAACTGCCAAGAAGATAAGCTTAGATCCATTAAAGAAATGCTTCCAGAAGAAGTAGAGTACTTTTGGATCAGTCTAGTTAAGTATGAGATGATCCTGGAATAAGAAGCACAGAGACGGAAGCAAAAAAACCGTCTCTGTGCTTCTTTGTTAATATGGCGAACACATAGCATCCTCATCGAATAAAGTAATTATTGAGAAGTTTAATCGTAATACGGAAAGGATGAGGTGGACATGTCAGTGACTTATAAGGTTTGTATTGATCCTGGACACGGAGGAGAAGATCGATATAATCGGGGCAAAAATGGCTATGTTGAAGCGGATGGTGTGTTGGATATCTCTCTTAAACTAAGAAATGAGCTTAAGAAATGTGGTTTTTATGTCTTGCTAACTAGGGAAACGGATAAAACATTGTCGCTTACGGAACGTGCAAGCATTGCTAACAAATGGGGTGCTGACCTGATGATTTCCGAGCATAGTAATGCAGCTGGATCAGAAACTGCAAAGGGCGTAGAGGTGATACATTCCATATATGGTGGTAAGGGAAAAGAATTTGCGGATATGGTTTATGATGAAATGATTAAACTGATGTCTGGAAGAAGGGTATATAGCCGTAAAGGGAAAAATGGTGATTATTATGCTGTTATCCGTAAGACAGATGCACCTTGCGTCATAATTGAAAGCGGATTCCATACAAATCTTGAGGATGAAAAATTACTACTTAATCCAAATTTTAGAACACAAATTGCAAAGGCACAGGCAAAAGCAGTATGTGAATTATTTGGTGTTAAATACATAGATAAAGTTGAGTACGAAAATAAAACTGAGCATTGGGTGGAACCCATTTATAAAGAATTACATGAATTAGGGATCATTAGTGAAAAACGTTTTGATGACGCTATTACCAGAGGAGAGTATATGGCTGGACTTAAAAAACTATTGGATCTGCTGCAAGGGGAAAGTCATGAGCCAAAAGAAGAGCCTCAACCTGTACCAAAGCCAAAAGAAGAACCTCAACCGATACTGACTTCAAAAGAAAAGCCTAAATATCGACAAATTGCTGCAACTCATATTTTAGAAGTAGATCCATTATCACTTACTATTGAAATCGTTAAAAAACCCGGGAATCAGATTCAAGGTGATTTTGTAAATGGTGGATTTTTCGGAACATTAGATGGGATGATGGTATCTGTTAGTACGTTGGTTTCTGATGGGAAAATACTTGCTGAACAGTTGGCTCATGATGATGTAAAACGTGGTACATTGGTAGTCTATAAAGATGGTACGACCCAGGTGGAAATGATTGATTTTATCAGTAAACATCCAAAAATAAATGATATCAAATTTGCGGTTAGCGGATTTAATCTCAATCCGCTTGATATAAAAGGAGAATGGTTTAATCCCGAGGAAGTAGGCTATTCTACCCAACGCGTTTCAATGGGTTACCATGTTGAAAAGAAAAAGGTTATAATTGCAATAAGGAATCATAGTGATGCAGAAAGAGCCGTGTTAACCATGAAGAATTTAGGATGTGATCATGCTATTTGTTTAGATAGCGGGGGAAGTGCCAATGCAAGATTTAATGGAAAGTCAATTGTGACAACAGACAGAAAGCTTTATTCGATTATTAGATGGCAGGATTAAGTTCCTGATAATCTCGTTCCCTTGACACATTTGAGCTAAATGAATTTTTACGAAGAAATGGTTCGCCATTTTCTTTTTGATGCAATTAATTGGAGATCATGGTCTGGATTGACTACAACAGGGTTACCAATTAGCTCTAACAATTGAAGATCCGAATAACTATCGGCATATGCATAGCTTTCACTCCAGTCAATGCTATGGTCTTTAAAATAATTTTGTAGTTTTTCTACTTTTGAGGACCCGCTAACAAGGTCTATTTCTTTATGATCATCAAACTGACCATCTTTAAAATAAATCTCAGTACCGATAATGGTGTCAACCTCAAGATATTCCCCGATATTTTTAAGAAAGAGACTGTATGCTCCTGAAAGAATAACCGTGTGAAATCCTGCATGACGGGCTTTGTGAACTTCATTAACAACGGCGTTATTTAATAAAATTTTTATGGATTGACAGGCGTTTGTAAAGTAGTTATTAATATCTTGTTCAGTCATATTTGTAAATAAACCGTTAAAACCTTTTACAGCCATTATTCTCATTTCTTCTCGGGTAAGTTCTGAATTCATTCCTGTTTTATACTTAATATATAAGGGAATAAGCGGTAAGTATACTTTTAAAAGCTTTGTTTTAGAGTATTTGAGGCGGTGCCATTGGGATAGTAAATAAGGTAGCGTATCTTTAGGGAAAAGGGTACCGTCAAAATCAAATATCGCTAATTTCATCTTATTTCTCCTTTGGGTTTTTTTACTATATTAACATTAAATATGCAGCATGAAAAGTTATCCTAGTTTAATTCAAGATACATATCATACCATTTAGCACCGCCGTGTTCAGATTGAGATACACCTTCATTGACATAACCGAATTGTTCATAAAATTCTATTAAATGCGCTTTGCATGTCAGCAATATATTTTTTCTGCCATCTATTTTTGCCGCTTCAATAAAATGATTCATCAATTCTTTAGCGTGCCCTCTTTTTTGATAGTTAGGATGTACATCAAGTCCGAAGATCACGATATTATCTCCATTAGGGATATGAAGATCCATCGTTTTAAAAAAATCATCTTCTATATGACTTTCATTTGTTACGCCGCTATTAATAAACCCTATAATTTGATGATTTAATTCAGCTACAAAAAATCCCGCTGGGAAAACTGAAAGTCTTTCCTTAAATACCTTTCTTGGAGCGGCTTCAGCAGCTGGAAAACAAATAGCCTCTATTTGAGTAATACAATCTAAATCCTGTGGTAAAACTTTTCTTATTTTTAATGGGTTCAATTAAATCTCCACCTTTTAAAAATTATTTTTCTAGAGTATCTCAATATGAATAGTAATAATATTACTATAACATATATTGAAATGAAAAATGGAGATAGTGTCTAAAATTATGGGAAAGAAGTGTATCGATAATTTCAATACAAGTACAGTAATTCATATTCTGTAAACAGACTGCTTTAAAAATAAGGCAGTGACTCTACTTCCCAATCACAATCTTTATAATAAACAGAATTGAAATAATGTATAAGAGATAAGATATCTCTTTTTGCCTTCCTGTTAATAGTTTGAGAAAAACGTAACTGAGTATACCAAATATAATACCATTTGCGATGCTGTAAGTAAGCGGCATCATGACGATGGTCAAGAACGCGGGTATCGCTTCGGTAAAATCGTCCAGGTTGATAGCTTTTACCGGTGAAAGCATAAATAGTCCTACGAGAATTAAAGCAGGTGATGTAGCAGCAGATGGGATCATGGAAAATAGGGGTGAAAGAAATAAAGCGATCGTAAACATAATGGCAGTTGATAGAGCTGTCAGTCCTGTTCGCCCGCCATCTGCTACACCAGATGCACTCTCCACATAGGTTGTTACGGTACTGGTACCCAGCATTGCGCCGATGGTTGTACCAATTGCATCCGCCAACAAGGCTTGCTTGGCGTTTGGAACATTACCCTTCTCATCTAACATATCTGCTTTTGTGGCAACACCAACCAGTGTACCAATGGTATCAAACATGTCAACAAAAAGGAAAGTAAATAATACAATAGCCATATCCAGTGTTAATATATTTGACCACTCAAATTGCAGTAATATTGGTTTTAATGAAGGCGGCATACTCACAAATTTTAAACCTTCAGGCAATTGTGTAACGCCCATAGGAATACCAAGGGTGGTTGTAATGAGGATGCCGATTAGTAATGCACCTTTAACATTTCTTGCAAGTAAGATGCCGGTAACAATTAACCCGATTAAAGCTAAAAGGGGTGACTTTGAAGTAATATGACCTAATGTAACAGGGATACCTTCTAGTTTTCCGCCTCCGGCATGATGCATACCGGTGATTACGATGCCTGAGTTATAAAGCCCTAAAAAAGCAATAAATAATCCAATACCCGCGGAAACGGCTTTCTTAAGCTGAATGGGAATGGCTTGAATGATGGCTTCACGAACATTTGAGAAAGTAAGAAGAATGAATATGATGCCTTCTATAAATACGGCTGTTAAGGCAAATTGCCATGAATAGCCCATGCCTAAAACAACAGTAACAGCAAAGAAAGCGCCAGCACCTATTCCAGGCGCTAATGCAAAGGGGAGATTTGCATAGAAGGCCATGATCAGCGTGGCAATAATGGCGGACAAGGTGGTTGCTGTAAATAATGCTTTGAAATCCATTCCGGTAGCGGATAGAACGGCTGGATTAACAATTAGAATATAGGCCATTGTCATAAAAGTTGTCATACCTGCGATCATTTCTGTTTTAGGGGTTGTATTATTTTCTGTGAGTTTAAATTGATGATCTAGTATAGAAATAGATGTGTTATTTTTATTTATGCTCATAAAGTATCCTCCCTTATGAATATCTTATCAGTTATAGTTTGTATTTTTATGAGGACATTTATATGTGGTATAATATGAAACAAATAGATAGACGTGGTAATTAATTCAAGATTGTTCTCAATTATTTTAAGTATAAAAATACGCTGTTTTTGTGCTTTTTGTTTAAAAACATCTGTTTATGGTATGAATTTATCATGAACACTATTATGTCGAATAGAGGGGAATATTGTAATATGAAACAGGAAACGAAATTTGTTATAAAAATTTTAACAACAGTTATGATATTCTTATTTCTTTTTGTGATATTAATATATATCAATGAAAAACAGAACAATATGCAAAACTTTAATGAAGTAGGTGAAAACATTACTTCTCAGACATCGCGTGCATTGGAGCACTGGATTGAAGATCAAGTAAGAGTTGTACAAACCATAGCCAATGATCACAGTATTATTGATGTATGCAATAATCCGCAAAATGAGACATTAATCAGGGAAGCCCAAACCTATTTGAATGATATTCACAGGCGATATCCCTACTACGAAAACCTTCCCATAGCGGTAAAGCTTGGGGATGAAATGACAAGAGAAGTTAATAACAAAAAAATTAAGATAGAAAATGGAACTTTTTTGATTGATACGGTAGGGAATCGCACACTAGGTAAAGGCGGTCTGGAGTATTCATATATAAAAGAAGTCCTGGCAGGAAAAGATTATTATATCAGTGAAATATATCCCAGTATTTTAAGGAATAATCCAATCTTTGTTATCAGTGTGCCTGTTAATAATAAAGACGGTGAAATTATTGGAGTCGCCATAATTTCACCGCAGATTGAATATTTCACGCGAAAATTTGTAGAAAGTGTTCATTTGGGACAATCTGGTTATTTGTTTTTCATGGATAAGAGAGGGCAAGTTATTGCCCATGAAAACCGAAATTTCATTTTAAAACATTTTAGCGAAGTTGACCCCAAAATTGACAATGTTATGACTAAAATTCTCAATAATGAAAGATATTTTGAAGGTAAAGCATTTGGGAAAACAAAACATTATGTCAGTACTAGAGTAAATTTAAGCCGTGAGCATGAGGCGTATGATTGGTATATTGTATTTACGCAAACGAATAGAGAAATTTTCAAAAGTTCAACCAGTTTCTTGAAGTTAATTATTCCTATGGTACTCATTACAATTATTTTTATTGCTGGTATTGTGAATGCAATTGCAAAGATTAATCAGAAAGAAATATATGAAGAAAATTTACGACTATCGAATCGGTCATTGGAGAAAAAAGTTAAGGAAAGAACAAAGGAATTAGAAAAGATGGTTTTAACGGATGGTTTAACGGGATTGTTTAATCATAAAACATCATATGAAAAGCTGGAAGGTATTATTAATAAAGCTCAGGAAAGCAGAATGCCGCTGACCATTATGATGTGTGATCTGGATCACTTTAAAAGGGTGAATGATACCTTTGGACATCAAACAGGTGATGAAGTATTGCTTAGGGCAGCTCAAACGATTCTCTCCAGTGTAAGGGAAGTAGATGTTGCCGGCCGGTACGGCGGAGAGGAATTTATTATTATCTTACCGGACACGGATTTGGCTGAGGGTATTCATGTTGCAAACAGGATTAAAGGTGCTGTAGCTGCATTGGATTTTTCGCAGGAAGACTTAAAAGTGACAATAAGCTTAGGCGTATGCATGTGGGAAGGAGAATCAGCGATTGATCTAGTCAGCAAGGTTGATAAACTGTTGTATCAGGCTAAACGTAATGGACGTAATAGAATCGAAAGCGAGTTGGAAGAGGTATAGTAACCTCATAATTTTTCCTCACTACTATTTATGGTAGTGGGGATTTTTTGTTAAATAAAAGATATGATATAATAATGATTATTATAGATATCCAATTTCAAAAATAAAATTATTATGGTGAACGCATTAAATACTTTTCTTAGAGTTTAATTTCAGAGGGCAGTTGGTTAGTTGGAAAGTTGGTTAGTTGGAAATAAAAGATAGGAAAATCTATAATTTAAGTTATCAGCTTGGAAATCTATATATTAGTTAATGTTTCAATAGCATTGTTGATTAAACAACTAAGGAAAAAATGGTTCCTACCTGTTGGTATGAATTTCTCGTGAAAGATATGGAGGTTTTATCTTGAAAAAGGTTCGTGTCGAAGATGCGGTTGGTATGGTGTTAGGTCATGATCTGACAAAGATTGTACCGGGAGAATTTAAGGGAGCGGCGTTTAAAAAAGGGCAAGTGATCACCGCTGCAGATATTGATGTATTAAAAAACATGGGGAAATATCATATCTATGTCATTGATTTAGAGGATAACTATATTCATGAGGATGAAGCATCAATAAGGATTGGACAAGCGGCAGCAGGTGAAGGTGTCTATCTAAAAGGGCCTGTAGAAGGCAAAATAAGTATTAATGCCCAGGTCAAAGGAATCTTAAAAATTAATTTATCATTATTAACGGAAATTAATGATATTGACTCGGTTATTTTGGCAACACTTCATAGCAATACATTGGTTGAAAAAGATCGAAATGTAGCCGGTACAAGAATTATACCGTTGACAGTAGAAAAGAAAAAAATTATTGAAATCGAAAGTATCTGCAATAAAAGGGGACCTATTATCAGTATTAATGAGATAAAACCTTTGAAAGTGGGTATTGTTGTTACGGGAACTGAAGTATATGAAGGGAGAATTCAGGATCGATTTGGACCGGTTTTGCAGGGGAAAGTAAATCAGTATGGGGCGAAAACAGCTGGCATAAAGTATGCTCCGGATGAGCAAAAAGAGATACAAATAGCAATATCGTCTTTAATAAAACAAGGTGCGGAAGTCATTCTAACGGCGGGTGGTATGTCCGTGGATGCGGATGATGTAACACCATCAGCGATACAAGCTATTGCGGATGAGGTTATAACTTATGGTTCCCCCGTATTACCGGGAGCGATGTTTATGTTGGCTTATAGGAATCAAGTGACTATTTTAGGTATACCGGCCTGCGGTATGTATTTTAGGACCACTGTTCTTGATTTAGTTTTTCCACGCGTGCTGTCCGGAGAAGTTTTATCTAGGAAAGATATTAACTCTCTAGCGCATGGCGGGTTATGTCTCGGGTGTGAAGAATGTCGGTATCCGGTATGTCCATTTGGAAAGTAGGCGAGAATATGAATATTTATGAATTGTTTGATATAGATTTTTCGCAAAAAGAATTAATTTGTTTTGTTGGCGGCGGTGGTAAAACAACTACGTTGTTTAAACTGGCCCACGAATTAAAAAGCCTGGGTAAAAAAGTGCTGGTAACGACTTCAACGGCCATATTTTATCCAGATGAAGATGATTATGATAAACTACTCATTAATCATTCAGTTGAAGTACTGAGGAATATTGAAGAAATAAAGAAGGGTACCATTACTATAATTGGCAGAGCGGTTTCACGCGAAAATAAGTTGTTGGGTTTAGAGCAGGAAATTATAGAAGCCATTCATAATAAGCAATTATTTGACTATATATTGGTTGAAGCGGATGGGGCCAAGCGAAAACCGATCAAGTCACCGGCAGACCATGAACCCGTCATACCTCATAATACGGATAAAACAGTGGGGGTGATTGGGTTAGATGCCGTTGGAAATGAAATTAATGAGGAAAATGTTCATAGGCCGGAACTGTTTTGCCAGATTACCAACAGCAAAATGGACGAAGTCATAACTGCAGAAACCATACTCAAACTTATTACACATGAACAAGGATTATTTAAGGATGTTCCTGAAGGTTGCTGTAAATATGTATTACTTAATAAGGTAGAAAATGAAGTGCGGGAAAAGAGTGCCCTGTCCATTAAAAATTTAGTGATTAAGGATGAATTTAATGTAATGGGTATTATTGCCACAAGTATGGTGGATGGAAAAATACTTTTTAAGTGGCGTGATGATCAATGATTACAGGAATTATTATGGCAGCAGGATTTTCGAAAAGAATGAAGCGGGATAAACTTATGCTTGATTTTGGGGGTCTGCCGATTATTGAACGGGTTATTAAAGCGGTAAAAGATTCCGAGGTGGATACGATCATCATCGTATATCGAGACGAGAGAATAAAAGAAATTGGTATGAAGTACGATATTAAAATGGTTTCAAACGAGCATGCCTACTTGGGGCAAAGCCAGTCTATAAAACTTGGCATTCAACTTTCACCTGTAGAAACGGAAGGGTATATGTTTTTTGTGGGTGACCAGCCTTTTTTGACAACGGATACTATTAATAGTCTGATAGAAGTTTTCAAAGAAGGAAAATACCCAATCGTTGTACCTGAATATGACGAAAAAAGGGGAAACCCGGTTATTTTTTCCGCACAGCTAAGAGATGAATTGCTAAGAATAGAAGGCGATGAAGGCGGCAGAAGCATTATTAAAAAAAGATGCGGTGAGGTGAAAAGGGTTCATATGGACCGGGATATTGTGGGGAAAGATATCGATACCTGGGACGAATATTTAAGATGGAGATGAAATAATATGATTGATGATATGGTTGTTATCAGAGGCGGCGGTGATATTGCTACCGGTATTGCTCATCGTCTTTACCGGAGCGGCTTTAAAATATTAATTCTCGAAACAGACAAGCCAATGGTTATTCGCAGAACCGTTTCCTTTGCGCAGGCTGTATTTGATGGACATTGTATTGTTGAAGGGGTCAAAGCAATTAAGGTAAATAATATAAAAAATGCATATGATATTTGGAACGAAGATCATATTCCGGTTATGATTGATCCGGATTGCGCTATGACTAATGAACTGGATGCGGCTGTTTTAGTAGATGCGATACTGGCCAAGAAAAATTTAGGTACACATAAAGGTATGGCAGATATTACGATTGGGGTTGGACCGGGATTTTTTGCCGGTGAAGATGTGGATATTGTCATTGAAACATGCCGCGGTCATGATTTAGGCCGATTGATATTTACAGGAAGTGCCCAACCTAATACCGGAATACCGGGTGAAATACTGGGGTACGGAAAAGAGCGTGTTCTAAGAGCACCCTGTGAGGGTATTATAAAAACGCTTTATGAGATAGGGGACACGGTGAAAAAAGGACAGATATTAGCTTATGTGAATGAAGAACCTGTTAGAGCGGCGCTTGACGGTGTTTTGCGGGGGATGATTACAAATGATTTTGCCGTAACGAAAGGGTTTAAGATTGGGGATGTTGATCCCAGAGGGATTAAAGAATATTGCTTTACCATTTCTGACAAGGCAAGGGCTGTTGGGGGTGGCGTTTTAGAGGGAATATTGTATATGAAGAGGAGGAATACCATTGATTTCAATACAGGATTATGCGCTTCCCGCAACGCTGGAAGAAACATATGAGGTTTTAACGGCAAAGAAAAGCAATACGATTTTGGGCGGCTGTGCGTTCCTCAGGATAGGTTCTAAAAAAATCGGTGTGGCGGTTGATTTAGCGAAACTTAATTTAGATTTCATAAATGAAAAGAATGACAGCATAGAGATCGGGGCCATGACAACATTTCGTAAAATTGAGACAAACCCTGTTTTAATAAAGTATTTTAATGGCATTTTACCCAAAGCCGTCAGTCATATTGTCGGCGTGCAGTTGCGAAATAGTGTGACGGCAGGGGCAACGATTTATTCCCGTTACGGGTTTTCAGATTTTATCACCGCCCTTCTTTCTCTTGATGCTGATGTGGTACTTTATAAAGGTGGACAGGTTTCTTTAGAGACGTTTTTAGAAGATGGTGCTAAAAAAGATATACTGGTAAAGGTGATTATTCCTAAAACTGACCGTAAAGCGGTATTTCAAACGATGCGTAACTCTCGGAGTGATTATGCAGTTTTAAACGCAGCGGTGTCTAATAAGGAGAATGATTGGAAAGTTGTTGTGGGGGCCAGACCGCAGCGGGCTAAAATTGCTAGAGCTGCTTCACATTATCTTGCTGAAAGCCAATTAACAAAAGAAGATATTGAGTATGCAGCAGAGCTTGCAGCTAATGAATTGACATTTGGCAGTAATATACGGGGTAGTCGGGAATATCGTGAGGCAATTTGTAAAGTGCTTGTGAAGCGGGCAATTATGGAGGTTTTAGCGTGAAAATAAATGTAACCATTAACAACCAAAAAAGGGAACTGGAAGCCGCTTATGATGAATTTTTGGTCGATACATTGCGAAGATACGGTTATTTAAGCGTGAAGAAAGGCTGTGACACGGGTTCCTGTGGTTTATGTACGGTATGGGTGGATGAAAAACCGATTCTTTCCTGTGCAACGCTTTCTGTTCGAGTAAATGGAAAAAACATTACAACCATAGAAGGGGTGCAAAAAGAGGCCAAACAATTTGCTGATTTTTTGGTCAATGAGGGCGCGGAACAATGTGGCTTTTGCAGTCCCGGCTTTATCATGACTGTCCTTGCTATGAAGCGGGAACTAGCGCATCCGACGGAAGAAAGTATTGTACATTATTTAACGGGAAATCTCTGTAGATGTACCGGTTATGCAGGACAGCTGCGAGCTGTGAAAAAATATCTGGGGGTTGTATAAAGATGCGTGTAGTCAATCAACCAATTGCCAAAATAGACGGGATGGATATTGCAACAGGGAAACCGGTTTATACGGATGATCTTTGCAATCAGAATGCCCTAGTTCTAAAAATTCTCCGCAGTCCCCATGCTTTTGCTAGAATAAAGGATATTGATACGGCGAAGGCAGAACAGGTGACGGGGGTTGAATGTATTTTGACCTATAAAGATGTACCCGATGTACGATTTACACTGGCAGGGCAATCCTATCCTGAGCCATCTCCCTATGATCGTTTGATTTTGGATGAATATGTGCGCTATGTGGGGGACGAAGTTGCTATTATCGCGGCCCTGGATGAGAAAACAGCTGTAAAAGCGATGAAGCTGATCAAAGTAGATTATGAAGTATTGAAGCCGGTGCTGGATTTTGAAAAAGCAACAGGGAATCCGGTTATTGTTCATCCCGAAGATGATGTCCATATCAATTTTGATATCGGCTTTGATAGGAAGAAAAATATTGCATCTATCTGTTTCATGGGTGACGGTGATGTGGAAGAGGAATTAAAAAAATGTGAAGTGGTATTGGAAAAAGCCTATTATTCGCAAGCTCAGATCCATGGTATGATGGAGACCTATCGGGCGTTTACGTATCTGGATCATAATGGTCGATTAACGGTCGTGAGCTCGACGCAAGTTCCCTTTCATGTGCGCAGAATTGTTGCCAGAGCGCTGCAGATTCCCAAAAGTAAGGTTAGAGTTATCAAGCCGAGAATTGGCGGTGGGTTTGGCGGCAAGCAAAACGTATCAGTTGAAGTTTTTCCGGCGATTGTTACCTTAAAAACGGGAAAGCCGGCGAAAATTGTTTATGACCGCAAAGAGACTTCCAGTTGTACTTCCAGCCGTCATGCGATGCGGATTAATGTCCGGTTGGGGGCAGATAAAGCGGGAATGGTGAAAGTGATTGATATTGATGCGTTGGCGGATACAGGATCATATGGAGAACATGCACCAACCGTATTTACGCTGGTAGGTCTTAAGACGCTGCCGCTGTATAATCAGGCAAAAGCTGTGCGGTATAGGGGGACGGCAGTCTATACGAATAAGGTGTCGGCCGGTGCTTTTCGCGGCTATGGGGCAACTCAGGGCGCATTTGCGGTGGAGTCTGCGGTTAATGAACTGGCAGCTAGATTAAAGATTGATCCTGCTGAGATGAGAGAAAAAAACATTATCAAAGCAGGGGAAACCAATCCGATTTTAGATGGCCCGGAAGAGCAAAAGCCGATTACTTTAAAGAGTTGTACCCTTGATCGGTGTATTCAAAAAGGGAAGAAACTCATAAACTGGAACGAAAAATTTCCTCGTAAAGTTTTTAGTGATACGAAAGTGAGAGGGGTCGGCATGGCCATCACTATGCAGGGTTCCGGGATTGCCGGGATCGATACGGCTTCTGCGGTGATAAAACTAAACGATGATGGGTTTTATACGCTGCTCATTGGGTCTACGGATATGGGTACCGGGTGTGATACGATTCTGGCGCAGATGGCTGCCGAATGTTTGGACACAACGATGGATAAGATCATTGTTCATGCTGCAGATACCGACATTTCGCCATATGATACAGGGTCTTATGCGTCTAGTACGACCTATGTTACTGGTAATGCCGTTATTAAAGCGTCTGAGGATATTAAAAAGCAGATTGCAGAAAGTGGTGCCAAGTTAATGGGTGTATCTGCAATAGAAGTAGAATTTGATGGCGAGCGGGTGCAAACGCAGGATTGCAGTAGAACGCTGACACTGGACGAAATTGCGCAGCGATTGGCACTCGGAGAAGGTCAAAACCAGTTGATCGGTAAAGGTTCCTTTGGCGGGGAGACCAGTCCGCCACCGTTTATTGCCGGATTTGCCGAAGTCGAAGTGGATACGGAAACCGGTCAGGTGGATTTAATCGAGTATGTTTCTGTGGTGGACTGTGGTACGGTTATCAATCCCAATCTAGCCCGGGTGCAGGTTGAAGGTGGCGTGGTACAAGGTATCGGGTTAGCGTTGTACGAGGCTGTTCATTATAACGATAAAGGAAAGATGATTTCTGATACATTTATGCAGTATAAGGTTCCTTGTCGTAAAGATATTGGCAAAATTACAGTAGCGTTTGAATCCAGTTATGAACCGACCGGGCCGTTTGGCGCCAAGTCCATTGGCGAAGTCGTGAACAATACGCCTGCACCTGCTATTGTAGATGCCGTTTATAATGCGGTTGGTGTGCGGGTAAGAAGTTTACCGGTTACACCGGAGAAAGTTTTAAAAGGGATATTAGAGAGTGAATAGTATAGTGGTGGGTTTAAACTGCTGATGTGGGTTAATTGTATCACTATGGATAAGAAAAATGGCTTCAGCGATTTATACTGAAGCCATTTTAATATGGTGAATATTTTATATTTAGTACAGTTTCATAGCAATCAATGCGGGTTAGCAGGAAAAGCGAAGGCAAGAGCAATTCTCAATGCAAAATCTTTATTGTAAAGCATATAGCTGTAATAAAAAATTGAACATGCAGAAATAAGAATAAAAATTGTTATTGCTGGAGGAATACATTGTATATAATAGAAGTATTTAATAAAGAGCAAGTTAGATTGAACTGCCCGAAAAAATTGGATAGCGTAAAATAATCAAAGGCATTAAAACATAAATAGGAAAAAGATTGATAAAAGAAATTTTGATACTGATATAAATATAATTCATGGAGGAAGAAAATGAGTGAATCTGCAAAACGTCTTGTAGAAGAAAAAATCAATAAAACGATAGCAGCCAGAAATCATGAAATGGAAGCCATTAAAAAGAAATTTGACCGTGTTCTGGAAGGGGGCAGCGGGGTAGTTGCCATTGGGGGTAAACCCGGAATTGGGAAGACCTTTTTAGTCAATCAGGCGGTCAAGGATCTGGCAAATTGTGATGTTACGTATGTATACGGTAAATTCAGGCAGCATGACGAAAAACCTTTTATCGCCATTTCAGAAGTGATTGAGCAAATGGTCAAACATCTCTTGACCCTGCCATTCGAACAATTAGAAAACACAAAAAAAGCGTTAATAACAGTCCTGGGTTCTGATATAGAGATTCTCACGTCGATCGTTCCCTATGTGGGGAAACTTTTGGGACATCATAAAATGATTAACATCAATGATTATGAAAAACTAAAATACAGAGCCAAAAAAGCGCTCTATCAGTTTTTAGCAACGGTTTCACAAGCATTATTCCCCATGATTTTATTTATTGATGATTTACAATGGGCGGATACGCCTTCTTTAGAAGTGATCGAGCTGCTTTGCAAGGATCATGAGCTTTTAAATCTACTGCTTATCATTGCCTATCGGGATCATGAAGAAAAAAGCATTGAAAAAGTGACGGATCTTACGAACATACCACAAATAAAAGATAATTATATGTCGATACAATTACAGGAACTAATGGTTTTAGATATCAAGGTATACTTACAATTTATTTTTGGCGTAAATGCTGAAAATATCGATTATTTAGCACGCATGATATATGGTTTAACCCTGGGAAATCCCTTTTATATCAAGGAGATTATTGATATCTTTATTAAAGAAGGTATCGTTGTCTACTTAGAACAAAGCAAACGATGGGGCGTAAAATTTGACAGCCTGAATCATTTAAGTTTACCCAACGATATTGAACAGATTTTAACCCAAAAAATAAACCAGCTTAGTGATGAGGATAAGTCCTCTCTAGAACTCATAGCCTGTCTTGATGGAAAAGTGGAATATGAAACATTAAAAAACATTGTAAATATTGATGATGTTTTGCTGGTTAATAAATTGGAAATACTGTGTCAATCTGCTTTTCTTATAAAAAAAACAGACGAATATCAAGGACAGCAAACCATAAGCTATGGTTTTGTCCACGATATTTTATTGGAGTTTATTTACAATGATATAAACCCTGCGAAAAAAGCCGGGATGCACTATAAAATCGCTAAAAAATGGGCAGGCGATGAACCAAAAACATTTACTGTAAATAATAGACTTTTTTTGGCCTCTCAATTACTAAGGGCTGACTTCAATGAATTGATCCAGGGAAACCCGGATAAATGGATGCATGAACTTTATTTATCCGGTATGCAGGCTAAACAAACTGCGGCAATAGAACAAGCCTTGAAAATATTTGAATGCTGTGAAAAACTGCTTCCCTACTGTGACTTAAAAGATGAAAATGACCTGGAAATGAGGATTAGTCTGGAGTTGGCAGAATGTCAGTTTATCCATCAAAGGTATGAAGAAGCCAGCATAAGATTTGAAGCTCTTATCAGCAACTATCATACCGTAGAAAATCTAATTATCATCAAACGGAAATATATGAACCTTTATGCTTATAATGGCAATTCAGAAAAAGTGTTAGAACTCGGTGCTGAGATACTAAATCACTTAAATTACAGGTTTGATACCAGGGATATAGAAGAAGAGACTACAAAAGGAAAACTGTTATTCTCTAACAGCAAAATAGAAGATTTGCAAAACGCACCCTTTATACAAGATAAAAGGATACTGCAGATCATGGAAACCTTAACCCAAATGATTCCTGCTGCTAATATTGTCGATGATCAGGCATTTGATTTGATTCTTATGAAAATAGCTAATCTTTCCGCTCAATATGGCAATTCTCTTTATTCACCCATAGGCTATGCCGCTTACAGCTATATTTTTTATAATATCTGGCAGGACCCCGAAAATGGGGAAAGACTGAAAGATATTGCTCTGGACTTATTGGAGGATACAGATGATTCAGCAACTAGAATCATTGTTTATTCGTTGATTGGGACTTTTATCGATCATTGGTCAAACCCTATGGAAAAATCCCTGGAATATCTGCATAAAGCCATTGAAGAAGGGAGCAGGGCGGGAGAGTTCATATTTAGTGCTTATTGCATTGTTTCCACTATTTATGTCAAATACGTTACAGGAACGCCTTTAAAGGAAATACACGATTACATAAACCATCAATTGCAAAAAACACAGTGGATAGCAGATGACATTATAAATTTTGTGAAATATATTTTTATCAGCCACATTAATTATCTTGAAAAAGGGGAACTTACCCTCGAAGGGCAGCAGATAAAAGATCAGGTGGGATTATGTGATAATGCGAAAAGCCTGGTTTATTACATCTTCATGCTCCAAAGATTATACATGGAAAGAGAAATAGAAAAAGCGTATAAATTGGCAGTGAAAATTACTCCGGATATCAGTCATCTAAAAGGCCATATCATTTATTTGGATTTGCTTTTTTACAGTATACTTACGAGAATTGCCGGGCATCAAGCTCTGACAACGACACAAAAGCGGGAAAATAAAGAGTTAATCAATAAATATATGCAGGAGATGGCATACTGGATTGGAATTTATAATGGAAATCATTATGCCAGACATTTACTCGTAAAAGCCGAATATGCCGCATGTTTTGAGCAGGAGAAACCTCTGGATAAACTATATAATGAAGCCATTAGTTTTGCAGAAGAGCATGGACATCTGCAAATAGAAGCCATTGCTGATCTGCTGGCAGCAAAACATTATCATTATAATAGAAAACTCTCAAAATTTTATGCCCGTGAAGCTGCAGATTTATTTAAAAAATGGGGTGCTTTAAATATTGCAGATGGGGTTGAAAAACAATTTGGATTGCAAAATAATACGGAATTGCCTGCAGAACAGCAACCGATTATGAATACCGAAAGCACAGCAATAGATAAAAGTATATTATATTATTTAAAGCAAATTGAAGACATGGAAGAAGAACAAGGATTCATCTACATGCTAGATTTTCTTACCCAGAGCAATTATGCTGATTATGGTACCGTTTTATTCGAAAAATGTGATGAACTGCACCTGTGGTATGAAAAGAAAAGCCGTTCAAAGGCAGTTGTCCATAAAGAACCCGTAAACATAAAACATGTCGATCATATACCCCGTAAAGTCATTCAATATGCTGCCCGAACCGGAGAAGAAGTTATCATTAACCAAAAGCCGGATAGCGGTATATTTGCAGCTGACCAGTATTTAATAAACAAAGAGGAAATATCCATCATCTGCATACCCATCAAATACTTAGGGGTATTTGTAGGCGTCATTTATTTAGAAAGCAGGTATAATGATGGTTTTAATGAAGATATTATTCCGATGATAAAAAGCGTCATTCCTGTGCTGATATCCAAAAGAACCACTATAAAAGATGTGAACCTGCAGAATTTGTTAAATCCTCAAGAAGCTGTATCTCCTTTGACAGACCGGGAACGGGAAGTATTAGAATTAACTGCCGAGGGTATGTCAAATTCTGCGATCAGCAAGCAATTACATATTTCTCAAGGAACCGTTAAAACGCATCTGAGCAATATATATAGTAAATTGGAAGTGGACAGCCGGATTAAGGCCGTTGTCAGAGCAAGAGATCTTAATATTATTAAGATATGAGTTATAAGGGGAAAGACCGCAGCTTGCGGCTGCTGAACGATCGCTCCCTTTGGTCGCTGAAAGAGGAACGAGCGCAGCCGTTGGCTGCTGGAAGAAAAAGATTTAAGTACTTGGCTAAAAGTTAATCTTAATATTTTCATTTAAGCTGATAGCTTAAATGTCTTTTCCTTTTATCTTAAGCCTTGAGTCAATATAGATCATGAAAAATATTTATCACAAACCATATAATCACCTGAAAACCTGCTAAAAGTTAGCAGGTTTTTAATTTTTTTTCAAAGATACAACTTTCGGCAGATGTAAAATTAAGCCTAATCTATATAATTAATAGCAATGACGATGCTTTTAGCTCATATAATAAGAGGAGGTAGAGATGACATGAATCAAATGATGGGTGAAATCAAGCTTCTTCCCTATGATGATGTACCGGAGGGCTGGTTGAGATGCCAGGGGTAGGTTTTGCCCATCAACAAGTATCCGAAGCTTTATATGCTGATTGGTACAAAATTTGGCAAGGATGGTGAGCTTGGGTTTAAATTGCCCGATTTAACCGAAGCATCACCGCAAAGTCTGGATTATTGTATAGCAACAAAAGGGGAAGTACCCGAAATTCATAGTGAAAGTGAGGCGGATATGGGATGAGAAAGGTTGGAATGATGAAAAATAAAATAAGTTGTATCGTCATAATGCTTCTTGTATTAATTAACTTGGTTTCAGGAGGCGTTAAGGAGGCATCAGCGGCTGTTTATATCACGGTGGAATCAAAGGCAAAGGGGGATATTATTACATTTGCAGACAGGCAATGGATTATATTAGAACCTGCTAACGGGTTAATCATTTTAAGGGATAATGATGGAAATAGAGTATGGCATTCCGAACAATACGGGAATTATGAATTCAGTTCGATAAGAGCGTATCTTAATGGTGAATTTTTGAATAAATTAGGAGATGAAAACAAAAGTGTTATTCGCGATTGGACTTGGAATTGTGGTCCTGAAATTGATGAAGATAGAGAAAGCGTTACAGATAAAGTAGGATTACTGACACGCAACGAATATTTTAAACATTATTCTCAGTATGTTCCACAGAGTTTCAATTGGTGGTTAATGACCATCTGCTTAAATGGTAAAGCGTTTTATGCCCCTAATCTGTATACGAGCGCTTTAAACGTTTCTGACATAGGTGTGCGTCCCTGTTTGCATTTCAAGCCTGGGACATTAATAAATCGTTTTACTAATGAAGTGGTAGGTGTAGAGGAAGCAAAAATTCCTGATGTAGATACGTTTTCACTGGTAGAAGGTTTAACCGCTACTACTGCTGAGGTAGGAGGCGCGGTAATTTCTGACGGCGGTGATGCTTCTACTGAAAGAGGTATTGTATATGCCACCCATGTTGATCCTATCACGTCAGATAATAAAGTCACGGATGTGGGAAAAGGGACCGGTACATTTACTGCAACATTAAAAGATCTTAAGCCGGGTACAACCTACTATTTCAGTGCATATGCGACCAATGCATATGTAACCTATTACGGTAAAAGTATATCCTTCACTACATCTAAACTGAATAACTTGACTCTAAACGGCGTTGTTATCCCCAATCTTACGGTGGGAGAAGCAGGATACGATCTTACCAAACTAAACCTGGCAGGCAGTGATCAGTATGGCAATCCCTATGATATTACAGGACAATCAATCATCTGGACGGTGACTTCGGGCGGCGAGTATGCTCGCTTGAATGGAGAAGGAACGGCCACATCTGTCCAGTTATTTCATCCTGGAGGCGTAGCGACAGACAGCAGCGGCAATGTATATATAGCAGATTGTGAAAACCACCGGATCCGGAAGGTTGACATGAATGGCATGATCAGCACGGTGGCAGGAAATGGAAGCGGCGGTTATTCCGGCGATGGCGGAATGGCCACATCTGCTCAACTATTTTGTCCCTATGGCGTGGCGATAGACAGCAGCGGCAATCTGTATATTGCGGATTATGGAAACCATCGGATCCGGAA
The DNA here is from genome assembly GCA_030625885.1 of Clostridia bacterium. GTDB lineage: Bacteria > Bacillota > DAOUPZ01 > DAOUPZ01 > DAOUPZ01 > DAOUPZ01. The sequence continues at coordinate 47,639 of DAOUPZ010000006.1, forward strand.
GGTTGATGCGAATGGTATGATCAGTACAGTGGCAGGAAATGGAAGCGGCGGTTATTCCGGAGATGGCGGAGTGGCAACGTCTGCCCAGTTATGGTTTCCTGAACGCGTGGCGATAGACAGCAGCGATAATATATATATTGTGGATTCGATTAACCACCGGATACGGAAGGTTGATGCGAATGGTATGATCAGTACAGTGGCAGGAAATGGAAGTGGTGGTTATTCCGGAGATGGCGGAGCGGCAGTGTCTGCCCAGTTATTTTATCCTGAAGGTGTGGCGATAGACAGCAGGGGCAATGTATATATAGCAGATAGTGAAAACCACCGGATACGGAAGGTTGATACAAATGGTATGATCAGTACAGTGGCAGGAAATGGAAGCGGCGGTTATTCCGGGGATGGCGGATCGGCTACATCTGCTCAACTAAATCATCCCTATGACGTGGCAACAGACAGCAGCAACAATCTGTATATAGCAGATGGTTTTAACAACCGGATACGGAAGGTTGACACGAATGGTAATATCAGCACAGTAGCCGGAGATGGAAGCGAAGGTTACTTGGGAGATGGCGGAGCGGCCACATTCGCTCAACTACAAGTTCCCTATGGCGTGGCGATAGACAGCAGCGGCAATCTGTATATAGCGGATTGTGTTAACAACCGGATACGCAAAGTTGACCTCAGCGGAAATATCGATACAGTAGCAGGTACAGGCATTAAAGGCAGTGGCGGCGGAAACATTTTAGATCCTGTTAGTGCGGGTTTGGGTACAGTGACCGCTGCTATTAACGACTTTATCAGTGAACCGGTGAGCTTTACTGTTGATGCTGCAGGAGGTGCTGTTACCATCAATACCTGCAGGCTGCCAGCAGGTATTATCAATAAGTCTTACAGTGGTTCGCTTCAGGCTAGCGGCGGAACGGCTCCATACACGTGGGATGTTACCGGATTGCCGGCGGAATTTAACACAAACATAGTTGGGAGCACATGCGAGATTACCGGTACGCTGGATGGAAAATGGAGTGATATTGTGACCGTAACCGTCACTGATAATAAGGGTGCCTCGGCAATAAAGACCCTTAGTTTAATCATAGACGAAAAATGCGGCAACGGCGGTTATCTTGTCCTTCCGGATACCGGTTTGGCGGATGCCGGCTTTACGCCTGACGGCATCCGAACGATGACGGTAAAAGACGGCATCTCCGGCTTTAAATACGTTTCCGTCAACATTCACCCGGTGACCGGACATAGCGGTGATGAGGTCGCAGTATTTGTGCATCTGCGTGACGGCGTGCAGGTGGGATTTTCAGCTAACAGAGCTGATTTTGATGTTACAAATAATGCACAGGCCGCTTTTAACGTACGACCCGGGGATATCATCAAGGTTTATCTGGTTGACAGCCTGAGTAACGACGATAATAGCAACCCGACTTTGTTATAGGAGGGGACAGGAATTTTAATATACTGCTTAATCCGGAAACGATTAAGGCGGGGAATGATTATATTATGATTTGTGATGAAGACGGCAACAATGTAAAGATTGATGTTACCTATGACATTGAGGAAAACACGATCACCATCACACCGCAGAGCAGTTATAATCTGGCAAACCAATATTATCTGTTCATCGGAATTGGGATTGAATCGCCAAATGGAAAGCAGCTAAAAGAACCGATTAGAATGATGTTTGATGTAAAGTAAGGCTGGAAAAGTGTATATCTGAAACCACATCTTATTATCTTAGAGATGTGGTTTTCTTGTAAATAAACGGAAATTTTAAGGCGCAGTATGGTATAATAAAAGTATACGAAAGGGAAAAAGGAGCATAAAAATGCATAGACATCCGCTGATGAAACCGATTGTCGATTTTGTGTTCAAGCAAATCTTTGCCAGTGATAAAAAAGAAAGCAGAATTGTCCTGATGGATCTGCTCAATGCTATCTTAGGGCTTAAGGAAGAAGAGAAAATAACAGAGATTATTTATCTTAATCCATACAATGATAAAGCGTATGAAGATGATAAGATATCAATCATGGATGTAAAAGTAAAAACGCAAAAGGATGAGGTCATAGATATAGAAGTACAAATCAATAATAAAGATAATTACCGCAAAAGAACACTCTACTATTGGTCGAAAATGTACGGGGAAACCATTGAAAAAGGTAAAGCTTATGAAACGTTAAAGAAATGTATTGTAGTGAATATACTGGATTTTAATCTTTTGCAAGAAACGAAAAAATATCACAGTAAATTCAGGGTAAAGGAAATCGCAGAAAATTTTGAACTGCTGGATGATTTAGAAATACAATATATCGAGCTGCCTAAATTCAATGATACTAAACATATCGAAGATATGGGGCAATTAGAACACTGGTTGGTGTTTATTAAAGATGCGGGCAATGAAGATAAGGAAAAATTGGTTAATGAAGTAAGGACTAAAAGCGAGGTGATTGATATGGCAGGTAAAATGCTGGAAGTTTTAAGCCAGGATGAAAAAGCAAGGCAAGCATATTATCAACGTGAAAAGTGGCTTTTAGATGAAAAATCAAAAGTAGAATATGCCAAAATACTGCAAGAAAGAGCACGAGAAGAAGGAGTAAAGCAAGGAATAGAGCAAGGTAAATTAGAAGAGAAAATAGCAATGGCTAAGAAATTGCTGCTTGCTGGAATGGATGAAACAATAATTATGGAAGTTTCAGGACTATCAAGAGAAGAATTACTAGAATTGCAACGGAAGGGGACGACTGCAGATAAATAAATAATAAAAAATGTTTGGGCAAATCTATCTTCCTGAGAGCCTGTAATTTAATATAATTATTACCTAAAAGCCTGCTAAAAAAATCAGCAGGTTTTTAATTTTTTTTCAAAGATACAACTTTCGGCAGATGTAAAATTTAGCCTAATCTATATAATTAATAGCAAATGATTATGATTTTAGCTCATAGAATAAGAGGAGGTAGAAATGACATGAATCAAATGATCGGTGAAATCAAGCTTCTTCCCTATGATGATGTACCGGAGGGCTTTCTTAGATGCAAGGGGCAGGCTTTGCCAATCAACAAATATCCGAAGCTTTATATGTTGATTGGTACAAAATTTGGCAAGGATGGTGCGTTTGGGTTTAAATTGCCCGATTTAACTGAAGCATCACCGCAAAGTCTGGTCTATTGTATGGCAACACAAGGGGAAGTGCCCGAAATTCATGGTGAAAGTGAGGCGGATATGGGATGAGAAAGGGAGGGAGAAAAGTGTATCATATTTCAAGAAAAGCAATGGCGTTAATCCTGGTATTTCTAATGACAGTCGGTGTATTGCCGGGGTTGTTTGCGGTTGGAGGAAGCACGGCATATGCGGCAGGTACGGATATTTATGTTTCAGCCGGGGGTGCTGATAATGGCGACGGCAGCCAGGGTAACCCCTATAAGACCATCCAGGCGGGAATTGATGCTGTACCTGATGATAGTACTGTCAATGGTACCGTTGTTCATGTAGCAGCAGATATATACAAAGAACATCTGAACATCGGGAAAAATGTGACCCTGCTTGGTGAAGGTGAAAATAGTACCATTATCGATGGTAACCAATCCGGCAGAGTCATTGAAATAGCTGCAGGCTGCGAAGTGAAGATCACCGGCTTTACAATTACAAACGGGAAAGCACCTGATGGCGGTGACGGTGATCTTTACTTTGCTGGCGGTGCTGGTGGTGCTGGCGGCGGGATTTGCAACTCTGGGACAGTAACGATAACCAGCTGTACCATAACAGGCAACAGTGCAGGAGATGGCGGTCATGGCGGTCGTGTCGGTAGTGGCGGTGATGGCGGTGCTGGCGGCGGGATTTGCAACTCTGGGACAGTAACGATAACCAGCTGTACCATAACAGGCAACAGTGCAGGAAATGGCGGTCATGGTGGTCGTGGCGTTCGTGGCGGTTATGGAGGTGATGGTGGTGATGGCGGTGCTGGCGGTGGGATTTGCAACTCTGGGACAGTAACGATAACCAGCTGTACCATAACAGGCAACAGTGCAGGAAATGGGGGTCATGGCGGTGATGGCGGGGATGAATGTCATGGCGGTGCTGGCGGTGCTGGCGGTGCTGGCGGCGGGATTTGCAACTCTGGGACATCTGGGACAGTAACCATAACCGGCTGTACCATAACCGGCAACAGTGCAGGAGCCAGCGGTGCTGATGGTGCTGGCGGTGATGCCTTTGTTGGCGGTATAGCCTATAATGGCGGTGATGGGGGTGCTGGCGGTGCTGGCGGCGGGATTTGCAACTCTGGGACAGTAACCATAACCGGCTGTACCATAACTGGCAACAGTGCAGGTACTGGCGGTACTGGCGGTACTGGCGGTGATGGCGATTATGGTGGTTATGGCGGTGATGGGGGTGCTGGCGGTGCTGGCGGCGGGATTTACAGTAAAAATGGCAGTGTGGATGCAACAAATAACTGGTGGGGTACGATCTATGATCCAACAAGCATAAGCATAGTTAATGGTTCAGTGATTGTTGATCCCTGGCTTCTGGAAAAACCTTCGGCAGCAGCTCCTGTAACCATTACCACTGACAACCTTCCTGCCGGCATTGTGGGAGAGGTATACAGCTTCTCGCTGCAGATCAGCGGCGGCAATGCTCCGTACACATGGCAAATTTCCGGATTGCCGGATGGTTTGAGCATGGACACTGCTGCCGGTGAAATAACAGGTACATCCGCTGTAAAAGGAAGTTATTCTGTATCTGTCACAGTTACTGACACTGATGGAAGTACAGACAGTAAGACATATACCCTGGTGTTGGATGAGAGCTGCGGCAACGGCAAGTATCTGGTTATCCCTGTTACTGACGACACCAATTATACAACCAGCTTTACTAATGACGATATCCCAATGATGACGGTAAAAAGCGGCATTTCAGGCCTGAAGTATTTTTCTGTCAACATCTGCCCGGTGACCGGACACAGCGGTGATGAGACAGCAGTATTTGTCCATATGCGAGGTGAGCTGCAGGTGGGATTTTCAGCGGTAAGGGCTGATTTTGATGAGATGCATAGTGCCCAGGCAGCTTTTAATATTCAGGAAGGCGATATAATCAAGGTCTTTCTTTTTGACAATCTGAACAATAACAATGACAGTAATCCTGTTTTGCTGTAGGGGGGAACTAAAATGAATAAAAAATTCTGTATTATTATTTGCATTCTCTGTTTCTTTTTTGCAGGAAATGTATCGGCTCTGGGTAATGCGGTCACGCTGTCCATAAATCCGGATCATGCTGCTCCGGGAGATAGTGTAACTTTGTCAGGAACAGCAGATGGCAATATCTTTGTGACCATTAAGGTTGTAGGCGGTAATGGGGATATTCTATTCCTCAACCCGGTAAAATCAGATGACAGTGGTGATTACAGTGATTCCTTCATCGTGCCGTCGGATGTGCCTCTCGGTGTTTTGAGTGTAATTGCCGGGTATGGTGAAAATGTGGCTGCTGCAGAACTTAATATTGCAAACGCACTGACGGGAACGGCAGCCATATCCGGGAATGCCGTGTTTGGGGAGACATTAACAGCAGTATTGGAAGGCAGCAACAATACCGGAACGCTGTCTTACCAGTGGATGCGAGGTGACGAGGATATAGCAGGAGCAACAGACGCAGCCTACACTCTTGGTCAAGTGGATATAGGAAAAACAATCAGTGTAAAGATTGCGAGCAGTGCAGAGGCGGGAACTCTAACGAGTGCTCCAACTGCATCTGTAGATAATATTGATCCTGCTGCAGTATTTGTAAGCGGCGGCATCGGTACGGAAGCCGATCCGTACCGGATTGCTTCAGCAGCGGAGCTTGAATGTTTAGCACAGCTTGTAAACTCTGGCGCAACAGATACAGTAAACAACGACGGTAAGAAATATGCCAGTCTGTATTACAGGTTTGATGACAATATCGACCTGGGCGGAGTTCAATGGACACCGATTGGGGCTGATTCGACTAACAGTTTTACGGGAACATTAGACGGAAACGGCAAGGTCGTGTCAAACCTGACGATCGGCATTTCAGAGGAAAGCCCGGAATCAACCCTTTTCTATGTTGGGCTGTTCGGTTATACAACCGGGGCGACGATACAGAATGTTGGCGCAGAGGCGGCAGCTATCTATTCATATAATCTCAATACTGACCGTACTGTTTATGCAGGCGGTCTTGCGGGATATGCCGAGTCGGGTACAACCATCACAGAATGTTATGTGACAGGTGCTGTGTCAGGGGACTCCGACGATCGGAGCGTGGCAGGCGGACTTGTGGGATATATCGATTCCAGTTCAACAATCGCAGATTGCTATACGACATGCTGTGTGTCAGGCTTTTCCGACGCTTGCAGCTATGTGGGCGGTCTTGTGGGATATTTACAGGAGGGTACAATTACAAACAGCTATGCAACAGGCAGTGTGGGTAGTGATCAATATGCGGGCGGTCTTGTGGGAACGGTTGAAAATGGCACAATTATAAACAGCTACGCGACAGGCAGTGTGTCGAGCGGTGATTATGCAGGCGGCCTTGCGGGATTTGTTTATAATGGCACTGTTACAAACAGCCACGCGACAGGCAATGTAGAAGGCCTTCAATTTACGGGAGGTCTTGCGGGACAGGTTAATAATGGTACAGTTACAAACAGCTACGCGACAGGCAATGTGGTCAGCGGCGAATTTGCGGGTGGTTTTATAGGAAGTGTTAATTATTGCACAACAATTACAAACAACTATGCAACAGGCAATGTGGAAGGCCATGACTACGTACAACTAGGGAGCAATTACTATGGAACAGGTGGCTTTGCGGGATCAACCTATGATAGCAATATAACCTATGGTTATTGGAACACCTCTGCTGTAAGCAGGGGCGTAGGTTCCGGCACGGATACAACCATCGGAAAAACTCGGGAGGAAATGGCAGATCCGAGTTTTATTAAATTCTTAAACGATGAAGTAAATAATTTAAACGATAATTTGCTTAAAAAATGGAAGCCTGTTTGCGGAGAAAATGATGGCTATCCCATGTTGAACGGATTGGGCAACACCGAAGAGAGCAATCTGGCACCGATAGCTGTTAATACCGCTATATCCGGATTAGCTCATTCGGGGCAGACTCTGATCGGCTCTTATACATTTTATGATGTTGAAGGGGATACCGAGGTGGGTACGATACTTAAGTGGTACCGCGCGAATGATTCAAGCGGAACCGATGCTCTGGCGATACCCGGTGCGACAGGCAGCACATATACTCCGACGGATGCTGACGTGGGATATAACATCTGCTTTGAGGTAACGCCTTCAGACGGCAATAAAGCAGGTGCGGGTTATAAGAGTGGCTATACCTGCAAGGTGCTGTCATCTGAAGCGTGGGATGGGATAGCTGCCACAGAATTTGCAGACGGGAGCGGAACGGAAGCTGACCCGTATCAGATTTCCTCAGCAGCCGAGCTGGCATATTTAGCACAGCTCGTTAACTCCAGCGCAGCAGATACAGCAAACAACAACGGCGAGAAATATGCCAGCCTGTACTATGAGCTTACCGACTATATCCAGTTAGGATACAGTTCATGGATTCCTATCGGAACAAGCAGCGCTGACAGTTTTACGGGAACACTTGATGGAAACGGCAAGGTCATATCAAATCTGACGATCGGTACGGCCGAAAATCCCGATACAACACATGCTTATGCGGGTCTTTTTGGATATACAAGTGGAGCGACAATACAGAATGTGGGTGTAGAGGATGCGGCTATCTATTCTTACATAGCCGGCACCAATAATATTGCAGGCAGTCTCGTGGGATGGGCATCTGGTGATACAATTACAAACTGCTTTACAACAGGTATAATATCCATTGGAACCGGTGGAGGCTATAATGCAGCAGGCGGTCTTGTTGGATATGCACTAGAGAACTCGTCGATTACCAATAGTTACGCAGCAGTCAACATTTCAGGCAGTGGCAGCACAACCTATGCGGGCGGTTTTGCAGGGATAACGCAGTCAGGCTCATCAACCTCCAACTGCTATGCGATAGGTAATGTGATGAGTGACAGTGATACGGCTAATGTGGGTGGTCTTGTAGGAACAGTATGGAGCAACTCCGGCACCATATCAAATGGGTACTGGAACAGCTCTGCTGCAAGCAATGGTGTAGGTTCCGGCACGGATGATACGACCAGCATGGAAGCAGCTGATATGAAGAATACTTCATTTGTAACGACCCTTAATTCAAATGTTATGGCATTGATGGCTGTGAATGATTCGCTGCGGCTTAAGACATGGAAATTTGCCGCAGACAAAAACAACGGTTATCCAATGATTAATGGCATTGGTAATACCGTGACCAATACAGCAGCACCAACGGCAACCCATGTCGTTATATCCGGATTGGCTCATTCGGGGCAGATGCTTGCAACTGCTTATGATTATTGTGATCTGGACGGAGAGGCCGAGTCAGGTACTACCTATAAATGGTATCGTGCCAGTGATGCAAGCGGAACAGATTCTGTGGTTATATCTGGCGCAACGGGAAATACTTATACTTTGACGGACGGTGATGTGGGATATTACATCTGCTTTGAGGTAACGCCTGCTAACAGCGGGGGTGCAGGAGCGTCTGTAAAAAGCATATATACGTCCAAGGTGCTGTCATCTGAAACATGGGACGGGACCACAATTGCCACAGAATTTGCAGGCGGGAGCGGAACGGAAGCTGCCCCGTATCAGATTTCCTCAGCAGCGGAGCTTGTATATTTAGCACAGCTTGTAAACTCCGGCGCAATAGATACAGCAAACAACGACGAAAAATACGCCGTCTTGAACTATGAGCTTACGGACTATATCAAATTGGGATACAGTTCATGGACTCCTATTGGAACAAGCAGTGCTAACAGTTTTACGGGAACATTCGATGGAAACAGCAAGGTCATAGCAAATCTGACGATCGGTACGGCAGAAAGTCCCGATACAACACATGCTTATGCGGGTCTTTTCGGATATACAAGCGGGGCGACAATACAGAATGTGGGTGTAGAGGATGCAGCTATCTATTCTGACATAGCCGGCACCAATAACATGGCAGGCGGTCTTGTGGGATGGACATTTTGTGATACAATTACAAACTGCTTTGCAACAGGTACTATATCGGTAGCGACAGGCGGCAGCTATAACGCAGCAGGTGGTCTTGCAGGATATGCAGTAGAGAACTCGTCGATTACCAATAGTTACGCAGCAGTCAACATTTCAGGCAGTGGCAGCACAACCTATGCGGGCGGTCTTGCCGGGATAACGCAGTCAGGCTCAGCAATCACCAACAGCTATGCAGTGGGCAATGTGACGAGTGATAGTGGCACTGCTAATATGGGTGGGCTTTTGGGAGCTGCTTTAAGCGGTTCCGGCTCAATCACAAACTGTTACGCGACAGGCAGCGTATCAGGCGGCGACAGTGCTTTGAAAGGTGGATTTGCAGGAAAATTCACCGCCGGTTCCATAGATCACTGCTATTGGAACAGCTCTGTTGCAAGCCAAGGTGTAGGTTCCGGCACGGATGATACGACCGGAATGACCGCAGATGAAATGAAAAGCTATTCTTTTGCAGAAGACCTTAATGAAGAGGTCATTGAATTAAACAAGACTCATCCTGAAATTCTGCGGGGATGGGAACTGGTTACAGACAAAAACGACGGCTATCCGATGCTCAACGGAGTTCGTCCTGTAAATGCTTTAACTGGAAATGTAATTTTATTATTTAACATTGATAGTGAGAACGGTACAATAACAGGCTATCGAAACGTGGAAAACACATATAACGTGACCGGCGGCCTGAAAATACCCGATACAGTAAACGGTGTTACAGTAACGAAGATAGGTGACTGGGTATTTACAGAGTGCGAATTTCTTGCGAACGTCATAATACCGGATAGTGTCACGAGTATAGGAGAAGCTACGTTTGCTAATTGTGGTTCCCTTGCGAGCGTAACAATACAGGGCGGTGTTGTGAGCATAGGAATGGGAGCGTTTGCTGATTGCCGTTCCCTTGAAAGTGTAACAATACAGGGCAGTAACCTGAGTATAGGTGACATCGCGTTTGCGGGCTGCGGGTTCCTTACAAGTGCATATTTTGAGGGTGATGCACCGGCTTCTTTCGGCAATGATGTTTTTAAAGATTCTGCGGAGGGCTTTACAATATATTACCCCTCAGATGCGAAAGGCTGGGAAGAAAATCCGTGGCATGGTTATCCAACTTCAGCTTATACGGCAGAACCTTCACAAGATACAGAAATATTAAGTGCTAAGGCAATAACTGATGTATCAGTATTAACTAATGATGGTAAAACATTGGCTGAAATTAAAAACGCGTTGGGGAATACAGTAGTGTTAATAGCAGAAGGTGATGAGACCGTAAATGTACCAGTAACCTGGGGAGATAATACTGAACCGGAATATAACAATGGAGCAGTTAACACCTATGTATTAACAGGAACAATCGGGCAATTACCTGATGGCTATAAAGATGAAACAGATACAGTAACCGAAGTAACAGTTAATATAGTTGTAGCAGATGCACCGGTAAACGCATTGATAGGAACGGCAACCATAACCGGTAATGCAGTATTTGATGAAACATTAACAGCTGTATTAAATAACGGAAACAATACTGGAACGCTATCGTATCAGTGGACACGAGAAGGTATAGATATAGCAGAGGCAACAAACGAATTCTACACACTCGTGCAGGAAGACATAGGGACACAAATAGGCGTAACGATTTCAAGCAGTGTGGAATCAGGCAGCGTCACAAGTACTTCTACAGCAGCAGTAGAAAAAGCAGACTGTGAAACAGCTGCAGGATCAACGCCTGTATTAGAAAGTAAAACCCATAATAGTGTTACACTAGTTGCTGTGGATGGCTATGAATACACAAAAGTTGCAGATGGCACTAATGTATCGGAAGCACCCTGGCAGGACAGCAATGAATTTAATAGCTTAACTGCTGAAACAGACTATGATTGCTATCAGAGAGTAAAAGAAACAGCCACGCATAAAGCTTCAACGGTAAGTGAAAAGTTGGATGTTACAACAGATGCAGAACCAGCACTAGTTTTAAGTACAGTTATAGTAAGCGGCAGCATACCAGAATTAACGGTAGATGGTGAAGGTTATGATTTAAACCAGCTGACATTAAGCGGACAGGATCAAAATGGTAACTCGTATGACATTAGCGGTTTAAGCATAAGCTGGCAAATAGCCGCTGGGAGTGATTATGCAACGCTAAGCGGCAGCATTTTAACACCTGCAAATGAAGGAGTTGGAACAGTTACAGCAACAGTAGGTGACATCATCAGTAATATTGTAAACTTTACAGTTACAGCAGCATTAATACCATCCATAGAAGGGGTGATATTAAACACAAATACCCATGAAGTGGGATCAGACCAGCAGGTTGAAATAAGTATAACCTGTCAGATCGTTGCAGATGGCACTAATGTAATCGCATCACTGGTTGATAATGATGGCAACAAACTAAATCCAGAGATGATTGTCAGTCAGGTTATTAACAATAATCATGCAACTGTATTCCTTAATATTCAATCAGGAATACCAGTAGGTGAATATAAAATAAAGGTAAAAGTTGAGGGTATTGAGGACGCATATCTTACAGCTTATCAAATAACGGAAAAGCTGGCAACACCACTGGTTGGCTTAAGTATTATGAAGGGCAGCGATGGTAATGGTGAAGAAATGGTTAAAGACTATAATCCTACTCATACAGATTATAGGTATGCAGTTGAATATAATGTAGAGGAAGTTAAAGCTTTCATAACAGCAGCACCTGATACAACAACCAGAATATATCAAGATAATAATGAAGTGACAGATGGCACTTTCAATTTAGTTATTGGGCAGAATAACATTACGATCGTTGTAAGTGAAGCAGGGCTAGCAGATCGAATCTATCATATCGGGATAACCCGTATGAAACTAGATGAATGCTTTATTGCAACGGCAGCCTATGGCTCAAAATTTGAGCCGTCAGTAAAAATGTTACGGCAGTTCAGGGATAAGTATTTACTCACTACTGCGACCGGTAAATCATTTGTCGCATTCTACTACAGAAATTCACCGCCAATAGCGAAGTTTATTGGGGGTAATCAATTCTTGAAATTAGTGACACGCTTATTGCTTTGTCCATTTATTCTCTTAGTGTATCTGGTTTTTCATCCGGTACTAGGTGCTTTAGTTATTGGGAGTGTGTTAATAATGCTGATATATTGCAGAAGAAGGTTCATATGTAGCTAAAACAAAAGTTTAAAGGGAACAACCGTATTGGATTATTATCCCTATTAGAGAAGTATTAAAATAAGCAGAGCAGGATTCATTTTCTGCTCTGTATTTTTGTATGAAAGAGTTCAGCAGTCTTTTTTCTAAAAGAGAGCGTATAAAAATATTTTTGTTAATGGTATAATACTTTGTATTGTTGTTTTAGGGGGAGGCACTTAACCAATGTACGACTACGCAAGCAAATGTAATAATCTAGAGGTCATTGAAAGTTCAAATGGTATTTTTATAGGCAGCAAGAAGGAAGATGGATTACCCAACTGCCGGGTAACGGACTACTATGATAGCAGGGAGCATGCACAAGAAGATCTAAATAATAAAACGTTTAAAGTACGCAAATGTCTTGGGGGTTGTCATTATTGTGATTATTATCATTCAATTGGAAAGCAGCTTCCCCTTTTTTAAAAATTGATGATTAAAAATTCTATGATTGGTTAATATATTACTGGGTTTTGTTGCTTCGTTTTGATATAATTGTAAATAAATTAGCAGTACAAGAAAGGAAGATACTAATGGAAAAACAACCAATTGTTACAATTGAAATGGAAAACGGCAATCAGATTAAAATTGAACTATATCCGGAGATTGCCCCCAATACGGTGAGAAATTTTATTTCCCTGGTTGAAAAAGGGTTTTATGACGGTGTGATCTTTCACAGAGTAATACCAGGGTTTATGATTCAAGGCGGGTGCCCGGATGGAACTGGGATGGGCGGTCCCGGCTATGGTATTAAGGGAGAATTTGCAAGTAATGGATTTTCCAATGATTTAAAACATGATAAAGGTGTTATTTCAATGGCGCGGACAGCGGCTCCCAACTCGGCGGGTTCTCAATTTTTTATCATGACGGAAAAATCACCGCATTTAGACGGAGAATATGCAGCTTTTGGAAAAGTGATTCAAGGGATAGAAGAAGCCGACCGGATTGTAAGTGTTGACAGAAACCGGATGGATAAACCATTAGAAGATCAAGTAATGAAAAAAGTGACTGTGGAGACATTTGGCGTTGATTATGGAGCGGTAGAAAAAATGTAAGTAAAATAGAGAGAACCGGAAAGAACGCAGCTTGCAGCTGCTGGAAGAGGGAAGAAAAAGATAATAAATATAAAACGGTCTTCAGCTGGTTTGTGAAGACCGTTTTTTACGAAAATGTAAGTTAATTTCTTAATGTGGCTTTGATTCGATCCGGTTTTAATAGCATTTCAAAAGCATCTTCTATGGAGCTTACAACAATATCTGAAGCAGCAAGCAGCTTGCCTGAGCATCCTTCTTTTTCAATAACAGCGATTGAAAGGATACATTCATTAGCCATTGGTATATCATTAAATCCGTTTCCTACGCAAAGTGTTTTTGTTGCGCCCAGTTCTTTTATAATATCTCTTTTGCATAATCCGGCATTTTCACGGGGAAAGGTTTTTACATGAACATCAATTCCTATACAAGCCTTTTCAACTGTTCCATAGGTATCAGCTGTCAATATATACACCTTTAAAAAATCTTTCAGTTTCAAAAGCATGTCTTTTACAAGTTGGGACATATGTCCATCAACAGCGAGGGTGCCGTTATAGTCAAATACAACATTCTTGATTTCAAAAGTTCCTCTTCCCGGTATATTGATGACTAACATATCATTTTCCTCCTTCACTCTTTACGTCGAAGACCCCGAAGTATTTCTCTTATCCAAATAAATTTATCAAAATACTTGCGGATCCGTATAATACTTTATATAATAAATGATAAAAATAAGAATGGTTATATTTTATCAGAATCGTACTTTTTGTAAAGGAAAACATATGTTAAAAACAAATATTTTCAAGAAAGGATGTTATCATGACTAAAATTAATGAGAATTACTTAAATTTACAAGGTAGTTATTTGTTTGCTGAAATTGCGAGAAGAGTAGCAAGTTTCAAGAACGATAACCCGGAAGCTAAAATTATCAAGCTTGGAATTGGTGATGTAACCAAACCATTACCTGGAGCGGTCATAGAAAGCTTGCATGGTGCAGTTGATGAAATGGCAAAAGAAGAAACATTTAGAGGTTATGGACCCGAACAGGGGTATAATTTTTTGACTCAAAAAATTATTGATTTTGATTATACACCCAAGGGCATTCAATTAGATCTAGATGAAATTTTTATCAGCGATGGTGCGAAGAGTGATACGGGAAATATTCAAGAGATTTTCTCTGTAGATAGTACGATTGCAGTTACCGATCCTGTTTATCCTGCATACATAGACGGTAACGTTATGGCAGGGAGAACCGGAAAAATAAATGAGCAAGGTAAATTTGAGAAAATCACATACATCCCATGTACGGCTGAAAATAATTTTATACCACAATTACCGGATGAAAAAGTAGATATGATCTACTTATGCTTCCCTAATAATCCAACAGGAACGACTGTTTCCAGAGAAGAATTAAAAAAATGGGTTGAGTATGCAAAGAAAAATCAAGCTGTTATTCTTTATGACGCAGCCTATGAAGCGTTTATTCAAGAAGAAGATGTGCCTCACAGTATCTATGAAATAGAAGGCGCAAAGGAAGTGGCGATTGAGTTCCGCAGCTTTTCTAAGGTTGCTGGGTTTACAGGAACAAGATGTGGCTTTACAGTGGTTCCCAAGGAAGTGATGGGTTATACCAGTGAGGGTGACGCTTACCCGCTTAACAAGCTTTGGAATCGGAGACAAACCACTAAATTTAATGGTGTACCCTATATTATTCAAAGAGGGGCAGAAGCAGTTTATACGGAAGCAGGGCAAAAACAAGTTAAAGCGTTAATTGATTATTATATGGCCAATGCCAAAATGATTAAAGAAGGCTTAGAGAGTATTGGAATCAAAACATTTGGTGGTGTTAATGCACCTTATATCTGGTTAAAGACACCAGAAGGCATGGATTCTTGGGCATTTTTCGATAAACTTTTAACTGAAGTTCATATCGTTGGGACACCGGGCGTAGGCTTTGGGCCAAGCGGGGAAGGCTATTTCAGGTTAACTGCTTTTGGTAATAGAGAAGCAACGGAAGAAGCTATCGAAAGAATAAAAAACCAGCTTAAACTGTAAGAAAACAGCCTATTAGCAGGTAGGGAACAGCAGGTAGCAGGTAGGAAAGAATTAAAAGAAGTTAAAAGAGAAAAGATAATCTAAAAAAGAGCAGAAACTTCTGCTCTTTTTCTAGTAGATACAAAAAGTATAACTTTGCACATTCGTGTGTTTTTATTTTTTTAGTCTTTTAACTGTCCATTGTCAACTGTCAACTAGAAAAAGGGGATGAAGAACTATGAATAACAATAAAAGTGGTTTTGCATTGCAGCAGAATGGGGACCTTCAGTATTACACGATACCAAGTTTTGAGCAAACTGGATTGGTAAAACACGGATTCAGTACCCGGTTGGGGGGCGTAAGTACAGGAGAGTGCAGCACTTTAAATTTAGGGTTCAAGAAAAAAGATTCCAGGGAAGCCGTGCTGGAAAACTTTAAAATTCTTACTTGTGCTATCGGGGTAGATCCACACGACCTGGTTTTTTCGGATCAGGTTCATAAAGATGGGATTGCTATTGTAGGCGTTGAAGATAGAGAAAAGGGGATATTTAAGGAATCGGATATTTGTGAATTCGATGGATTAATGACGAATGAGCCTCGAGTGGCTTTGGTGACGTTTTATGCCGATTGTGTCCCTTTGTTTTTTTTAGACCCTGTGCAAAAAGTGATTGCACTGAGTCATTCCGGCTGGAGAGGTACGGCAGCACGAATTGGAGCTAAAACGATTCAAAAGATGCATGAGCGTTATGGGACACGTATGGAGGATTGTTTGGTTGGGATTGGGCCCTCGATAGGCTCCTGTTGTTTTGAGGTGGATTTGTCGGTAGCTGAAGCATTCCAAAATGCTTTTCCTCAGCATCCGGAAATTGTAACTGATGGTAAACGGGATAAATATTACGTTGATTTATGGCAGGCGAATCGGTTGCAATTGAAAGATATGGGCGTTCCAGGTGAAAATATTACCATAGCAGGTCAGTGTACTTGCTGTCATCGGGATGTTTTTTTCTCTCATCGTGGCGATAAAGGACATACAGGCAGTTTGGCGGGCATTTTGATGTTACGATAAAGGTAGAGATAAGGAAAGCTAGAAGAAAAACGAACTGATGTAATGATTATTTATATTACATGTTAAAAACTATCCATCTTATTAATAGTGGATAGTTTTTTTGCTTTTCTTTCCCCTTTATTTTTTATTATTTTTGCCGATATATATTATTAGATGAGTAATGATGATTGCGTAATAAAATGGGAGTGAATGGTTTGAAGATTAATGATAATCAGAACATAGGAAATCAAGCTATATTAAGCGAACAGCCCTTGGAACTTAGCAAAGGTGAAATTTATATGGCGACGGTAAAAGAAAAGATATCTAATAAAGAAGCAGTATTACAAATAAAAGGAAAAGATGTTCAGGTAGAATTTGAAGGCAGGATTCCAAAAGGGAAGAGAATTGCGATACAGGTAAAAAATAGTGAAGGAGAACATTTGAAAGTTAATACTGTGGCAGAAACGCCAAAGGGACAGCAGAATGAATTTGATGTGTCAAAAATACTGCGAAATATGGGTGTTACGCCTACACCGGAACTCAAACAAGCAACTAAAACACTTATGGATCAGGGAACGCCACTGACCAGGGAAACGATTCAGGATTTGCGCATGTTTTTGGAAAAAACACCGGGAACAAGTGAACAAAAACTAGATACATTGCAAGCTGTTGGTAATAAAAAACTGGAAGTTACCTTGAACCATTTGCGTGCGGTTCACGAAGCTTTACATGGACAATCATTAAATGAAGTCTTTGATCGTCTGCAGAAAGAGATGGCTTTACCTTCACATGAGTCCGGCAATTCTTTGGTAGAAATAGTCAGGCAGGTTAACGCAGCAATTTTAAATAGAAGCCCGATAGATAATGTATTAGAACAACTATCCGAAAAGGTAGTAAACGATCCGCATATTGCAAGAGAAACAGCAATTAATTTAGAGCAGGCAATACAAGAAGTCGTGCAATTAATGCAAGCAAGCGGTGAAGAGGCAGCGTATGAGAAATTAACTAAAGTTTTAGAACAAGCGGAAGCAGACATGAGACAGAAAGATTTGTCAGAAAGTATGGAAATTGAGAAAAATATAACTCGTGAAGAATCGCAAACAAGTCATATATCAGCAACTAAGCAGATTTTGATAACAGAAACGACACAAAGATTAAGTGAGGCGACGCATCAATTTAGAGATGTCAAGCGAGAAATAACACGTCATTTGGATGGTATCATTCGTACGACTCAGAACATAAGAGCAAATATATTTCCGCAGGCAAAAGAATCTTTGGAGAAAGCGATTGATTTATTGGATCGAGCTATTTTAAAAAGTGATATTACTTTGTTTACAGATATGAAGACGGAGAAAAAACTCCTAGTTGCAAGCAGTCAGCTAACGGAAGCGAAGAAACTTTTAGAAAATGGGGAAAACGCACAGGCTGCAAAGCTATTCAATGAAGTCAAGACCTCTCTTGAGAAATTAAATTGGCAGCCGTCCAAAACAAAAGTGATGCATTATTTAACCAAACAGCAATTTTATAAGGATGATTCGTCTGGAATGCATAAAATGGCTTCACAGTTACATACAACAACCCAAGCATTCCAGAAACAAGAACCGTCTGCTAGAAATATGTTTGAATGGATGCGGTCTATGGGACTTAATCATGATAGTGAAGCGGCGCAATCCTTATCTGTAGATCAGAAGGGTGTAACTTCAGAGGAATTGAATCAAAACATGAAAGCACTTGTGATGAAGCTTACTAGTGGGATAGAAGGGAAAAGTGCTCACTCTGTTGTTAATGAGCAACTGGAACAGGTTTTAAATAACCTCACAGGACAACAGTTGTTGAGTAAATTGGATACGGGTTCTGCGACGCAAAACATGTTTTTTAACCTCCCATTAGATATGGGGAATCGAGTAGAAAATGTAAAATTATATATTAATGCGAGAAAAGAAAACGAAAAGATTGATTGGCAAAATTGCAGCCTTTATTTTCTAATTGATACTAAAAAGATGGGGGAAACGGGAATTCTAGTTTCAGCAGCTGAGCGTAACCTTTCTATTACGCTCAAAAATGATGGCTCGGATTTTAAATCCAAAGCAGAGTCCCTGGTAAGTAAATGTCAGCAAAAGTTAGAAGAAATTGGTTATCGTTCAACTGGAATCCAGTTTGCAAAATTGAATCAGGAGAATAACAGCGCTTTGCATAAAGCGCTAAATGAACCCGTTGCAGTGCAAACCAAAGCCATGATGAAAGGGTTTGATTTTAAGATATGATTCATAAATGGTTTAATCAGAAAAAAAGAAAAGAAAATGGTGCACCTACAGCAGTAGCCGTCCATTATGATGAAGGAAAGGATGAAGGGCCGCAGGTTATTGCTCAAGGCAAGGGGTATATTGCGGAAAAAATAATTGAAATGGCTCGCGAAAAAAGTATTCCCTTACAAGAGGATTCGATGTTGGTGTCTAATCTCATTGATATGGATTTAGGGGATAATATTCCGCCGCAGCTTTATCTGGTGATTGCAGAAATTTTGCTTATGATAGAAGAAATGGAAGACTATTTATAAAGATTTACTATTCAAATTCCGATATAATTAATGAATGTTTGGTGGAGGTGAAGAAATGGGCATAGATCTTTCGGAATTGACTGAAAAGGATATTTATAAAAAGTCATCGCAGGAAATAACGGCACTTTTGTATCAGGCATGTATTGAAAAATTGGGGAAATCTATTCAGTGTATAAAACAAAAAAAATATGTGGAAGCGAATCAACTGCTGCAACGATGCAATGATATCTTATATCGATTGGGTGCCGGAATTAACTATGAAGCGGGAATGATAGCAGATCAGTTGGAAGTAATCTATAATTATATGGCTGATCAGCTGGTTAAAGCAAATATTGATAAGAATATTGAATCCATACAGGAAGTTTTGACTTTATTAAAAAAGATAGCGGATAGTTGGAGCCTGTTATTAAATAATGGGGGAATAACAGAAAATTTAAGTCAAAATCGAAAAGCGGCAGCGTATGAACAGAATGTTTTAGTAGAAAACAAAGCAATGGATTAATAAAATGCTAGGAAGGTGAAAATTTATGCGGATTAACCATAATATACAGGCTTTAAATACATATCGGCAATTGATGCAAAATCAAAATACAACATCTAAGCATTTAGAAAGGTTATCCTCTGGGCTTCGAATCAATCGTGCTGCCGATGATGCAGCAGGTTTGGCAATTTCCGAGAAGATGCGTTCTCAAATTAGAGGACTTAAGGTAGCAGAAAGAAATTGTATGGACGGAATTTCTTTGATACAGACGGCGGAAGGTGCACTGAATGAAGTTCATGCCATCCTGCAGCGGATGCGTGAATTAACGACGCAAGCATCAAATGATACTTATACCACCCAAGATCGTTATGAGATTCAAGGTGAAATAAATCAGCTAACGAGTGAAATAAATCGTATTGCGAATACTACTGAGTTTAATACGAATAAATTATTAAAAGGTGGGATAGAAATTGATATTTCCGGTGATATGCTGGAAGGTGGTGTAGATGCTATTGTTCATAATGCAACAGCTGCTGTAGATTCAGATGGCGTTGATGATGTAGCTGCCGAATGGGATTCGGATGCCGTCACTAAGATGGCTGATGATGCTTCTGATACGATTACTTTTAATGGAGTGACTGTGACCCTGGCAACAGCAGGGGCAGCTGTGCCACCTGCTGTTACAAATGATACAACAGCTTCAGTTACAGTTGCCAATGGCGGCACTGTTGAAGACCAGCTTAATGGTATTGTAAGCGCACTTGAAGCGGCAAGAGATTATGCTGACGGTGATTTAACGGATAATGCATTGTATGGATTTACCTTTTCTGTTTCCGGTACAGGGGCAGCTGCAAAATTAATGATTTCTGATAGCACAACTCATGGCGCTGCTAACAATGCTCAAGCCATTACTTTAGGAGGAACAAGTGCTTTGAATTTCACTAATTTGGCTAATTCTAAACCAGGTGTAACAGGCGTATCTGCCAATGGGGATATTACATTTGCCGATGTTCCAACGGAAGGAGCAATGATTGCGATTGCCGATAAAGTGATTGGTTTTTATGATAGCACCAGCAGTAATTATGTAGATGAGGTGGATGCAAAATCTGATTTAGGTGCAGACTATGTTGTGGATATTAATGCTCTAGCCGATGGGGCAGCAGTTCCGTCAGCTGTTGTTGCAGCAGTTAATGCTGCTGGAGGAATAACAGGATATTCGCTGACAGATGCAACGGGTGGTCAGTTGGATATCGATGCGGATGCTGTAGGCGGATTTAGTGGGACAACATTTTTAGACGTAAGTTCGGATCAAGCAGCTGAAACGGCAAAGGGTACGATTATGTTTACCAATATTCCTTCAGAAGGGAATAAGATTAGTGTGGCCGATAAAACGATTGGTTTTTGGAATAGCAATCTAACGACTTATCCAGATGCGGCAGAAGCGCAAAGTCAATTAGGTGTTGATTGTATTCTAGATGTTGCTTCAATGACTTCTATAAAGGAAGCGGGAGAAGCACTTGCTAACCTTGACATGTCTTTAAACCCACCCTCCCCTGCTGTAAGTTTAAATGATAATGGGGCTGGAGTGGTAACGATTGCAGCTGATTTGGCAGGTGTAATTGGAAATTCAATAAATATTGCTGCTGGTGATGATACTTCCGGCAATCTGGAATTGGATTTGCAAATAGGTGCTAATACAGGTCAAAGTTTTACGATTGAATTTGATGATATTCGCTCTGTATCCTTGAATATTAGTAGTAAAAATGGTGGAGAAGTTACTTCCGTTGATGGTATAGTAACGGCTATGTTTACAAATGAGAAAGTTATTACTAAGGGGACAGATAATATAGCAATAGAGTATGCTTTAGATGTTACTAGTCATGATAAGGCATCGAACGCATTAACGATTTTAGATGAGGCAATGAATATGATTTCATCCCGACGATCCAAGCTGGGTGCTTATCAAAATCGTTTGGAGCATACCATTAATAATTTAAATGCGGCATCTGAGAATTTAACGGCAGCAGAATCCCGTATTCGGGATGCTGATATGGCTTTAGAAATGACGGAATTTACTAAGAATAACATTATTAATCAGGCAGCGACATCGATGTTGGCGCAGGCTAACCAATTGCCACAGGGCATTTTAAAGTTGTTACAATAAATGTAAGTAGTAAGTGGGTTTGTTATTAAATTGTGCTATTTATTGTTTTGGATATTCTTTCAATTTTTGATTTTTTGCCTTTTCCTACTTACTGCTTACCTTTTGCAACTTATCAAAGAATCCTAAAAGGATTTTCTAATGATGACAAGAAATAAAGAATGGCAGGGATGCATATGGAAATAAATAAAATTGGAAAAGCAGGTTTAAATAAAGTGCGTTCCAAGCAAGATGTTTCAGCAGAGAAAATATCTTTTACAGAGATTATGGGTCAAAGACGGGATGAATTGCATACTGAGAAGCTTCAGAAACTGGTTCAGGACATTGAAAATCAGGGGAAGATATTGGCCGATTCCTGTACGATTGAAGACCTATTAAAATATAAGCAAATGGTTAAAGATTTTATGGAGGATGCCGTAAAAAATGGATTAAACATGAAACAGTCTCGGGGGTTTAATCGAGGCGGGCGTGCTAAAATCTATAAAATAATTGTCAAAGTAGATGAAAAATTATTGGATTTAACGGATGCAGTATTAAATAAGCAGCAAAAGGGATTGCGTATATTAGAATTAACTGGAGAAATACAAGGGTTGTTAATTAATATTTTTGCATAAAACCATAGCACTAATTTAAACACCTGTTTATTGCAGGTGTTTTTGTTTTTTGTGAACGCATTAAGGGCTTAAGTGTTTTCCGGTATAGTTATGTTCAAGTCGTTTTGATTATTATTTTTTAACTGTCCACTGTCAATTGTCAACTGAAAGACAGCGTACGCTGTCTTTCTTGTATATGCTATTAAAATTTGGGAACATTAGTACTAATATTTATACTTAGGCTTATGACGTAAAATGACGATCATAGCGAATTGTTTCTTGAATATGTCTTAGGAAAGGAAGATTCGAATGAATATACCTGCAAGTACGGTTTGCGTAGAGAAGGATACACATGAAATAAATTTTTCTAACATACAAGGAAGACAACAGGTGGAGCATGAGTTGCAGGAAGTTATTACCAAAAGAGACTCCCTGATCAGTGAAATGTGCAGTCATATTATTCATTCTGGGGGTAAGAGATTACGGCCTTTACTCGTGTTACTCAGTGGGCAAAGTGTTGGTAAGATGAATAAAAATTTAATTAAAATTGCAACAGCAGCAGAACTAATTCATACAGCTTCTCTTGCACATGATGATATTATTGATCAGTCTGATACTCGAAGGAACAAACCTGCACTAAATGCGGTATATGGAAATGATAAGGCAGCTCTAACGGGTGACTATCTTTTTGCAGAAGCATTTAATATTTTAGCATTACCTCAACTTACGCCTATTATGAGAATCATGGTTAATGCCATTCAGGAAATGTGTGATGGGGAAATCAATGAAGGATATGATCTATTTAATTGGGAAGTGACAGAGACAGCGTATTTTAAACGGATTTATCAAAAAACAGGTGTGCTAATTGCTGCTTGTTGTGAAGCCGGGGCAATTATTGGGGGCGGCAGTGAAAAACAAGTTGAAGCTCTGCGACATTATGGGATCAATATGGGATATGCTTTTCAGATTATCGATGACTTCCTAGATTTTACAGGAAAACAGGAAAAGGTGGGGAAACCAGTAGGCAATGATCTGTGTCAGGGAATTATTACCTTGCCAGTTATTCGTTTTCTACAGAATAAAAATAATAAGGCCAAAGTACAAGAAATGATGGTTGAAACAGAAAACAGTGCAATTGTCTTTGAGCATATAAATCATTTGTTACATCATTCCGGAATGTTGCAAAATACCTTTGAATGTGCAAGAGAATATATTTGCATGGCAAAGGAAAGTTTAAAGTGTTTGCCTGAATCACCATATAAGCATTTATTACTCAATTTGGCTGATCAGGTCATAAAGCGTCAAAATTAGTGAAGACCGTTATTAGGAGGTCATGATGGTTATGGAATCTATTCATTCTGAAGTAATTTTGGTCTCGAAGTTTGTTGGAGAAGTATTCCCTGCGGTTAATAAAGAATTGCTGCGTTGGAAAGAACAAGCAAGATACGCAAAGCAAGAAGTTTTAGCCAATCAGGCCTTTTCTAGTATTCAACTTAAAAAGTTTCATGCTCAAGGGGGGTGCGTGTATGCTCTTTATCCAGGGAGTGATAAAGAAAATCTGATATCTTTTATTGTTGCTTATCAAACAATTAGCGATTACTTAGATAATCTTTGTGATCGGGCGGCGATAGAAAATGAGAAGGCGTTTCGACAGCTTCATTTAGCTATGGAGGATGCACTTTCGCCAGGTACCTGTCCAGCTGATTACTACTGCTATTATCCTTACAAAGAGGATGGGGGATATTTAAAAAAGCTGGTATTAGAATGCCAGACGCAGTTAAGTGATTTGCCGAGTTTGAGTCAGGTTCAGGAAAAAATATTGGAATGGGCCAGACTTTATTCCCATCTTCAGACGTATAAACATCTTTCCTGTCATATTCGTGAAAATAAAATGAAAGGTTGGATTGAACCTTATTTGAAAGTTTTTCCTGAACTGTCAATCTGGGAATTTGGTGCGGCAACGGGTTCAACCTTAGGCATATTTATCTTATGTGCTTTGGCAACAGATCCCAAGTTATCTCAAAAAGATGTTGAAAGTGTTAGTCAGGCCTATTTTCCCTGGATTTGTGGGTTGCACATTTTGTTAGATTATTTTATTGATAAAGATGAAGATTTTGAAACGGGAGATTTAAACTTTGTAAGCTATTATGAAAGTGATGTAGAATGTTGGAAAAGGTTAACTTGGTTTATAGAAAAATCAATGAAAGCCGCTTCTTCTTTAACTTATCCTGATTTCCATAGGACGGTTATACGGGGATTATTGGCCATGTACCTTTCTGATCCTAAAGCTTCTAATAGATCAATAAAGATAATGACACATAAATTAATGAAAGCAGGGGGGGCGAGAGCAAAAACGATGCATTTTTTTTGCCAATTATTACGTAAAACGAATTTATTATAAAAAAGAAATATTACAGAAGATAAATAAAACAGATCTCGTGTCAAGGACATCTTGAAAAAAGACTAAAATAACTATCCTCATGTCATAAATGTGATATGAGGGTATTTTTCTTAAATGAGTTCATATAATTTACTAGTGTGCGAAAAAGCAGAGGATTTTTGGTGATTGTCCCAACCCTGAAAGGAGGAATTAAATTGCTCATTCATGTTGTCAAGCGGGGTGATAATTTACATAACATTTCCCGAAGATACGATGTACCTTTGGAAAGAATTGTTCAGGATAATCAATTAGAAAATCCAGCGTTAATTATGATAGGGCAAGCATTGGTCATCAGGGGAAAAACCAAGCGATATATTATTAAACAAGGAGAAACATTATATCAAATAGCAAGTCGTCACGGTATTAACTTAAGAAAGCTGTTGAAGATGAATCCTCAGATAACAGATCCAGAAATGATTTTTCCTGGGATGGCGATTGAAGTACCCGCAACAAGACAGGAACTAGAGACGATTAAAGTGAATGGTTTCGTATTTCCGGGAAGTAGTATGAAAGTTGTGAGTAAAACGTTGCCTAATTTGACATATCTCAGTATTTTTAGCTATTCGGTTAATTCAGATGGTAGTTTAAATCCAATAAATGATGTTCCTATGATTAAAATTGCACGAGCTAATAAGGTAGCGCCGCTTATGGTGATTACGAATACTAAAGAAAAGGGAGAATTTGACAGCAATCTTGCTCATGATGTATTAATAGATCCAAAAGTACAAAGCAATTTGATTAATAGCATTATTAATATACTGGAAACTAAAAAATACTATGGTATTAATATTAATTTTGAATATGTGTATCCTGAAGATAAGGAAAAATATAATCGTTTTTTAAGACGAATATCGGAAAGGTTGCACAGTTTAGGGTATATTGTCACGACATCACTGGCTCCAAAATATTCTCAAACCCAAAAAGGCCTGCTTTATGAAGCACATGATTATAAAGTTCATGGGGAAGAAGCTGATTGGGTTGTTTTGATGACTTATGAATGGGGGTTTATGTATGGACCGCCTATGGCAGTTTCGCCTTTAACAGAAGTTCAGCAAGTTTTGAATTATACAGTAACGGAAATACTGCCGCAAAAAATATCAATGGGGATACCTAATTATGGTTATGATTGGTCCTTACCATATGAAGAGGGAAAAACGAAGGCCAAGCTCATATCAAATACTGCTGCTATTAGAATTGCGACAGAATATGGAGTGGAAATAAAATATGATAAGATGGCTCAGACACCATTTTTTACTTACTATGATGAAAATAAAGTAGAGCATATTGTTTGGTTTGAAGATGCAAGAAGTATTGCTGCGAAATTAAAGTTATTAGATTACTTTGATATAGGCGGTGTGAGTTATTGGACAATTGATACATATTTTTCACAAAACTGGCTAGTATTATCAAATCAATATAATATTAAGAAAGTACTTTAAAATGGCATAAGATAGCAAAAACAGCCTTCATAAGAATTTCAAGGCTGTTTTTCTTATATAGTCATGTGTGAAAGTTTGTATTTAGATATGATTATGTTATTTACCTTTAGCCACTTACTGCAGGACAGAGAAGCAGTCTTGTTTATAATGTGCTATTTGCTTTACTAATAATATGTTCTACCCTTTCGTTAACTGGAAAATGATTGGTTATTTCGGCCATTTTTTCGGGGATTGATATGGGGCCAATGTAAATTAAATCTTTAATTTCATGTAACTTCTGTGGTGTTAAACCATTTTGTGTTACAAAGAGGGTTAAGCGTTTATATTTAACTTTTTTTGCGGTTTCTAAGTCAATATCATATTCATTGATAATAGGCGTAATTAAATAGATTTCTTTTTCCTTAAAAATTCGAACACCATGACGTTTGATAGAACGAAGTCTAGATTCTATTTCTGATAATTTATCCATGTGATCCTCTCCTTAACTGATATAAAATTTTTTGAACATTTTAAAAACCATTCTAATGTTATAGAAAGAATAGCTTTGAGCTAAAAATAGAAAAACGGTGATAGCCGTTTTTCTTATTATATGAAGAAGTTAAAAGGTTGGGGAATATGATTTTAAATATTGTAATTAATTTGTTTAAAAAAGTATGGTATTGGTGAAAATAAAGTTGCAAGATGTTAATTATTTTTGATGTGTGAGTCTGAAGTTAAATTAATCATTAGGAAAAGAACGTTGATTTGATAAAAGATTAGAGGAAATAACAAAAGTTAAATATGAATTATTTATCTCTAATTTGAATTAATAACAAATGCGTATATAATATAAATATGTTTGCAATGTATAATATTGCTTATAAATGTGTAATTGTGTTTAAACGTGTATAAACATGTGTATATTTAATATTATGACAGTTTAGCTTTGAGGGAGGTCTTATATGATTAAATTTGAAGGAATAACTAAAGTGTACAATGATGGATTTCGAGCAGTAGACGATCTAAGCCTTCATGTTAAGGAAGGGGAGTTATTAGTTCTGATAGGACCTAGCGGGTGTGGTAAAACGACGACAATGAAAATGATTAATCGTTTGATAGAACCCAGTGAAGGTGAAATTGTTATAGAGGGGGAAGAAATAAGCAAAAAAGACCCCGTTGAGCTTCGGCGGAATATTGGCTATGTGATCCAACATATCGGGCTTTTACCTAACATGACAATTGGTGAAAATGTTGCACTGGTTCCCAAATTAAAGAAATGGGATAAAGATAAGTATATGAAGAGAGTGGATGAATTATTAGAAATGGTAGGACTTGATCCTCAGATTTATCGCAATCGCTATCCGGCGGAATTGAGTGGGGGGCAAAAGCAAAGAGTAGGGGTTATACGAGCTTTAGCTGCAGATCCGCCTATCATTTTAATGGACGAGCCTTTTAGTGCCTTAGATCCTATTAGCCGTGAGCAGTTACAGGATGAGCTTATTAAACTACAGGAAGAGATTAAAAAAACCATTGTGTTTGTTACGCATGATATAGATGAAGCCTTAAAAATTGCCACCAGAATATGTATTATGAAGCAAGGGAAAATTGTTCAACTTGGCGATCCGGAACACATTTTGCGTCATCCTATTAATGAATTTGTGAGGAATTTTATTGGTGAAGAGCGATTAAGTAAAGCAAAATTTTTGCCTTCTTTAAGTGAAGTATTAGTAAAGCCTGTTATAGCAGGTCCGAACCGTGGGTTGGCAGAGGCCGTAAAAATCATGCATGATCGTAAAGTAGACAGTTTGCTTGTTGTTGATAAAAACGAGAAGTTGTTAGGACTCGTAAGTGTTTGGGAAATACAGCCTCACTATCATGAAGAAGAATTAAAATTAAAAGACATTATGAAAGAGGATATACCTGTTGTACAAAGCAACCAATCACTTATTGAAGCCATAAAAATAAGTAGTGAACAGCGCGTCCGTTTTTTACCTGTTGTTACAGATTCGAATCAATTGATTGGCGTCATTACCCGGGCTAGTTTAGTTGATGTAATGGCAGGAAAATATGGGGATGTTATTTGATCGTTTTTTTGATTTATTAGATAAAAGGAGGCGAAATAAGAAGATATGAATGAACTAATAGCTACGTTTCAAAATCGCTGGCCCGACATTATGCAGGGATTATGGCAACATTTACAATTGACTCTGGTTGCTTTATTTTTAGCCGTGATAATTGCTGTCCCTTTGGGAATTTTTTTAACCCGCCATCGTAAGTTTGCCGATATTGTTATTGGAATTACAGGCGTATTTCAAACAATACCCAGCCTGGCTTTGCTAGGGTTTATGATACCATTTTTAGGAATTGGTTATTTGCCTGCGATCGTGGCGTTGACGATTTATGGGTTATTACCGATTTTACGGAATACGTATACGGGTATTGTTGGTGTCGATTCAGCAGTGATTGAGGCAGGGGTAGGTATGGGAATGACTTCAAAGCAGGTCTTGTTTATGGTTGAACTTCCTCTTTCTTTATCGATCATAATGGCCGGAATTAGAACAGCTTCTGTATTAATTATTGGGGTAGCGACACTTGCTGCATTAATCGGTGCGGGTGGATTAGGAGATTTGATTTTCCGTGGTATTGCCTTGGCTCGGTCAGAACTTATATTTGCGGGTGCGGTTCCTGCTGCTGGACTTGCTTTATTATTTGATTATATATTGAAAAAAGTTGAAGTTGATGTTACCCCTCGTGGGTTAAAAAAATAAAAATATGGGAGGTAAAAGAATGAAGAAAATCTTAGTATTAGTACTTGTGATGATGATGACTATGAGTATGATGGGCTGTGGGGCAAAGGAAGAGGATGCTATTGTAATTGGGTGCAAAAATTATACTGAGCAAGAGATCCTGCTTTATCTTATGAAGGATATCATTGAAGCAAAGACTGACCTTACGGTGGAAACAAAACCGTATCTGGGAGGAACGGATGTTGCTTCCAAGGCGCTGGAAAAGGGAGATATTGATATTTATCCAGAGTATACGGGAACAGCTTTAATTGCTATTTTGCAACAGGAAGTCATGAGTGATCCGCAGGCAGTTTATGATAAAGTAAAGGAAATGTACGAAGAAAAAAATTTGGTATGGCTTAAACCTTTTGGATTTAATAATACGTACACATTAACAATGCGTGCTGATAGAGCTGAAGAAATGGGGCTGGAGACTTTTAGCGATCTGGCAGAAAAATCTTCGGATTTAGACATAGGAGGAACACAAGAATTTTTGGAACGTGAAGATGGGTATTTAGGATTAAAAGAAACTTATGGCATGGATTTTAAAGATACAAAAGGGATGGATCCAGGCTTAATGTATACGGCTGTAAAAGAGAAACAAGTAGATGTGATTAGTGCTTTTGCTACAGATGGAAGAATCATCGCATTTAATTTAAAATCATTGAAAGATGATAAAAACTTTTTCCCACCTTATTATGCAGCACCGATAATCCGTCAAGATACACTAGATGCTTATCCCGAAATTGAGGAAGCATTGAATCAGCTTGGCGGCAAATTGGACGATGCTAAAATGGGTCAATTGAATGCTCAAGTTGATCTTGAGAAAAAGGATGCTGAAGATGTAGCACATGAATGGTTGAAATCAGAAGGTTTAATAAATTAACAAGAATGAGGCCTACATAATATTATGTAGGCCTCATTCTTGTTAATTTATTTTTTGAAAAAACTAAAGTTAGAAGAAAATTTTTAGTTTAAAACTATAATTTTCCTAAATTTTATCTAGTAACATTATAAATAAAGTGTTAAAATGTAATAAGAATAATATCATAATCAATATTTATAAAAACAAAACCTTTCTGGATAATAGCAAACCTATCGAAAGTTAGGGACGCAAAGCTAAAGGGCCTTCTAACAAATGGCAGCCAGTTACCAAAAGCAGGTTTTTTTTGTATAAAAAATTAGAATATGCATTTAAACGACAAGCTACGGTCTCTAGCAATTTTTATAAAACAGACAGGTTATTGAATTTTTTATGTAAAACTCATAATAAAGAAGGAGATAACATGAATTTAAAAAATTGTTCACAATGTGGGAAACTTTTTGTATCTACTGGTGGAGTTATGTGTTCAGAATGTCTTGAGG
This sequence comes from Clostridia bacterium, assembly GCA_030625885.1. Classification (GTDB taxonomy): domain Bacteria; phylum Bacillota; class DAOUPZ01; order DAOUPZ01; family DAOUPZ01; genus DAOUPZ01. Next base: position 77,879 of record DAOUPZ010000006.1, read on the forward strand.
TTGATAAAAAAGATGCTGCGTTAGTAACAGATTATATACGAGAACATCCAGGATTAATGATCCTTGAGGTTGCGGCAAGAACAGGTATCAGTGAAAGAAAAATTAGAAGGTATTTAAAAGATGGTATCATTCATAATAGTTATTGAGGAAATAAAATACAAATATTAACATGACATAATTAAGGGAGTAATGTGTTTATGCGATCGGTTCCAATTCAATATGTGCAGGATGGAGCATTTCTTGGAGAAGCCATTCGTGATTCAAATGGCAGAGTATTGCTTCAAAAGGGTGTAAAGCTTAGTGCTAGTTTATTAACAAGAATTAAGAACCTTGGTTTTCAAACGGTATACATTAATGATGAATACAGTGATAATGAGGTTGAGGATATTGTTTCCCCACAAGTTAGGGAAAAGGGATTAAGAATCGTAAAAGAAACATTCGAAAAATTTCAGAGCTATAGTGAAGCTAAGAACTGTGATTTTACAAAACGACGATTGCAGGGTGAGAGCGAATCCAGTATCCAATCAATAAAGGATATTGGTAATAGTATTGTCGATGATATCACAAATGCTAAAAAAATCATGATTAATTTAGTAGATATTAAAAGTTTGGATAACTATACTTATCAACATTCTGTTAATGTTACGATATTGGCATTGGTTTTAGGCGTTGAGTTAGGGCTTAATAAAAATGAGTTGCGGGATCTTTCTATTGGAGCATTGCTTCATGATTTAGGGAAAGTATTTATTCCAAAAGAAATACTTTTAAAAAAAGATAAACTAACTACTGATGAATTAAAAGTCGTTCAGCAACATCCTATAAAAGGATATGAATATTTAAAAGGGCGTAGAGATATTTCTGCACTTTCTAAAATTATTATTATGCAGCACCATGAAAGACTAGATGGTTCAGGTTATCCAGACAAAAAAGCAAATAAGGATATACACAAGTTTGCTAAAATTGTAGCAATTGCAGATGTTTACGATGTCTTAACGTCTGATCGGCCTCATAAAAAAGCGATCCCTCCAAACGAGGCACTTGAATATATTATGGGTAGTGCAGGAAGAAAATTTGATTTTGATATGGTTAATATTTTTTGTAGAAAGGTAATGCCTTATCCTGTTGACAGTCTCGTCAAATTAAGTAATGGGATGATTGGTGTTGTGGAAGAGATTACATATAATTATCCACTTCGGCCCAAAATAAAAGTTATTAAAAAAAATATGTATAACAAATTTGAAATTGAATATATCGATTTGTTAGAAGAAAACAGTATTGTTATTGAAAAAATCCAGTATGAATTGCCCGATATTCCAGCTATTGGTAATAAATTATAATAAGTATTAAATCATAAATGTGTAAATACGTTTAAAGTAGAAATGGGTTAGAACATTATCATAATGTTCTAACCCATTTCTACTTTAAGAACAACACTATATTGTCTTTAATTATTTCTTTAATCAGTAATTGAGCATCATATTTTTTATTATTTATATGAAACGTACTAAATACATTACGGGAACTTATAGTAAAAAAAATTCTCCTTTAACCTTTCTCTTAATATAGAGATTGGAGAAAAATTATTCTCGCTGCTTTATTTTTAAATCAATTAAAAATACTTAACGCATTATATATAGCATAAAGTATTTCTTTCAAAGAAATACTAAAATGGGTAAAAAAACAATAAGGAGGCTTAATTATGGATAATGCAATGTTTTGTTACCAGTGTGAGCAAACATTAGGTGGCAAGGGCTGTGTAAAATCTGGCGTATGCGGTAAAAATCCGACTGTTGCTAATTTACAGGATGTTTTGATTCATGAATTAAAAGGCATTGGATTTTATGGTCAAAAAAACTTAGAAAAAGGGTTAAAGATTAGAAGTGAAATTAGTAAATTTGTGGTGGACACGATGTTTGCTACCCTAACCAATGTTAATTTTGACCCAACTAGATTTGTAGCGTATATTAATAAAGCAGAGGAAATAAAAGAAGAACTTAAAAAAGCAGTGGGTGAAATTGAAAATATACCTGAAGCGGCACAATACAAAGCACCCAATACGATGGAAGATATGGTAGAAGATGCAAACAATGTAGGGATTATGGCTGATGAAAATTTAGATATGGATATACGGTCTTTGCGTGAACTGTTGATATATGGATTTAAGGGAATGAGTGCGTATGCGCATCATGCTTATATACTGGGTAAATTTGATGATGAAGTAAACAACTTTTTTTATAAGGGATTATCAGGTACGATTGATGATCGCTTGGCAGTGGAAGATTTATTTAACCTAAACATGGAACTGGGTAAAACGGACCTAAAATGTATGGAATTATTAGATGCTGCTGTTACGAGTACTTTTGGAAATCCTGAACCGACAGAAGTATTGATTACAAAGAAAAGAGGACCCTTTATTATTGTATCAGGGCATGATTACAAAGATTTAAAAGAATTATTGGAACAAACAGAAGGAAAAGGGATCAATATTTATACGCACTGTGAAATGCTTCCAGCTAATGCATATCCTGAGCTAAAAAAACATAAACATTTAGTGGGTAACTATGGAGGGGCATGGCAAAAGCAACAAGAAGAATTTGATGGCATTCCGGGATGTATATTGATGACCACGAACTGTGTACAAAAGCCAAGAGAGAGTTATAAAGATAGATTGTTTACAACCAGTATAGTGGGTTTACCTGATTCTCCCCATATTGAAGAAGTTAATGGTAAGAAAGATTTTACGCTAATTATTGAAAAAGCATTAGAGTTGGGTGGATGGCAGGAAGATGAACCGGAAAAGACAATCCCAATTGGCTTTGCTCATCATGCGATTTTAAATCATGCAAATGAAATTGTAGATGCTGTTAAAAGTGGTAAAATCAAACACTTCTTCTTGATCGGAGGTTGTGACGGCGCAAGACCGGGCCGGAATTACTATACGGAGTTTGCTGAAAAAACCCAAAAAGATACGGTTATTTTAACGTTAGCATGTGGTAAATTCCGTTTTAATAAGCTTGATTTAGGAACGGTTGCCGGTTTTCCAAGAATACTTGATTGTGGTCAATGTAGTGATGCCTATTCAGCAGTAAAGGTTGCTGTTGCACTAGCAGAAGCTTTTAACTGCAGCGTAAACGAATTGCCGCTTTCAATGGTGCTTTCCTGGTATGAACAAAAAGCAGTAGGGATACTTCTTGCTTTATTATCTTTAGGCATTAAAGACATCCGTCTTGGACCCACCCTGCCTGCATTTATTACACCAAATGTACTGCAAGTATTAGTTGATAAATTTGATTTAAAACCGATTGGGACACCTGACCAAGATTTAGAAGCCATATTAGGATAGTAAAGTAAATTATAATTTCAGTTAAGGCACGGTTGAACCGTGCTTTTTATTTTTTTATGAGGAAATAGGGTTTTAACATAGACTAAATAACTTTTTTCTGTGATGGAAAATCTATGTATAAATAATACTTTGGAGTGATGAATTATGACAATACCTGACAATAAAAGGTCAAAAGCTAACCGTTTGTTGAATGAGAAATCTCCTTATCTTCTTCAACATGCCTATAATCCAGTTGATTGGTATTCTTGGAGCGAAGAAGCGTTTGAAAAAGCTAAAGAAGCAGATAAACCGATATTTTTAAGTATTGGCTATAGTACATGTCATTGGTGCCAATTTAGTTTCTTACACAGTAAGTAAAGTATTAAAAACATTAGAATACAGGGGGCGATGAAATATTATAAAGGGAGAAATGATTACTATCAAAACGTAATTTTACCAACAAACAGGGAACTGCTTATAAGTGGTTTTTTTTTCATTAAACAATATTATTATAAAATCCACAAAAACAGTAAAAGGAATTTTGCAAAATTTGCATAAATATTATAGTGGCTGATGAATCTGATTAGATGAACGTGATAAATTATAGACTATTTACATTTACATCAGCGTATTTTCTTTTTATATTATATAACACCACTTTATTAAGATGTTATGTGAGAACTTGTAAAGTGGTGTTATAATAGATAACGGAGCAATATCTATATGAAATATTCAGGATATTATTACAATTATTATAATGTATTCAATAATATGACTAAACGAGGTGTTTGTTTGGTAAAAAACAAAACGCTTATCATTGAATATTAGTAATAAAGAGTATAATTTATCTCTTAATGAACGAGCTTTGAAAGGAGAAATATATATGTCGTTTCCAAAAAAAATTAAATTAAATCCAAAGATAAAAAATAGAATATCTTTACATAAGGGCGTAGAATTATTAGTTGAGCCACAATTTTACAGCGTAGGTGACTTTTCTGAAGGGCTTGTATGTTGTTTCATTGATGCTCAGGACGGATATGGATTTATTGATGTGGGTTAATTGGGGTGTTCTTATTAAAAAAATATTGTTATTCGGAGTCTTAGTAATTATCGTATTTATTTTATTTTTGGCATGTATAGCAATAACTGATTATAATCCAGAGGAAAAAGAAGTGAGTTCATTAGTAGTTGAAAACAATAAGGATAAAGTAATAAAAATAAACACACCTTTATCCATATTAACATTTAATCTTGGCTATTGTGGCCTTGATGAGTATCAGGACTTTTTTTTGAGTAAGGGGAAAATGTCCCGTTCTAGAAGTGCAGAACAAACAGAAACAAATCTTAAAAATATTACTAAATTTTTAAATAAAGAAAAACCATCATTTTTATTACTTCAAGAAGTGGATATAAATTCTTCAAGAAGTTTTTATATTAATGAATTAGAATATTTAAAAGAAGCCCTCCCTAAGTATAGTTCTACTTTTGCTGTAAATTATAAAGTATTATGGGTTCCAGTTCCAATAAAAAATCCTATGGGTTATGTATATTCTGGACTTGTTTCTTTATCTCAGAATAAAATAAATGAAAGTTTAAGACACCAGTATCCTGGTAAAGAAAAATTTTATATACAGCTTTTTTTACTTGACAGATGCTTTCTTGAACAGAGAATACCTACCGAAAATGGCAAAGAGCTTATCCTTATAAACTCTCATCTTTCTGTATTGGATAAAGATGGTGAAATACGAAAGAAACAGTTAATGTTTTTAAAAGAATATATTGCCGAAGAATATAAAAAGGAAAATTATATAATTGTTGGCGGTGATTGGAATCATTTATTATCAGAATCAAATCTATTTAATACTATTGAAAAATGCCCTGATTGGCTTTGCTATTTGCCTGAAAATTTTACTCTAGATGAGTTTATATGGGCGATAGATAAGAAAGTGCCAACAGTAAGAACTAATAGTAAAGCATATCAAGAGGGAGTAAATTTTTTAGCTGTAATAGATGGATTTTTAATTTCTCCAAATGTTGAAATCAAAAAAGTATATGGACACCAACTGAACTTTGAAAATAGTGACCATAATCCTGTAACATTAGAGTTTGAATTGAGGTGATTGTAAATGTGTAATAATATTTATGTCGTTTTTACTCATCCCCCTACATTAGTTAGCAAACTAGTGTCATTTTATACTAAATCTCAATATACACATGTTTCTGTATCAACAAATATAAATTTATTAGTTATGTATAGTTTTGGGAGAAAATTTACTTTTTCCCCTTTTCCTGGTGGTTTTGTTGAAGAGAAACCAGACAAAGGGATATTTAGTTTTAATAAAAATATTAAGTGTTGTATTACATCGTTAAAGGTTTCTAACGAACAAAAGAATGCTATCAACAAGAGAATAAATTATTATATAAAAAATAAAAATTATTCTTATAACTTTTTAAGTATTATTGGTATAGTTATAAACAAGCCTTTAAAATGTGCAAATTCATTTTTTTGTTCTCAATTTGTTGCTGAACTATTAAATGACGTTGGAATTAAACTAACTGATAAACCAAATGAATTAATTACGCCTATTAATTTACTAGATAATCATTATTTTAAAGTTATATATAAAGGTGACTTAAAAAACTATCCTTATTATAATTTGAACAAGGTTACATTTAATGAAATTGGCAAAGAGATTTAACAAAAGGTGATTTAAGCTTCTGGATAATTCTTTAGCCCCTATATATTCTTGGACAAGCCTTATATTATCTTAACTGTCTATCATAAGGGGAGCATATCAAAACCAGGAATTAGAGGTAAAGCATATAGCCTATTTTAAAAAAAATTGTAAAATTTATTTTCATTCTTTTAGATTAGGGAATAAATATAATGTATGTTAATAATAAATTTAATTATCTATTAATAAAGGGCGTGTGAATAATGGAATATGGGATTATATTACATATTAGAAAAGGTGAAAATGTTTGTGGAGATGGGTATGTTATTAGGGAATTTGAAAATGCTGTATTAATGGGTGTTATGGATGGGATGGGATGGGGGGCAAAACCCCGTGAAACGGTCCTTAGAGTAAAGAGATTCTTAAGAGATCATGCTAAGCCTGATAATCATCATTTTCCTGATTTAATTCAAGGTATTCATAGTATGATGGTGGGAACAGAAGGCGTAGCAATTGCTTTAATATGGATTGATTTAAAGGAGAACATCTTATATTTTACGGGGGTAGGAGGACCCGGTGCTAAAGTAATGAGCACCAAAATTGTTGAATTTAATACGTGTTCTGGAATTGTGGGTTGTAAAGTAGAGGGTATTCGCATTGAGAAATATGAATACAGGCCAGGCGATAGGATTGCACTATATACGGAAGGTATATCGCATCGCTTTACCTTTGCAGATCCTAATATAAATATTATGCAGGATGTTCAAGGCATTGCACAGCAGATTGGTGAAATCTATGGAAATGAAAAGGATGATTATGCCTTAATTGTTGCGTATGATCCATTACGTGAGGATGAAAATGGGGATGTAATAAATGAGTTTTTAGGTGAATAAAGTATACTACATACATAAATAAGGTTTCTGAAAATGATTTTCATTTTCAGAAACCTTATTTATGTATGTAGTATAAAACTAAACAATTCTTCACCCCTAAGGGTGATTTATATAAAATATCCCCTTTAAGGGTGATGTCATAGAATAATAAAATATGTATAATGTTTTTAAGTTTCTATTAATGATAAGGGGGGATAATGTTTTTTGAAGGTATTATTAGATGGATAAATTGTCTTGTGTAATTAATCATACTTTATACTATTTTTCCTAGATGAATATTAATTAAAGGATGTGAACATATGGTGAGCGTATTATCCAATAGTAACTTAAAACAAAAAAACAATTATATTAAGAATTATTTTAATCAGGATATTATGGGAGAAATTTTGATAATATCTATCAATGATACAGTTGTAAAAAATTTAGTAAATAGATCTACACCTATATCAATATTATGTTTAAATTCTACGGGAATGATAATAGAGACTTTGTTTGATTTACCTGCAAAAAGCAAAATTATTATAGATATATCTTTCAAATTAGAAAGTAATGAGTTTCGTAAAATTAGTGAAGTTATTTGGAAAAGGGAGAAAAATGAAAAAATAATGTATGGAATTAGGTTTGTTACTAATAAATGTATATAATGATAATATGCATTTGGAGAAAGATAGGCATAAAATACTTTTTAGTGTTGGTGGCATTTTAAGTTATAATAATACGGGTAATTTGTAGCTATCTTTAGATTTGAATACAGTTAAAGGATTTAATGTTTGATAATGCTGAGAAACCTCTAAGGATGTACATCCTTAGAGGTTTCTTTTATGTATGAAGAATGAAACTAAATAATTCTTCGCGACTATGAATATCAATTTTTCTAAGAATGTTTTTAACATGAGTTCGAACCGTTTCTTCATCAATATATAAACGTTCTCCAATTTCCTGATTACTGATTCCCTCTAAAACATGGGCTAACACTTCTTTTTGACGGGGGGTGAGGGAATATGTTGTAGATAAGGAATTCAGAATTTTTTCTTTAGGGGTACTTATAGGTTCTATAGATACTAAAAACTTAGTTTTACTCATGGGTTCTTTATCATTATACAAAACTTTTCCTTTTATTTCAAATCGATTTTTTCCTTCAACTGTTATCATATTAAATTTGAATTGTTTTTTATCTTTTATATATTTTTTATGTATGATTTCATTTTTTATAAAGGAGCATTTTTCTAATATTTTCTCCTCCAACATTGGATAATCATTGTAAATTTTTAATACTTTCTGATTGGTAAAAGCAGGGAAAATATACCAATCCAATACGAGTATTCCCGTATTAACTTCATTTAAACTTTCAATGAACCATTTTTTTTCTTCTAAACATTGCTGATAAACACAATAACTATTCAGTGTTGCTTCTAGAAAAGGGAGAATACATTTTGCAAGCCAAGTTTCTTTAGCGGAAAAATCTTTTTCGCCTTTAGAACGAAAAAAGCGAATCGTAAAAAACTTATTATCGATTTGCGGTGTCTTAATGATAAGAACATAATAAAAATCGTTCGGTTTAAGGAAATCATAATAAAATTTACTTTTTACAAGTTGTACATAGTCCATAAAATCAGTGCTTTTTATAACAACTGAATTTGTTTTTTTAGCTAATGGAAAAAAGTAAGGATCTAAACGATGATGCTTTTCATGATATTCTTGAGCGGGTATATCATTTTCTTCGAAGGGAACACGGTTATTAATCATATTTGTTTCATTACAATAATAATTAATGTCAAAAAAGATAGCTTTGCAAGGTAATAATTTAGGCATTAAAGCCATAAACGATTTTCTTAGTTCTAATACATCTTGGGTATTAACCATATCTAAAATGATTTTGTTAAATATATTTTGTTCTTCTTCTGTTAAAGAAAGATTTTCTTGTCTCATATCATCACTCCTGGTATTAAAAAAACTACATTATAAAACCGGCAACTAAATAGGCAATGATCGTAATGATTGCTGATAACAATACGAAAGGGAGTTGAGTTAAAGCTTGATCCATCGGTTCAATTTCGGAGGCACGTGAAGAAAGAATTAAGGCATCTGAGAAGAAGCAGGATTGACTGCCAAAAGCTGCACCAGAGAACACTGCACCAGCAGTTAAATATATGTTTGCATCAACTGCTTGTGCTAAAGGAATAGCAATGGGAAGAATAATGGCGGATAGCCCCCAGAAAGATCCGGTGAAAAATGCACATGCGCCCATGATGATAAAGGTTACTACAGGGATAAGGCTACTATGCATAATGGGTTCTAAGATTTGAATAACATTTGGTGCTAATTGTAAATTATCATATGCATTTTTAAATACGAATGATATGACAACTAAAGTTATTTCAAGTAACATACTTCTAAATCCCTCAAATGTGGTATCAGCAAAAATATTAAAATTCATTATATTTTGATATCTGTATAGAAAATAGCATGACACAATGGCGGCTAAGAGGCCTTTAACTATATCTATGTTTGTAAGTGCTGATACTATAATTAAAAGTAATGAAGGGATAATAAAATTAATAGATTTTTCTGTGCCTTTTGATGGGTAATTATCCAACGAAGTAGACGATGCTTCTAATATAATTGTTTTATCAATACGTAATTTTGTTGCTTGAGGGAATAACGTAATAGATTCAGGGTAAACTTGACCGATCTGTTGGGCGCGATTGAAAGCGCGCTTCATGGGACCAACTAAAGGGATAATTCCCAGAATTGTAAATAAGCTTACCAAAATGGTAATCCATGGATAAAAAGCATAAGGAATGTATTGAATATAGTGTGAGTGTGATAAAACGGTGTTACTATTTATAATTTCTTGCTGTTGCAATAAGTTACTATAGAAGACAGACCACGTTGAAAAAGGGATAATGATACAAACAGATGCTGCCAAGGAATTTGCTAAATAAGCCAAAAATTCTCGTGGAACATTAAATTTGTCAGTAATATTTTTCATAGCAGAAGCAACTGTTAAATTATTTAAATAATCATCCATAAAAACTAAACTTCCTAATATATAAGTGGCAAGAAGAGATTTTTTTTGATTATTTACATATTTAGTGATTAAGTTTGTTAATCCTTTGAACCCCCCAGATTTTTCAAGCAAGTTATTAAAGCTACCGAACAGCCCCATTATTAACACTATCTTAATCAATGTTGTGTCACTAAGTGTTGTATATACGGAATTAATCCATCCATCAATAAAGTACCATTTATCTATTATGATATGAATGCTTAAAGAACCTACTAATAGAGGGGATATTATTTTTCGTGTTTTTATAGCTAATATAATAGTTACTAATATTGGGAGATACAGAAAGATTACGTGTTGTGACATACTAATTTTCCTTTCTTAATAAAATACATGAAATATGGTAAGTGTAATATAGTAATGTTTATAGATATATATTTAACCTTAAATATACCCTTATAAATATTCATTAAACATAGCTATTCATGTATATAGGTTATACTTTATAGATTACTTATGAAAGATGGGGACAAATCATTTGTATCTTGTTGAATGTCCCCGTTATTGCATTCATTATTTAACAAACCAGATGATATAAATTCTTTATTGCATAATATATAGTATTTTATGGGGTTATTAATATTAATAAATCTTTTTTTGTTTAATCTAAGACGTTGAATTTTTTTACTAAATTTTGAAGAGCAATTGCTTGTTCTTGCAGTTTATCAGTCATAACAGATATACTTTCTGTTGTTGCCATTTGTTCTTCCATTGAAGCAGATACTTCTTCTGTTGAGGCAGCAGATTCCTCAGAAATTGCAGCCATATTTTCAATTAAATAAATCACGTTCTCTTTATTAACGTTAATGCTTTCTACATTTTTAGCTACATTTTCAATTAAATTAATGGTACTATCTATTGCTTCACCAATATTTGCATATGATTTTTCTGTACCTGAAAGTGCTTCGTTAACTTCATTGACAATTGAGCCGGCAGAATCCATATCATTTTTGGTATTGACTACCTGAATCTGAATTTCTTTTATTAAGCTGCCAATTTCATTTGTAGAAAGGGAAGTTTGTTCAGCTAGTTTACGGATTTCTTCTGCCACTACAGAAAACCCCTTACCTGTTTCGCCAGCCCTCGCTGCTTCAATAGCTGCATTAAGTGCCAAAAGATTAGTTTGTTCTGCTATTGATTGAATCGTATAAACGATCTGATTTATTGATTCTGAGTTTTGTGATAAGGTATCAATACTTGCTCTAACTTTTAGTGAAACGTCATTATTTTCTTTGATCTTTTTTCCAAGTTCATTTAGAACAACAAGCCCTTTGTTGTTAACCTGATTTGTTTCATTAGCATAATGCTTTAATTGTTCAGAACTATTTACTGCTGATTTTATTTCCATGGATAAATCTTTTAATTTGTTAAGTCCTTCCTGTGCTTCCTTAGCTTGTTCGGAAGCACCTTGAGCTAGTTGTTCTGTTACTTTGGCAACTTCATTATTGGTACTGACAGATTCATTTATTGCTGTAGCTAGATTTTGTGAGTAATTAGTTAATTGTTTGGCGCTATAAACTATGGTGACTACAATGTCTTTAAGAATTTTTTGCATTTTGGCTACAGCTTTTGCCATTGTTCCTGTCTCGTCATTATTTTTAAATATATTTTCCAGATCTTTATCCTCAACAAGGTCTAAATCAGCTGTTTTCTTAATTGCCTTTGTAATCTGTATAACGGGATGAGAAATCTTACGTCCAATAAAAAAGGCAATTATCCCCACTAATACAATGCTGCCCATAATTACATAGATAAGGGAAAATTTGAGATTTGTCATTGGCTTGAATATTTCTAATCTGGGTACAGTTAGTAAAAGAGTTTGTCCATTGGAAAGAGTGGTATAGGTAATTATTTTATTTTTATTATTTGAATTGATAGCTGTAATTCCAGAGTGATTATTTTTTATTTCTTCAACAATATATTCTAATCCACCATTTTCTATGGTTTTGATGTTATCGTTTTTACCAAAAAAAGGATGAGTTATGAAATAACCATTCTTATCAATAAGAGCAGCGTATCCTGTATCATATACACGCATATTGTTTACTATATTAATAATATCATCATAAGCAATATCAATACCAGCAACACCAACTACTGTACCACCAATATAAATAGGTGTGGTATAAGAAATCATCATTACATCAATATATGTGTCTAAATATAAATCACTCCATATTCCTTTACCCGTACTTTCCGTATCAAAGTACCAGGTAAAATATTCGTTATCAGGGTTAAAATCACTAATATAAGCCAATTCCTGTTTAGTGTAATTTCCATTTTGCTCGGTATCAGAATACCAGCTACCGTAAATATTATTATTTTCTTTAAGTGATGGTGTAAATGTAGGGTTTATTTCTAAATAGGCTCCGCATATACCTTCTGTTGTTTTGGTAAACTGTTCAACAAGTGGTTCAATTATTTCATTTTGGTATACACTTATATAATTCTTATCATTACTTAATTTTTCTATATCCAGTGTACTAGATATTGCTGCGGCAATACCATTAACAGCAGTTTCTATACATTTTGTTTTCTGGCAAAATTCATTACCGTAATTTTTTGTCATAAAGAGGATCTTTTCATTAGCTTCACTTTCAATTACTTTACTGCTTTTTATTATGCTTATGCTACCTATAATTAGAGCTACAGCAGTTACGCAAATAATAATAGAAAGCAATATCTTTATATTTATACTGATTTTTTTAACATTATTTAACCTATTAAGATGTATTTTTTTTTTAGTGTTAGTAGTTTTTGTTAACAATTGGTATACACCTCGCCTAAAGATTAGTGGAACTAAAAAATGTCTTATTATATTAAACGATAATATTGATGAGAAAAACTACAGGTAGTGGTTTATTTGCCAATTATTATATTAAAGCAAAAGCCCAAAAAGGGGGAGGGCTTTTGTTTTAATAATGTTATATTGACTGAGGTATTATTTATACGATGTAGCCTAGAATAACGTAACCAATAAAAGTGATACATGCTGCTATTGTTGCATATGGAATTTGGGTAAGTGCATGTTCCATAGGAGGGATTTCACTGGAGCGAGCCGTTAATACGGTTGCATCAGCATAGAAGCAGGCATGGCTTCCAAAAGCAGCACCAGAAAATATAGCACCTGCTGCTAGTAAAACATTAACATCCATTGCTTGGGCTAATGGGATTACGATTGGGACAGCTATGGCAGCCAGCCCCCAGAACGTTCCCGTGCAGAAGGCAATACATGCTACAGATGCAAAGGAAATTGCTGCTACCAGGTGTGCACTCATTAAAGGTTTAATCGTTTCTATGACAAAAGGAGTTAATCCTAACGCATCGTTTACGTTTTTGAAAATAAAAGAAACGACAACAATACCAAGTGGCATTATCATACTTTCAAGACCGCGCCAGCAAGTTTCCATAAAGTCATCGAAAGACATGAGCTTTCTTACTGTGTAAAGAATTAGGCAAGTAACCAATGCTACAAGAACACCTTTTAATAAATCAATTCCAGTAAGAATAGTTACTGCAATTAATACAATAATTGGAATAAGGAAGTTTGAAACCTGTGGTTCAGAATTTGATATTTCTTTACTTGCGGCTACTTCAGTATTACTTTCTTGAGTGTTTAAAAATTTATTATCAGCGGTGGGGGGGAATACCTGTCCAGTTTGTTTAACCCTATCCCATGCTTTTTTCATTGGACCAATTTTTGGGATAATACCTAAAATTACAAATGGGACTAAAATAGCGGCTGCCCAACCATATAATGCGAAAGGAATAGTATGGATGTAAGCGGTCATACCGCTGCCATTAATTGTAACACCTTCCTTTTCTAACAATCCGGCAAAGAATACAGCCCATGTAGAAAATGGGAGTAATATACATACAGGAGCTGCAGTGGAGTTAATGACATATGCAAGCATTTCCCGTGGAATTTTATGGTTATCGGTAATTTTTTTCATTGCTGTACCTACAGTAAGGGCATTTAAGTAATCATCAATAAAAATAGCTAAACCCATAATCCAAGCCAAAATCAGAGATTTTTTTTGAGTATTGGCATATTTTAAGGCAAAATTAGTGAAGCCCAAGGCACCGCCTGACTTTTCAAGTACAGCAATTAAGCTGCCAAATAGACCACATACCAAAATAATCCAAGCAATTGTGGGGTCAACCATAACAGATAAAGCAGAATTCAACCACTCCGTAAAGAAGTTGGTTTTTGCAACAATAATGTAACCTACTATTGAGCCGATAAGCATGGGTTCAAAAGCTTTTCTTGTTTTGAAAGCAATAATTAAAACAGTAAGGGCAGGAATTAAACTTATAATACCGTAATGCTCCATAATAAGATCTCCTTTCTATAATGCACTAATGTGTCCAGATTTTATTTTCTTCTCTTAATACCTTGCCAGGCCGTCTGTCAGCCATTACTTTTTCGTTTTCAACAACAGCTGTACCATTAACAAACACATATTCTATTCCTTCCGGCAAAGCATCTGCTTCTCCGATGCCGCTGTAATCCGCTTTGTCAATAACACGGTTCGGATCAAAAATAACAATATCAGCATCTGCACCGGTTCCCAACCATCCCTTATTATCTAAACCCATAATTTGTGCTGGTAGAATGGTGGATTTGCGAATTGCTTCCATTAAAGTCAGGGCATTTTGCTCACGAACAACACGTCCCAGGAGTTTTGGGAAAGTACCAACATCTTGAGGATGACCATCACCTGGTTTTTTACCTAAACCAGCATCAGTACAAACAACCACAGCAGGATGTTGTATCGCTCTAATGAATTCATGTAGTTTTCCAACAAAAGCCGTCCCCACTGTTTGGGGAGCGTGTGCTCTTATTTCTTGATAAAGCTCCTCCGTACAATGTTTCCCCGCATGAGGACCACTGCAGATAACTAAATCATTCATGCTACACCCGAACCATTCCAGCCATCCCGGGGCAAATACTTCCGAACCGATGAAAGTAGCAAATGCTTCGTAGAGACCACTATCACACATAATCGGGTATCCTTGTTCCCACATCTTATCAATCATGAGGAGCGCCGCATCCATCTGACCATAACCGTATTGATAACCGAGATGAGATATTTGCAATTTCACACCGGTTAATTTCACAATTTCCATAAACTCATTCATGTCTTCGGCGAAACGGTTGCAGCCATAGCGGCTATGAACTGGCATCAATTTATCATATTTAGAAGCTACTTTAGCTAATGCGATGATCTCTTCTTTGGTTGTAGCAGGGGCATATTCCACTCCCAGAGAGATACCGTAAGCACCTTCCGCTAGAGCTTGTTCGGCATATTCTGCCATTTGAGCAATTTGTTTTGGTGTTGCTACTGCATTAGGGTCTTTCAATCCCGCTAATTCGCGAAGTTTCCAGGATTGTCCTACACATGTTGCTTGGTTGAGAATATATCCGTTTTGTTCCGTTTTATCGAGAAATTTCTTAATAGGAAATTCTGATATGCCACAGTTCCCCGTTAAGGAAGTGGTAATGCCTTGTGCAACAGATAATCCACCGGCATAATCACTGCTATCAAGATGGGAATGGATATCAATAAAGCCAGGGCAAACGATTTTATTTGTAGCATCAACAACCTGTTTACCATTAATATCTTGACGCGTGACAATCCCAATCTTATCTTTTATTATGCCTACATTAGCGAGAGTTGTCAGTTCGCTTTTGGGGTCAATAACGGTACCGTTTTTAATTACATAATCATAAATTATATTTTTATTGTTTTGTTTATTATTCAAACTAATCATCCTTTCTATGGAATAAGAAGGTGGAAAAGAAAGAGAAATAAATTTATTTAACTTTCGTTTTCCACCTAAGATAATACTACTAAACATGATATGCATTAAATAAATAAGGATTTAAAAAGGTTTTGTTAACAAGGTTTTGTAATGTTATTAACTTAGGTACTTATTAGGTAATACAATTATTAAATACGTCACCATAAGTTTTAGGATGATACTTATGAGATAAAGTATTAACATGTTATTCATTAAGCTATCTTATTTGGAGAGCGGGCATGTTCAATAACAGATACATTTACTTTTACTTTATTTTTTTTTGGTATCATTTAAACACCTCCTTTTGCTTTTGTTGAATATTATTTATTACAATAATAATTCCAATAATATTTGCGTGAGTATTGTGATAATTAAACAATATGATAAGATTAATATTGTTGTTTTTCTCATTATTTCTTCAAATATCTCCAAATTATACTAGTGGTCTGGAAATTAACAATGCAATTAGTAGGAAGAATAATAAGATATTTAAGATATAATAAGAAATGTACAAATTGATAGATAATGTTACAAATATCTATGGGAAGTGTTCAAAAGTTAATCATTAATTTTTGTTTTATATTATTTTTTATTAAGAAGGTACAACTTAAAGAAAAAATGTTATACAAGTTTTAAGGATAATTGAAATAAATTATAAATCCCCATCAAGGGTTAAATAGAATAGTACCATTGCAAATGATTTCACCCCCATTAGGTAGTTATCATAACGATTTCAAATGAAGTCTCACCCCTATGGGTGATGCAAAAAAATAAAGAACAGTGCATCAATGCACACTGTTCTAAAAAGAATTTATACTCATCTCAATAATCGAATGATTTGTGTCGTTATAAAACAGACGCTAAAGGCAATAGCTGTTGGCATAAGGAAAGCCAGTAAGGTCCACTTGCTGCTGCCCGTTTCCTTGCGAATGGTCCATAAAGCCGTACCGCAAGGAAAATGCAAAAGAGAAAAAAGCATCATATTCAGGGCAGTGAGCCAGGTCCATCCGTGCTGAACGAATAAATCGCGCATCGCTGTCAAGCTTTTCAATTCCAGCATGGTTCCTGAAGAAAGATAACACATGATAAGAATTGGAAGAACGATCTCATTTGCAGGGAATCCTAGAATAAAAGCCAGCAGAATAAATCCATCTAGTCCAACGGCATGCCCCAGGGGGTTAAGGAATTGACCGATATGTGTAACGATACTGGTATCACCAATATGTATATTAGCTAAAGCCCAGATCATGGCGCCTGCGGGAGCAGCAACGACGATAGCACGACCTAAAACAAAGAGCGTTCGATCTAATAGTGAACGGATTAGAATCTTTCCGATCTGTGGCTTGCGATAGGATGGTAATTCCATGGTAAAAGAAGAGGGTATACCTCTAAGTATAGTTTTGGATAAAAGCCAAGAGGTGAATAATGTGATACTAATGCCTAATAGAATCAACCCAACAACCACCGCAGTGGCAATAGCTGTACTGGAAGTTTTGAAAACAGCGCCTCCCATAAAAATAATTGCAAGAGAAATTAGTGTAGGGAAGCGCCCGTTACAAGGAACAAAATTATTGGTAAGTATCGCAATAAGGCGTTCGCGTGGTGATTCAATGATTCGACAGGCTGTGATACCTGCAGCGTTACAGCCAAATCCCATACTCATGGTTAGTGCTTGCTTACCATGAGCGCCTACTTTTTTAAATAAACGATCAACATTGAAAGCAACACGCGGTAGATAACCTAAGTCTTCCAAAAGCGTAAAACAGGGAAAAAAGATGGCCATAGGTGGCAGCATAACGGAAATGACCCATGCCAAGCAGCGGTAAATACCTAGTATTAAAAGGCCATAGAGCCAGTGTGGCGCATGGAAACGCATAAATAAACCTGTTAATTGGCTTTCAATGGTGAAAAGAAATTTTGCAATGATCTGGGAAGGATAGTTAGCGCCTATGATAGTAAGCCAAAAGATAAATCCTAGTAATAGGAGCATGAGTGGATAACCCAACCACGGAGAAGTTAAAATATCATCTAATTTTCGATCGGGGCACTTATTCAATTCTTTCTGTTTTACTACTATATTTGTAATCTGTTCAGCATGTTGATAGATGCTTTCAACGATACTGTCTCTAATATAATTGCTGTTTTGGCTGCGTGTTGCTTCTGTTATCTCAAGAATTTCAGCCAAGGATGTTTGATTGCTTGGTTTCTCCATAGTGTTTGAGTACCTCACTTTCTTTCTTTAATTCGGGGAACGTATCTATATGCTCATAAATTGCGTTAAGTAGTGATTGATCTCCGTCAATTAGGCGTAGTCCTACCCACCGGGCGTTTATTCTTTCTCCAAGGAGTTTTTCTAATTGTGGTGTAATTTTCTCTAGAGTACGCTCAATATCCGATGAATAAATTAGTTTGGCAGGTTTGGGGGTTATGAGATTGTTAACGACTTGATAAGTTATATCTTTTAGATGCTCTAGGCCTTTTCCCTCTCTAGCGATCGTGCCGACTACAGGCACACCCAATTGGATGTTAAGCGAATTGAGATCGATGAAGTATCCTTTTCTTTGGGCCTCATCTAATAAGTTGATACAAATAATAACATGGGGCGTGATTTCCATGATTTGAAGTGCTAGATTGAGATTTCTTTCTAAACAGGTTGCATCGAGGACAACAATAGTGGCATGGGGTTGATTAAAACAGATGAAGTCTCTAGCGACTTGTTCTTCAACGGAATTGGCTAGCAAAGAATAGGTACCGGGAAGATCAACTAATACATAATGTTGGTTACGATAGTAAAAGGAACCTTTGGCGTGCGTAACAGTTTTTCCGGCCCAGTTGCCAGTATGTTGATTAAGCCCTGTTAAACTATTAAAAACCGTGCTTTTTCCTGTATTAGGATTGCCTGCTAATGCAATAATCTTGATATTAGGGTCTGAAAAATCGATGTTATTATTTCTTCCGTTAACTTTTTTTTCAGAAGATCGATGTGTTAATTTCATAAGATAGCTCTCCTTTTCTGCTTTCTAACTTTTTTTATTTTCCCACTTACCTAAATACCCCGAAGGGGTCTTTCTTATAAAGGTTTTATCAAAATTTGCTGGGATTCTTCATAGCGTAGAGCAATAATGGCACCACGAATATGAAAAGCGGTAGGGTCTCCTAATGGACTGCGGCGAACACATTCTATTTTAGTACCCGGAATTAAACCCAGATCTAACATTCTACGACGCGGTAAACCAATGGCTAATAATCGTGTTACTTTTCCAATAGATCCAACGGGTAAGTCACATAAGTGAAGCTCATGTTCCATTTGTTCCTCTCTCCATTCATAAGGATTTGAAAGCTGAAAGCTAGAGGTTTAAGGTAAAAACAAGTATAAAAGGTTTTTTATTCTTTGACCTTAATCTTTTACTTTTTCCTTTCAGCAGCCGTAGGCTGTGGTCTTTCCGCTTTCTGCTAAAAAACAGCAAAGCTGTTTTTCTTATTTTATGTCAATTAGTAATAGCGGCCACACATAAACTTTGTATGTAAAGCCAGTTCATGTTGATACATCCTTAAATTATATAATTTGGTAATAAACAACTTTAAAGCAGGACGTTCATCTCGAATAAGCGAATAATACTTAGAACACCTTGTATAAAAGAGGTGAAGCTTTTATTAAGGAGAAAATTGAAATGAATGATAAAAACGAAACTCAGAATGACCCACGCTTATGGGGGGATAAACGTTATCACAGTTTAAACTATCATTTGCGACATGTCTTTGGTGAGAAAGTATTTAAAGTTTCTTTAAATGGTGGTTTTACATGTCCTAATCGTGATGGAGGAGTGGGTTATGGCGGTTGTGTTTTTTGCAGCTTGCAGGGATCAGGAGATTTTGCGGGTAAACCAAATGACCCTTTGGGGATACAGTTCAAACAAGGGGTACTTAAAGTTCGTTCAAAGTGGCCGGGTGTTAAAAAATATATTGCCTATTTTCAGGCCTTTACAAATACGTATGCACCCGTTGAGCAACTAAGAAATATATATGGGCAGGCATTAGAAATAGAAGGCGTTGAAGGACTTGCTATTGCAACTCGCCCTGATTGTCTGCCGGAAGATGTGTTGGATTTATTATCTGAACTGAATGAGCGAACCTATCTTTGGGTAGAACTAGGGTTACAGACAAGTAATAATAAAACAGGAAGAATCATTAATCGTGGTTATAATTCGGATTGTTTTTTGGAAAGTGTGCGAAAACTTCAATCATTTAATGTTGCAACTTGTGTACATATTATTTTAGGACTGCCCGGAGAAGATCGGCAACATATGATGCGAACGGCTAAATATGTGGCTTCAACGCACGTAGAAGGTATCAAGATCCATCTGCTTCATCTAGTAAAAGATACACCGTTGGTGCAAATGTATGAAAAAGGTCAATTTGAATTTTTATCGTCAGAGGCTTATATTGATTTGGTTGTAGATATTCTAGAAATACTGCCTCCAGAAATGGTCATTCATAGACTGATGGGAGATGCACCCAAAGAGACACTTATTGGTCCCTTATGGTGTCGTCGTAAACGAGAAATACTATCAAGAATAGATGGCCGTCTTAAGGATCGCCAGACGTGGCAAGGAAGGCTATATAGAACGGAAAAAGGGGAGGGTGAAAGATGAGAGATGAATTTTTGTCTTTGTTAAAGTTAATTAATGTTCATATAAAAGCTGACGAAGAAAAATTTGAGGTCATTAATAACAAGAAACGGGATCATTTAAAAGATATTCTTCTTAAACAGCAAAATTTTCAACTCATTCAGTATGATCAGTACGGGATGATTTATTCAAACTTTTATTTAAAGTCTACAAATAATTGTTACCCCACTATTTTGATTTCTTCACATATTGATACGGTTTTTCAAGAACGAGACTATTTTGTGCGGGAAGAAGAGGAAAATATTTGGGGCACTTTTGATAACAGTATTACGAATACAGCTATTGCCTATTTGATGTTACATCATAACTTCAAAACAAAGAATATTTTAATCTCATTTACTTTAGGAGAAGAAATTGGTGGTGTAGGCGCTTACAAAACCGTACGTTGGTTAGAAGAGAAGCAAATTAAACCTCAGTGGGTTATTACCTTAGATGTTACAAATGATAATTTTCATGTACCTATTTCCATTGAAAATATTTTTTCTAATCGATTAGGATACTCCCAAGAAAAGCTATACGGAGAACTAAGTAATATTCTAAATCAAAGCGGAATTAGAGCGGGTTTTTCTGATATTGATGCAGCAGGAGAAGATGAGTCTTGTTATTATGGAAAATATAAGGATATGAAATGGGACTGTTTTTCTTTTTGCCTGCCTGTCAAAGGGCCAATACATAGTGAAAAAGGATGTTGCACTGAGAAGATAAAAATTATGCCCTACATTGAAGGTTTGAAGGAATTATTAGAAAGATTATAGAAATGTAGACAAGTATGGATATGAATGGCTATAATAAGAAAAAGATATTGGCTAAAGGATGGAGGCAGAAAAGGTAATGAATTTAAAAGCGTTTATCAAACCAACTAGCATTTTAATCGTTGGTGGGAGTGACAAATTAAGCAGCGTTGGTGGCATTACAACGGATCGGGTAAAGAAAACATTCAAGGGACGACTTGGAATTGTTAACCCGAAACCGTTAGAGATAGAAAATATTGATGTTTATCATAAAATATCAGAGATAAACGAGTCATATGAATTGGCAATTATCGCTATAAAGAAAGAATTGGCGTTAGAAGCTATAGAGGATTTAGGGAAAAAAGGTATAAAAAACATTATTCTTTTTGCGGCAGCATTTGGAGAAGTGGGGGATGAAATGGCTCAATCCCAATTGAAAAAAATGATTGCCGATTATGAGTTGCAGGTTATTGGTCCGAACTGTATGGGGGTGGGTACACCTGAGTATTTTGGGATATTTGCCGGGCCATTTATGAAAATGAGCGATCAATCTCCTGTCTTTATCTCTCAGAGTGGGGCTTTTGCTTCATTTTTAGAAGAATTGGCTTTAGTGCGGGGAATTGGATTTAACAGTCTTTGGAGTTTGGGAAATTCTATTCAGATTACGCCGGAAGATGTTTTAGAATACTATGCAACTCACGAAGTTTCATCTTCATCTCAAATTTTTGTTCTATATCTTGAATCTATCAAAGATCCACAACGCCTTATTTATGCTGCCCGAATGCTTGAGCGGAAGGGATGCCGTATTGTTGCCTTAAAATCGGGGAGAACGGCTATGGGAAGTGATGCTGCGGCTTCACATACGGCGGCTATGATGACGAGCGAAGATGCTGTAAATGCCGTCTTTCGTAAGGCGGGTGTTTTACGCGCAACAAATAAAACACATTTGTTGAATATCCTTACTTTATTAATTGCCGCTAAAAACAAGCGTATTAATGGAGAGGGTAATACAGTTGTTATTAGTCATGCGGGTGGACCCGCGATATTGTGTATTGATGCTTTAGTTCAGCACCATGTGCCTATTAAGCATCTTTCTCATGCCACACAACAACAATTAGAAGCAGGTCTTTTGCCCGGATCGGCCGTTGCTAATCCAGTTGATATTTTAGCAACGGGTGGGGCTGCGCAAATTCAGTTTGCATTAGAAACTTTGGAAAAAAGCCGGGAAAATAATAGTGCCTATATTGTTATCTTTGGGGATAGCGGTTTTGTTGATGTGGCAGAGGCTTATCGATATTTAATCAAAAAGATTAAGTCATCTTCACAAATGATTATTCCTGTATTGCCCAGTGTTACGACTGCGGGTGAGATCATGGAAATGTTTAAAGAAGAAAATATCCCGTATTTTATTGAAGAAACGGATGTCGCGTCAGCAATGGAAACGTTATTAAAACAGCCAGCGCTGTATGCTTATACACCTTATGAATTGCCACAAGAAGAAGGAACATGTTTCTGGCTTAGTACAGAGGAAGCGTTGCAGTGGATGGAGCAGAGCCATATTTCTATCCCTGCCTATCGTTGGGTTTATCCAGATGAAATCGAAGAAGTAGCATGGCAAGGACCAGTTGCCCTTAAACTGATCTCTCAGAAGATGCTTCACAAATCAGATCAAGGTGGGGTTGAAATTGTAAAAACCGAACCGGAATTTCAAGCCGCTTTGGTTCATATGCAACGATTAGCGAAACAAATTAATGATCCTGAATGTAAGATTTTACTGCAGTCATTGTGTAAAGGATATGAAATCATAATGGGGGTAAAGTATGAAGCGGGGATTGGTCATCTGATTACTGTAGGGGAAGGCGGAATTTATGCGGAAGTTCGCAAGGATTTTTCCACACGGCTTTTGCCTATTGCGCCTCAAGAGGCGGATGAGATGATAGAAGAAATGGTATTTTCAAAAGTTTTAAAAGGATACCGTGGTAATCCTGCTAATTTAGAAAGTATTAAAAATACTATTTTAAAGGTTTCTAATCTGGTACAACTTCATCCGGAGATTATGGAGATGGATATTAATCCTTTTATGGTGGATATACATGGCGGTTTTGCCGTTGATGTTCGGATAAGAGTAAGAAAGTAAAACACGAAAGAGGGGGACAGTATACTGTGCCCCTCTTTCGTGTTCATGCTATTCTTTATCTTTTTTTTCATCTTTTAAGAATACCAATTCTGCACCTGTTGCTTCCGCTATTTGTTCTAATTCTTTTTTGCGCATATGATCTTTAAAAATTTTTAACTTAAGCTCATATACACCTACAATTGTAAAGCGTGGCTTTTTTTCTTTTTCGCCAAATTTTGTACGTTCTCTAACAAAGATTTTTCCCATAATAACACAACCTCCTTAAAAAGTTTAGAACCTCTGTCATTACTGCCATATATATGACTTAGTCATATATATGATATAATTATAATGTCTTTTAATCGTAAAGTCAATAGTTATTATAAGACAAATAGAATGTAAATATTTCAAAAAGGAGGTAATAATACATTTATGGAGAAAATAAAAAGAAAAATATTTTGGAGGAAAAATCATTGAATGATAAAAAAGGAAGTACGCCTGGTTGGATAGATGGAAAGAAGCATCGCTATGTTAAACCTTGGATTCTTTTAATTCTGTCTCATAAACCATCGTATGGTTATGACATTGTAGAACAATTAGGGAAGTTAAACCCGGAAGAGGAAGTGCCGGATTTGGCTGCAATTTATCGCCATCTTCGCAAAATGGAAGAAGAAGGGTTGGTGATATCCTGTTGGGAAACTAAAGGCGGAGGACCAGCAAAGCGCATTTATGAAGTAACACCACAGGGAATCCAAATGATTCATGAAGCGAGTATACAGCTCGAAAGGAAGAAAAAGGCGTTGGAAAATTTTATTGGTATTTATCATCAATTTTTTGAAGATAAATAAAAAAAGCACCGCATGGCAGCGCGGTGCTTTTTTAGTGAAACACAAAGAGGAAAAATTTATATAAAATACCTTAAATGGTATATTAACAATGGAACACCAGAATATTAAATATTTTCGACACGAATAAGATATTAACATTCTTTATTTATAAAATCAAGATGTTTTTGGAATATTGTTATTAATATGAAAACATGTTTATTAATATCAAATTACGTTATTACATTGTCAAATAATGATTGCGTGTAGAACTGGATACAATGACTATCCTAGCACTTTTAATTGGGAAAGACAAGAGAAAAATCAGATTTTTTTAAGGTATATTAATATTTAAATAATAAGCCAGAAGGGTACATTGACACTAAGTTTATACTACTTTACAATGGTGATATGTTTGATAATATGTAAAAAATGGAGCGGATCATATGTATGATATCGTAGTTATTGGCGGTGGCATTATGGGTACAGCTATTGCTCGGGAACTGGGTCGGTATGACTTATCGGTTTGTCTACTGGAAAAAGAGGTGGACATAGGGGGAGGGACAAGCCGTTTTAGTAGTGGTATTGTGTATAGCGGCTGTGAATTTCGTCCTAAAAGTATAAAGGCCCAATTATGTGTAAGTGGTAATCGTTTATATGAGTCTTTTTGTCAGGAATTAGATGTATCTTATGAACAAAAGGGCGTCTTATTATTAGCGTATTCAGAGCAGCAAGAAACGAAATTAAACGATTATGTTCGATGGGGAATGGAAAATGGTGTGGAAGTTGAGTGGATTAATGGCGAACGTGTGCGAAGAATGGAACCTAAGCTAAAGGAAATACCGCAAAAAGCACTATTTGCTCCGGGAGCAGGGGTTGTGGCCGCCTATCAGCTGCCGATCGCCTTAGGAGAAAATGCTTTAGCCAATGGGGTAGATATTAAAAGAAATGTTGAAGTTCTTGACATTACTCATGAAAAAGATTTCTCTCTTGTAACCAGCGAAGGTATAGTAGAAGCACAGTATGTTATCAATGCAGCTGGAACAGACGCTGTAAAAATAAGCCGTTTGGCTGGAATCAATGGTATGGTAGAAGATTATCGTTATGTACAATATCTCTTACTGGATCGTCTTTCTGATCCGAGTAAGATATTGACTATTTTAGGGGATACGCCACAGGAAATATTACGCTTATTTCCTACAGTAGATGGATACATGATGGTTGGCTTATGGGAGACACTAGATAATCGCTGGGAAAAGTTTGGTACAGAAACAACCCAGACGATTTTAAACCGCTTAACTGAAGTGAGTAATAAGATGATGGACCACATAACACCGGATAAGGTTTTATCTGCTTTTGGCGGCGGATACATAGCAGCGCCGAATGAAGATTTCCTCATTCGTTCGTCATTAAACATCCCAGCGTTCATTGAGGTGGCTGGGATTGATGATGCAGGCTTAACGGCTGTTCCAACAGTTGGAAAGTATGTCGTTCATTTATTGCAAACAGCAGGCTTGGAAATAAAGCAAAAGAAATATTACAAGAGCCAGAGACAAAATATAAAGAAAAGTTTCATAGATATAAATGAAAAGATGGCAGAAGGAGAAGCTGTTATTACAACAGCAGAACAATTATTAGATATGGCTCAAGGAAAGCAGGAGGAGATCAGTGAAGCAGTAGATGGGGTAACTTCATCTACCTTCGGAGGAGGCCCTTCTGATTTATGGGAACGCATGCAGATGATAAAATCCCAACCATCGTATGGAAGAATTATTTGTCAGTGTGAACAAGTAACGGAAAATGAAGTGATTCAGGCGATTCATCGTCCCCTGGGGGCAAGAAGTGTAGATGGCATTCGAAAGCGTACACGGGCGGGTATGGGAAAATGTCAGGGTGGTTTTTGTACGTCTCACCTTATCCGAATATTAGCACGTGAACTGGGTTTGCCTTTATCGGATGTTATTAAAAATGAGGCGGAATCTGTTATGTTGATTAGTGAAAATAAACAAAGCATTATAGCGGGAGAGGATGCTGAACATGAGAAACCGGTATGATGTCATTATAATCGGGGGCGGTCCGGCAGGAATGGCAGCAGCTATTGCGGCTCATGAAAATGGGGCGCAAGATATTATTATATTAGAACGACGTTTTGAATTAGGAGGTATCTTACATCAATGCATCCATTCAGGCTTTGGATTGCACCGTTTTGGGGAAGAATTAACAGGCCCGGAATATGCACATCGCTTTATGGAGATGATAAAAAAATATCATATAGAAGCAGCTTGTGATACATCGGTGCTGAAAATATTACCAGGAAATCGTATTCTGATTATTAGTCCCTATAGTGGAATCAAAATCATATCTGGAAAAGCTGTTGTGATGGCTACAGGATGCCGGGAGCGAAACCGGGGTGGTTTAGGGATTTCGGGTACGCGTCCTGCCGGTATATTTACGGCGGGTACAGCTCAACAGTTTATAAATCAGTATGGTCATCTGCCTGGTAAAGAAGTTGTCATTTTGGGTTCCGGTGATATTGGTTTAATTATGGCACGACGCTTAATGCTGGAAGGGGCATTGGTGAAAGGTGTGATAGAGGTAAAATCATTTTCAAGTGGGCTAAAGCGTAATGTTGTTCAATGTTTAAATGATTTTAATATTCCTTTGCTATTAAACCACTCGGTTATTGAAATTCATGGAAGGAAAAGAGTGACGGGGGTAACCGTTGTCAGAATGGATGATACAGGGAACCCAATAGCTGATTCCATTTACGATATACCTTGTGATACGCTTGTGTTATCGGTTGGACTGCTTCCAGATCATAAATTACCTCTTAATACAGGGATTAAAATTGATCATCATACAGGCGGACCGATTGTAAACCAGTGGATGGAAACGTCTACGCCTGGGATTTTTGCTTGTGGGGACGGGGTGTATGTACATGATTTGGTGGATGATGTAACCGCTGAAGGAGAAATGGCAGGTCGTCATGCTGCACTTTTTGCGAAGGATCCGTGGGTGTTTGAGCATAGTATGGCTGCAATTACGCCTGGGGAAGGGGTTCAATTTTGCATCCCCCAGATTATGAGTTCAAATAGTGACGAAAGTTTTCGAATATTTTTACGTCTCGAAGAAAAATTTTCTTCAGGTCAATTGGTTGTTAATCAGGATGGGAAAAAGATTTTTACCTTCTCAAAGGGGAATGCTTTTCCGGGAGAGATGATTTCCATAAGATTACCCAAAGAAAAATTGTTACCCCCAAAAGATACCGCGTCCTTATTAACAATTTCGATGATAGAAAGAGGGGAAAACAAATGATTGCTTATACCTATAAAGAGGGGCTATATTTAAATATTACCAATCGATGTCCGAATCGGTGTACATTTTGTGTGCGCCAATATCAAGATGGTGTTGGTGGACACAACTTAATTTTAAAAGAAGAACCGACCATTGCAGAGATATTAGCAGCTGTAGAGGAATACCCTGATTACGATGAAATCATTTTTTGTGGTTATGGGGAACCCACCTGTCGCTTGGATGTCATATTGAATGTGGGACGTGAGTTGAAAAAGAGAGGTTGTCATCTACGCTTAAATACAAATGGGCAGGGAAATCTAATTAATGGATATAATATCGTGCCTGATCTTGGAGAAGTTATTGATTATATATCCATTAGTCTTAATGCTCAGGATGCTGAAACTTACCATGAAATTTGTCAGTCAGATTATGGAAGGGAAGCTTATAGTGAACTGCTTCATTTTATTGAAGAAAGCATTAAGCATATTTCTCATGTTCGTTTAACAGTTGTGGCTGTACCGGGTGTAGATATAGAAGCTTGCCATGCAATTGCAGAAAAATTTCAAATAGATTTAATGGTGCGATAGATAAAAACAGGACTTTTTTCCTGTTTTTTCATTTTATACCCGTAAAAGTATACTTTATGCGTATGCTATAACAAAGGAAGTCACAAATAAAAAATGAGCAGGAGGAGAAAAAATGAAATTCAAAAAAGGATTAACGTCTATGCTGGTTGTTGTATTCTTGTTTAGTTCTTTAGGGGTTGGTTTTGCAAAACCCAAATTTAAGGAGCACGTCCCCCCCGGATTAGCTAAAAAGATGGTAAAAACGCAAGTGCGTGAGAGGGTACGTGCTTTTGGAGATATTGAAGGGTATAAATGGGCGGAAAAAGCCATAGAAAAAATGTATAATAAAGGTGTTATTAAAGGAGAAAGTGCAAAAAACTTTGCGCCTAAGCGTCCCGTCACCAAGCTAGAAGCAATTATTATGGCTCTGCGCGTTATGGGATGGGAAGATGATGCACTAACAAAATTAGAGATTCCTGATAAATACAAAGGGGAAGCCGTAGCGGAGTGGGCTAAAGGTTATGTTGCGTTAGCAGTGGAAAAAGACATATTAGATGAAGTTGATTTATTGGAGTTCCGTACCAATCAACCTGCAAAACGATCTGATGTTGCCAAGTATATTGTACGGGCAATCGATTTGGAAAATAAAGCGGAGGATCATATGAATGATGTATTAGACTTTGTTGATTACCCCGCTATTCCTGTAGGTGCAATCGGATACATTTACCTGGTGAATGACATGGGTTTGATGATTGGAAGTCCTGATGGAACTTTCCAACCCAATAAGCCGGTAACCCGTGCAGAAATGGCCGTATTGATTGATCGTTTAGATGGTAATGTGGATAACGAGATTGATTCCAACGAAAAGGTAGGAATGGTAACGGATATAGATGTAGACGATTTAACCATTACGTTAGATATCAATGACAGAGAAAAAACGTATGATATTTTAGAGAATACTCCCGTGTATCAGGATAAAGAATATTTTGATTTAGATGATGTGGAAGAGGGATATGTAGTTGAACTATTATTGAATAATGATGGAGAAGTATGTTTTTTGGTTATTAAAGAAGCCAAAGCTATTAAAGATGAGGAAAAAACAGGTGTTGTAATGGACATAGATGTAGAAGATTTAACCGTTACATTATATATTAATAGCAGCGAAAAAACGTATGATCTTTTAGAAGATACATTAGTTTATGAAAAAGATGAACGTATTGAACTAGAAGATGTTGAAATAGGGAACTATATTCGATTAGTACTAAACGATG
Organism: Clostridia bacterium; assembly: GCA_030625885.1. GTDB lineage: Bacteria > Bacillota > DAOUPZ01 > DAOUPZ01 > DAOUPZ01 > DAOUPZ01. The sequence continues at coordinate 107,131 of DAOUPZ010000006.1, forward strand.
ATGGAGAAGTCATAACGTTAATTATTCTTAATGAAGAGGAAAAGACAGGTGTTGTAACGGACATAGACGTAGAAGACTTAACCATTACATTAGATATCAATGATAATGAAATTACGTATGATTTATTAGATGATACACTCGTGTATGAGGATGAAGAATACTCTGATTTAGAAGATATCCAAGAGGGGTGTTTAGTTGAATTATCCCTTGATGAAGAAGGAAATGTGAGGTTTTTGATTATTAAATAAGCTATATGTAATGCAATAAAAAATTTACATTACAGGTTTGCAGGAAAAGCGAAGGAAAGATGGGGACATTCCGCGAGGTACGAGTGGTGTGTCCCCATGTTGCCAGAGCCATTCTAAATGTAAAAACTTTAATACAATTTATATAATAATGCTTAAACAAAATCATGTTTTAAATGTATCGTTTATTGTAATTAATCCCATAAAACCAAATAGCTACCAAAGGGTAGCTGTTTGGTTTTGGAAGGACTTGAACTTTTAAAAGGGAAATTATAAGATATATGTTTTGATTGATATACAGAAAAGGGTGAGGTACTTTGTTAAAAGGACTATTTGGATCTAAAAGAAGAGAAAAACAGGATATCTCTTCTCGTATCCAAAATATTCAGAATGGTGATGACGATGATCGAGAAGCATTTATTCAAGAGTACAAACCCTTCATTCTTAAAAATTTGAGTCAGATTACGCATCGTTTTATAGAGATTGAAAACTCAGAAGAATATAGCGTGGGGCTTATGGCGTTTAATGAAGCTATTGATCGATATGACCCACAGCTATCTTCTTCATTCATTGGTTTTGCCGCCCAGGTTATACGCAGTCGTATCTATGACTATTATCGTAAAGAAAAGAAAGAGAAAAAATGTGTTTCTCTTTCCTTATATGATGATGAGGGAAACCATAAACCATTTATAGATTATTCACATCAAAAAAGGGTAGAAACGCGTTTGGAATTATACGAATTTTCGCAAGGATTAGGGCCTTATCATATTTCATTAGAGGACTTGGTGCAAAAAGCGCCCAAACATATTGATACTCGTTTGCAATCGGTTCAGGTTGCGAAAACGATTGTTGATAACCCTCATTTGTCTCAGCAATTGCGCAACAAGAAAACGCTTCCTATAAAGGATTTGATTGATATATTACCAGTAGGAAAGAAAATGTTAAATCGTAATCGGAAATTTATTATTGCTATTTGTGTGATACTCTGGGGTGATTTAACAGAACTCAAATCATATGTAGAAGGACTGCTTACGCTAAAAGAGGTGGAAAAATGAAGCAAAAAGGGATTATATTAAAATTTAAAAAAAGTTGTGCAATTATTATGACAGATACCTGTGAATTCTATGAGATTAAACGTTTGCCGGGAATGAATGCAGGCGAGGAAATTGAATTTGTGCCTGATGATATTCTTCCGCAGCGTATGAAGCTTAATAAAAAAAGTGGGACTTTGGTGGCTTGTCTTTTGATTTTTGTTTTGATGAGTATGGTATTGTTCCAAACGTATGTTTTTAATGGTCAAACTTATGCATATGTAAGCGTAGATATAAACCCCAGTATTCAAATGGCTGTAGATGCAGACAAAAATGTAATGAAGGTTTGGGGTTTAAACGAGGATGGGAAAGAAATTATTCGCGATGTAAATTTACTAAAAAAGCCAGTGGAGAAAGCCGTTGAAGAGATTGTAAGTTCAGCTGTAGAAAAACATTATATTGATTATGAAAAAGAAAATTTTATTTTGATTGGTGCTGTGCCTGCTATAGAACGTGTTGAAGCAGAAGATATTGGTGCATTATCAGTAAGACTTAAAGCGGTTTCGCAAAAGGCGTTAGAGCATAAAAAACAAAAAGCGGAAGTAGAGGCTATTGCGTCTGTCTCACGGCAATATGAAAAAGCAAAAAAGAAGAAGATGTCCATTGGTAAATATATTTTGAAGCAGCAGGTAGATTCAGATATGCCTTCAGTCCTATCAGTACAGGATGGAGAAGAGTCTGATGAGAAAAAATCAGTAAAGATTCTTTATGATGATTATCGCCAAGAACAACAGAAAAAGAAATCACATCAGGGTAAAGAAAAAGATGTTCCTCGTATCATTTTCCCTAAAGAGGATACCCCCAAAAAAGGTGGTTCTCATGAAGGAGATAAACAGGGGGAAGACCAAATACCCAAAAAACAGCAGCAGAAAAATACAAATGACATTAATCAACAAAAAGAGAAGGAAAGCAAAAAATTACATCAACAGGGTAAAATAGTTGGAAATAATGATTTAAAGAAACACAAAGAAGTTCAAGATAAAGTTAGAGAAGAAATTCCAAAAAAGAATAAGGAAAATGAAAACAATAAACGGCGGTGATTACCGTCGTTTATAATCAATATTGGTGAAAAAGGAGATAATTCCTCCATTATATGCAATTATGAGTAATTATAGTAGAAATAGAGAGGATATTTATCCTTTTGTGCCGTATACATACTAATAAGCATATAACGAGGAGGCGTTATTTTTGAGCCATAACGTGAAGCCCAGTTCAGAACATTTAGAAATACTTTGGGATATAACCAAACTACTTCAGACTTCTGGTGACTTGCAGCAATTATTAGATATGGCACTGACACAGGCTATGAAAGCGGTTAGGGCAGAAGCGGGAACTTTGTGGTTAAACGATGTTGAAAATGAAGGATATATGTATCCTGCTGTTGCAAAAGGACCAAAAGCAGATGGTCTAAAGGGGTTAAAACTGAAAATCGGTCAGGGATTAGCGGGTTGGGTGGCAGAAAATGCGAAACCTCAGTTAATTAGTGACGTGAGCAATGATGAACGGTGGGCTAATAAGTTTGATCAATCTACCGGGTATAAAACATATTCTTTGCTATGCGTGCCATTGGTTACACAGACGACTTGTATTGGATGTTTGCAAATGGTTAATAAGCATGATAATGAATTGTTTGATGAAGATGATTTAAACTTATGCCAGGCACTGGCAGGCATAATTGCTATTACTGTGGAAAACAGCCGTTTGTTTGCTGATTTAAAAATGATGTTTAAAAGTTTTTTGTTAACGCTTTCTTCTGCCTTAGATGCGCGCGATCCTTATACACGTGGTCATTCTGAACGCGTGAGTGAGAACAGCCTTAAGATTGGTAAAGCGCTTGGGCTTTCGACTGAAAAATTGGAAATATTGGAACGGGCAGCATTGCTTCATGATATTGGAAAGATGGGAGTAAGAGATAGTATTTTATTAAAAGAGGCGCCTTTAGATGATGAAGAATTTGGCATCATGAAACAACATCCGGATATTGGACGGAAAATACTTCAGGATGTTCAACCGGAACACTTGTTTAAAGAAATATCTCAGGGGACCGCATACCATCATGAGCGTTTTGATGGTAAAGGCTATCCATTTGGTATTAAAGGAGATGAGATACCCTTAATTGCGCGAATTATTGCCGTAGCAGATACCTTTGATGCTATGACCAGTGATCGTCCTTATCGTAAGGGATTGCCTGAAGATGTGGCAATAGAGGAAATAAAACGATGTTCCGGTACCCAGTTTGATTCAGAGTTGGCAGAAATCTTTATATCTCATATAAGAAACGAGGAATGATTATGACTTTATTTGATTGGTTTGGTCATCATACTTCTGTTTCATATGATTTTAGATAAACGTCCGGTTGTTCACTGGTGGGGTAAAAATATCACTAAATCCCCTGATGTTTTTTGGTTACAAATCATGATAGATCAAGTTTTTCATTTATTAGTGCTTGTATGGGTCATATATGTGTTTAGTTAAAGTAAGGTCATAAATATCTGCCTCAGGCAGGTATTTTTTTATTTACAAAACAATCCATTTGTTCACTTATTTGTTAAAGCACGATCTTTTCAGGTTAGTCATATTCTAAGAAGAGAAAAATAAATTGGTTATATAGGAGAAGAGAATATGAATGCATGGTTATGCTTACAGAGGAGGCAAAATATGAATGAATTAAGTTTTGAACAATTAATTAAAAAAGACAGAGAAGAAGGTAAGGGCAAAGATTTTCAAGGCACTTTATTAGATTATTTGGAAATACTCAAAGAAAATCCAGACAAATCCATATTAGCTCATCAAAGACTCTATGAAATCATTACTCGTCCTGGCGTAAAGAGTATTGACGCAGAAGAAAATCCTCGTCTTCGCCGGATTTATGGCAACGATGTCATTAAAAAATACAAATTTTTTGAAAATGATTTTTTTGGTATTGATAAAACATTAATGAAAATAGTGCGATATTTTCATGCCGCAGCGATGAAAGGAGAAGAATCACGGCAAGTATTATATCTTGTGGGACCTGTAGGATCTGGAAAATCTTCTATCATGGAAGCTATAAAAATGGCATTAGAAGAAAGTAAGCCGATTTATGCTATAAAAGGCTGTCCTATGCGTGAAGATCCTCTTCATCTGATTCCTAAGCATCTTCGTAAGGAATTTGAGGAACCATTAGATGTTAATATTGAAGGCGATTTATGTCCGATTTGCCGCTACCGCTTAAAAAATGAATATGACGGGGAATTTGAGCGCTATCCTGTAGAACAGATTGATTTTTCAATACGGGGGAGAAAAGGTGTTGGTGTGGTTCCTCCAGTAGATCCAAACAATCAGGATACTTCGGTTCTGGTAGGTTCAGTGGATATATCAAAAATGGATCTTTATTCTGAAGATGATCCCCGTGTTTTATCTCTAAATGGTGCCTTCAATGTGGGTAATCGAGGCATTGTAGAATTTATTGAAGTATTTAAAAATGATGTGGAATATCTTCATGCAATGATTACAGCTACGCAAGAAAAATCCATTCCATCTCCGGGTAAAGGTCCGATGATCTATTTTGACGGCGCCATTTTAGCCCATTCTAATGAAGCGGAGTGGAATAAATTTAAATCAGATCATACGAATGAAGCAATTTTAGATCGGATTGTTAAGATTGAAATTCCTTATTGTTTAGAATTAAACGAAGAAGTTAAGATATATGAGAAGATTCTTCGCAAGAGTCGGTTTGATGCACATATGGCTCCGCATACGTTGCAGATGGCATCTATGTTTGCCATATTAACACGCTTAGCACCTTCAAATAAAGTTGATCCTTTAACTAAATTGAAGATATATAATGGGGAAGAAATTATCGAAAAAGGAAATCTTAGAAAGATAGATATTATGGAATTGCGAGAAGAGAATGCTCGTGAAGGTATGGCGGGCATTTCTACCCGATTTATTATGAAAGCATTAGACATGGCATTAGCTGAATCAGAACATAATTGTATTAACCCGCTTTCTATTATGGAAACACTTATCAAATCGGTTAAGGATTTGTCTATTGGGGATGATGAAAAGAAAAAATATCTAGGGTATATTAAGAGCAGTTTAAAAAGTGAATATCATAAAATTCTAGAAAAAGAAGTGACAAAGGCCTTTATCCATGGTTATCAGGAACAGGCTGAAGATCTTTTTAATAATTATTTAGATCATGCTGAGGCTTATATCAATAAGACGAAGATTAAAGATATGAATACGGATGAAGAGTTAGAGCCAGATGAAGAATTTTTAAAATCCATTGAAGGTCAGATTGCTATTACCGGATCATCTGCACGAGGTTTTCGTCAAGATGTTACATCCTATATGTTTTCTCTTATGCGCAATGGATCTAAAATTGATTTTAATTGTTATGAACCCTTAAAGGAAGCCATTGAAAAGAAATTGATGAGTTCTGTAAAAGAATTATCTCGTGTTATTACAAAAACCAAAGTACGTAATAAAGATCAAAATGAGAAATATGATGCGATGGTTGATGAATTGAAAAAGAATGGTTATTGTGATCACTGCTGTAATGTGATATTAAAATATGCAGCCAATAACTTGTGGAAAGATTAGAAAACAGCCTAGGGTGTTTTCAATTCACAATTCACAATGCACAATTAAAAGAAAAATACATAAAAATAGAACCATGAAAAACTCATGTTCTTATATCATAAGATAAATGGTGAAAGGCTATATTTGGTAAAATTTCAAAGAAAAACACTAAGAATAGATCATACTATGAATAATCAAGGTAGAAGGTTAAAAGAGTAGATAATTTGAAAACCAACTTTGACTTTTGACCTTCTATCTTCTACCAGCATAAACATTTAATATAACTTGTTAAAATTACGTCGTATATAGAAATGATAACAAAGTAAAAGTAGATGCCCACCCGGGCATTTTTTTACAAAAGGAGTTGTTAAGATGGCGATTTTTAGAGATTACCGTAATGATAGTCGGGATCGGGCAACTGAGGATCGGCGAAGACATCATGAATTGGTAGAAGATGCTATAAAAAAGAATATCGGTGATATTATTGCGGAAGAAAGCATTATTGGTCAAAACAAGGATAAAATTATTAAAATACCAATTAAAGGGGTTAAGGAATATAGCTTTGTTTATGGTAAAAACCAAAAACAGGCTGGGTCAGGAGAAGGTAATGAAAAGCGGGGACAACGTGTTGGCAAAGCCAACCAGCAACAGAAAGGAGAAGGGGGGCAAGGCGCAGGTAATGAACCAGGTGAGGATATTTATGAAACAGAAGTGACGATTGAACAATTGGTTCATTATCTTTTTGAGGATCTTGAACTTCCATTCTTAGAACGCAAACGTTATTCTCAATTGGAAGCAGAAAAAAATTTTAAACGCTCAGGCATTAAGCGTAAAGGTATTCCACCGCGTTTAGCAAAAAGGCGATCAGTAATGGAAAAAATTAAGCGTAAGAAGGCAATGAGTCGCAGCGAAGATTCAGAAGAATTAGAAAATCAACGGTTTCCCTTTAGTGATGATGATTTGCGTTATTACCGTGTGAAAGAAGAAATTCGCAAAGAATCAAATGCAGTTGTTATTTGTATTATGGACGTTTCCGGTTCTATGGATCGCAATAAGAAGTATTTGGCACGCAGCTTCTATTTTCTATTATATCAATTTGTGCGCCTAAAATATCGTAATGTGGATGTTGTTTTTATTTCTCATACAACATCTGCTAAAGAGGTAACAGAGGATGAGTTTTTTCATCGTGGGGAATCAGGCGGGACATTTATCAGCAGCGGCTATGCAAAAGCGTTGCAAGTCATTGAACAACGTTATAACCCTGCGGCATGGAATATCTATGCTTTTCATTGTAGTGACGGGGATAATTGGACAGAAGACAATCAGAAGGCTGTTAATTTGGCGAAAGCGTTATGTGAAGTTTGTAATTTGTTTGGGTATGGAGAGATTAGAACCAGTCCATATGGAGGTAACATGCGGGTTCAATATTTGAATCAAATTAAGGGAGATAACTTTTCAATTGTTAAGATTAATAAGAAAGAAGATGTATGGCCTGCATTTAAGAAAATGTTAGAACAGGAAGAAAAGTAGGAGGGGAGAACATGGATTATTCATTAAAAGACTTGGAGAAATGGAATGAACGTATTGAGAAAATTGTTATAAGAGAAGGTCTTGACTGTTATCCCCAGGAATATGAACTTTGTAACTATGAGGATATGTTAGGCTATGAAGCTTATATGGGTATGCCATCTCATTATCGACATTGGAGCTTCGGTAAATCCTATGAAAAATTAAAAACGTACTATAAATATAATCTTACGGGTTTGCCTTATGAAATGGTAATTAACTCCAATCCCTGCATTGCTTATTTAATGAAAGATAATACCCATTTATTACAAATATTAACCATTGCTCATGTGTATGGCCATAATGATTTTTTTAAGAACAATCGTTTGTTTAAGAAAGGAACGAATGCTGCACTGACGGTTGAGATGTTTAAGAATCATGCCAATCGTATTCAAAGTTATATACAGGACCCAAGCATTGGTTATGAAGGTGTAGAACGTATTTTAGATGCGGCGCATGCATTAAAGTTACAGACATCACATGTCATTGGAGAAAAAAAATTATCTCATGAAGAAAAAAAGCAGCGTCTTATTGAAAAGTATAATACTAAGCCCAAAGTAACCTATCCATTATTTGAAGTTAGAGAAGATAAAAAACCACCTGATTTAAATAGAATTCCTCTTGAACCAGAGGAAGATATTCTAGCTTTTATCGCAGAATATGGAGATTTAGAAGAATGGGAAAAGGATATTATTCAAATCGTAATAGATGAAACAAAATATTTTATACCTCAAATAGAAACAAAAATTATTAATGAAGGATGGGCTAGTTTTTGGCACTATCGTATTTTGAACCAACTAGACTTGCCACAAGGGTTTCATATTGAATTTTTAAAACGGCATAATCAAGTTATAAGGCCTCATTTGGGAAGTATTAATCCATATTATGTGGGGTTTAAATTACTTCAAGATATTGAAAAACGTTTTCCCGACGAGCCCCAAAAAATATTTGAAGTAAGAGCTATGGAGCGGGATGAATCTTTTTTGCGCCGCTATTTAACCAAGGCCTTATGTGAGGAACTTCATTTGTTTGAATATGCTCAAAAAGCAAACTATTATACGGTAACAGAGATTTCTGATGAAGAAGGTTGGAAAAAAATTAGAGATACCCTTTGCAAAAATACAGGGCTAAATGGTGTTCCAGTGGTTAAAATTGCTGAAATGTCTAAAAAGAATAATACACTTACTTTGATACATGAATTTGATGGAAGAGAATTACAGCTTCAATATGCAGAAGAAACATTAAAATATCTTGCGGAGTTATGGAAAGGATCTGTAAAATTAATAACGGTGCTTTCTGGTCAAGAAAAAGAATATATTTGTAATGAAAAACACCAGGTATTCTTAAGGGAACTTTAAGAAGGATTTCCTTTTCTTTTGTTGAATTGATTATCTATATCAAAAAGAAATAGGAGGGAAGAAAATGAAACGAATGCTAGCCACTTTTTTATCACTATCATTGATTTGCACCTTATTAATTGGTTGTAGTACGACTGAAGATGCCAATACAAATCAATCCTCTCCCCTTAAGGAACTGGTTGTTCAGGCACCTGTGGGTCCCCCCACTGTTCCTTTACTTCATATGCAAGAAGTCAATACATTAGGTGAAAACATAAAATTTGAAGTACAGTTATATAAAAATATGGATGAGGCTACTGCCCGTATTGTTAATAATGATGTTGACCTCTCTGTTTTACCCCTTAATGTTGCTTCCAATCTGTATAATAAAGGAACGCCTATTACATTAGGGAATGTAAATACATGGGGAATTTTGTATATCGTTTCTAACGGCGTGGTTCTTGATGATTGGAAGGACTTAAAAGGGCAAGATGTTTATATTGGAAATAAAGGGACGACACCCGATATTTTGGCGCGTTACTTAATGAGCAAAAGCGGTATTGATCCAGACAATGATGTTAATATTCAATATTCTACTTCTCCAGAAATTGCCCAAATGCTGCTTAAGGGAATTGCTAAAGTAGCGGTTTTGCCTGAACCTCTTGTTACTAAAGTAACGATGAAGAATCCCAATATTAAAGTGTCTTTAGATTTTCAAGAAACATGGACCAACATAGAAGGAGAAAATTTGAATTTGCCGCAAGCAGGGATTGTGATGCAAAACAGTGCGATTAAAGAAAACAAAGAACTTATTGATAAATTTCAACATGCCTATTCTGAAGCCATAAAGTGGGTCAATGAAAATCCTGATGAAGCAGGTCAACTAGCAGAAAAATATTTGAGTATTCCCACAAAAGTCATTGAAAATGCAATGGAAAGAATGAATATTCGTTTTGTAAGTGCAAAAGATGCTCAGGAAGATGTTGAGATGTATTTATCCCGTTTGTGGGAGTATTCACCTGACATTATAGGGGGAGAGATTCCGGATGTCAAATTTTTCTATCAGGAATAATTTCCGCTGGATTATTTCAGTCATATGTGGGTTAATTTTATGGAATGTATTGTCAATGATTTATTTAGAATACGTTATTCCTTCCCCGGAGGCCACCATAAAAGCGCTATTATCTTTAATTGCCTCCGGGCAACTTTTTTATTTCGCGCGTATTACAATTGGACGAGCTATGGCTGGATTTTCCCTTTCTTTTTTTATAGGAGGAAGTATGGGGCTTATCATGGGATTAAATGATAAGGTTCATGATTTCTTACGTCCCTGGGTTACTTTTCTTCAAGTTTCTCCTACTATTTCCTGGCTTTTAATTGCAATGATCTGGTTTGGATTGGGTGATGGTGTTGCCGTTTTTATTATTTTTATAGCTACTTTTCCAGTGATGATTATTAATACAATTGAAGGGGTCAGACAAGTGGATCCGAATCTTGTTCAGATGGCTCAGACGTTTGAAGTGCCTCGGAGTTGCTTAATTCGTGAAATATATATTCCTTCTATTTTACCGTATATTATGGCGGGTGCTTCTATTATTATGGGAATGACTTGGAAAGCAGTAGCTATGGCTGAAGTGTTAGGTGCGACAACGGGTATTGGAGCTGGGATGAGTTGGGGAAGGGTTAATCTTGAAACGCCGGAAGTTTTTGCGTGGACACTATTGTTGGTTACTTTAGGCTTTGTTTCGGAATGGTTATTGATTAGACCTTTGCAAGCAAAATTTAGCTGGTGGAAGTGATGTTATGGATTTACAAGTAGAAAATGTAGCCAAATCTTGGGGAGAAATTCAAGTCTTATATGACTTGAATTTTTCCTTGGGGGAAAATGAAATCCTTTGTATTTTAGGTCCGTCTGGATGTGGTAAAACAACGATTTTGAATCTCATCTCTGGGATTATTAGGCCGGATGCAGGAAGTGTACGCTTTTCTTGTGAAGGGAAAACAGGCTATGTCTTTCAGGAACCGCGGCTTTTGCCATGGAAAACCGTGTATGACAATATTGCCTTTGTTTTGAAGCATTGGATGTCTCAAGATGAACTGGACAAGACCGTCAAAGGCTATATTGAAATGATGGAATTAAATCAATTTAAAGATGCCTATCCCCGGCAGTTAAGTGGGGGAATGAAGCAACGGGTTTCATTGGCTAGAGCATTTGCCTATAATCCAGATTTGCTTTTGATGGATGAACCGTTTAAATCGTTGGATTTGACATTGCGTTTTTCCTTGATTAAGTTATTATTAAAGTTGTGGCGTTCACAACCAAAATCTATTGTTTTTGTAACGCATGAAGTATCTGAAGCTATTTTGTTGGGAGATCGAGTATGTGTGCTTTCTTCCAAACCTACCTATGTTAAAGACTGTATATCTATTGACATTCATCAGGAAGAGCGTGAAATAAGTGATCCCCGTTTACTTATGATAGAAGGGAAATTATATAAGTTATTAGCGGAAGAATAGAACAGTTATGAGAAATTGTAGAAACGCGATTAGATGATGGCATCTAATCGCGTTTTTCTTACCAATCTTTTATTAAAATACAAAGCCTGCAACAATGAAGAAGATAGCACTTAGTGCTGCACCTAAGAACCCAAATGGCATCTGGGTTACGGCATGTCGGAAATTATCACAACCAGTGGCTGCAGAAGTCAATATGGTAGCATCTGAGTAGAAGCAAATATGGCTTCCCCAAACACCTGCGGAACATACAGCACCCACTACTATAATTGGGTTTGCGCCAATGGCTATGGAAAGAGGAATAACGATTGGTAAAGCGATGATATACATGCCCCAGCTGATGCCCATGATAAACTCAGTTGTACCAAACAAGAGGAAAACGACCAGCGGCAGCAGTTGCGGCGTTACGATTTTTGCAGCTTTATCAACCACATATTGGATAAAACCAATTTCTTCACATCCTGCTGCAAAGCAATAAGCTAGAACAACCATTATTAGCGGCATCAGCATATTTTTTATACCTTGTACTGTAAGATCGGCAAATTCCAATGGATTCATAAGCTTTTGGGGAATATAGAGCAGAAATGTAAACGCCATGGTTGAAAGAACACCCATTTGCATATCGACATCAAAATAAATCGTAGAAGCGATCAGGAATAGAATAGGAAGAAAGAAATTAAAAATTCTTGGATTATTAGGAAGTGTCAGTTCTTTTGCGCCTGCTTTCATGTCGATTTTTTCTGAACCTGGAGGTGCTAGAACTCCTGTTTCACGTGCTCTTTTTTCAGCCTTTTTCATGGGTCCAAAAATAGGAACGATACCTAAAACAACAAGTAATGTGATAATAGCGGCAAACCACCCATAAAAATTGAATGGTATTGTTTTAATGAAATATTTTACGCCTGCACCATCCGGAGCTAAGCCATTGGCTTCCATCAAAGTTCCGATAAAGATCGCCCATGTGGAAATAGGAATTAAGGTACAGACAGGAGCAGCTGTAGAATCGACGACATAAGCCAGCATTTCTCTGGAAACTTTATGACGATCTGTAAGGGGCGCCATACAAGAGCCAACCGTTAAACAATTGAGATAATCATCGATAAAGATGACGACGCCTAAAATCCAAGACCATACTAGAGTGCTTTTGCGAGTTTTTGCTTTTGTGGCAACCCATTCCCCAAAAGCAAATGCACCACCTGCTTTCTCGATTAAGGCAATGATGCTACCCATTAAACCACAAACAATAAATAGCCATGCGATATCTTCATTCATCATTTGTTCAAGTAACATTTCATTAAATGGCCCAAAAAACCCTGACTTATAGGCCATTACATAGCAAAGTACGGCTGATAAGGTTAAGGCTTCCAGAATCCTCTTAGTATAGAAGATATATGAGATCAAAAATATCGGTGGGATCAGTGTTAGGATTCCAAAATTTTCTGCCTCATCAGGGCTTACAAATGCAATTAAGATAAATCCAATAAAAAGAATTCCATACGTCATTAATAATTTAGAGAATTCTCTATCATTCTTTTGTTCAAATTGAAGATTGGTTTTCATAAATTCTTACCTCCTTCACGTTTAAAATAAATAATGACATTAATTAAATGGGTTAATCCCTCCTTTTTCATTAGACTTAACAGCTTTACCAAACAATAAATGCAAACCAAAGGCCAAAACACTCGCAAAATAGATATAAAAAAATAATGTATCACGCGAGCACATTCTGTGTTAATTTATGGATATAATATGTGGAAACGACTATTTGTAAAAACAGTATTTGGGCGTTTGGGTAGATAGAGAAGCCTCTTGAATAGTCGGAAAAGATTAGGAGATAAATATTTATGAACATTAAGAGCAAAGGTCTCATTCATGATGTATATTTTGTATACATCATGAATGATTGTGATACAGAATTTTGTTTTGTAAGGGGTTTAAGAAACGAAGTATCATTGAGATAATGATAAACATATGCACATATGGAAATTTATAACATATAATAATTAAGAATATTTATAGCATAGAGCTAAAACGTCATAAAATAATCAACTGCAAGGAGGATCATAATGGGACATGTCGTTGTAATAGGCGGAGGTTGGGCTGGATGCGCGGCAGCTCTAGAAGCTCGAAGAGACGGTTGTGAAGTAGTTCTTTTGGAAAGAACAGATATGTTGCTGGGAACGGGGCTTGTGGGTGGTATTATGCGTAATAATGGCCGCTATACGGCTACCGAAGAGATGATTGCGATGGGTGGTGGGTCATTATTTGAGCTTTGTGATACATATGCCAGGCATCATGATATATCTTTTCCCGGGCATGATCATGCGACACTGTACGATATTGTGAAAGTACCCCCTGCAGTGGAGAAGTTGCTAATAGATCATGGCGTTAAAATTCATTATCAAGAACGGGTTCGAAAAATAAAAATGGATAATCAACGCATTCAGTATGTTGTTTCAGATGATGGTTATTGTTATGATGGCGATGTATTCATTGATGCAACAGGTACGGCAGGCGGCATTAATAATTGCTGCAAATATGGGAATGGTTGTTGTATGTGTATTATTCGCTGTCCTGCTTTTGGTGGAAGAGTGAGCATTGCTGGGCTTGCAGGGGTTAAGGAGAAAGCAGCGATGCGTTCGGATGGTTCTATTGGGGCGATGAGCGGTTCTTGTAAAGTATTAAAGGAATCATTAGGAAAGGTATTACAGGACGAGCTCAATGAAAGAGGTGTTGTCATTATTCCTGTACCTAAAGCGTTGCAAGAGACGGATTTAAATATAAAAACTTGTCAGCAATATGCACTTCCGGCATATCGGGAAAATATTATTCTTTTGGATACAGGGCATGGAAAGTTGATGACGCCCTATTTTCCATTAGAAAAGTTGCGTCAGATTCCTGGATTAGAACATATTCGTTATGAAGATCCTTATGCAGCAGGGGTAGGCAACTCTATTCGCTACATGGCAATAACACCAAGGAATAATTTTTTACAAGTAGAAGGGGTAGATAATCTACTTTGTGCAGGAGAAAAAATTGGTAATGCAATTGGCCATACGGAAGCGATTTGTTCGGGGGTTTTAGCAGGGTATAATGCGAACCGTCTTATAGATGGGAAGCAGATGTTAGAAATACCCAGAGAATTAGCCGTAGGGGATTTTATTGCGGTGACGGGTCAAGTGTTAAAAGAAAAGAACGGCTTACAATACAAATACACTTTTTCAGGTTCGGTTTATTTTGAACATATGAAGCAAAAAGGTTTGTATTCAACAGATATAAGTGAAATTCAGAAAAGAGTGGAGCAAGTGGGCATGAAAGGTGTGTTTTCCTTTTAATTATGGAATGGATATGATAAAATGACATTGATTTTAAAAGAAATTTCATAATATCTAAGTATAGGAAAAGGGATAAAAAATGAAAATATTGTTAACAACACTAAATGCTAAATATATTCATTCAGCACTTTCGCTGCGCTATTTGCGTGGTGTTTGTAAAACGCATTTCTCACAGGTTATTTTGCGAGAGTTTACGATCAATGAACAAGTAGAGCATATTGCAGCGGAAATTTTTCGAGAGAAGGCACAAGTAGTCGCGTTTTCTTGTTACATTTGGAATATTGCGCAAACCTTGCAAATTGCTGCTACGCTCAAAAAGGTTCAACCTGATATTTCTATCGTTCTGGGAGGACCAGAGGTTTCGTATGATGCGTCAGATTATATGCGCAGCAATCCAAGCATTGATTTTATTATCTGTGGAGAAGGCGAACAAACTTTTTTAGAATTGATGCAATCTCTATGCAACAGAAATCCATTCCTAAAGGATATTGATGGATTAGTATATCGTGATGGGAACGAAATATATCAAAACCAAGCGCGGGCGTGTATAACTGATTTAGATCAAATTCCATCACCTTATGAAGGAGAATTTGCTCAGGAATTAAGCAATAAGATTACTTATTATGAAACATCACGCGGATGTCCTTTTCGGTGTCAATATTGTCTTTCTTCCACTTTGTCTGGTGTGCGGTACTTTTCTCTTGAGCGTGTAAAAACAGATTTGCAATCATTAATTAATGCGGGAGTCAAACAAGTGAAATTTGTTGATCGGACGTTTAATGTAAATAAGAAGCGTGCATTAGCAATTTGGCAATTTATACTGGAGCACTATCGGAGTGGCATGAATTTTCACTTTGAATTGGCAGCCGATCTTTTAGATGATGAAATGCTTGCTTTCTTAGAGTATGTTCCCCCAGGTTTGTTTCAATTTGAAATTGGGGTACAGTCAACGTATCAAACCACACTTTCTGAGATTCAGCGGAAAACAAATCTTACAAAAATCAATGAAAATGTTGCGTGTATTAAAAGCTATAATAATATTCATCAGCATTTGGACTTAATTGCAGGATTGCCAATGGAAACGTTTCAACAGTTTGGTCAATCATTTAACGATGTCTATGAAATGAAACCGGATCAACTGCAATTAGGATTTTTAAAATTACTGCGGGGATCCGGCTTGCGACACCGTGCCGAAATTTATGGCTATCAATATACATATTATCCCCCATATGAAGTTCTATTGAATGATTGCTTGCCTTATGAAGCAATGTTGCAGTTGAAAATCATTGAAGATCTTTTAGAGAAGTATGGTAATTCTCATCGTTTTGATAATACCCTTGAGTACTTAATATCAAATCATTTTGAGGGTGCTTTTCAGTTTTTTGAAAAATTTTCGCTTTTTTGGCAGGAAAGAGGATGTCATAAAATTTCACTTAAAACAATGGGGTTATATCAAATTATATTTGATTTCTGTCGTACATTTTTGAGCGATGAAATCTCTTTTTTAAGAGAAATTTTGAAGTTTGATTTGCTGTGCCAGGA
Source organism: Clostridia bacterium (assembly GCA_030625885.1). Classification (GTDB taxonomy): domain Bacteria; phylum Bacillota; class DAOUPZ01; order DAOUPZ01; family DAOUPZ01; genus DAOUPZ01. The sequence continues at coordinate 123,327 of DAOUPZ010000006.1, forward strand.
AAAAGTACTTCAATTACCTTCCTGGTGTAAACTTTATGAAGTGACTGATCATAAAGAACATATTTTTGAATTTTACCGTAATAGGGATCATATTAATAAGTATTTAAAAGAGCTAAAGGATTATTCTCATAAGCAAATTTACCGTAAGGCACATATAGAAGTCTTTGGGTATGATATGATTGATTGGTTTCAGGATCAAAAAATCACACCTCAATCTCAGTTAACACCTGTTTTATTTAATTATGATATTGAGAATAAGTTGTTTAGAAAATGTGCGTATTATAAAGTGAATTTATAGAAATAAAGGAAATAAAGATTATATAATGTAATAAAGAACTTACGTTGCGGGTTTGTAGGAAAAGCGAAGGCAAGATGGGGGGGCATTCCACGAGGTACGAGTGGTGTGTCCTCCTGTTGCAAGAGCAATTCTAAATGTAAAATCATTATTGTAAAGCATATATATAAATAAGTTTCACAAGAATATTAAAAAAAATAGTAAATTAAGAGGATTTATTAAAGTGTTATCGAAAAAAACTACTTATGCATATTATAGTATATTCATAATGCATAAATAGATTAATGAGGATTATAGACATAATAACGTGAGAGAGGGATTAGAGTGAAGATGGTGATCAATAATATTTTAGAGGCGATCGGTGAAACTCCTTTAGTACAATTACAACGTATGACGGGACCTCGTGATGCGCGTGTTTTAGTAAAAGCTGAATTTTTAAACCCAGGTGGGAGTATAAAATCCCGTTCGGCATTAGCGATGGTAGAGGCTGCAGAAAAGGCCGGAAAGCTGAAACCAGGCTCCATTATTGTTGAGCCAACCAGTGGTAATCAGGGAATTGGTTTAGCTATGGTTGGTACGATTAAAGGTTATGAAGTTAAAATTATTTTACCGCAAAGTGTAAGTATTGAAAGAAGGAAATTGCTAGAGAATTATGGAGCTCAAGTCATTGTAATACCTGATGAAGGGGATATCGGTAAATCCATAGCGGCTTGTATTAATAAGGCTCAAGAAATGGCTGAGAATGATAAAAGAGTTTTTGTACCTCAGCAATTTGAAAATCCAGCTAATGTTTCTGTTAATCGGTTGATTACAGGCAAAGAAATACTTCGACAAGTTGATGGTCAAATTGATGCGTTTTGTAGTGGTATTGGAACAGGCGGTACTTTAACAGGCATTGGAGAAGCGTTGAAACACGCTTATCCTGCAATAAAGATTGTAGCAGTAGAGCCAACTCAGGGTGCATTATTGTCTGGAGGGTCAATCGGTCAGCATAACCAGCAAGGTATTGGTGATGGCGTCTTGCCAGGTATACTAAACCAAAAACTAATAGATGATATTCGTATAGTTACAGATGAGGAAGCTATTGAAACAGCAAAACGATTAGCATGTGAAGAAGGAATGATGGTAGGGATATCTAGTGGCTCAAACGTTTTTGCGGCTTTGCAAATGGCAAGAGAATTAGGAAAAGGGAAAACAGTTGTTACGATTTTACCGGATACGGCTGAGCGTTATTATAGTACGGAATTATTCAGGCACTAAAAAAGACTAATTTCTTATCCACTTGGAAACAATAATGCTAAAGAAGCAGTGAAAGGTGGATGAGAATTGTTAAATAGTGTGTTAGAAAGCCGGATTTCTCATGAGGGGTTAACCCAAATTATTTTGGAAATGCCTGAAAAGGATTACTTTCAGATGTACGGCCAATTAAATGATGAAATTGCAAAGGACTTATTGCAACAATATTTACTCTATCATAATGATGATGGTCGGATGGGTCGTGTGAAAATATACTACGATAAGAATGACCATGTTGTTCGCATATCAAGTTTTTTGCAGTATTTAGGGAATGAGAAGACGACACATATGTATGAAGTGGATGATTACGTACATGGAAGTGATGAAAGGTAAATAATATGGACTATGCGACATGGGGATATTCCAGGAGGCATGAGTGATGTGTTCCCATGTTGCATGAGCTATAGAAAATGTTTTTTTCAAAAGTTATTGACAGAAAAGTTTAGATATGATATATTATATAAGCTGCTTCGAAAGAGTGGCACAAGAAAATCCCGGTTGGGGTATTTCAATTATCAGTTAAGAAAACAGAAGATCCAAAAAAGTTATTGACAAGGAAGACGAGATGTGGTAAGATAATATTCCAGTCAAAAATTGCTCCTTGAAAATTGAACAGTGCAAACATGCTAAGATAATTTTGGACTCAAAGAAAACCTTTGAGCAAAGTAACAACAAAGACCAGAAGTTGGTCAAAGAGCAGATAAACTTTTTAAGTTTA
>DAOUPZ010000001.1 GCA_030625885.1 Clostridia bacterium
TCTCCAAGGGGAAAGATCAATGGCTGGGGATAATAAAACCCTGGGTCGTTTCCAACTGACAGGTATTCCACCAGCACCACGCGGTGTTCCTCAAATTGAAGTAACGTTTAATATTGATGCCAATGGTATTGTAAATGTGTCAGCAAAGGATAAAGGCACAGGCAAAGAGCAAAATATTACCATTACTTCATCAAGTGGTCTTTCTGACGAAGAAATTGATCAGATGGTTAATGAAGCTGAATCTCATGCTGATGAAGATTCTAAACGTAAAGAAGCAATCGAGGTACGTAACCAGGCGGATACGCTGGTTTATTCAACTGAAAAAATGTTGAAAGACTATGGGGATAAAGTAGATTCAACAACTAAGACTTCTGTAGAAGAAGCGCTGGAAGAATTACGTAAAGCAATAGCCAGTGATGATGTTGATGATATTAAAGCTAAAATGGAAAGCTTAAGCCAGAAATCTTATGAGATTGGTCAAAAAATGTATGCGGATTCTGATCAGGAAGGATCAGAATCAAATGAGCAACAAAATGATGACCAAACCATCAATGCAGATTATGAATTCACAGATGAGGATAAAAGCGAATAATATAGCAATAAATGGTCTAAGTCAAAACGTGTGTTTTGACTTAGACCTCTTCCTGTTTAAAAAAGGAGAGGTGAACTGTGTCAAAGAAAGATTATTATGAATTATTAGGATTATCAAAAAGTGCTGGTGAGGCCGAAATAAAAAAAGCTTATCGTCGTTTGGCAAGACAATATCATCCTGATGCCAATCAAGATGATAAAAATGCAGAAGAAAAGTTTAAGGAAGTTAGTGAAGCATATGAAGTACTCAGTGACACACAGAAGCGGGCCCAATATGACCAATTTGGTCATGCTGCTTTTCAAGAGGGGCAAGGTTATGGTGGGTTTCAAGGTGGCTACGGGGGTGGACCGTTTGAAGATATTTTTAATATGTTCACCGGTCGTGGCTTTAGCGAAGATGATATTTTTGGTATGTTTCATGGAGGGGGGCAGACGCGCCAAAAGAAGGGCCCAGAGAAAGGCAATGATTTGCGTTATGACCTTGAAGTGGAATTTATTGAAGCGGCTTTTGGTGTTGAAAAGGAAATTCAAATCATGCGTGCCGAAAATTGTCCTGAGTGTAATGGAACGGGTGCACAAAAGGGCTCTTCACCAAAGACTTGTCCTAAATGTGGTGGGAGCGGACAGGTAAAATATGCACAGAACACAATGTTGGGTCAGTTTGTTAATATTAAAACCTGTGATGAATGTCATGGAGCCGGTGAAGTCAATGAAGATCCTTGTCATAACTGCCACGGTACGGGAAGGATACGTCGGAAACGAAAAATTAAAGTAAAAATACCCGCTGGTGTCGATACAGGCTATCGGATTCGAATTTCCGGTGAAGGAGAACCGGGAATTCGTGGAGGCGGTTCGGGGGATCTTTACATTTTTATTCACGTAAAATCCCATGAAATTTTCAAACGTGAAGGCAATGACATATTTTGCAATATGACAGTCACTTTTGCTCAAGCCGCTTTAGGAGATGAAATTGAAGTCACCACGCTGGAAGGACATTCAAAATTCAACCTACCGGCTGGAACACAAAATGGAAAAGTTTACAAATTAAGAGAAGAAGGCATTCCGGCTTTCCGAGGTCGGCGAGGCGATTTATATTTTGAAATTCAGGTAGAAACACCAACAGATTTATCTAAGGATCAAAGAGAATTATTGATGCAGTTTGCTGAGGTAAGAGGCGAGAAAATAAAGCCTTCGGAAGATAAAGAAAAAGGATTTTTCAAGAAGGTTAAAGATGCCTTAGGTGGGAGTTAAAAATACACTAAGAGTGCTTTGACAGGTGGCTCGTTTGTGCTATACAGCTTTACAGCTATTTGTGGTTAATAGATATAGGCTGAAAGCGGAAAGCTAAAGGCTTGAAGGCAAATAGTTAAAAACCTTTAGTTATTAGTTTTAAACCTATTATAAGCCAAAGGACGTGATGATATATTGGAATGGATGGAAATCAGTGTTCGTACTTCATCAGAAGCAGTAGAAGCGGTAGCCAATGCCTTTTATGAAGTTGGAGCAGGCGGCGTAGTCATCGAAGAACCATTTTTCTCTGAAACAGACATATCTGGGGATTGGAATGGTATGGTTATTCCTGAAACTGATTTACAAGAAGATGAAAGAATCATAAAAAGCTATCTTATGGCAGACGAACAATTAACCGCTAAAGTTGAGGAAATCCGATTGACTGTAGAGCAATTGGCACAATACGATTTGAAAAAAGGTGCAGGAACGATCGAAATTAAATCAGTTGCGGAAGAGGATTGGGCAAATGCCTGGAAAGCATATTATAAACCTACTAGAGTAGGGCATAAAATGATGATAAAGCCGACTTGGGAAAAAATCGAAGCGTCTAAAGATGATATTGTGATAGAGTTAGATCCAGGGATGGCATTTGGAACGGGTACCCATCCTTCTACTATGATGTGTCTTGAACTTCTGGAAGATTATACTAGAGGGGGAGAAACTGTCTTTGATATTGGAACGGGATCTGGTATTTTAGCTATAGCGGCTGCAAAACTAGGTGCTAAAGAAGTAAAGGCTTCAGACATTGATCCTCTGGCAGTACATGTTGCTCAATCCAATATAGCGCTTAATGGTTTAGAAGAGGAAATTTTAGTTCACGAAGGGGCTTTAGATAGTTTTTTTGGAAGGGAAGCCCAGGTTGTTGTGGCAAATATTATTTCTCAAGTAATTTTGAGTTTTATCCCCGATTTAAAAAAAGTTGTTCCTAAAGACGGAATATTTATTGCTTCAGGCATTATCTTGGATTACCTTCCTGAAATAGAGAAAAGCTTAGCAATAAACGGGTTTAAACTAATTAAAATGAAGTCAGTAAAAGAGTGGGTTGGACTGGTAGCCCAAAGGATGGATTAATATATGGGACGTTTTTTTGTTAATAATCCTAATAATAACCATATAATCATAGATGGTGAGGAGGCTCGCCATCTTGTGCTTGTTTTAAGGAAAAAACCTGGAGATCAGGTTGACTGTTTTGATGAAACCGGTAAAGAATATAAGGTTAGGATTGAAAAAATCGTAGATAATAAAGTTGAAGGTATTATTATTACCCAATTCGAAAGAAATTGTGAACCTCATATTCAGATTACTTTGTTTCAAGGCGTACCTAAAGGGGATAAGATGGATTTAATCGTTCAGAAATGTACTGAATTGGGTGTTTTTACAATTGTACCGATGATAACAGAGCGTACAATTGTTAAATGGGAGGAAAAAAAAGCACTTCAAAAGCAAATGAGATGGCAGAAAATTGCCAAGGAAGCCGCTAAACAATCTCGCAGAAAAGTTATTCCTAAAATTGAACCCATTATTTCTTTTAACGAAGCAATCCAAAAGAAAGGTGTTCAAGAAGCATTTGTTTTGTGGGAAGATGAGCATAAAAAAGGGTTAAAGTTGTTTTTGCGTCAAAGCCCTGTGAAAGATAAAATGAGTTTTTTTGTTGGGCCTGAAGGTGGGTTTTCAGAAGCAGAAGTCTCTATAGCTGTGAAGGCTGGTATAACACCGTTAACTTTAGGACCACGTATATTACGTACTGAGACGGCTGGGTTAGCCGCACTCACTATGATTCTCTATGAATTGGATGATTTAGGAGGAAAAGATGGCTAAAGCAGCATTTTTTACATTAGGATGTAAAGTCAATCAAAATGATACGGAAGCTATGATGAGTCTTTTTCGTAAAGATGGGTACGAAATTGTACCATTTTCGGATGAAGCGGATGTATATATCATTAATACATGTACAGTTACGCATTTAGCTGAAAGGAAATCCCGCCAAATGATCCGTCGAGCGGTTAAGCAAAATCCTGATGCTGTGGTAGGGGTAGTAGGGTGTCTTTCACAACTCAAAGCAGAAGATATTCTTAAGATGTCAGGTATCAACCTAGTTTTAGGGACTCAAAATAGAAATCAAATTGTGCAGTGGGTTCAAAGGGCACAAGTTGCTAAACAACCTTTAAATGCTGTTGCAAAAATGGAAGATGCAACACCGTTTGAAAACATTGTTATAGATGATCATTGGGAGCGGACACGAGCTTTCTTAAAAATACAGGAAGGATGCAGTCAATTTTGCTCATACTGTATTGTGCCTTATGCACGAGGGCCAGCTCGCAGCCGGGAACCGGAAAATGTTTTGACAGAAGTCAAAAAGATTGTTGCTGCAGGATTTAAAGAACTTGTTTTAACAGGTACTCATTTAGGGACATATGGACAAGATATTGGAACGGATGTTGACTTAGTTTCGATTCTTAGAGAAATGTGTCGTATTGATGGACTAGAACGGATCCGCTTAGGGTCTATTGAGCCAGTAGATTTAACACCATCATTAATTGAGTTTGTTTCTATGGAGAAAAAAGTATGTAATCATTTTCATATTCCGCTTCAAAACGGTGATGACACCATTCTTAAAAAAATGAATCGACCCTATCGTTCTGATGACTTCCGTAAATTGGTTGCTCAAATCAGAGAAAAAATTCCACATGCCTCTATATCAACGGATGTAATGGTAGGATTTCCAGGAGAAAGTGAAAGCCATTTTCAGAATTCTTATGATTTTTATCAGGAGATGGCATTTTCGCGAATGCATGTATTTAAGTATTCTAAACGAGAAGGAACGCCAGCCGCAACTTTTGCTGGTCAGGTTTCTCCCCAGATTAAAGATGAACGAAGCCATTGTCTTATAGAGTTGGGTAAGCAGATGATGAGTCGCTATTATCATCAGTTTGAAGGTTGTGTTATGCCTCTACTAGTAGAGCAACAAAAACAGGAAGACGTATGGGAAGGGTTAACAGAACATTATATAAAAGTGCATGCAGCAGGAAATGATATTAAGAAGGGCGAAATAATATTTGTTCAATTAGAAAAGGATATGGGAGAATATATGACGGGGAAAATGATAAGCAGGGGGGAATAAGATGATTGGAAATTGGGATCGTCAAAGTGGTATTCCCTTAGAGAATCTAATGTCTGGTACGGTTTTACGATTAGGGGAGGCTGAAATGGGCGGCATTATATTGTGAGTCGTGAGGGGCGATTTGGAAAAGTGCTTAAAAGTGGGAAGGTAAAGGTTGGGGATACTGTAGGGGGATTAAAATAAGAAACATAAAAAATATATTTTAACTAATTTACAAAAGGTATTTGTAGGTATATAATAGATTTCAGAAAAGAGGTGATTGGATGATTCATGATGAGGATAAGCCCATGTATACGATTGGGGTTGTAGCCGATTTGATGGATGTGCATCCTGAGACATTAAGAATTTGGGAACGTAATGAATTAGTTAAGCCGGCACGACGTAATAATCAGCGGCTTTATTCCAATAATGATTTAAAACGCTTAAAGTTTATCCAATACCTGATTGAAGAAAATGGCCTTAACTTAGCAGGTGTGAAGCATGTTATACAATTTTATCCCTGTTGGTACACAATACATTGTTCCGGCGGTCAGCCAGGCGAAATCAACTGTGAGCATCGACTGCGTGCCTGTTGGAAGGAAGAAGGAACGTATTGCTTAGACGTAAGAGATAAGGCGGATTTATGCACCAGCTGTGCGATCAAGAGAGAAAAAAACAAACAAACATAGTAGAAAGAACGCAGGAGCGGATTCTGTTTATTATCTAAGCGCATTCAAATAATTACTTAATTTATATATATATAACAATTCTTAATTATCATGAGGGGGTAATGAGAGAGATGAGTGAGGATAAGACAAGTTGTAATGGACAATGTGGCAGCTGTTCATCTAGCGGGACTTGTGAAGATTCTACAGTTGGAAAACTGGAGAAGGAAGGTATTAATGAAATAAAACATGTCATCGCTGTGATGAGCGGCAAAGGCGGTGTAGGAAAATCTTCTATTTCCAGCCTTCTTGCATCAGCATTGAAAAAGCAAGGTCATGCCGTAGGGATATTAGATGCTGATATAACGGGTCCTAGTATTCCTAAAATGTTTGGCCTGCGTCAAAAGGCACAAGGTACGGAATTAGGCATTATTCCAGTTTCCAGTGATAACGGTATAGAAATCATGTCCTTAAATCTATTGTTAGAGAATGAAGATGATCCGGTTGTATGGCGAGGTCCTATGATCGCAGGTGCAATAAAACAATTTTATTCTGAGGTTATTTGGAATAAGCTTGACTATTTAGTAGTAGATTTACCGCCGGGAACAGGAGATTCCCCGCTAACGGTATTACAATCATTACCTGTAAGTGGTATCGTCGTTGTTTCTTCACCCCAGGATTTAGTAGGTATGGTTGTAAAGAAAGCAATCAAAATGGCAGAGATGTTAAATACCAAAGTGTTTGGTTTAGTAGAAAACATGAGCTATATAAAATGTCCTCATTGTGAAGAAAAAATTGAAGTTTTTGGCAAAGGTCATGGTGAAGAAGTGGCAGCAGAAATGAATATTTCCTTTCTGGGACAGCTTCCTATGGATGCCGAGCTGGCAAAGATGTGTGATGCAGGCAAAGTAGAAGATTATGAATGCCCTGTAATGAGTGATGTAGCAGATATGGTAAATAAGGTTCTTAACCTGGAAAGTCAGGTTAAAAAGACTTATTAATTATAAGGTATATGAAAGAAAATAATAAGCCAAAGATACGAGCATACTGATTTGTTATTTTTTTGAATGTGCCTAATAAGGAGGTGAGAGAAATGCGTATTGCGATTGCAACAGATGGGAATGAGGTTTCACCACATTTTGGAAATTGCAGTGGTTATACCTTGGTAGACATTGAGAATAACAAAGTTGTTAATCGAGAGATGCTTGACTGTCCAGCTCATGAACCAGGTTTTTTACCCGGATATCTTGCTGAAAATAAAGCAAATGTTATTGTTACTGGCGGAATGGGAAACAAGGCGAAGCTTTTATTTGCACAAAAAGGGGTTCAAGTCATGACGGGTGTTTCCGGAATGGTTGATGATGTTGTGAGTCAGTTTATTGAAGGTGCATTAAAATCAGTTGATGTTGAGTGCGATCATGATCGTGCGGATCATGGTGATAAAGGACATCATTGTGAACATTAATAATTTATTAAAAATACCAGATGTCGAAAACATGACATCTGGTATTTTTAATAAATGGGTGTAAATAAGAAGTATTTGTTATTTTTGCCAGGGGTTAAGCAGAACAAGGAAGACTAGAACATCTTTGAGAGGCGTGTGACTACGATGATAAAAATAACCACTTTAACTGAGGATTATATTCCTCAAGGACAAGAGCTTATCGGTGAACATGGGCTAAGTTTTTTTATTGAAGCAGATGGCAAGGGATTCCTTTTCGATACGGGACAAACTTTTACGGCTGTACATAATGCTCGTAAGCTTGGGGTTAATTTAGCTAAAACAGATAAGATTATTTTAAGTCATGGGCATTATGACCATACAGGTGGATTGAAAAGTGTTTTGAATGAAATCGATGATGAAATTGAAATCATTGCTCATCCTCATATATTTGAAAACAAAGTTGTGTTAGATGGAAATGGTAATAAGCGATTAGCTGGTATTCCTTACGCAAAAAATGAATTAGAGCACTGGGGTGTAAAATTCACTTTATCTTCTCAACCTGTCAAGATTACAGAAAATATCATTCTTTCCGGAGAGATTCCGATGGTTACAAATTTCGAAATCATTGATCATAAGCTATGCGTAGAGAATGAGAAAGGGATAGAGCAGGATCAATTATTAGATGATCAGGCAATTTTTATAAAGACAGCCCGGGGTCTTTTAGTTGTTTTGGGGTGTGCACATCGGGGCATGATTAATACCATTAAATATGGCATGAATTTAACAGGAGAGAAGAGGTTATTTGGGGTTATGGGAGGGTCTCATTTAGTTGCTGCTGATGAAATCCAAACTAAAAAAACAGCAGAGGCCTTGTTAGAATATCAACCTCAGTATATAGGTTTATGTCATTGTACTGGGATGAAAGCAGCACAGTTTATAAAAAACAGCTTTCCTAATGTATGTTCATATAATTATTGTGGATCTATGCATATATTTGATAGTAACTGATAAAAATAGTTTCAGTATCATTGGCAAGAATACACAAACTAGAAAATGAATATCCAAAAAGTTGTTAAATTCTTTTTCTACGAAATTAATCTTAAAAAGATTTAAATATTTTTATTATTTAAGTATAATAATGCAAAAATTTCATAAACTTTTGCAGGGGATAATAAATTTTTGTAGAAAATATGTAATTAGGTTGTAAAAAACTAAGGGATAAGAAAAAATTCTTTGTTAATCATCCCTAAGCTAGGAAGGAGGTGGCAAATGTGCCAGATTGTCTCTTTTGTAAGATTGTGAACAAAGAAATTCCCAGTGATATTGTATATGAAGATGATCAGGTCTTGGCTTTTCGTGATATAGAGCCACAGTCACCTGTACATATTCTAGTCATTCCTAAAGAGCACTTTGCTAGTATCCTTCATATTCAATCAGAAAACTTTGAACTCTTAGGCCATATCTTTCAGGTATGTAATCAATTAGCCCATGAGTTTGATATTGATGAAAGTGGTTTTCGTATTGTTAATAATTGCAAGGAAGACGGTGGGCAAACGGTAAATCATTTACATTTCCATTTATTAGGAGGAAGAAAATTGGCATGGCCTCCAGGTTAATAGACGCTTGACGAATTGCAGAAATATCTTTATAATAATACTGTTAGTCCCTATTATATATCTAATATATGCTGTTGCATAAACTTAGCACTATCTTCACTAGTGGAGGGAGGGGAAATGCATGTCAGAGGTTAAAGTTGGAAAAAATGAAACGTTAGAAAAAGCACTACGTCGTTTTAAAAGAAAGTGTCAACAATCTGGTGTTTTATCTGAAGTAAGAAAACGTGAACACTATGAAAAACCTAGTGTGAAAAGAAAAAAGAAATCTGAAGCTGCGAGAAGACGGAAATTCTAGTTTTATAATTCCGTATAGATAAGCCGATATCATGTTCATGATATCGGTTTTTATTAACCTTTACTTTTCTTTCGAAAGCGCACTTAAATATAATAAGAAATGACTATTTGAAGAAATTACCATATCCCAAAAGAGGGAAAAGGAATATGATAGCGAATACATGATATATTATATATATAAGCCTAAATGCGAAAAGCTGGAGGAGAACTATGAAAAGATGGGTATTGCGAATAATAAGTCTATCTTGTTTATTAGTGATCATATCACTTTCTTTAATCAGTTCCACAGGATTAGGAGCACAACAGAAAATTTCTTGGATTCCAATACAAGGTACGATTGATCCTGGACTGGCAGGCTTTATAAAACGAGGTATAGATGAAGCGCAAAAACTAGGGTCTGATGGTATTGTCTTAGAGATTGATACTTTGGGAGGACGGATTGATGCTGCGCTGCAAATTAGAGATTTGATACTGGATGCACAAATCCCTGTAACGGCATATGTTAAAAACAGAGCATGGTCAGCAGGCGTACTTATTTCTATTGCAGCTAATAAAATATATATGGCGCCGGGGAGTAGTATCGGTGCTGCAGAACCGCGGCCGGCAGAGGAAAAAATTATTGCTGCCTGGCGGAAAGAATTGGAGACAACAGCTGAAAGACGAGGTCGAAACGAACTGTTAGTAGGTGCTATGGCTGATAAAGATATGTCTATCGAGGGTCTAGTTAAAGAAGGAAAATTATTATCATTAACCGCTAAGCAAGCTGAAAAAGAGGGGTTAATTGATGGTATCGTTTCGGATAATCGCTCATTACTTGCTAATATAGGGATGGGTGGGGCTCACGTCGAAGTAATTGAACCGAATATGGGGGAAAAGATTGCTTTGTTTGTGACTGATCCGGTTGTGATGCCAGTATTATTAACACTCGGACTTTTAGGGGCTGTGATAGAGGTTTTTACTTTTGGTTTTGGTATTGCGGGTACCATAAGTGTTTTAGCCCTGGGCCTCTTCTTTGGCGGTAACTTTATTGCAGGCGTAACAGGATGGGCTGCGTTGGTACTTTGGGCTGCAGGAATATTGTTGTTGATTTTAGAAGTTTTTGTCATACCTGGATTTGGTTTTGCGGGTGTTAGCGGTATCATTTCCATTGTCTTTAGCATTTTTTTAGCTTCAACCGGTAACCCAGCTATTTTACGTGCACTGGTTTATGCAATAATTGCTACAGTTGTAATTGCTTTTTTCTTACTGCGTTATGTTTTCAAACAGCGTGCTTGGAATAAGTTGATTTTAGGGACAAATCAGAATAAAGAAGCTGGATATATTGCAGTTACTAATTTTTCCGAATTAGTAGGGAAGACTGGAATTTCGTTAACGGTATTACGTCCTGCAGGGATTATTTTAATAGGAGACCAAAAAGTGGATGCATTATCAGAAGGAGATTATATAAATGTAAATACACCAATAAAGGTGGTGAAAGTGGAGGGAACTGCAGTTTATGTTAGAACTGAAATTAACAAAGTAGAGGAGGAACAATAATCATGCTACAGTTTGTATATTTAATACCAATTTTTTTGATTTTAATTGGAGTGGCTATTGTCTTTTCATTCATTCCTTTAGGGTTATGGATTTCTGCTTTAGCAGCGGGAGTAAAAGTAGGTATTATTACGTTAATAGGGATGCGGCTGAGACGCGTACCACCTGCACGAATTGTATTGCCTATGATTAAGTCTGTTAAGGCGGGTATGGATATTACCGTTGATAAACTGGAAAGCCACTATCTAGCTGGTGGAAATGTCGATCGTGTGGTGGATGCTTTAATTGCTGCACAACGTGCAGATATTCCACTAACGTTTGAACGGGCAGCTGCCATTGATTTGGCAGGGAGGGACGTACTGGAAGCAGTACAGATGAGTGTTAACCCTAAAGTGATTGAAACGCCTTTAATCTCTGCGGTGGCTGGTAATGGAATTGAATTGAAGGCTAGAGCACGAGTAACAGTAAGAGCAAATATTGAGCGTTTAGTAGGGGGCGCTGGTGAAGCAACTATTATTGCCCGTGTGGGTGAAGGAATTGTAACGAGTATCGGAAGTAGTGCTTCTCATTCTAATGTTTTAGAAAATCCAGATAACATTTCAAAACTTGTACTGGAGAAAGGCTTGGATTCAGGAACCGCTTTTAACATTCTGTCAATCGATATAGCGGATGTGGATGTAGGAAGAAATATTGGCGCACAACTCCAAATGGATCAAGCACAAGCCGATAAAAACATTGCCCAGGCTAAAGCGGAAGAACGTCGGGCAATGGCGATTGCTAAAGAACAGGAAATGAAAGCAACGGTACAGGAAATGCGCGCCCGCGTTGTAGAGGCAGAAGCAGAAGTGCCAAAAGCGATGGCGGAAGCGTTGCGTTTAGGTAAACTAGGTGTGATGGATTATTATAATATGCAAAATATCTCCGCTGATACAAAAATGAGAGAATCTATCTCCAAACCTAAACAAGAAACGAGCTTAAGTAAAAACAAATCAAAAATAGATGAATAAAGGTGATGACCATGAAGTCTCTCTTTTGGATATTTGTAATCTATTCAATTTTTAAACGATTGAAGGGCATATCTAAACCTGAGAAACAAATAACTGATGTGCCGAAAATAAAAGATGAGGAACAATTATATTTTCCGGAAGGAAAAGAAACAGATCAATGGCTTGAATCAGATGTTACATCTCAATTTGATGGTCCTAATAAGATGCAAGAGGTTAAGTCACCTGTTTTAATGGATGAAGAAAAAATTTCCAAGAAGATAAAACAAGAAACAACAAAAGAAATAACAAAGGAAACAACTTGCGTATCTATAGAAGGACATGAAGATAATGATCTTGACTTTGATAGTGACGCTCTAAGAGAAGGTGTTTTATGGGCGGAGATTTTGGAACCGCCACGAGCAAAACGGCCTTTTGGTTTCAAGAATTACAATTGATAGTAAAGCATGAGAAACTGGACAAGAAAAATCTTGTCCAGTTTTTTGTATTATGAGCAGGATAACAGTTGTTGTTGATAGGACAGCGTTATGCTTTCAGGTATTTCTGAAGCTAAAGAAGGCTATCCAAGTAGGTTTTATCATTTCTAACTTACTACTTACCTTTTGCCACTTATCGAAAGACAGCAAAGCTGTCTTTCTTAATCATTTCCTACCTGCTACCTGCTGGTTGTTACCTGCAGAAAACAACTTCAGACTGTTTTCATATTTTCTGTTTCTGATGCATAAATTTAGTAAGGGATTAAGTAAGGTTAATAAATAGAGGGGGATCATCATGTCTAATAAAATAATTAAAGAACAGCTGGTAAATACCTTTGATTTACCCAAAGATGTTGTATATAATTCTGTGCGGATTACAGTTATCGGAGGAAATCAGGTAACTATAGAAAACCATCGGGGGATCATTGAATATACAGCTGATAGCATACGTGTTAATACACTTGATGGTGAAGTGTGTGTATTAGGAAAAGAATTAGTTATTAAGGATATATCTCCTGAATTGATCATTGTTATTGGGGCAATCTTAGAGATTAAAATGGCAAATTAAGGAGTGAACGTTTAATTATGAAGAATATTTGGTATTATATATTAGGGTATTTGCTCATAGAAGTGCAGGGAAAGGCTTTGGAGAAATTTATAAATATTGCGATAGAACAAGGTATTTACTTATGGGATATACATAAGACAGGAGATAAAGTATATCTTAAAACGCATATAAAAAATTTCTTCTCTTTACGCGCCTTAGCTCGAAGAACTCAATGTCATATTCATATTGTACAAAAATATGGTTTGCCATTTTTTTATCTAAGAATTAGAAATCGTAAAATGTTATTACTTGGAGCAATTGTCTTTTCAGCTATTATTTACATTTTTTCCTCATATATTTGGTTTATTGAGATAGAAGGTTTAAAAGATGTCAAACCAGAAACGATTTTAAAAATTGCTCAGTCTCAAGGGCTGGAACCCGGGGTTTTAAAGTGTAAAATTGATGATGAAAAGATTGAGAAAGAAATATTGAAACAAGTTAATGAAATATCGTGGCTGGCAATTAATATCAACGGTTCTAAAGCTAGTATATGTGTGGTGGAGAAAATTATTGTTAAAGAAGATATGCCTTGCGATTTAGTAGCTGCTAAGGCGGGTGTCATTGAGCGATTTATTGTTCTTGATGGAGAACCCATGGTTAAAGAGGGGGATTTTGTAAAAAAAGGACAGATTTTAGTAAAAGGTGTTAGAAGATACAAAGTTAAAGATCAAATTAGAAATGATGAGGAAGAATGGGAAGAAAGTATAGAATTAACTCATGCAAAAGCAATCGTTGAGGGAAGAATAGAATATGCGGCGATCGGAACGATGCCCTTAAAAATTATTTCTGAAAAAATGACAGGTGATTTTATTCGGGAAATTGGGATCGCATTACCTAATAAAGTGTTTATTTTTAACCCATTAAAACAAAATCATTATTCATATTATCAGAAAGAAGAAAAACGCAAAAAAATCTTTACATGGAGGAATATAGAAATCCCTGTCGAAGGTATAATAGTTACATATCGAGAAATTGAGCGGCATGAGAAAAACTATACGCATGAACAAGCGAAAGCTAGAGCAGTACAGTCGGCATGGGAAAAAATGGTTTCATCCATTCCATTGGACGCGCGTATTGTAAAACGTAATGCCATGCTTATTTCACAAAAAAACAAAGAAACAGTTAAGGTAAAATTAGTGATTGAAACGATTGAAGACATTGCAGAACACCAAAATATCAAAGGAGGCACAATTTCATTTGACTGATCATTATACTGTTAAAGTAGTTTTAGATAGTATCGCAGAAGCGCAAAATTTATTTGGAGACTATGACGAGAATTTAAAAATAATCGAAGAAAACTTTAATGTTCATTTAGTTGCACGAGGAAGTGAAATTAATATTTCCGGAAGAAACCAAGAAGTTGACCAAGTTGCGCGATTATTTAAAGAGTTAGTTGGCCTTATTCGAAATGGCCAGGATTTAAATTTACAGCAGACTAATTATGCTATTGATTTAATTAAAACGGGTAGAACCCAAGAACTTCACGACTTTTATGATGAAACTGTCATTATTAATTCACATGGTAAACCCATTCGTCCTAAAACAATTGGTCAAAAACAATATGTTCAAGCGATTAAAGATCATGATATTGTTTTAAGTATTGGTCCTGCGGGGACCGGTAAGACTTATTTAGCGATTGCTATGGCAGTCATGGCTTTAAAGCGTAAAGAAGTCAGTCGTATTATTTTAACCCGACCGGCTGTAGAAGCAGGAGAAAAGTTAGGGTTTTTACCCGGAGATTTACAGGATAAAGTCGATCCATATTTACGTCCCCTATATGATGCTTTATATGATACGATGGGTGTTGAAACTTTTCAAAAATACATTGAACGTCGAATTATTGAAGTGGCCCCTTTAGCGTATATGCGTGGAAGAACGTTGGATGATTCTTTTATCATTTTAGATGAAGCTCAGAATACAACCCATGAACAGATGAAAATGTTTTTAACCCGCCTTGGCTTTGGCTCTAAAGCAGTTGTGACAGGTGATATCACACAAATTGATTTACCACGAGGAAAAGTATCTGGACTTAAAAAAGCAGAAAAAATTTTAAAAAACGTAAAAGGAATTGAAATTGCCTATTTGACAGCTAAAGATGTTGTGCGGCATCAATTGGTACAACGTATTATTGCTGCCTACGATCGGTACGATCAGAAAAATAATGAGTAGGTGCAATTGAGGAGTGAAATAGATGAATTTTAAAAAGAAAATAAAAGAAAAATTAAATAATTCAATTTTAGGTAAATTTTTTGAAAATTTGATGGTGAGACAGATTACGGGTGGTATTATCCTTTTTGTGCTTGTTACCTTCATTCTTTCAGCAAACTTTACAATGAACAAGGTAGATTTAAAGGTGGGTCAACCCAGTCCCAAAAAAATTGTAGCACCCAAAACAGTTGTCGATGTTAAGAAAACGGAGGAATTACGAGAAAAGGCAGCACAAGCAGTTCCGAAAGCTTATGATCTAC
Source organism: Clostridia bacterium (assembly GCA_030625885.1). Classification (GTDB taxonomy): domain Bacteria; phylum Bacillota; class DAOUPZ01; order DAOUPZ01; family DAOUPZ01; genus DAOUPZ01. The sequence continues at coordinate 15,089 of DAOUPZ010000001.1, forward strand.
AAAGTTCTATTACTGATCAAGCAGAAAATGATGTTGTTATGCTTTTTAATACCGTTCAAACAATAAGAAACAATATAGATTATGATCTAAACCAAAAAATAAGCGTTTTAAAGGAAACAGAAATTATTGACATACCATTGGAAATTATGGAAAATTTATTTAAAGCAAGTGATGAACAGTTCATACAGATAAAAGAAGCAAGTCGTTTATTATTGAGACAAGCTATGCAATATGGTGTAAAAGAAGAACAAGTGAAAATAGTCAAAAATAGTCTTCCTGATAAAGCCCAAGAGATTATTCCACAGCAAAGTTATCGACCTGTTGCAATTGCTGTGGTTCAAAATATGATTCGACCTAATTTGATTTATAATGCTACAGTAACTGAACAAAGTCGGCAAGTTATTGAAGATTCTGTTGAGGAAGCAAAGATTTTGAAAGACCAATTGATTATTCAAGAAGGAGATATCGTAACATTAGAGCATATCGCTATGTTGGAAGCGTTGGGGTTGCAGCACCAAAAGATAAACATTAAGGCGATCTTAGGGATTGCTTTGCTTGCAGCACTTTCTATTATGAGTTTGATTTTTTATGTTTTTCGTTATAAAAGGGAATTATTTCATGAAGATAAGCTCATTATATTACTTGAGATGGTATTTCTCTCAAGTATATTACTCAGTAAGATTATAAGTAATATTTCTTCATATATGGCTATTATACCGATTGTAGCCGGTGTGATCTTACTCGTTATTTTACTAGATGTTCGGCTTGCTTTGATTAGCGGGATTATTATGACCATTATGATGGCAACGTTGGTCGGTAATGAAATGAATTATGTATTAATTGCTTTGTTTGCTTGTATAACAGCAGCTTTTAGTATGTCAAAAGCGAGTCAGCGAACGGATTTGGTTCGTTGGGGAATTATGATTAGCCTAGTTAGTATTTTAGTTATTTTTACTTGGGGACTCATGACTAATAAGTCTTTTGTAGATGCGATGATAGAAAGTGCCTGGGGGGCAACGATTGGGTTAGCAGCTGCATTGGCAGGTACCGCATTACCTTTCTTAGAAAATATTTTTGATATTACGACGGGTATAAAATTATTGGAACTTTCTAATCCTAGTAAGCCATTATTACGGCGGTTGCTAGTAGAAGCACCGGGCAGTTATCACCACAGTATTATTGTTGGGAACTTAGCAGAAGCTGCTGCAGAAGAAGTAGGGGCTGATCCTTTATTAGTACGTGTAGGCGCCTATTATCATGATATTGGTAAAATAAAAAGACCTTACTTTTATATTGAGAATCAATTAATGGATGACAATCCTCATGAGAAGATAACCCCTACATTGAGTGCGTTAATTCTAACGTTACATGTTAAAGATGGGGTAGAGATTGCGAGAAAGGAAAAATTACCTCAAGATGTTATTGATATTATTGAACAACATCATGGTACTTCCCTTATTTCCTATTTTTATCATCAAGCAGCAGAACAAGACAAAACGGATACTTTATCAGAAGAAAAGTTTCGCTATCCTGGTCCCAAGCCGCAAACAAAAGAAGCTGCCATTGTTATGTTGGCTGATTCAACGGAAGCGGCTGTGCGTTCTCTGTCAAAGCCTGTACCCAATAGGGTAGAAAAGTTGGTTAAGAAGATCATTCGTGATCGCTTGAATGATGGACAATTGGATGAGTGTCCACTGACACTTCGGGATTTAGATCGTATTGGAAACGTGTTTGTAACTGTTTTATCAGGTATTTTCCATAGTCGTATTGAATATCCGGAAACACAAAAAGCACTCGAAGAAGAAATAAAGAAGGAAAATGCAGAAAGATTGAAAGGAAATGATGAAGCTAATGGAATTGTTGATCAACCAGCAACAAAATAGTATTGAACTCCAAAATGATATCAAAGAATTACTTGAAAAAATAGCGCTTGTCGCTCTACAAGAAGAAATGTGGCCAGTTAATGCTGAAATTAGTCTGGTTTTTACAGATGATGAAGAAATAAGAAAGTTAAATAAAGATTATCGGCACAAAGATATTTCAACAGATGTGCTTTCTTTTCCAATGTTTTTAGAAAAGAACGAAGTCCCAACATCTAGACTGTATCCTTTAGGGGACATTGTTATTTCTCTAGATACCGCTAAGCGACAAGCACAAGAATACGGACATTCTCTAACGCGAGAAATTACATATTTGTTTGTTCATAGTTTGTTTCATTTAATGGGATACGATCATATGGCTGAGATAGAGCGGAAGGAGATGCGAGTCAAAGAAGAAAAAGTGTTGGCACAATTTGAAATATCCAGATAGGGGAATAAAACATGAAAAGACTTATTTCCAGTTTTAACTACGCTGTTGAAGGCGTCATTTATGCTTTAAGTACTCAAAAAAACATGAAAATTCATTTTTGCATTGCTTTAATTATTTTAATTTTTAGCCTTTTCATGGGTCTAACAAAAATAGAGTTAATTGTGCTGTTGTTGACTATGTCATCTGTTATTATTGCTGAAATGATTAATACAGCTGTAGAATCAACCATTGATATCTATATTAAAGAATTTCACCCATTGGCAAAAATAGCAAAAAACGTGGCAGCTGGGGCTGTTCTGGTCGCCGCTCTTAATTCGATTATTATCGCCTATCTTTTGTTTTATAAACGTTTTGATTTTACAACTCATTTAGTATTCTATAAGCTTAAACAAGTTCCATTACATATTGCGTTTATAAGTATGGTTATTGTTATCATATTAGCTATAGCAGCAAAAACGCAATCGGGGCAGAAACACTCTTTGCTCCAAGGCGGTATTATTAGTGGTCACAGTGCTGTAGCTTTTTCCATGTGTATGGCTATTTTTTGGATGACGGAAAACGGACTCATTTTTACAATGACTTTTATTATGGCTTTATTAGTCGCTCAGAGTCGGGTAGAAGGGGGAATACATAGTACTAGGGAAGTTATAATGGGAGGGATTTTAGGTTCTGTTATAACTTTTATCCTTTTTCGTTTATTTGGATGAATTTAGGCAACTGATAAAGGGAGAGATTTATTTGCTATCCATTGATTTATTAATAAAAATTTGCATGCTTTTGCTATTATTATGCTTATCAGGATTTTTTTCAGGTGCAGAGACAGGACTAGCTTCTTTGAACAAAATTAAAATTAAAAAGATGCAACAAGAAGAAATCCATGGGGCAGAGCGATTAGAGGTATTTTTAAAAAAACCGAATCGCGTTCTTTCAACTATTCTTATTGGTAATAATATTGTTAATATTAGTGCTTCAGCTTTAGCAACTAGTATTGCTACAGAGATTTTTCGCGCTAAGGGAATGGCAATTGCAATCGGTGTGATGACATTTTTAGTTTTGCTTTTCGGGGAAATTACACCTAAGACTTATGCAGCAAACAATAGTGAGAAGGTTTCCTTATGGGTTGCCAGACCCATTGAAATTCTTTCGGTTGTTTTATATCCTGTTGTAAGAGTTTTGAGCTATATTACTAATTTTATCATTAAGATTTTGGGTGGAGATATAAAAGGGCCTTCGCCGTTTATAACAGAAGAAGAGATTATGACTTTAATGGATGTTGGACAAGAAGAGGGATTGATTGAACGGCAGGAAAGAGAAATGATTAATAGTATTTTTGAATTTGACGACATCCGTGTTGGAGAAGTCATGGTGCCCCGTATTGATATCGTGGGGATTGAAGTAGATACTTCTTTTATGGAAGTTTTGGATGTGATCATCCAATTAGGTCATTCGCGTATTCCTGTCTATGAAAAAACCATTGATCATATTATTGGTGTTGTGTATGCTAAGGATTTATTGTCATTTTTTAAGGAGGGAAAGTTAGATGTCGGCATGAGAGAAATTATGCGACCAACCTATTTTGTTCCTGAAACTAAAAAAGTAAATGATTTATTGACTAATCTGCAAGCAAAAAAGATTCATATGGCGATTGTAGTAGATGAATATGGGGGTACTGCTGGACTCATAACGATAGAAGATGTGATTGAAGAGATTGTAGGAGATATTTTAGATGAGTATGATATAGAAGAAGAACATATCAAAATTTTAGATGATGGGCATATTATTTGTGATGGAAGAACGGACATTGAAGCAATTAATGAAGTGCTTATTCACACTCAAATCCCTGAGGAAGCGTTTGAAACCATTAGCGGTTTCATATTCGATTTAATAGGACGAGTTCCATACCAAGGTGAAATTATTAATTATAACGATTTAAACATTGAAATTCTAGAGATGGCGGAACAAAGAATTAGTAAAATAAAAATTGAACCATTACATGCACTATAGGATTAATTAATTGGGGGCCGATGAATTTGAAGAGAATTGGTAAAAGCATAAAGAAAAATTTTTTGGCAGGATTTGCAATCATTTTACCGGTAGGTATAACATTATATTTGATTGTATTTATGTTTGAATTTCTTGATGGTATTTTAGGACCGGTTTTCAGATGGATTTTTGGAAGGGCGGTGCCTGGTTTAGGTCTTCTGGTTTCTTTAATTTTGATTCTAATGGTAGGCATGATGGCAACAAATGTAATTGGCAGCCGGTTGATTGCATTTGGAGAAAAAATAATAACGGGAACACCTTTTGTAAGAAGTGTCTATATATCTACTAAACAAGTGTTTACTACCCTTTTTAGAAATACAACGACAAATGCGTTTAATAGAGTTGTGATGGTTGAATATCCGCGTAAAGGCATGTATGTTCTTGGTTTTGCCACCGCGCCAGCTTCGGGAGAAGTGCAGAATAAGACCAAAGAAAACGTTATCAATATATTTATTCCGACAACACCCAATCCCACATCGGGATTTTTAATTATGGTGCCTGAGCAAGATGTTGTGGCTATGGATATGTCTGTAGAAGATGCGATTAAAGTGATTATATCTGGTGGCGTTCTTCCCCCACAGAAAAAGGAAATTAATGAATAAAAAAGAAATATATAGTATTAACTCTAACAATTAACTTGAAAATATAGGAATTTCATGCTATTATAGTTGAAGATGCAACCAACACTTTAAGGGAGGTAATACAATATGGAAGTATTAAAAGTATCATCTAAATCAAATCCTAATTCTGTAGCAGGAGCTTTAGCAGGCGTGTTGCGTGAAAGCGGCAAGGCTGAAATTCAAGCTATTGGTGCAGGCGCTTTGAATCAAGCGGTTAAAGCAGTAGCCATAGCTAGAGGCTTTGTAGCTCCTAGTGGGGTTGATCTAATCTGTGTTCCGGCTTTCACTGATGTTGAAATTGATGGTGAAGAAAGAACGGCTATTAAGTTAATTGTAGAACCTAGATAATTATTTTTATTGAAGGTAGGCCCGTTCTTCCCTGATCAGGGAAGAACGGGCTATTATTATATTATGGTTAGATAAAGAAAGCCAAGATTTATTCTTTTTGAGCATAATTTGCCATTTATTAATCATTTTTTTTATTATATAATACTTTCGTGGGAACTTTTAGGGCTGATTTGCAGTCTAATTAATGAAGGTGAAGGGAGTGCTAATGCATTGGAACAAATTTCCGAAAAAGTTCTGATAAACAGAGCTAAGAGTGGAGATCCCGATGCCTTTAATGAGCTAGTTCTTCGTTATGAGAAGCAGGTTTACAATTTAACATATCGAATGATGGGTAATCCAGAAGATGCGAGTGATCTTGCACAAGAAGGGTTTTTAAGAATTTATCGTGCATTGTCCCGTTTCAGGGGGGAATCATTGTTTTCGACTTGGGTATATCGTATTGTGTCCAATACTTGTTTGGATGAATTGCGTAAGCGCAAAAATTATAAAATTCAATCTTTTGACGAAACTTTTGTTCCTGGTCAAGAAGAACCTCGTTTAGCTTTATCAAACTTTGGTGAGTCACCAGAAGCTATTATTGAACAAAGGGAAACCCAACAAGAAGTACATAAAGCAATCACCCAGCTTTCGGAGGAATACAGATTGGCGATTATTCTCAGGGATATTCAAGGGCTTAGTTATGATGAAATGGCTGCAACATTATCCTGTTCTATTGGAACTGTAAAATCGAGAATCAATCGTGGTCGAAAAAAATTAAAAGAAGAATTACAAAAAGTGTATCATAGCTCATTAGGTTGTAATAAAATAGATAGTATAAGAAAGGAGGGATAACCATGAAGTGCTGTGAGGTAGAAAAATTATTATCTGCATTCTTAGATGGAGAAGTAACAATAGAAGAAAAAGAAAACATTGAAGCACATCTTATATCCTGTTTAAAATGTCAGGATGAGTTAGTAGCACTAGAACAAGTTAAGGCACTTTTAGGTAATTTGGGAACATTAGAACCTCCTGATGGCTTTCATGAGCAACTGATGAAGAAAATTACATATGAAAGGTTAAATGATTCTACGGTTATTAACATAGAGCAGCACAAGCAACGCAAACCATTGCTTAGTAGATGGAATAAGAAATGGTCTATTGCTGCATCAGTTGCTAGTATTGCATTATGTATTTCAATGACATTTTCTCAGGTTGGTCAGCTCATTCCGCAAATTGCTGCTCCTGAAAAAAGTAACCAGCAAGATGTGATTGATGTAACGCATGAATCGCAAACCAATGGAGAAGTCAAATCAAGTGGTGAAGTTGATTTGAATGACAATAACGTAAAACCGGATGATGTAAAAGGTTTAGATCATTCTGTAGTGGCGGAAGAAACAAATCGTCCTTCCACGGATTTAGTTCCTCAGCCGAGTGAGGTGTCTGCCAATGGAGCGGAAGGGATAACACCCGTATTGCCAATTGAGAAAAATACAGAACCTTCGGTGCAAGAGGAATTATCTAAGAAATTAATTCGTAGTGTTAATTTAGTGATTGCTGTCCCTGATCTTAATGAGATGATGGATGATTCTACTCAAGAAGGCGTATCTCATATTGCAGGTACGAGCGATTTAAACTATACGCTTTCGGTTCCCAATGATTTAATGCCGGGAATGGTGGATGAATTAGTTAAAAAGGGAACAGTTATGAAGCATGAGATTTCCGAAAAAGATATAACGGAAGAATATAATCAGTTGCTTAAGGAAAAGGATACATTAGAACAACAAATAAATAATGTATCAAATGAAGAACAACTTAGAGAATTGGAACAACAATTACAGGAAATTAATACTAAACTTGTCGAAGTGGATGAGCGTGTTTCAAAAACGAGTATAGACGTAAAAATGGAAGAAGCAAAATAGTTAATGATGTGGATTGATAATCCTGGATTGCTTTTAAAAGTAATCTAGGATTTTTTTTGAGTTTTTTGATATGTCTTATAGAAAAATAAAAATAAACCACTTCCTTAAATTTTACCAGTAGTTCCTTTCATCAGAATATTTTCTTATAATAGCCAATACGCTGCGACCCATTAAGAAGAATAGGATTAAACCAGTAAACGTGTGCATCCATGTCCACCATTTGTGATAAACAATCAGTTGAGTATTTTTTTCAAACCAAGACTCTAGCAAAGTTATTGACGCACTATATAAAATGGCCTGTCCAATGATGCCTGAAAGTTTAGAGCGGTAGGTTGTCTGATTATAAAATACACACAGAGTAGGAAATACTAAGAAATTAAATAACACACTAATTTTAAAAACTTCTGGAAAAAAGCGATTTGGATATTCAATTAGATTATACGCTACCACAAAACTATCAGTGAATCCAGAAAAAAGGGCCCGAAAAAGATAACAAATTATCCAATCTTTAATAGGCTGTTTTGGCAGCCAGAAAAAAAATGAAATTCCCCACAATATGACAAAGATCCAATTGATATACCATTCCATATTTTCACCTCATACTAAAAATTTCAATGATCACAATTTTGATTTTAAATATTTAGATAAAAATTCCAAAGACTATAGTCATAAAGTATAAATTTCTTGTGAACTTTGTACTTAGGTATGGTTATGCTTCCAGTCATCTTCTAAGCTAAAGAATTTTGTGTAATATAGAAAGATCGTACGCTTGAAGTAGGGTGGTTGATATGAGATATTGTTGAGACCATCGACGCGATAAGTTGCCTTCCAGCATAACCATACCTAATGTAATGGTTTTTTATCTAAGTTTTTATCTTTTAAAATCTTTTACTATCCCCTTTCAGCAGCCTTAGGCTGCGACCTTTCTGCTTTCCGCCAGAAAACCCCAAAGGGGTTTTTCTTATCTTCTACTAAATAAGAGAATTTATGTATATTGTTGAGTGTTTTAGGTGAAAAATAGGTTTGGGAAGGAATGATCTATTTTGCTTAATCGTATAAAAAAAGAAGATGTACGCTATTATAAAATGAACATAACCTCTTTTGGTATTAATTATTTGCAACATAGCAGTCCTTGGGCTGCTGCTTGGTGGTCAGCAGCTCTGCCAGGATTTGGCCATTTGTATCTCGGTTCCTATGTAAAAGGCTTTACATTTATGACATGGGAGATTTTGGTTAACCTAAAAGCGAATCTTAATTTGGCGATTTATTATACATTCATTGGTGATTTCTCAAAAGCAAATGATGTATTTAATGAACGCTGGGGGATATTTTACATGGCTGTTTGGTTATTTGCTATGTATGATGCCTATAGATTATCAGTAGAATTCAACAAAATATACGAACTGGAAGGGATGCAAGAAAAACGACATTTCGAAAAGTTCAGAATGGGTACGTTGAGTATAGATTTTTTAGAGCAACGTCCTCCCTGGTTGGCTGCTTTTTTTTCTGGAGTGTTAGGGGGAATAGGGCATATTTACATGGCGCAATTTGTAAAAGGTTTTATTTTGTTAACTTGGACAATTGCTATTAATTATTATGCTCAGGTTAATCACTTGTTTGTAAAGACGATCTTAGGTAGAGAGATTTTCTTACAACATGTTAATTGGCAGTGGCTGTTGTTTTGGCCTTCAATTTATGGATTTTGCATTTGGGATAGTTATGTCAATGCCATTGAGATCAATAAGCTGTTAGTAGAGGAACAGCGTTATGTATTTGGTCAAAAAATTAATTTTCATGCTATAAGTGAAGGGAGACATTACCCTATGTATCTTCTAGGGACATGTAAACAATCCGTTAATCTGGAACTTATTGTAAGTTCATTGAAAACACAGGGCTTTGAGAAGTACGCCGTTATCTTTTTAGACCGATTAAATAATAATAAGCGGGAGACAGGGGATAGTATTCGCAAATCAGATGGAATCAGTAACTTTAATGGGGCTATATGTGGGGCTGCGATATTCATGCTGTTCGGTACGATGTGGGGTGGTGCAATTATTCCTGGAGGACCAATTGCCATAGGTTTAGCTGGTTTTCTAATAGGGGCAATTATTGGCTATACAATAGATCGCTATATAGTAGGCTGGATAAGAGCCAAAATGAACTGGGATACGATTAAAAGCGGTAACTCGGTTGATGGTGAAGTGTTAATATGTGTAAATGTTGCAGATGAAAAGCAGTATGATTATGTCAGTAAAATTTTTGCGGAAAAAGATGTGCGTTTTGTGGGAGAAGTAGAAGGAAAAGCCATGGCTGATTTGGTTTTATAAAGGTGAAAGAGGCATAATATATGAAACGGATGATATGTATCATTATTTTACTTATAACATGTGTTGATTTATCAGGTTGTATCAAGCCTTACGCAGCAAGTGAAAGCTTTAGAAAAATTGATGCTACAGCTGCAAGAGTAAAATTTCTACAGGAAGCACCTGACAAGGAGCATGTATTAAAACAAAAGATAAAAGGGATTCCCGATAGTTTTAAATTAGAAGGGGGATTAGAAGCGCTTAAAGATTTAGAGATTGTTAAAGATGCTGAAATAAATAATAATAAGATCAAGGTTGATTTCTTGGCTAAGAAAATGAACAGTAAAATTAAATTCAACACTAATGAGGAAAAAGAGATAACGCTGGAACAAATAATTTTTGAAAATGCTTTATTTTTAGTTTATACCATTGTTGATACATTCCCAGATGTAAATAGAATACGTTTGAGTGCGGATTATTACTATCTAAACGAGTATGGTGACCCCAATAAAGAGGCTGTTTTTATTGCTAATGTTAAAAGAATTAGAATAGATAAAATTGATCGCAACTATTTTAGACCGGATATGCTGCAAAATATTTTAGATTATTATCTCTCAGAAGTTATTACTGAAGAAAGTAATTTAGATTAATGATAATAAGAAAAACCTACTTTCCCATTGAGATTTTGATAATTGAAGGTGATAGAAGCATTGAAACAGCTGAAGCTGTTTTTTGTTTTCTCAAATCTTTCTTTTACTTTCATAATAAATAGGGTATGATAGAATATAAGCTTGGACATATGGGGGAGATATCATGGAGAAATTCATTTTAATTGATGGACATAGTTTAGCGTTTCGTGCCTTTTATGCTTTACCATTGATGGCTAATAAGAATGGCCAATATACCAATGCGGCTTATGGGTTTACCATGATGCTTATGCGTTTGGTTGAAGAAGAGAAACCGGACTATGTTGCGGTATCATTCGACTTACCCAAACCAACTTTTCGTCATGAAGCATTTAAAGACTATAAGGGAAATCGGCAAAAAGCCCCTGATGAATTTACTCCTCAGATTACATTAATCAAGGAAATATGTCAGGCGTTTCGAGTTCCCATCATTGAAAAAGAAGGATTTGAAGCGGATGATGTGATAGGAACGCTAGCTAAAATGGGTGAAAAAGCAGGTGCAAAAGTTTACATTGTGACTGGGGATCGCGATTCCTTTCAGCTCATATCAGAAAATATTTCTGTCATGCTGACACGTAAAGGCATTACACAAGTTGAATTGATAGATGAAAATGTATTGCAAGAAATGTATGGCTTGTCACCTCAACAGATCGTAGATTTAAAAGCTTTAATGGGAGATAAATCAGATAATATCCCAGGTGTTCCAGGTGTTGGTGAGAAAACAGCATTAAAATTATTACATCAATTCGGTAACATTGAAAACCTGTATCAGCATGTTGAAACGGTTAAAGGGGTTAAACTGATAGAAAAACTGAGAAACAATGAGGATTTAGCCCTATTGAGTCATAAACTTGCCAAAATTGAATGTAATATTCCTATGGATATGGAATTAAATGCTTTTAAAACTAAGGATTATCACCAAGATAGGATCATAGAATTGTTTAAAACCCTGGAATTTAATAAGTTATTAGAAAAAATAGGAAACAGTCAAATAGATGAGAAAGAAATTCAGGTTGAAATAGATAGAAAGCTAGATGTGCATTTAATTGAAAACGGGGATGATGCGCAGGTTGTTATAAATCATATTATGACACAGCAAGAATTTACTTGTCATTTTTTACTGGATGGTGATCATCCGCTAGAAGGAAAATTTTTAGGGTTAGGATTAAAGCCGATCAATAAAGGATATTATTATTTATCTTTTAAAGGGGAAACTGAAGCGGTACTTAGGCAAAAAATAGGCTGGTTTAGAGAGATATTTAATCAGCCCCATATAAAAATTAACTGCTCAGATAGCAAAAAGGCTTATCAGATCTTAAAACGATGGGGTATTAAGTCGACGGCGTTTTCATTTGATCCTTTAGTTGCTGCGTATTTGTTACAACCATCTGAATCTGAATATAATATCAAAAAAATGACAAATGATTTTTTGCAAAATAATGTGGTTTTATTGGATGATTTAGTTGGTAAATGTAAAAAATATACCTGTATAGATGAAGTACCAACTGAAGAAATTACGTATGGTATAGCTGTAGAAATGCAGCAAGTTGAGACGTTGAAACCTATTTTGCGTTCACAGTTGGAAAACCTAGATTTAAGCACTTTGTTTGAAGAAGTGGAGATGCCATTAACTCGAGTTTTGGGAGAAATGGAGTTTGCGGGAATTGCTGTTGATGCGACGCGTCTAGAGCAATTAAAACAGGAAATGGGGCAGCATTTAATAGCGGTTGAAAAGAAAATATTTGCTCAGGCTGGTGAGGAGATTAATTTAAATTCACCTAAGCAGTTGGCGAACTTATTGTTCAATAAGATGGGTATACCACCTGTCAAAAAGACTAAGACAGGTTATTCTACCAATGCGGAAGTCTTGGAGCAATTATCATCTCAATATGAAATTGCAGCTTTGATTTTAGAGTATCGGCAGGTTATGAAATTAACATCTACCTATGTAGATGGGCTAAAAAAATTAATCAATACCCAAACAAAAAAGATCCATACAACCTTTAATCAATTGGTTACGACAACCGGACGATTAAGTAGTACGGAGCCTAACTTGCAGAATATTCCTATTCGTACTGAGGAGGGAAGAAAAATCAGAGAAGTTTTTGTTCCGCAAGCGGGTTATCAACTCTTAGCCGCTGATTACTCGCAAATTGAATTGCGCATACTAGCGCATTTGTCTGAAGATGACGGCCTTAAAGAAGCGTTTGTTCATCAAGAAGATATTCATACAAAAACCGCATCAGAAGTATTCGGTGTCGCTAGGGATGAAGTGACGCCAGAAATGCGGCGGCGGGCAAAGGCGGTCAATTTTGGGATTGTTTATGGTATTAGTGATTATGGTCTGTCTCGTGATTTGAAGATTAGCAGGCGTGAGGCAAAACAGTATATTGATAAATATTTTTTACGCTATCCTGGGGTTAAAATCTATATGGAAAAAGCAATAGATGAAGCCAGAGAAACGGGGTATGCAAGTACGTTACTCAAACGGCGACGGTATTTACCAGATTTGCATAATAAAAACAAGAATATTCGTCAGTTTGCGGAGAGAACGGCAATGAATACGCCGATTCAAGGAAGTGCAGCAGATTTAATTAAGATTGCCATGGTATCCATTTTTGCAGAACTATCTAAACAACAGTGGAAATCTCAGATGTTACTGCAAGTTCATGATGAACTTATTTTTGCAGTTCCGGAAGATGAACGATATCGTTTAGCCAATTTGACAAAGCAAGTCATGGAGAATGCTTTAAAACTTAATGTACCACTAGTCGTTGATCTCAAATCAGGTGATAACTGGAACCAGATGAGCCCTATGAAAATATAAGGCTTATGAAAGAAAGGAAGATGATAGATGCCCGAATTGCCGGAGGTAGAAACCATTCGGAGGGGATTGGAAGAGCGGGTAATGGGTAGAATGTTCGAACAAGTGGAGGTGTTATTACCGTATCTCATTAAAAGCCCTTCAGTAGGAGAATTTATACAACAATTACAAGGGAAAAAGATTGAACGGGTAGGAAGACGGGGGAAATACTTATTATTTTTCCTTTCGGGGGAATATGTGCTAGTTGTTCATTTAAGAATGACGGGACAAATCAATTATGTGAAGTCGGATGAAGCATTGCATCAAAAAACATATATCATCTTGACATTAGATAATGGCTATCAACTTCGCTACATTGATCCGCGAAAATTTGGTATGTTCTTTTTACTTCGTCTTAATCAACTAAATGAGATACCGGGCTTAAGAAATATGGGGCCTGAACCGTTGGAAGAGGAATTTACATTTGGGTATTTTGAATCATTATTAAGTGGGAAAAAACGTAAAATAAAAGCACTTTTATTAGATCAATCAGCTATTGCGGGGCTTGGCAATATTTATGTGGACGAATGCTTGTTTCTTGCTGCTATTCATCCAGAGCGAATGGCAGGCGAATTAACGTCGATAGAACGCAGAATGTTATTTAACGCCATAAAGCAAGTATTACGTGAGGGAATTATGCATCGGGGGACGTCTTCACAGGACTATTTTGATGTAGAAGGTGAAAAAGGGACGCATCAGGAACATTTGAAAGTTTATCAGCGTAAAGGAAACCCATGCTATGCTTGTGGAACACCTATTATAAGACAAGTGGTAGCGGGAAGAGGAACCCATATTTGTCCTCAGTGTCAGCCCGAGAAAAAGGATGCAACATAAAGTGAGGGATTATGATGTATGTCATTGGTTTGACAGGTGGAATTGCTAGTGGCAAAAGTACCATTTTGAATATTTTAAAGACAAAAATGGATATTCCAATCATTGATGCAGATAAAATTGCACGAATTATTGTTGAACCTGGTAAAAAAGCGTGGAAAGAATTGGTTTCATATTTTGGGACAGGCATTTTATATGATGATCAAACCGTTAATCGAAAAAAATTAGGGGAGATCATATTTAATAATGCTGGATATAGGAAGAGAATTAATGAAATAACGCACCCAATTATTATTGACGAAATCAAGACATTATTACGTTACTATAATAATAATGGTGAAAAGTTTGTAATAGTGGATGTTGCGTTATTAATTGAAATAAATATGATGCCCATGGTGGATACCTTATGGGTTGTATTCGTGCCATTAGAGGTACAGATTAAACGATTAATGAAGCGAAATGATTTCACGTCGGAGGAAGCTTTGGTACGTATTGAAAGCCAAATGCCGTTAATCGAGAAAGTTAAATATGCGGATGTTGTTATCGATAATTCAGGTTCAATAGAAGAGACTAAACACCAGATCGAGAAGCTGTGTGAAAAGTATTTTTTTTAATTTTTCTGATGAGGATAAAAGTGACACATATTTGCAGTGGAAATAGAATATTTGTTGTTAGAATTTTTCAAACTGTAGTATAAAATATTTATAATAGTATAAGATTAAGGCATATGAAAGAAAATAACAAGTCAAAGATACGACGGATATTTTGTGTCAGACAAAGAAACAGGTTCCGTTGATAGTTAGTTCTATCAGCGGGTTCTGTTGATGCAGTATGGTGCAAAATAGACTAGCATATTGACTTATTATTTTTTCGAATATGCCTAACTAAGGGATAAGAAACTAATACAGGGTGGTATGTATGTGGTTATTAACTTGAAGCGTATGTCATTACGCATCATTTTTCTAGTATTAATGATTTGGGTGTTGTGGACAGGAATATCAAAAGGATGGGATGGATTTTGGCGTTGGCTGTATCCCGTAGATTATGAGTCATACGTGATGGAAAGCAGTCAGGAATATCGGATAGATCCCTATTTGATTTTTGCGATGGTACGTGTAGAAAGTAAGTTTGATCCAATGGCCAATTCTCCTAAAGGTGCCCGGGGATTATTACAACTGATGCCGGATACGGCAAATTGGATTGCTGGAAAAAATAATAAAGATGATTTTAATCAAGAGCTGTTATATGATCCACAGATCAATATAGACATGGGAACCTGGTATTTGTCCAATTTACGCGAAGAATTTGGTGACAATGTGATACTTATTTTGGCAGCTTATAACGGGGGTAGGGGCAATGTGCAGAAATGGTTGGGTGAGGAAGGTTGGCGGCCTGAGCAAGAGCGCATCAAGGATATTCCTTTTCCAGAAACCCGGGAATATGTGTGGCGTGTGCTCAAATCATATTATCGATATCATAAAATTTATGGGGATAAGCAGTAAAATATCTTGACATTATTATGCAGCATATATATAATGGAAAGGTAGCAAAATAAGCAGGGGTGGCGGAATTGGCAGACGCGCATGATTCAGGTTCATGTGAGCTAACGCTTGTGTGGGTTCGACTCCCATCCTCTGCACCAATGAAAACTAAGTGGGTATGACCCGCTTTTTTTTATGTTTAAAAACTAGTTCTTTCATTTCATTAGGGTCATATGATGGCAATAGGAAATAATATACAAATGTATATATTGTATGCTTTAAATTGTAAGCGTATAATAGAAATAAAATAAGAAATATTTTATAAAAGGTGAGGCAATAGAATGAAAAAATTAATGATTGTACTAAGTACCTTGTTTTTCATTTCAACAGTTCCTGCGTTTTCTAATAGCGGCCCATGGCGGTTTGAACCTGCTCCAGGATTTAATGCGATTCCCGTTAAGAGTGATTCAGTTGAAATTTTAAGTGAAGAGTTGATATATGATATCGATGAAGAAAAGCATGATTTGGCTGAAGTCACTGCCATCTATACAATGAAAAATGTAAGTCATGAAGATCAAAAGTTATTAGTTGCTTTTCCATTTGTAGATGGTGATTTGAATTGTTGGGAAGAGGATCATCATTTGAAAAATATAACTGTAACTTTGGATGGGAATATTATTGAAAAAAAGATAAAAAGAATCCATAATCTTGGGTTTGATTCAACAGATGGAATGAAGGGGAAAGGTTTATACAGAAAAAGTGACGGTAAGGCAATGGACGATTTATCATTCGAAGATATACTAGCTGAAATAAACCAATCAGCAAATGAGCAGGATTATAATATCGAAAATGATAAAGAAAACTGGGATGAAATTGTAGAGTTAATATTGTTTGAGCTTACTTTACAACCAGATACAGAGCATAAATTAGTGGTATCCTACGTTCAAGAAGGTGGCAAAGATCGCCATGAGTCTAATAATGCCTATGAATATAATAAGTATATGTACTATTACTTCTTAGAACCGGCTTCCTATTGGAGTGACTTTAGTAATTTAAGCATTACAATTCATGTTCCGGAAGACTATAATATTACTAATTGTACTTTGGATTTAAAGGAAAGTGAGGGAAATACTTATAACGGCTACTTTGAAAAATTACCGGAAGATAATCTGTTTTTTGAAATAACTAAAGATAAAAATATGATTGACAAGTTTAATAACTATAAATGGTTACTATTAATGGTTATCCTAAGTATTTTGATAATTATATTATTGCTAATCCATAGACATAAAAAAACAAAAACAATATATTAATATGAAATAAGTAAGACATTATTATTCGTACCACATATTTGAGTACCTTAATAATGAAGCAAAAGAGTTCAATTAATCTCTCTATATACAATATTTTACATAGCGAAATTCGACAAAACATTTGACAATTCGACATAAATTTTATACTATAGTTATTATATTATTCTTTTAGGGAGGTTGTTTATGAACACGAATGAAACACAAAATGTAAAAATTACGGCAGCGGATCCATCTGCACTGGGACTTTTTGGTCTAGCTATGGTAACGCTTGTGGCATCCTCACAAAAATTGGGGTGGACAGAGGGCGTATCGCTGGTCATTCCATGGGCCGTATTTTTAGGTGCTTTTGCTCAATTGTTTGCATGTATTAATGATTCCAAGCGCAATAATACATTTGGAACAACTGCATTTGGCGCGTATGCATTTTTCTGGTTTGCAGTTGCAGCATCGTGGATGATCCAAAAAGGTGTTTTCGGTGAAGGTCTTGCAGCGCAGGCAGATCCTAAACAATTTGCATTTGCATTTTTAGGATACCTGATTTTTACACTCTACATGACAATAGGTGCGATGGAAACGCATAAGGTATTATTTATCATATTTTGCTTAATTGATTTTCTGTTTCTAGGCTTATCCCTAAGCACATTTGGAATTATGCATGAATTTTTCCATAAACTTGCAGCCGTCTCAGAATTATTGATCGCTATATTTGCATTCTATGGTTCTGCGGCTTCCGTATTGAACACTCATTTTGGTAGAGTATTTTTACCTGTTGGGAAACCATTTGGCATATTCAAAAAATAAGAGAGCAAGGAGTAGGCACTTAATTAAGACCTGCTCCTTTTTTGTTTCTTTCAATCTATAGATATCCAATGTCAAAAATAGAATTATTATAGTGAACGCATTAAATATTTTTCATAGAGTTTAATTTTAGAGGACGGTTGGTTAGTTGGGAAGTTGGTTAGTTGGAAATAAAAGACAAAAAATCAATTATTTAAGTTATCACCTTGGAAATCATTATATGTAATGCAATAAAGAACTTACATCGCAGGTTTGCAGGAAAAGCGAAGGAAAGATGGGGACATCCCACGAGGTACGAGTGGTGTGTCCCCATGTTGCCAGAGCCATTCTAAATGTAAAAACTTTAATGCGTTCTCTCTATATATAAATATTTAGCTTGCATAAGCATCTTGAATAATAAATTTGTATACTATAGAAATCTTTTATTTGAATCTATAAACTGTAAGGCGTAAAATGATAGAGACGTCGGTTGAGATAATCATGATTGCTTATTTTAGAAGAATGTAAAGGTTTTTAAAGTGTTATACTATAGTACAAGATAGTAATAATCATATTATATTAGAAGGAGAATTTGAATATGAAAAAAAGAAGCATGTATTTGCCTTTGATACTGGTTTTGGTAATGAGTTTTCTTACTTTTTCAGGATGTAATGCAGCAAAAGAAAAGGATGAGACTATTGATCAAGGGAAAATGAACATTTCTACAAAAGAGTTAGCAGAACAATTAGACAATCCAGAATTAGTTGTGGTTGATGTGCGAAGTGAAGCATCATATAATGGTTGGCAACTTGAAGGAGAAGCAAGAGGCGGACATATTGAAGGGGCTATTGACTTTCCAATGTCCTGGACGAAAGACGTAAAAGAAAAAGATTTAAAATTAATGTTAGAAGCAAAAGGGATTACAACAGATAAAACAATTGTTGTGTATGATACAAAAGGTAATCAGCGTTCTGCAATGGTTGAACTACTTACTGGACTTGGTTATGAAAATTTTCGTTCTTATGATGCTGGAATAGAGGAATGGGCAGCTGATGAAAATTTACCGATGAATAAACTGGTAAATTATGAAAAGTTAGTTCATCCTGCATGGATTAATGAGCTCATTAAAGGTGAAAATCCGGATACTTACCCTGGAAAAGGATATAAAATATTTGAAGTTAGTTGGGGAGAACCCAAAGAATATAATAAAGGACATATACCAGGGGCTTTACATTTAGATACGAACTTAATTGAAGAAGAGCCGTTGTGGAATCGTGTTTCAGATGCAGATATAGAGGCGATGCTTTTAGCAAATGGTGTTACTTATGATACAACAGTTGTATTGTATGGTAGTGATACGACGGCTGCTGCTCGTGCAGCATCTATTATGATGTATGCGGGGGTAGAAGATGTTCGCTTGTTGAATGGTGGATTTGAAGCCTGGAAAGCTGCTGGTTTTGAGGTAGAAACTGAAGCACAGAAACCAGAACCGGTTAAAGGATTTGGGGTTAAGGTACCAGCTCATCCTGAGTATATTATTGATACTGAGGAAGCAAAGGCAATTTTGGCAGATGATAATGCAGAATTGGTCAGTATTCGAAGCTGGGCAGAATATATTGGTGAGACTAGCGGTTATACTTATATAGAACCTAAGGGACGTATTGATGGTGCTGTATGGGGTCATGCAGGGTCTGATGCATATCATATGGAAGACTTTAGGAATGTTGATAATACGATGCGTAATTATCATGAAATAGAAGCGATATGGAAAGAGTGGAACATTACCTCTGATAAAAAAGTTTCCTTTTTCTGTGGAACGGGTTGGAGAGCAAGTGAAACGTTCTTTGATGCTTACCTAATGGGTTGGGATAATATTTCTGTATACGATGGCGGCTGGTATGAATGGAGTATGGATCCATCTAACCCAGTAGAATCTGGGGAACCTAAATAGAAGCGCATTCAGTCAATATAGACAACACTTTATGATTTGGTGTTGTCTTTTTCCTATTTGAGATGGAGGTAGAAACTTTGAAAGTGAGAAGAGAAAAGTTACTTACATGTAATAATATAAATAAAGTTTTTTCAAAGATTGTTGAACAAATTTTGCCGGTCACATCATGGGTTATCTTCATGATGAGTTTAGTTTTACAGATTGGTGTTCAAAACAGAATGGGCATTCAAAGAGATTTAATTGTTCGGAATAAAAAATTAGCTGCTACGGTTTTTTCCACGACTTATTTGGAAGGTTACAAATTAATTTTAATAGCAGGGATTGCATTTTGTATCATATTATTTATTTGGAAGCGGAAAATATTTTCTCATCAAAATATATCGATATTAAAGTGGCCTTTCTCATATAGGTGGAGAAAATATTTAATCTATACTTTAGCGGTCAGTATCTTAGGGATTATTATGCTTGCATTTTATAATTCAGTGTCATGGTTAGCTTATCCATGGATGCTATTAAGTGTATTGATCATGGTTATTGTGCAATATAGCCGTTTATTATACTTAATTTTTTTTACCCCAAATTTGTTTAAGTAAGAAAAAGAAAACACTTAAAGAAAATAATATGAGAAGTCCAAATACAAATTTCTTTGTTCCACCTACTAACATATCGCCTACGTAAGAATAGATGATGGTTGCTGGTAATTGCCCAAGCCCTGTTGCCCAGAAAAAGGACCAGAAACTCATTGAGGTTAATCCTGCAGCGTAGCTCACAATGTCAAAAGAGATGAAAGGCAGTAAGCGAGCGATTAAAATGGCATATTTACCGTATTTATCGAAAAACCGATCGACATTCTCTAATGCGAATTTGCTTGTTAATTTTTCTACCACTTCTCTTCCATAAAATCGAGCAATGTAAAAACATAAAACGGCTCCCGCCATAGCACTAGACCAGGATAAAAGTGCCCCTTTGACCCATCCGAATAAACTAGCATTGGCAAATGTAATCATAAATGCCGGCAGGGGAGCCATAACGGATTGAAAAATCATTAATAAGAAAGAAATAATAGGAGCCCATATGCCAAATGATAATATATATCCTTTTATTAAACTAACATCTAGCATGCGAAAGATTAAAAATAATTGTTTGACTGTATTTTGCACGGGTTTAATAAAAAAATAGATAGCTGCAAAAAGCAAAAGAATACCAATTTTGATCCAAGTGGATTGTTTAAGTTGTTTCAATTAGATCACACAACCTTTCATTAAATTTTCATTATAATATTATACTATAAAAAATTAATATAAAACCCCTTCCTTATTTAAAGTAGGAAGGGGTTTTATAGGGAATAAATTACTTTTCTAAAAGTGCTTCATAAGGCCAGCCTGATTGACCGTTTTCTAAGATAAAGAGGCGATCTTTAGCAATTTCATTTTCAAGAAAATATTGATATGTTCTTTGTGCACCGCTTTTACCACCAGGGCAGACAATGATGATCGGATTTTCAGAATCTTTAAGTTCAGGTAATACGGGATCTAATTTTGCTTTTTCTTCTTCTGTTTTGACAGGGTAAGCATAGGTAGGAATAACACCTTTGATATGATGTTGATTAAACGCTTCTTCAACTTGAATATCTACAATTGTAATTGATTCATTTGCTTCTATACTCTGTTTTAATTGTTCAGCAGTATAATACGTAAATTCTGATTCCTCCGGTTGCTCTGCTTGTTGAGGTGCTGTTTCTTGTGAGCAGCCTACAATTAGAAATACGGAAAGGATTGCCAGCAGCCCTACTAAATAAAGTGATTTTTTCATGTTTCATTTCTCCTCTCAAAGTTTTTTGATCTTAACTGGACTTGATTATATACAACTATATTTAAATAATCAAATTAAAAAACTTTATAATGATTAGCGTTTGAATAAGAGAAATCAATACCCGCTTCTAATAGGGTCCCTTGTGTAAGAAGGTGTTTTGAAAACAATTTATTACATATGTCTAATTGCATACTGTTTTTTAGAATATTAAATGGATAAATGACAGAAAATGATTATGTATTGTGATGTATTCATATTTTCAATAATCAATTCAAATATTATAAATATTTTCAATACTAGAAGTTAAAGCATAAGTATATAAACCTAAAATATATTGATGTATAATATTGTAATTGGATAAATGATTCAACGGCAGAATAACATTCGAATTGAATTTTTAACCCGTTAGTGTGAGTGACAGAAACGCTCGCTGAACGCCAGAAAATGATTGATGGAGGAGAACATAAATGAAGAAAACATCCTATACGTTGTTGGTATTTATTTTGATTTTTAACTTGGTGGGTTGTGGGCAACAAAATATGCCAGTGGATGAAAGTGTTTTGGAAGCAGATTGGGAAGCGATTACTGAAAATGTGAAGGGGACAACTGTTAATTTTTATGGTTGGGGTGGAAGTGAAAGAACCAATCGGTGGATTGACGAATATTTGAAAAAAAGAATTCAGGAAGAATATCATATCACCTTAAATAGAGTGCCGATGGATATTGACAATATATTAAGTAAGCTTTTAGGAGAAAAGCAGCAAAATGTTGAAAAAGGGACGATTGATATCGTATGGATTAATGGTGAAAATTTCTATACTGCCAAGAATAATGAATTGCTTTATGGGCCATTTACGGAAAAATTACCTAACTTTAATGACTATATTGATCAAGATTCTGTAGAAGTTAAAACGGACTTTGGGTTTCCAATCGATGGTTATGAAGCACCATATGGCAAGGCTCAATTTGCGTTGGTATATGATCAAGAAAGATTGGATCAAGCGCCTAAGAATCATTTGGAATTATTAGAAATGGCAAAGGATAATCCCGGAAAATTTACTTATCCTGCGCCGCCGGACTTTACGGGCAGCGCTTTTGTCAGAAACGTGATTTATGATATTGTGGGGTCTGAACAGTTTATGGATATGGAACCTAATCAAGAAATTGTTCGAGAAGCTGTTCAGCCAGCCATGGATTTTTTAAAAAGATTAAAGCCTTATCTTTGGAACCAAGGTAAGACGTATCCTGCAACGATTGCGCAATTAGATAATATGTACGCCGATAATGAAGTGTTTAACACGATGACATACCACCCATACGCTGTTGCAGGACGAATTGCTACAGGAACGTTTTCATCTGGTAGTCAAATTTTCTTATTTGATAAAGGAACAATAGGGAACACGCATTTCTTAGCGATACCTCAGAATGCGCCCAATAAGGCGGGGGCCTTAGCAGTGATTAATTTTATTCTAAGCCCGGAAGCACAGGCATCTAAATATGATCCTGAGAATTGGGGAGATCTATCCGTTTTAAGCTTTGATCAGTTAAGTATAGAAGAAAAGAAACGATTTGAAGCTATAAAAATAGGTGAAGGTGTTTTACCGATAGAAGAACTATTAAGTCACAGGGTACCGGAAATGCCTGCTGACTTAATACCAATCATTGAGGACATTTGGTCTGAAAATATACTAAAGGGTGAATAAACATTGAGAACAAGGTATAAGCCGTATATTTTGCTCATCCCGGTTACCATTGTGCTTTTAGGTATTTTTTTATCCGGCATTAGCATTGGTCTTTTGCAGAGTTTGGGTTACTTCCCTGCTGTAGGGCTCAGGCAAATGACTTTAAAGTATTATAAAGAGATATTGGCAGACCCAGGCTTTTTAGCATCCTTGAGATTCAGTTTATATACCGCCTTTATCTCTTCTGTTTTAGCTGTGATCATGGGCGTGTTGCTAGCCTATTCCATCCTGCAAAGCAAACAAAAAAAAGGAATTGAAGAGCTGGTTTATAAACTGCCGATTATCGTTCCGCATACGGTAGCAGTGATACTTGTCTATAATATTTTTTCTCAAAGCGGCTTGCTGTCTCGGTTTTTATTTCATTTAGGCTTTATTAATGAGCCCACCCAATTTGCATCAGTGCTGTTTAATCGAAATGGTTTTGGCATCATTTTCGCTTATTTATGGAAAGAGATCCCTTTTGTGGCCATGATTGTTTATACTGTACTTGGTAATATGAATGATAAATTATCAGAAACTGCATTAAATTTGGGGGCGAGTCAAAAGCAGGTTTTTTGGCATGTTCAGCTGCCCTTAATCATGCCATCTATTGTTTCTGCCTTTATTATTATATTTGCGTTTTCATTTGGTGCGTTTGAAGTGCCTTTCTTATTAGGACCCACCTATCCCCAAGCTTTACCGGTAAAAGCTTATATTGAATATACACAGCCGGATTTATTAAATAGACCGTATGCAATGGCCATCAATATGGTCTTAATTTTTATGGTGATTGTGTTTATCGGGATATGTCATAAAATTTTTAGGATTTTCTATCAATACGATGGGAGTAAAGAATGAAAAGGATAAAAAAATCAGGTTATACTTTGCTAATGAATACCATTATTTTCATACTGGGTTTTCCGCTGATTGTTTTAGTGATATGGAGCTTTACAAAGAGGTGGCCTTGGCCCTGCATGTTTCCTAAGGCGTTTGGGATCAGATCATTTCAATATATGATTAGTCCAGGCAGCAATACTTTGCAAGTGTTGATAGGCAGCATTTGGCTATCTATTGTTGTAACGCTCATTACCTTGCTGATTAGTATTCCTGCCGCGAGAGCATTAGGCATATATCATTTTAAAGGAAAGAAGTTATTCAAGATGGCGATACTGGCTCCAATTATTGTTCCTCCTGTAGCAACTGGTATGGGGATTCATGTGGCGTTTATCAAAATGGGATTGGTGAATACATTTATGGGGGTTGTACTGGTTCATTTAATTCCCTGTTTGCCTTATGGTGTCCGAATCTTGACAAATACATTTGAAATTACAGGAAAATCTATGGAAATGCAGGCCAAAGTTTTAGGTGCAAGTGGATTACAAGCTTTTTTTTACATTACACTTCCCTTAATTGCACCGGGATTAATGGCTGCATCCAGTCTGGTTTTTATTGTGTCTTTTAGTCAATACTTTTTAACATTTTTGATTGGCGGAGGAAATGTGATCACTTTCTCTATGATGATGTTTCCGTATATTCAAAGTGGTGATCGGATGATGGCATCGGCATATAGTCTTGTTTTTGTATTGACAATTTTTGTTTTGCTTATCGTGATGGAGAAGATTGTAAAGCGTTATTACAAGACTCATAATCATTTTTATATATAGGAGAAAAGCCATGTTTGAAATCGAAATAAAGCATGTTTTAAAATCTTTTGACAACAAGAAAGTATTAAAAGACATTAACTTTTCTGTGAAAGAGGGAGAAATGATTACCCTATTAGGACCTTCCGGGTGCGGGAAAAGTACAACTTTGAAAATTATTGCTGGACTATTAATGCCTGAACAAGGTGATGTATTGTTTAACGGACGTTCCGTTTTAAATATTCCGGTTGCTAAAAGGGGCGCTGTTATTGTATTTCAAGAGTATCTTTTGTTTCCCCATATGACAGTAGAAGATAATATCGGTTTTGGCCTAAAAATGGCTAAGATGCCTAAAAACAAGCGAGCGGAACGGGTAAAAAAAATGCTTCAACTTGTGCAATTGGAGGCATGCAGTAAAAAGCTTCCCGATGAACTTTCAGGCGGGCAAAAGCAAAGAGTTGCGATTGCAAGGGCTTTAGCCATAGAACCTCAAGTATTATTATTAGATGAACCCTTTTCCAATTTAGATATTCGGCTTAGAGAGACGATGCGCTCATTTATTTGTGAACTGCAAAAAAAACTGAAAATCACAACTATTTTAGTGACGCATGATAAAGAAGAAGCGCTCATGGTTTCTGATCGTATAGCTGTGATGCTGGATGGGGAAATTGCCCAATACAGTGTACCCATGGAACTGTATGAAACCCCCATTTCCCCTAGGGTTGCGGATTTTTTAGGAGAAAAGAATTACATTTGCGGGAACATTGATAACGGCGTATTTTATTGTTGTTTTGGTAAATATAAAGTGCATACGAATAAACAGGAAGAAGTTAAGGCTATGATTAAACCCGAGGATGTTGAAATGATGCCTTTAGATCATAAGAGGGCAATACAGGGACGTGTGAAGCAAAAGCGATATACAGGAGATCGAATGCATTATATCATTATATCTAAAGAGATGGAAATTAAGTGTATCACTACGTTAAAAAGCGTATTTGAAATTGGAGAAGAAGTTTCATTAGATATCCTGTGGGATAAAGTTGTTTTTTATCAGAAAAATAAATAAGTTGGTGATGATGTGATATCAATCATTATTCCAGTTCTAAATGAAGAAAAAACCATTGAGAAACTTCTTGTGCAGATTAATGAATTAAAAGAAGATAAAGAAATCATTGTAGTAGATGGGGGAAGCAGAGATCGGACTTCTAGTATTGCTTCAAGATATGCAAAAGTGATTCATAGTCAAAAAGGCAGGGCAAACCAAATGAATGCAGGTGTAAAGAAGGCTAGTGGGGATATATTATGGTTTATCCATTCTGATAGTATGATAAATGGACATGCTCTTGATGATATTGAGAAGACCATTGAAGCAGGTTATATTGGTGGGGGATTTTCACTGTATTTTTACGATTTTGATTCAATATTAATGAGATATATTGCTAAAACATCGAATTGGCGGGCTAAATATATCGGCTTGTTTTTTGGGGACCAGGGGTTATTTGTAAAGCGTCATATTTTTCAGCAAGTCGGTGGATACCCTCTAATAGAAATTATGGAGGATTGGGAATTAGCAATGAGGCTCAAAAGGGTAGACAAGATGAAACTTTTGGGTTCTTTGATTGGTACTTCGGGCAGGCGATTTAAGAAAAAAGGTGTTTTCAAAACACTGTTATTCATGCACAAAATTAAGTTTTTATATATGATTGGGGTACCGCCAGACAAATTAAGTGAAATGTACAGGGAGGTTCGATGATGGATGCACTTATATTGATGACAAGGGTACCTGTTCCTGGAAAAACAAAAACGCGATTAATGGAAATTTTATCTGGAGAAGAATGTGCTCAAATTCATCGATGTTTTCTTTTGGACTTGTTTAATATGTTAAATCGTATCAACCTAGATATCGATGTTTTTTTAAGTTATACACCGGATCCTAGTTTTTCCATTATGGCGGATATGATTCCTGATGATATCGAATGTTTCCCTCAAAGGGGTGAAGGTTTAGGAGAAAGGATGTTAAATGCCATAGATGATTTGTTTAAAAGGAATTACGATAAAGTTGTATTGATCGGTACGGATATACCGGATATTCAACCTGTCGATATTAAGAAAGCATTTGCAATTTTAGACCATAAGGATGTTTGTTTAGGGCCTACAGCAGATGGCGGATATTACTTAATAGGCATGAAGCAACTCTATCCGGAATTATTTGGTGAGCAACTCAAGTGGGGTAATCGTTCAGTATTTGAGAGTACTGTAGATATAGGCAATAGACAAAATTTGAAAGTGGGTCTTTGTTCTAAACATCGGGATATAGATACCAAAGAAGACTTGTTTGCTTTGAAAGAAGGAATCTTAAATGGTGGATTAGATGAGCAAATGATACCTAAAAATACGTTTGAGTTTATCAAAAAATGTTGGAGTGGTGCTGAGAATGTTAAAGGAATCATTAATGGGTAGAATTACAGATTACTTGAAACATAATACAATAAGTCGCGATCTGGAATTAAACAATGGATTTGAAGTAAGCTTTTTAGCACAGGGCGAATACAACATCAATTTTGTTATTGAAGGTAATGGAAAAAAATATGTGTTTCGAGTGAATACAGGAAGCCAATTACAGCTTGATAATCAAATTAGATATGAATATGAGGCGCTTAAAACTTTAGAAGTCAGTGGTGTTACCCCAAAAGTTTATTACGTAGATGATACGAAAGAAGATTTGGAATATGGTGTTTTAATTATGGAATTTTTAGCAGGGAAACCGTTGAAATATGATAAAGATTTAAAGAAAGCAGCGCATATATTTGCTAAAATTCATTCTTTAAATTTAAATGATATAAATACGAATCACTTTCTTGTGGAAAAAAGCCTATTCAGCGATCGAATAGAAGAAGCTGAAAGACTTTTGCATGAATTTCTTTGCACCTCGGTAGTGGATAAAAGGCTTAAACATTTTTTTGTTAAATACTTAGAATGGGCTAAAGGGCATAAAAAGG
Organism: Clostridia bacterium; assembly: GCA_030625885.1. Classification (GTDB taxonomy): domain Bacteria; phylum Bacillota; class DAOUPZ01; order DAOUPZ01; family DAOUPZ01; genus DAOUPZ01. The sequence continues at coordinate 42,685 of DAOUPZ010000001.1, forward strand.
AGGAAAAGTTTTTTTTAGAAAATCCATGGTATGTGATCAATAATACTGAAGTCAATTCTCATAATTTTATTATTGGGAAAGAGAACAGCTATCTCATTGATTGGGAAAAGCCAGTTATCAGTGATCCCTGTCAGGATATTACCCAGTTTCTAGCAGAGACAACAACACTTTGGAAAACAAATCATATTTTAAGTGAAGCAGAGAAAAAATTTTTTTTTAAAAACTATACAAAATGTCTGGGAATAATGGATCAAAATATAGAAGAAAGAGTAGCACTATATATGCCTTATCTTTATTTAAGAGCTTTATCCTGGTGTGCCTATGCCTGGGTAGCGTACCATAAACCGAATAAGGCTATTAAAAATAGGGATACTTTCAATAAAATAAAAGCCTATCTAGATATCTATTTTATGGATAAATTACTAAAAGGAAGCGGCGTTGTTTTAAAATAGCCGTCTTTCTTATTATATATAATGTAATAAAGAATTTACATTTCGGGTTTGCAGGAAAAGCGAAGGCAAGATTGGGGACATTCCACGAGGCACGAGTGGTGTGTCCCTATGTTGCAAGAGCATTTCTAAATGCAAAATTTTTATTGCAAAGCATATATAAATATTTTCTATACATATAGATCAATTCATTAATTATCTCTATTTGTTTTATGGCCTTATCTACGATTATAATAGTTGTGGATTAAGCATATGTGGAGGTATCATGAATGTTAAAAAACAATAAAAAGCGTATTATAGCAGGTGGTTTATTAATCGTTATGCTTATTTTTATGTATGTTTGTCATAGTAATGGGATATTTAGAAATTGTACGGCGGAAAGTGTAAAGGATTATGTGAATTCTTTTGGTTCATTAGCACCGCTTGTATATATTGTCATGTTTACTTTTGTACCTTTAACCTTATTTCCGGATTCCGTATTAGTGATATCGGCAGGCATGCTATTTGGCATTTATGCTGCTGCAGTTTATACCATGATGGGTGCGATTTGCGGAGCGACTCTTGCCTTTTTTCTTTCAAGGTTTCTTGGAAAGGATTTAATAGAAAAATTATTACAGCATAAAGGAGGGCAAATTGTAGAGGAAATTGGGAAAAAAGGATTTATATTAATTTTAATCCTTAGACTCATCCCTTTGGTGCCTTTTGATGTCATTAGTTATGGTGCAGGACTTTCGAAAATTAAGTATGGGGACTTTATCTTCGCAACCTTATTAGGTATTATACCAGGTGTTTTGGTGTTTACCAATCTGGGAGATAAGGCAGGGAATTTGGGTTCAATAGAATTTCTTGAAGCTTTGGTAATTTTAGGGTTATTACTTGTTACATCTTATTTAATGAGAAAAAAGATTTCTTTTGGTGGGTATGAAAGTGAATGATTAGATGGGGATAGAGGCTAAGAAAGCAGGGAAATATGAAAAAAATAGTTTTAACCGATAAAATCAGAAAGCAAGCAATAGACTTTGGAGAGCGATGTTCAGGATGTAATCTTTGTATGCAAAATTGTCCTATGCTCTCTTCTTTTTGTGATACACCTAAAACGTTATTACAGGAAATTGGCATAAAAGGAGAAGTCAATCCATCTCTTGCTTATTCCTGCTGCTTGTGTGATTATTGTTCGCAGGTATGTCCCAGAGGGATTGACCTGAAAGCGTTGTTTTCTGAGATGAGACAGCATCAATTTCAGGGCTATTTTGACTCAGTTAAGAAGATGGGGTATTGGATTATAAAATCACATCAAAAAAAAAGCTTTTCAAAGCTATTTAGGAGTCAGACCGATCAAGGGGATGTAAAAGAAAACAAACGCGCCTTTTTTCCAGGATGCAGCTTGATGGCGTATAGCCCTGAATTGGTGATGAAAACATATGGCTATTTAAAGAATATAGATTTTAATATAGAATTGATCGTAAATTGTTGTGGCAATCCCACTCATGCTATAGGGGACCATGCACAATTTAATGAATATTATAAAACATTAGAGGAACAGGTTGAAGAAACGGGAATAGAGGAATTGATCGTAGCTTGTCCTAATTGTTATCAAATGATTTCAACTAAGCGTCCAGAATTAAAAGTGACATCCATATGGCTGGATATTGCTAAACAGGGTGTTCCGGAAACAGTTAAAGGGATAGGTGAGAACCTTAATATCAGTTTTGCTATTCATGATCCCTGTCCAACCCGAAAAGAAACAGAAATTCATGAAGCGGTGCGGGAAATATTAAGAGAACTTGGTGTAAACATTCAAGAGTTTAAGTTTTGCAGGGAGAAAACATTGTGTTGTGGGGCTGGCGGTATGGTTGGAATCACCAATAAACCGATTGCGACGCAACAAATGCAAAAGAGAGCCAACCAGACAGCAGCATCACATATTGTTTCTTATTGCGAATCCTGTGTGGAATCCATGATTCAAGGGGGAAAGAAGGCCGTTCATTTATTAGATCTCATCTTTAATGAATCCATGTATGAAAGGAATAGCTTTAATCAAAGGAAAGAGACTTCTTTAAAAAAGTGGGTCAATCGTTATAGAATGAAACAATGTATAAAGAAGATGTAAAAGTATGTGCTTAGATATGGTTATGTTTCCAGCCACCTTCTAAGCTAAAGAAACTTGTGCAGTATCGAAAGGTGTTACTCATAAAGTATGGTGTTTAATATGTGATATTGTTAAAGCCGCCGACGCAATAAGCTTTCTTCCAGCATAGTCATGTCCAAGTAGGTTTAGTCTTTTCCTACCTGCTTTTTGCTGTTTGCTACCTGTCCCAAACCCCATAAGGGGTTTTTATTATTATAGGCTCATAAAAAGGAGGAAAACAGAGGACAATCAAGAAGTACTATGTAATATCAAAGGGGGGGACCGCAGTGCGTAATTTAACGATGCTAACAGATTTTTATCAACTGACCATGATGTATGGGTACTATAAAGAAGATAAAATGGATCAAGAGGTTGTTTTTGATGTTTATTTCAGAAAACTGCCTTTTAATAATGGTTATGCCATTTTTGCGGGATTGGAACAAGTTATTGATTATGTTAATGAACTTAAATTTAACAAGGAAGATATTGAATATCTTCGGAGTCTAAATACATTCGAGGAAGGTTTTTTGACTGCTTTAAAGGATTTTTCATTTACGGGTGAAATATATGCGGTACCTGAAGGAACGGTTGTTTTTCCGAATGAACCGCTAATTCGTATAAAAGCGCCAATTTTTGAAGCACAATTATTGGAAACAGCTGTATTAAACATGATCAATCATCAGACCTTAATTGCGACTAAAGCAGCGCGCGTTTGCTTTGTGGCTCAAGGTGATAAAGTCATGGAATTTGGTCTCAGACGGGCGCAGGGGCCAGATGCTGGGATTTATGGTGCACGTGCAGCGATTATTGGAGGGTGTGATTCTACCTCTAATGTATTGACGGGACAAATGTTTGGTGTTCCTATTTCTGGAACACATGCACATAGTTGGATACAGAGTTTTTCATCTGAATTAGAAGCTTTTGAAGCGTATGCCAATACGTTTCCTGATGCATGTTTGTTATTGGTAGATACTTATGATACGTTAAGAACGGGTATTCCCAATGCGATAAAAGTAGCACATAAATTAGAAGAAGCAGGTCATAAATTTATTGGGATTCGTTTAGATAGTGGTGATTTGGCTTATCTGTCCAAGAAGGCCAGAAAAATGTTAGATGATGCAGGTCTTAAAGATGCGATTATTGTTGCGTCTAATGATTTAGATGAGCATACCATCCAAAGCCTGAAAATTCAAGGTGCAAGAATTGATGGCTGGGGTGTAGGAACTCATCTGATTACAGCAAAAGGGAATCCTTCCCTCGGGGGAGTTTATAAATTGATGGCGGAAGAGGAAAATGGTGTTTTGAAACCTAAGATTAAGATTTCTGAAAATGTTGAGAAGATTACCAATCCCGGTTATAAAAAGCTTGTTCGTCTTTACCGTCGAACGACTCATAAAATAATTGCCGATTTGATTATGTTAGAAGAAGAAAGCTTGCAACTTGAACAACCTTATGAATTATTTGATCCGGTAGATACGTGGAAACGGAAAACGGTTAATCAATTCTATGTAAAACCTTTATTAGTACCTATTTTTGTAGAAGGGGAACAGGTTTATCAATCACCTTCTTTGATGGAAATAAAAGAATATGCTAAGAAGGAATTTGATACCTTATGGGATGAACATAAACGGCTGATTCGACCCCAAAAATATTATGTTGATTTAACACCAAAATTATTTAAACTTAAACAGGAATTATTTTTAAAAGAACGGGGAGAAAAACTATAACAGAAAAAACGTTTGCCTTTGGGGCAAACGTTTTTTCTGTTATAGAAAGGGAACATTTTTTGAAAAAAGCATTGACATATATAGTTAATATGTTTACTATATATGTATTAAATATAAATATATTAATTTTTTATTTTTGAAAGGAGGATGTTTGTTGTGAAAACAGAACCTAAGAGAAATATTAAGGGTTATAACTGGATTGAGGATATATCGAGTAAAATGCTTATTGGTCTTGTGAGTGCCAATGATCTTCTGATTCAAATCCTAAACAGCAATTATGCTAAATTTGGTATATCAGAAACTAAATTCAATGCGCTGTTTCTACTTTATAAATCAAAGGAAGAAGGGATGCTGCTTTCCGAGTTAGGAGAAGAAATGGTGGTAACTCGGGCTAACATTACCGGTCTCATTGACCGTTTAGAAAAAGATGAATTGGTTAGACGCTTATCACACCCAACTGATCGGCGTAGTAAAATTGCCAAAATTACTTCAAAAGGGATACAACTGATTGAAAATATCATTCCCGTTCACATTGAATTGAATCAAAAGCTGACTGCACTATTAACGGTAAAAGAAAAAGAAACCATGATTAATTTACTAGATAAATTTTATGAAGGGTTAGCAGCTATGGAATAAAATTTTCAGAAAAAGTTAAGGAGTGAGATGAAAATGAAAAAAACAATGACTATTTTCTTGGTAGTCCTGAGTATGATTTTAGGTGTTGTAGGGTTACCCGTATTAAAGGCTCAGGCAGGACATCAGGATATAAAAAAAGATCATAGTTTAAATTTAACCAATGATGAGATAAGTGAATCAGCTGTTGTAAAACCTGAGCAGCAAGTTAAAAATCCTATAGTAGAAGTCAAATTGGATACAGAGAAACCGTTGTTAGATAATGCGAATGAAATGGCAAAGGTTTTAGCGCAGTTAGATGAAACGGATGAAAAACCGTTAAAAAGCAGAGCCGATAATGCCAAAGTAATGAATTTGAATGCATGTATTGAGTATGCGTTACAAAACAGTTTGGATTTACAGCAAGCATTGTTATTAGAAGAGCAAAAGGAAGAGGAACAGGATAAGGCTGACTTTTATAGCAGGAAGTTGAAAAATAGTAAGAAGAAACTTGATTTGGCAAGAAGTTTAAATGCTCCAGAAACAATGATTACTGCGGGTGAACAAAGTCTTTACGCTGCGCTACAAGATATCAAAGAAGGATTACAAGATGTGGATTCTACCCGTGACCTCATGGAAACACAGTCTGATGTTGGTTTAGCAGTGGCTCAAGCCGGGGTGGAAATACAGAAGAAAGGTATTGAATTGCAGGTACGGAATGCTTATTACGAAGTGTTAAAGGAACAACGGTTGGTAGAGGTAAGGGAAGCGGCCTTAAATCGTGCCTTAGAGCAGTATAATATTATTAAAGCGGGCTATGAAATTGGCATGAATGCTAAAGACGAACATCTGTTAACGGATGTTCAGATGAGATCGATGCGTTTGAAATTATTGGAAGCGCAAAATCAATTAAATGAAGCAAATATGAATCTAAAGCAATTAATGAACATGGATCTGACTCAGAATATTGTCTGCGAGGATGACTTTACGACAGAGAACATGGACGCAAATCTGCAAAAAGGGATTGAGCAAGGTCAAAAGAAGCGTTTGGAAGTTTTAAAAGCGGATGGAGAATTACTGGTTTATCGTTTGAATAAAGAGGTTATGCAAAAAAGCTATACATCTAACACGTTTTATGTACGCGAAGCGGTGCTGCAGGAAAAAATTGCAGACGTTAATTATAAGAAACAGTTACAAGAGGTAGAAGCATCTATACGTAATTCGTATAACGCATTAGAAACAACTAATAAGATGTTACAAGAAGTTAATGAAATGAAATTAAAAGCAGAAGAAAACTTGAAAATTGCAACTGCCAAATATCAAATTGGTTTTGGGAAAGATTCGATCCTCTTAAAGAAATTGGATTCCGAAGCTCTATCCGGAACAATCATGGAGGTTATGGCTGCCCAGGAAAATGCAGCTGAAGTCGATGAAGCAGTTGTAAACGTAATTTATAATTATAATTTAGCAAAAGTAAAATATTTGTTTGATATAGGGACGTATTAATTATTATTTGTTCTCAGTTATCTGCTAAGAACCAATCTTTGCTTTTGGGTATGTAAGATGAGAACCAAAATCTATATTGAAGCTTTTCTATTTATGAAAGGTGCTATATGTAATGCAATAAAAAACTTACATTGCAGGTTTGCAGGAAAAGCGAAGGAAAGATGGGGAAATTCCATGAGGCACGAGTGGCGTGTCCCCATGTTGCCAGAGCCATTCTAAATGTAAAAACTTTAATGCTATTTATATTAATACATAAACAAACAAAAATGATCGACTGTTGATGGGAGCGATGGAGATGAAAAGGTCTGTTGTTATACTGTGGGTATTATGTCTAACCGTATTAGTTTCAGGATGTGGAAATAAAAGCCAGGAAGCGATTTCCCATGTAAAACCCGTAAAAGTAATGGAAGTAAAAGAAGCAACGTATCCTATTATTCATGATTATACTGGCACGATAGATTCTAAAGAGTTGAAAAAATATAGTTTTAAAATTCCAGGCAAAGTGGGTAGAATCAATGTTGAGGAAGGTCAAGCTGTGCACAAGGGAGAAATTTTAGCTCAATTGGATACTAAAGATCTAGATTTTGCTTTGGAAGCTGCGCAAAATACGCTTATTAAAGCCCAAAATGGTTATGATTATACCAATGCGCTTTTTGAAAGGGTTAAAGCTTTGCACGAAGTAGGCGGGGTTTCCAAGCAGGGATATGATAATGCTAAACTGGAATTAGATTTAAGAAAAGCAGATTTGGATAATGCTCAGGTTAATTATAATAATAAAATGAGTATGTTGCAGCAGGATGCGAGAATTGTTGCAGATGTAGATGGCTATGTTGTCGATACGATATTTGAAGAAGGTGAAGTGGTGGGTGCGGGTTATCCAGTTGTAGCCATTCGGACTGGGGAGCAAATTGTCAATGTTGGATTATCACAGGAGGATGTACGTAAAGTAGAGATGGGATTACCTGCTAAAGTCATTATTGATGATGAAACGGTTGATGGAGAGATCGCAACGATTGAACAAGTTCCCGATTTGCAGAGTAGAACCTATAATGTGGAAATCAGTTTGCCTGAAAAGATTGCCAAAGATAAATTTTATTTAGGTGCTATTGCGGATATATCTTTGAAACTGGGTGAAGAAAAGGGAATCATGATACCCATTACCAGTGTTATGTCCAATGGTCAGGATTATGTATATGTGGTAGTGGAAGAAAAGGCGGTGAAACAGAAAGTTGAACTGGGTGATGTTATTGAGAATAACGTTTCAGTCAAGGGAATAACTTCTGGAAGTAAACTTGTCATCGAAGGTATGAAGAGCTTGGAAGATGGTTATGAGGTAACGGTTAAGCAATGATAGAGGAGGTATAAGGACAAATGAAAAAAGGACTCATATATGCAGCAATTAAAGAGAAAAAAGTAACTTTGTTTTTAGCCGTTATCGTGATGATTATGGGGTTATATAATTACCATATTATCCCCAAACAAGAAAACCCCGATGTAACGGCACCGATTGCCCAAATTGTAACCATTTATCCAGGGGCTTCTCCGGAGGAAGTAGAGAGTTTGGTAACCAGTAAAATTGAAGATAAACTGACAGAGATTGATGGATATGATTATTCAAAATCTTGGTCTAAGAATAGTGTGTCAATTATTGTTTTGTATTTAGATAATGATGATGCAGATGTAGATAAAGCCTGGCCTGAATTGAGGCAAAAAATGGATGATGTACAAAGTGACTTGCCAGAAGAGTGTTTTGATATAGATATTAATACAAACCTGGCAGATACGGCAGGGATGATTATCAGTCTTTCTGGTGAGGGATACAGCTATGAACAGTTGGGTAGTTATGCTGAAAGTTTTAAAAAAGAATTATCTAAAATTGAAGGCGTATCACGCTTTGATATTGATGGGGAATTGGAAAAAGAAGTTAAGGTTGAAGTTAATGTTGAAAAATTAAATCATTATGGATTGTCTTTAGAGGATGTTTGGAAAATATTAAAAATACAAAATTTAGAGATTCCTTCGGGCGCAATTGAAAATAACGAAGCCAAAATTAATGTTAAAGCGCCTGGACATTATGCTTCTATACATGATATTGAAAATACAATCATAGATATCTCTAGAACAACTGGTGGGGCAGTACGGTTAAAAGATATCGCCAATGTTTATATGGGTTTAGAGGATTCGAGTTATAAAATAAAACAAGAAGGGGAAAATGCTGTTTTACTGACTGGTTATTTTAAAGATAATAAAAATATTGTTATTATTGGTAAAGATGTACGGGAAAAATTAGAAGAATTAAAAACACGTTTGCCACAGGATGTGTTGATTGATGAAGTGTTGTATCAACCTGACGATGTTAATCAAGCGGTATCTGGATTTATTTTAAATCTGCTAGAAGGGATTGCGTTTGTAATTATTGTTGTCTTTATCGGTATGGGATTTCGAAATGCAATTGTTGTTTCAACTGCTATTCCATTATCTATATTAATGACCTTTATTTCAATGAAATTTTTAGAAATTAAAGTACATCAAATTTCAACAACAGCCATCATTATTGCTTTGGGGATTTTAGTTGATAATGCCATTGTTATCAGTGATGCGATTCAAAAAAATATTGATATGGGTAAAGAACGATTGGAATCATGCATTGATGGTGCAAGACAATCTGCAATTCCAATTTTTACATCTACTTTAACAACAATTGTTGCTTTTGGTCCGTTATTAATGCTGCCCGGCCTTGCAGGTGAATATTTAGCAAGTATTCCCCAACTCGTCATTATTTCCTTATTTTCTTCATTTTTGGTTGCTATTCTAGTGACTCCAGCGATGGCATTTATGTTTTTTAAAGAAAGCAAGAATAAAAATGAAAAACAAGGTAAATTACGTCAAATTTTTTATCATTTGTTGGCGGAAGGTCTAAAGAAGAAAAAAACAACCCTTCTTATTTCTCTGGCTTCATTTATTTTAGCCATCTTTTTAGCCTCTCATTTGGGTTTGCAGTTTTTTCCAAAAGCTGATAAAAACATGGTTTATATTGATATCAATACGGAAGCCTCTGCAGATTTAGATAAAACGGAAATGATTGCTGGAGAGGTGGAAAAAATCTTAAGTGATCAGCAAGAAGTTCTGACGTATACGACGGCTATTGGTGATGGATTACCAAAATTTTATTTTACAATTCAACCCGCTGTACCTTCTAAAGATTTTGCGCAGACGTTGGCGCGTGTAGATCTTAAGAAAACAAAGCGGTTTAAGAATAATCAGCAAATTGCTGATTACTTACAGGAAATCTTTGATACGCAGATTGTTGGTGGTACCGTAACCGTGAAACTACCTGAGCAAGGCAAACCCATTGGGTCACCCATTCGGGTACGTGTTGTAGGAGATGAAAAGGAACGTTTGATTGCGGTAGCGGAACAATTAGAAATATTGCTAAAAGATATTCCTGGAACGATTAATGTTCATAATGATTCTGAGGATAAGAATTATGAATTTATAGTAGATGTGGATGATGCTCGAGCAACTAATATGGGTATTACAAAATATGATATCCAAAGGCAAATTAATATTGCTTTAAAAGGTTCAAAATCATCTGTATTTCGTAAATCGGGTAAAGAATATAATATTATCGTAAAAAGTAATGTTCAATCCAAAGAAGAATTGGAGAATTTAGCTATTAAATCTTCCATTACGGGCAACAAGGTTTTATTGAAACAATTTGCGGAGATTGGATTGCGTTCTACTGTTTCCACTATCAAAAAATATGATAGGGAAATGGCTGTTAGCGTTATGGGTGATGTTAAAGCGGGATATAGTTCTGTGGATGTTGAAAATGCATTGGAGCAGGAACTAGCTATACTAGATTTACAGGGGAACAGTGTTGTATTTGATGGTGAACGTGAAGAAATAAGAGAATATTTTGGTACGATGGGAATCGTTTCCCTTTTTGCTATTTTCTTTATTTATGTTATCCTGTTGGTACAATTTAATTCTTTTGCGCAACCGCTTGTTATCTTAATTACGGTTCCGCTTTCTTTAGTTGGATCTGTTCTAGGATTAATGATTTTCAGGCAGCCCCTTTCACTTATGGCTTTATTAGGGATCATCAGTTTGATTGGTTTAGTCGTAAAAAATGCCATTTTGCTTATTGAATTTATCAACAATGCCAGAGAAGAAGGGAAAGATATAGAGGCAGCTTGTGTAGATGCAGTTGATAAGCGATTTAGACCAATTGTACTGAGCACGGTTACGACAGTAATTGGTTTAGTACCCCTGGCATTTTCAGGCAGCAGTATGTTTGTACCCATGTCTGTATCACTTATGAGTGGTTTGATTGTAGCTACGTTTTTGACGTTGATTATTATTCCGGTTGTATATAGTAGAATAGAAGGAAGAATACATTCTTACATGAAAGAAAAGGGGGAAATTGAAGTTTAGATTCACAGGTGTATTGACAATTAGTGAAAACTAAGCTATAATTATTTTCTGGAAACTTAATTTTGCCGGGGTGGCGGAATAGGCAGACGCGCACGCTTGAGGGGCGTGTGGGTAACACCGTATGGGTTCAAGTCCCATTCCCGGCACCATTATTGCTGATAAAGGCCTTATAATCGCTGATATATAGCGGTTTATAAGGCCTTTTTTGTTTTTTCTGTATTTTTAAATTCCAATGGTGATGTCCTTGTTTTTCAAAGTGGACGTGTGCATTAGAAACGTGTGAACTCCTAATAACCAATAAGGAGTGATATATTATGCAAAAAAGAAGAGGGAAAATGAATGATATCTTAAAGATAGGGGCTTGATTAATAAGATTAATATTGATATTTTTAAATATGGTAACTATTCTTATAATAATAACGGGTCATATCGTGATATTGGCTGATAGTTATAAAAAACAAACAAATTTGAGACTATGTTGGTTTTGTGTATTTGTAAGTCTCATGCTATAATAGTTTCATTGAGTTCGCATTCTTTGTTTGAAAATGAAGAGGTGTGAAATAGTAATGAGCCTTGTGTATGATTAAAAACAGCTAAAACATTACATTGTTAAATCATTTCTGAAATATTCGTCACGCTTTTATTTTGAACCTACAGAGTGAATTCGGGAGTTCTAAATCTGGATGTTTGATGTATCAAGCCCAGTGTAAGTCCATTTATGGCAGGGGAAGATAGCGGCATTCATGCGGACACCCACCTATCGAGAGATAGGTATCAAAATTAAAGCAACGGTATTTCGGATAACTTATTATATTAAATAAAGGATTTTGCAGGTTTTCTAAAGTGAAAACACGCAAGGTCTTTTTTTATTATGCATGAGAACTAACCATGTGTTTCTTTAGTTCATATATACGCTTGGATAATATATTTTCGTAAGAGGTAATATTATAAACTTAGAATTTTAAAAGGATTTATTAAAGATTTATGGAATAATTAAACATAAGTTATAGAAAAAGATTTATCACGTTTGTTTAGAAATATTAAGAAGTATATAAAGAAAATTCGAGCTATCATTAATCTTATTTTTCGGAGGAAATAAAGTGAATAAAAATAAATTTGATATTTTGTTAAGTCCATGGATTATTATATCGGGGATGGTATTAGGAATTATAATAGGTATAAAATATAAAATGCTTGCTTTGTATATTAAACCATTTGGGGATATCTATCTAGCGCTTTTGCAAATGTGTGTCATCCCTATCATGGCTTCTGCTGTTGTTGTAAGTGTTGCTAAACTTTTAAGATCTAAAGATAATAATAGTCATTTTAAAAAAATTATGAAGGTATTTGCCATCTTTTTATTTTCTGTTTCTTTTGTGAGTTTAGTAATTGGCTTTGTGGCTAAACCCTTTATGGTCATTGATGTCGCTACCCAAAGAACGATTGGAGAAATAATGATTGAAAATGTAGAAGATGATGATGTGGTTTATAGTGATCCTGCAATAAAGGAAATTGATTCTAAATATTATGAGGAAGAGGAAAAAGAGGGAGGTTTAGTAGATTTTATAATAAATATTGTACCAAGAAATATTTTTAAGGCTTTAACAGATGGGGATAATATTAAAATTGTTTTTTTCTTCATGATATTAGGTGTTATGATAAATTTTATTCCTCAAAACTTTTATGAGGTTATTATTATTCTATTTGAAGGTTGTTTTTGTGCTTTTCAACAATTAATTAGCGTTTCTATGTATTTGCTTCCTTTTGGATTATGTGCTTTAATGGCTACGCAGTTTTCTCAAATAGGTTTTCCGATTTTGATTTCCCTTATGAAATTGATATTAGTAATTACCGCAGTTTTTTTATTTATGTTTATCATTAGTACAGTAATCGTTTGGAAGATGACAGATGGGTCATATTTAAAGCAGTTTAAGGCTTTAAAGGATGCAATTATAATTTGTTTAGGTACACGAAATAGCCTGGCTGCTATTCCTTCTGGGATAACAGGTTTGAATAAGGGATTGAAATTAAATAAAGATTTGGTTAATTTGTCGGTTACTTTAGGGATTACTTTATGCAGATATGCATATATTATATATTTTTCAATCTCAGCAATTTTTGCTATGCAATTATATGGATGTCCTATAAATATGAGCAGTTTTTTAATAATAATCTTCACTTCCGTTTTAGCGGCATTATCTACTGCAGGGGCTCCAGGGCTTATTGCTGTTACAATGGTTAGTATTATATTAACACCGTTAGGTATTCCGCCTGCTGCTATTATTGTTATTCTTTTGGCTATAGATCCAATACTGGATCCAATAGTAGCGCTTGTTAATCTTTATTTAAATAGTGCAGCTGCAGCCGTTATTGCTAGCGATAAAGAAGTGATATTTGAACAAAAGATGAAATTAAAGGAACAGGTGGGAAGATAACGGCATTCATGCGGGTATCCACCTATCAAGAGATAGGTATCAAAATTAAAACAATGGTATTTGGGATATAATATTTTTGAGTCTAAAGACTTTGTTTGATTCCTGAAGTGAAAACACGCAAGGTCTTTTTTGTTATGTATGGAGTGGGGGTATGGTATTACTATTGTTATGATTATTGTAGCGGTAGAAGAAGTAATCCGCTGTGGTCTTTGTATAGTGAGGCTAGTAAGTGGCAAGTGGGTCAATATACTGTTCAAAGAAGATGCCTTATATTAGATACGGGATTTTGGTTTGTGATTTGGAATATATGAAGGAAGGTAGACTGTTACTATGAACCAGGAAAGAATATATTGTAAAAAATGTAAACACTTCTATATTACCTGGGATACAAGATTTCCTAATGGTTGTAGATTATTTGGCATCAAGTCAAAACAGTTACCGTCTATGACGGTTTATCAGTCTACAGGAAAAAATTGCGATCATTTCATTGAAAGAGTTCAAGTACATGGTAAAGTATAATTGTGTTATATTTTAAGTTGAGCGTATTGAACAACATAAATTTTTTAAGTAGGTGTGTCTTAGTGATGAAAACATTAAATTATAAACATATTATATGGGATTGGAATGGAACATTACTGAATGATGTAGATTATTCTTTAAATATTACGAATCAGATGTTATCCAAACGTAATCTGCCACAAATGTCTTATGAAAAGTATCGCGAAATTTTCGAATTTCCAATCATTAATTATTATAATAAAATAGGTTTTAGTTTTGAAAGTGAACCTTTTGAAGTCATTGCAGATGAATTCATTACGCTATATGAAAGTAATTGTTATGAATGTGGTTTGCATCACGAGACTGAAAAAATTTTACAAAGTATTATGGCTGCCGGTATATCACAGTCCATATTATCAGCGGCTTATGAGACGAGTCTTAAGCAATTTGTAAATCATTTTGATATTACACATTATTTTATCCAAATTATTGGGCTTAGTAATCACTATGCCGAAAGTAAGATTGATAATGGAAAAATGTGGATAGAACACAATGATATCAGTCCACAAGAAGTTTTGTTAATTGGTGATACGGTGCATGATTATGAAACGGCACAAGCGATGGGAACGAAGTGCTTGTTGATTGCAGAAGGACATCATAATATTGAAAAATTAAAAACGTGTGGTGTAGAAGTTGTTGATTCATTATTAGAGTTTTATCATCAATATTTTAGATGAAGCATTAGCGTTCTTCAGGGCTTTTTATTATAAGCAAAAAATATGAATAAAATGCATTCAATATGGAGAACTTAATATGCGAAAAGTAGATTATCATAATAAAATATGAGGTGATATAACAATGAATCAATTTATGGAAATGGCTGTTCAAGAAGCTATGGAAGGTGTAAAAAACAATGATGGAAGTCCATTTGGAGCAGTTGTTGTAAAAAATGGGCAAATGATTGCAAAAGCCCATAATGAAGTGAATAAGTCACTGGATCCAACGGCACATGCTGAGGTTTTAGCGATTCGAGAAGCTGCTGCTAATTTAAAAAGTGCAAATTTGGCTGGGTGTGAAATTTATTGTTCTACTGAACCCTGTTCCTTATCACTTGCGGCAATTGATTGGGCGAAAATGAATAAAATATATTATGGATGCTCAAGGGATGATGCAGCGCAAGCTGGTTACGTTGATAAATTAGATAATCAGCTTTTGGATCAAATGGTGAATGCTTCACCGGTACAAACTTCGCAAATAGATCAACAATCATGTATGAAAACATTACAATACCCTCCAAAGAATGTTTAATATAAGAGTATAAAAATAGGCCTCTTTTACCATGGTAAGAGAGGCCTATTTTTATACTCTTAACTATACAATAATCACCAAAACAGATTTAACTATTCTGTAACTATTTTTAATGGATTACTCGTTATAATAAGTGTAAAGAGAACATTATGAATTTGTTTTAATGAATAGGGGGGGTACAATGAAAAACCAGTTCAAAAAACTAACATTATTTATAATCCTTTTGATTGGGGTAATAGGAGTTTCAGTGGGATGTGCGCAACAGGTGCCTGAGGGACAGGTTAAGCAGGACGGAGATAAGATTGAGGCTAACAAACAATTAGAGGCGCTTTTGCCTGAAGATGAAGGGTATACCTGGATCTATAATGGTTTTGCGGAATACGGTCACCAGATGAGTTTAGAATCCATTGAGAAAACAGAACAAAAAATTGAGTATCATATTTATGGTAAAGTGGATGATCTTTCAGACGGAGAATCAAAGCTTAAACCTGATATCAACTTGAACTATATTATCAAAGCGGGTATCCTCACTCAAACTAAACAGGAAGAAGCTATGCTGGATAGCGATTATGATTCCATTCAATTAATTAAAACCCCATTGGAAAAAGGGACAAAATGGGAGCAGGATGTTAAAGATCAAGATGGAAATCATATTTCTCTGGACTGTGAAATCACAGATATCCAGGAAAAAGATGGTCAAAAAGTATATACGATTGTTTATGGGGATACCAATAGTGATTATTATGAGAAACGGAAAATTACAGAAGGAACTGGGGTTGTTTACTTTGAAAAATTATGGATTACTGAGGATCTAAAAATGCCCATTGGTTATACACTTTATGAAGAGAAACCGAAAGATAAGACAACGCCCCAAGCCATACAAAAAATGAATAAATTTTATACCAAAGGCGAACTTATGAATTTATTACAGGATGGAGAATACAACAAGAATATTGTCTGGGATCCCCAAAATGAACACGTCATATATGCTACGTACAATCTAGGTAACAAAACATATAAAGTGTTTTTTAGCAGTGTATACATGAAAGGGGAAATTGCTATTACAGAAGAATTATCTGAGATGCCGAAGTTAGGATGGTCTAACGATAGTAAAGAGATTATTATTGAACAAAAACAGGATGACAATTCATCAAAAAGAATGACAATAGCAGTTGAAGATATAGATAAAACAGTAAAGCATGATTAATGATATAAAGACGAATATAAAATACCAGCCATAGGAAGTTTGAGGCTGGTATTTTGCTGTAAGTTCATCAAACTATGGATTGTCTTTAGTCTGTTTATACATTACTATATAAATTGTATTAAAGTTTTTACATTTAGAATGGCTCTGGCAACATGGGGATACACCACTCTAGGGCAAGGCAGAACCATTAAGCTATAATATTAGTTGATAGAGACTAATGACTTATTATTATTTGGCGGTGAACTTTATGAACTTGAGAAGTAGTAGTCTAATTGAAATTCATATAGCTGTTTTATTATTTGGTCTGGCAGGGTTATTTGCAAAGTTAGTATCATTACCCTCAACAATAATTGTATTGGGACGGGTATTTTTTGCAACTGTTTTTTTGTCATTGATCCTTTTGTATTATAAGCAAAGCATCAAATTAAATCGAAAAAGGGATTATTTCTATTTAGGAATGTTGGGAATAATTTTAGCCATACACTGGGTCACTTTTTTTAAGTCCATTCAGCTATCAACAGTAGCAATCGGTTTATTGACATTTTCTACTTTTCCTGTTTTCGTTACTTTTCTTGAACCCTGTTTTTTTAGAGAAAGAATTAAGTTATCTGATGTTTCTATAGCATTTATTACATTTTTAGGTGTGGCACTTGTTATTCCTCAATTCGAATTGGGAAATAATATGACTCAAGGTGCTATGTGGGGAATTCTATCAGGTTTTACTTTTGCCATCCTTTCAATTCTTAACAAAAAATATGTAAAAGAATATTCTAGTTTAGTGATTGCTTTCTATCAAGATTTGATAGCTGCAATCGTATTGCTTCCTTTTCTGTTTTTACAGGAATCTGTTATTCCGTTTAAAGATATATTACTTCTTTTACTATTAGGCGTTGTTTTTACAGGAATCGCTCACTCGTTATTCATCAAAGGGTTAATAAATGTCAAGGCTCAAACGGCGAGTATTATTGCTAGTCTTGAACCGGTTTATGGAATTATTTTTGCTTTTATTTTATTGGGATAAATTCCTACATTAAGAGTACTTTTAGGAGGTATAATTATTATAAGTGTTGCATTTTATGCCACAATGAAATCATAATTCTTTTTAAAATGGCTAAATTCTTGGACAAATATCTTTTTAAATGATACCATCTATTTAAGTGATTCTCACAGAGAAAGGAGCTATGAACAATGAGTTTTTTTGAAAAGCTGGGAAAAGATATTGAAGAATGGGGTAAGAAATCCAAAGATGTGATAGGAACATCTGCAGATATTGTAGAAAAGAAGTCCAAACAAGTGGTGGAAATAACAAAGTTAAAATACAATCGCACCAAATTAGAAAATGAGAAGCAGAACCAATTACTTGAATTAGGTCAAATTATTTATAAAGGCTATGTTGATGAAAATCTTAATGAAGAATCAGCAACCAATATATGCCAGAAAATAAAAGGTATTGACAGGGAAATTGAAAAATTGACTTTAGATATTGATAGCTTATCAAAAAAGTAGTATTTTCACTACTATATATAATGCAATAAAGAGTTTACATTGTGGTTTTGCAAGAGTAATTCTAGATGCAAAATCTTTATTGTAAAATATATAATAAAAAAATTCTGTCACAATTTAAATTGTGACAGAATTTTTTTATTAGTACTACTTTTCTCTAAAATTATTTATTTATGATATAATCATTTTATAATATTGTAATAGTTAGGAGGGGATTGTTGTGGAAAAAAATTCCAAACAGTCCTGCTGAGTGGTTGAAGAGAAAACCTCCAGTTTGGAAGGTTTAAGTGAAAAAGATATCTTTATTAAAGAGGGTGAGGAAGAAATATCATATCACGCGATTCATCATGCTATTAAAAGATGGGTTAAAATTGATGATAAGCGAATCCCGATCATTGACACTCAGCTTAAAACGAAAGATTATTTGGGATCATGTATGGTTAGGCTTGGAATTGGCAGATATGATTATAAAATCCCACCGGGATTATATGGGGTGGGGCATGTGGATGAAAAAAGTCCTGTTATTGTTACTGCCAATTTTAAGTTAACCTTTGATTGTTTAAGAAAAGAATTGACAGAAAGTGGCTATTGGATTCTAGTTTTAGATACGAAAGGTATTAATGTATGGTGTGCTGCTGGGAAAGGAACGTTTGGTTCCAGAGAATTAATCTATCAGATTAATAAGTGGGAACTTAAAAAAGTGGTTAAAACACGAAATCTGATTCTGCCTCAACTAGGCGCAACGAGTATGGAACCTCATTTGGTTAGAAAATATACTGGATTTAAAGTGATGTATGGGCCAGTAAGAAGTGTGGATATACTCAATTATATTGAACAAAATTATGAAGCGGATGAAGACATGAGACGGGTAAGTTTTAGTTTGAAGGAACGACTGGTTTTAACGCCTTTAGAAATAATTTTAAATATGAAATATGTAGGTATGTTCTTTTTATATTTTTTGTTGCTAAATATATTTAATGGTACAGCAGAAATTTTGACAAAAAGCTTTTATAATACGCTGCCATTTATGATGGCAAATTTGACTGGTTCTCTCGTGTTTCCTATAATACTCCCATTAGTTCCCTTTAGGAGTTTTTCATTAAATGGTGGGTTGCTAGGCGTCTTGTTAGGCAGTTACATTTTATACGATTTTAGGATTTATACGTATCCGGAAAGCTTTTGTTTTAAATTAGGCATTTTCCTATTATTAGTGATGTTTGTTTCTTATATTGCATTTAATTTTACCGGTTCAACAACGTATACTTCTTTTTCAGGTGTTAAAAAAGAGACAAGAATGTTTTTCCCTGCTTTATTGATAAAGGTAGGTGTGGGATTTATTCTAACGTTGATTGGAATACTTTTATAAGGATGTGTTGTGATGAAGTTTAAGTACCTCAAAAATGTTGTGACGCTGGAATTAAATAGAGAAGCGTGTATTGGGTGTGGGTTATGTAAGATGGTTTGTCCGCATAGGGTTTTTCAATTGGAAAACCGGAAGGCAATCATTACAGATAAAGAAAAATGCATGGAATGTGGTGCTTGTGCTTCTAATTGCCCGGTAGACGCCATAAAGGTTGACAGCGGCGTCGGTTGTGCGGCAGCAATGATTAATAAAATTTTGGGGAGCAAGGGAGGATGTTGTTAAAAGGAATTTTTGGTTATTTTAACTTGAAGGCGTTTATGATACTGGTATCTTTTCCATAGACCAGAATATTGTCGCCTTTTTCAAAAATATAATTAGTGGGCGGAAATGGGATGAAGACATTACCCTTATCGACATTAAGAACTTGTATGTTTTGTTCCTTTAGATTGGATTCTTTTAGGGTTCTATTAATTAAAAAACAATTCTCTTCAAGCAATAGGTTATAGATGCCGTATCCTTTGTTGTGATTCAGCAGCGTAAAGATATTATTTTTAGAGTTTCTTTCCAGCCGGGTTTTTAAAATGAGTCTTTCGATAAAAACATCAAGGTTAAACAAAAACCGTTTGTTTTTTATGAAGAAGGCAATAGCTGCAACACCACTGATAATAAAGAAGATATCAAACAAATCAAGTGAATTTTTAATGATATTTATGATAAAAGAAATAAGTGCGGCACTTCCGATATAACCCATAATCATTACGATTTGTGCTAGCTTTCGTCGTGCAGGATGTTGCGATATCAGTTCCGCTTCTTTGGTTGTGAATCCCGTGCCTGTAAGCAGTGATATGACTTGAAACCGTGCTTTATCTTCCGATAATCCTGTTGAACGGAATAAAACACAGATGATTTCGATTATAATAAAAAATATAATCAAGAAAATTCCAAAACAAAGCAGCATAACAATCCATCCTCCTCATCTTTAGAATAATGAGATATATTCTTCTGACTAATAGATTAATAGTTAGATTATACATATTTGCTAAAATAATAGCAAATGGGGCGTTTCTGAACTTGCTTAAAGTATGTGATAGGGTATGGATATGTTCCATTTAATATTATGTCTGTTTGTATAGCTGTTGAAGGTAATGATATGAATGTAATTACTGGTAAAAGATTAAAGCAAAATCTTTATATGACAAATAATGAGAAATATGAATGCTAAGGGGTCAGGATTAACTTTTCAAAAAGTTAATCCTGATCCTTTTTAACAGGAAATATGAAAAAAATGTCGAAATATAGATTGCACAATTTTTTATAAAAATTTACTAGATAAGGTAGGGAGTTATTATGCAAAGAAAACATCTCATTAAAGCATTACAAGGGTTATCACTAGTATTGGTATTTATTCTCACCAGCTGTTTAAGCATGGCAGCAGCGGGTGACCTGCAATTGCAGCAATCACCTTTGAACCCGGCTTTTGTGGACTATATGAAGGCGACGGTAGGAAAGTATCAAGCATCATCATTAACGGGTGATGAGGCGTATCAGGATGGGTATATTCCCGCTCCGGTTGCCATAACATCACGGGCTAATGCCGGGAAGGTAAGCGCCCAATCTATTTTGCCGGAATACTATGATTTGCGTACAAAGGGGAAAGTATCTCCCGTTAGAAATCAGAAGCAAAGGGGGGCATGCTGGGCGTTCAGTGCTTATGCAGCTATTGAATCGGCATTATTGCCGGCTGAACCTTACGATTTTTCCGAATTGAATATGGCTAATAATCACGGGTTTGATGCTAAACAAGGCGGTAATGACTGGATGAGCATGGCTTATTTGGCTAGATGGGAAGGAACTGTTTTAGAAGCGGATGATCCTTATGAGAATGGGCAAAATTTTTATTCCCCTTTCAATTTAAAGAGTCAGAAGCATGTGCAGGAGGTTTTAATTTTACCGGAAAAAGACCGGCAGGCCATCAAGGAAGCGATCATGCAGTATGGTGCTGTTGGAACAGCGATCCATGTTGATTATGATTATCTTAATGACGATACCTATACCTATTATTATAACGGGGAAGAAATGGTCGATCATGCGATTAATATTGTAGGCTGGGATGATCACTTCCCGAAGCAGTATTTTATACAAGAACCGGAACGAGACGGGGCTTGGATTTGCCGTAACAGCTGGAGTGATGGTTGGGGAGAAGACGGTTATTTTTATATCTCGTATGAGGATACACATGTGAACGGATATGATGACGGGTCATATGAGCCAAGCGAGGTTGTTGTCTATTCCGGGCTAGAAAACACGGATAACTATGATCATATTTACCAATATGATCCACTGGGCTGTACGAAAAGGTACGGGTTTGAAGACGAGACAGGATGGTTTGCCAATGTTTTTAGTGCAGCGCATGATAACGAAACCCTGGATGCTGTAAGCTTTTATACGCTTGGCTATGATTCGGAATATGAAATTTATGTCAATAGTAATTTTGAAGCGGGAGAGGGATTTGCGCATCTGGAAAAAGTGGCGAGTGGAACCATAGAGATGGCAGGGTATCATACGGTTCAATTGATGGAACCGATTTCGCTGCTTAAGAACAATGAGTTTGCTATAGTTGTGAAGCTTACAACGCCGGGAACGGAATGTCCGGTGGCATTTGAAGCACCCGTTTATGTTGCTGGAGATGTGGAGGAAACATTTTATTCCAGTGCTGCCCGGGCGAATAGCGGGGAAAGCTATATTAGTGCTGATGGCAGCACATGGCAGGATGTGGCACAGTCGTTTCCCAATGAAAATGTCTGCTTGAAAGCATTTACCAGCAGTAGTGATATCGCACCAGATGACAGCGAGGCAGACGGGTTCTATCAAGAGGGCAGAATCCTATACAGTCAAGGGCACTATGAAGAAGCAAGGGCTGAGTTTGACCAAGCGTTGAACCTGAATCCTGCTGAAGCCATGTATTATTTCTATAAAGGGGAATGTTTGTATCGATTGGGTGATACGGAGGCTGCGTTTGCTTGTTATGAACAGGCGATTACGGTTGATGAAGTGCATCGGGAAATGTTTTATCGTGTTGAAGGCGAACATCTTTATGAATTAGAGCGCTATGAAGAAGCTTTAGCTGCTTACAATCAAGTGCTGGGATTGAAAGGTGAAAGTGCAGCGGGTTGGCTGGGTAAAGCAAATAGTTGTTATAAGCTTGAACGCTACGAAGAAACTGTTACGGCTTATCAGAAAGCGATTGCAACGGTACCTCCGTCGTATCAGGATTATAAACAATTAGCATATGCCTTAAAGCAGCTTGAGCGTTATGAAGAGGCGGTTGCAAACTATGACAAATCACTGGAAATAAATTCCTGGGGCGTGAGTTGCAGCGTACCTAAAAGTGATTGCTTGTTACACCTTGGCAGATATGAAGATGCACTAGCCGCTGTGGATGAGGGGTTTGCAATCTATCAAAAATGGGTTGAAGCTAGCGCTGAAGAAACCGTTAAAGAATATGCTGCCCCTTTATATAAAAACAAAGGTCTGGCGCTTATTGAGCTGGGTCGAGAAGGTGAGGCTTTAAAAGCAGTACACGAATCGCTTGCACTTGATCCGAACGATGCAGAAACCACAGCTGCTTGTGAGATAATAAATGATACGTTGGATACTAAATATCATTTATTATCAACTGAGGCGCCCATGGTGGTTGCACCGGATAAACAATTTATAATCCGCTTTAGTCAAAGAATTGATTTTGAAAATCTCAATGCAGACGAAATCTTTGTAGTAGACGAGGGTGGTGAATGGGTTGCTGTAAAATGTGTGTTTCATGACGGCGGAAGAGCGATTAAGGTCATACCTGAAAGCAGTTATACTAGTGGCAAAGCATATAAATTATTTGTGAATTGCCATGTTCAATCTTTAAATGGAGTAAAATTAGAACAAGCGGTATGTCGATCATTTGTTGTAGTGGATGACCCCCTGTCTTAAATATTGTTAACGCCAAAACAGAGCGTGTCTCTGTTTTGGCGTTATTATTTTACACCAATTTATCATTTGTAAATTTTGGTGTGAGGAATACTAGATATATGGTTTTCTTCACGGATAAAAAAAACGACTAAATGGTCTTCATATATAAGATGCCATTTGCTTTTTGCTTTTAAATATTGAGTTAGGGAACAATCTTTTAATGTGAAAATGGAATCAATATCATATATTTTTAGGATTTCATCTGTATTTTCTTTCAAGTGATTAACTTTAATGTAATCTTCAAATACTGAGCTGTGATTCATTTCCCCCTTATTGGCGAAAAGGTCAGCTCTCCCATCAATGAAAGGGAATATGCCTTCGTCATGCAAAGTAAAAATCAAATATCCGCCAAAATTGTAATGATTATATAGTTTTTGAGGGTTATACTTTTTTAATACTTCAATGCCTTCTACCGGGTATGTTTCATTGCTGATCGGGTTATAGAATTCTTCTTTGCGCTGCGGATAATAAACCATAAAGAAAATGAAGCAGATTATTAAAACAACCATCTTTATCATTATTTTACTTTTTGTTTCTTGACTTTTGCTTTCTTTAATTTTATT
Source organism: Clostridia bacterium (assembly GCA_030625885.1). Taxonomy (GTDB): domain Bacteria; phylum Bacillota; class DAOUPZ01; order DAOUPZ01; family DAOUPZ01; genus DAOUPZ01. Next base: position 66,438 of record DAOUPZ010000001.1, read on the forward strand.
AATCTTATAAATGCCTAAATTTTGAATCATTCTTTTCAAATCAATGTCTTCCAAATAATAAAAGTAGATGGGTGTTGAATAGAAAATGAAGTAGGGAATCATACGGCTGTATTTTAAGGAGGAATAGAAATAAAGAATAAAAATACATAGGTGTTGAACCTTTATTTTTTTGTTTGAAAGAAGCATGGCAAAAATAATTAGCATAAAAAATATGATGAGCATCACACCATGACCGCTATGAAAATCAACACTTGCCCATTCGCTAATATAATCCATAAAAAAAGTATTCTTCATTGTTAGAAAAGGATAGGTAAGGGCTTTATAGCCGATGGGATTAATAAAGGAAATGAGTATGGTTAATACAAGTGTTTTAACTAATTTAATCAGTTTTTTACCTTCAAGTTTAGTTGATTTGATTTTGCCTATCTCGATATTGAAAGCATTCGTTATCATGATTAAAAAGATCATGATAAAAGAACTAATTGCTATTCCACCATGAAAATTTACGATTAATAGAGAAATAAAGGGAATAAATATGAGGCGATCCTGTTTATTATCAACATAGTCAATAAGGATTAAATATTGAATCGACAAAAGGAGAAAACTAATAGACTGGGGTCTTACATAAAAGAAAAAAATAGTGTAGCTTGAAAAAAGCAGAAGCCATAGAAATGATAATGAAAACCTGTATTTCATACTTTTTTTATATCTAGAAGCAAATATTAAAAAAACGGCAAACCAAAGAAGATATGTAAATATTAATAATCCCTGAAAGTTAAAAAACTTGTAAATACTAAAATAAGTAACATCTGTCAACCATTCGTGGGCTGTCCATGAAAAATGTTTTGATATGCCATACCAGGAAAAAATATCTGTATTTGGTATTTTACCATTTTTAATAATCCATTCCCCGGTTTTAAGATGCCACCACATATCATAACTTTTGACTTTGAAAGGTTTAACACAGATAATCAGAAAGGTTGTAAATGCTAAAAAAAAGTTTTCAATTCGTATTTTTTTTAGATAACCTATCAAATTTTTAACCTCTTTCATAAAGTATTTTATCATTTTTGTAATGAATTGTTCTTAGTAGAGTAGATGTTTCTAATAAGATAAAGCGGTCTTTCTTTTACCTCTACGGATATTCTTGCAATATATTGCCCAACGATTCCAAGTAGAAATATTTGAAAACCATTTAAAAATAATACTAAGACAACGGTAGAAGTCCATCCATTGATTGGAATACTGGTGAACAATTTTATTAATATAAAAATAATGCCTGTTGCAAAAGACAGTAGTGATAATAATAACCCCGTAAATACAATAAATGTAAGGGGCTTTGTAGAAAACGAAGTGATACTATCTATAGCCAGTCTAATTAATTTAAAGTAATTGTACTTTGTTTTACCTGAAAATCTTTTATCCCGATCAAAAAATATATGGGTTTGGTTGTAGCCGATCCAATTTATCAATGCTCGGGTAATTCTATTCTTTTCTTTTAGTTTTTTAAAGTCATTGGCTACTTTTCTATCTATAAGTCTAAAATCGCCTGTGTCTTTAGGCATTTTAGTATCTGTTAACATATTGAAAACCCGATAAAAAAGTTTTGATGTTATTTTTTTTAAGAAAGTCTCGCCCTTTCTTGATTTTCTTTTCGCATAAATGATTTCGTAACCCTCTTCCCATTTTTTTATCATATCCATAATGAGTTCGGGTGGGTCTTGAAGGTCAGCATCAATTATAATGACGGCATCGCCATTACTGTTAATTATTCCGGCAGTGGTGGCAGCTTCGTGACCGAAATTTCTTGTGAAATTAACAACGATGATATTCTCGTCTTTATCAGCTATAGAAACTAAATTTTCATATGTATGATCAAAGCTGCCATCGTTTACAAAAATATATTCATATTGAAGATGAGAAAGTTTTTTCATAACCGTATTTAACCGATCGTAAAGCTCAGATATATTATCCTCCTCATTGTACATTGGAACTACAATAGAGATTTTTTTAGGGTCGTTATCCTTTGAAATCAATTTAATCCCTCTTTTTCTGATTGTTTTTTACAGATAGCAATAAGGGAGACACCTTGTGGAAAATTGAATTTTCTTAAATAGGTTTGTTCAAAACTAAAAATCATTTTGAGGATGGAATTTACGATTTTACATGGCAGTTTTAAATCAGAATTAGCTTTAGTTTTACGGAAAATAGTATTGAATTTTCTTACGATATAAATGGGAATATACAAAAGAGAATTATAATAAGACATTTTTTCGATTTTAAGATCACTCAATATTATTTTTTTGTGTAAATTATCCCTGGTATATCTTCTAAAATGATGATGAATATGATCGTGATGACTCCAAAGATGCATATTGGCAGGTACAGTTATAATAAGTATACCTTCATTTGTTAAAAGATCTTTTATTTTACTCAATGATGTTTTATCATCTTCGATATGCTCTAAAACATCAAGCACGGTGATGATGTCGAAGGTTCCATTAGTGTAAGGAATATCATTGGGAAGAAAACCTTTTTTGATGGTGCCATTGAACTTTTGACTGCTAAATTTTATAGCTTCATCAGAACTGTCTAACCCATAAACTTTGCCTATATTTTCTAGATCGTTGAGCATTAATCCGCTTCCACAACCTATATCCAGTATTTTTAGATTTTCTTTTTCAGGTAAATATTTTTTAATCATGGATAATATGATTTTTTTCTTAGATAAGAACCACCAGTGTTTATTACCAAGTTCATACATCTCTTTATATAGATGATTTTGCATAACAAAGCACCTCTTTATAACTTACAATTGGTTTGATACATGGGAGATTCCTCAAAGTGAGGTCAAGTCTATGTATCTTTTTTTTGCAGTTGGCTATCTATAAATTTTTTTATCTTATAATAGTCTATGTTTATACATGGCAAATAGTTATTAAAGCTGGCACAAACGAATTCAATTCATACAATATAATAAAACATTGTATGAATTGAATGTTTAAGAGCATCTCAAAGGAGGTAAGTATGAAAAAAAAACGATTGTTGGTGATTTCACTTTTTGTTTTCATTGTAATGCTTCCTTATATGCTGGGATATGTGAACACACCTAAAAATTCAACATTTACAGGGCTGATACTTAACACGGGCGATCCCGGCTCTTATCTATCTAAAATGAGAAATGCAGAGCATGGTTTTCATTTTATAAATAATTTTACGATGGAGGAAACTTATGGCGGGTATCATTTTTTGTTTTATATTTTATTAGGCAAAGTTGCTGTTTACTTAAAATTACAACCCATTTACATATTTCATATGAGTAGGATTATTATTTCAGTGTTATTTGCTGTGTATTTATATAAGCTATTGGATGAATTTAAGTTAAACGCGGCTCAAAAAAATTTAATTGCTTTTTTAATAGTCTTTCTTAGTAATTTTTCTTTTATTATAGATTATAAAGATTTAATAAAGCCTTATAATATTTATCCACCAACGTTTATAGCAGATATGTTTGTATCAACTGCTGCGCTCTATATGCCTCATATCATTTTTACAATGCTGCTCCAAGTGATATCTTTTAAGATTATGTTACATTATAAAGAAAATAGAGTTTTAAATGGTTTGAAAATTAGTTTTTTACTCCTCTTAATAGCCTTTATACATCCATTTACAGCTTTTATGATGGGTGCAATTTATGGAATAAATATTTTACTTGTGGATATTGACTATAAAGAAATCAATTATAAAAACTTAATGTTATTATTACTATTAGGTGTTTTCCCATTGCCGTATATGTTTTATTCCCTATATGCTTTTGCCAATTATCCTATGCTGATTAAATGGCAGGAACAAGGCGTTACGATGTTCTGGTCACTAAGGTATTTTATAGGTATGACAGGACCATTTTTTGTGATATCAATGTTTTTACTTTCATTAAGATGGGCGTGGGCTAAAGAAAGAAGACCATTAGCACTATGGGTTCTTTTGTCATGGATATGTGCCATATATCCTACTTATTTTCAAATACGATTTTTAGAAGGAATTATCATTCCAATTGGGATTCTTTTTGGTTGGTATTTTACTGAAAAGATGAATTTTAATCGTGTTATAAAAATTTTGCTTATTATAATACTGACGTTTAACACGTTTATCTTAGCAATTGCGCCATTGTTTTTTAAATCACCTTTGTCTTATTTGAGCCAAGAACAAGTAGAAATATATAAATGGATAGAGAAAAATGTAGAATATGATGAGATTATTTTTTCGGATTTTGTAAATGGAAATTTAATACCGGGATTTACGGGGAAAAAAGTAGCTTTAGGTCATTATTATGAAACAATTGATGTAAATAAATGGACGGATATTTATGATCAGGCTGCAATAAAAGGGGATTTTAATCAGATAAAAGATTGTGATATTAAGTATTATTTGTTAGACAAAAAAAAATCCGTTTATCCTAAAGATGTAAGTTTTATAAAAATAATTGAAAATAATGCCTATATTTTGTATAAGATTGAATCAAGGTGAGTGTTACCTTGATTCTTTTTTTATAAGGGTGAGATCTAACTTCTAAAATATAGATTAAGTAACAGTTACTGGGTCATATGAATAATATTATTATAAGAGGTAAATTTGACCATATTTCTGAATAGTAATATTAAGTAACAGCAAGAAAGGAGGGATAATATGCAATTACGAAAAGCAATTATCCCAGCTGCAGGGCTTGGAACGCGCTTTTTACCCGCAACAAAAGCTCAACCTAAAGAAATGCTTCCCATTGTAGATAAGCCAACGCTTCAATATATTATCGAAGAAGCTGTGGATTCGGGAATTGAAACGATCTTAATCATTACGGGAAGAAATAAAAAGTCTATTGAAGATCATTTTGACAAATCAGTGGAATTAGAACTCGAACTTGAAAGAAAAGGAAAAATAGATTTATTAAGAGAAATTAGAAAAATTTCTAATATTGTAAATATTCATTATATTCGTCAAAAAGAGCCCAAAGGGTTAGGCCATGCGATCTATTGTGCCAAAAATTTTATTGGGAATGAACCTTTTGCAGTTCTACTTGGCGATAACATTGTTGATAGTAAAACCCCTTGTTTAAGGCAATTAATTGAAGCTTATAATGAATACCAAGCAACCATTTTAGGTATTCAAACAGTAGCGAAGGAAGAGGTTAATAAATATGGGATTGTTCAAGGTGAGTATATCAAAGATAAAGTCTATAAAGTTAAAGATCTCGTTGAAAAACCTTCGTTTGAAGAGGCACCTTCAAGTATTGCGATCTTAGGAAGGTATATTATTACACCAAAAATATTTGATATATTAGAGCATACTAAACCAGGTAAAGGTGGAGAAATACAGCTTACAGATGCTTTAAAGGTAATGGCAAAAAAAGAGACAATGTATGCTTATCATTTTGAAGGTAGATTGTATGATGTAGGTGATAAATTAGGGTTTCTTCAAGCAACAGTAGATTTTGCTTTAAAGAGAGAGGAGTTAAAAGAAGGACTAATGAATTACCTGGCTGAGACAATAAAAGCATATTAATGTATCTTTGAAGCAATTTGTTTTAAAAGAAGGTGAATTTAAGAAAGACTGCTGATAAAATTATGGTCAGCAGTTTTTTTAATACGGGTTCTTTGTATTTACACGATTTAATAGTTGTTTAATAAGTGATTTGTTTATTGACTTTGTGGTGTATAATGGATATATGTAGAATTTTACAACAAAGAAGGGATATATTGTGAAAGAGAAAATAGGATTAGTGCTTGAAGGTGGGGGATTAAGGGGGATATATACTTCAGGTGTCCTCGACTATTTTATAGATGAAAATATCTATTTTCCTTATGTGATTGGTGTTTCTATGGGAGCCTGTAATGCAGCTTCATACGTATCAAAACAGCGGGGAAGAAATAAAACTGTTAATACATGTTTTCTAAAAGATAAAAGATACATCAGTTATAGAGGACTTTTAAAAACGGGTAGTTTATTTGGGATGGATTTTATTTTTGATGATATACCAAACAGGTTGGTTCCTTTTGATTATCAGCAGTTCGCACAATCTGGTCAAAAATTTATCATTGGTGCAACGGATTGTGAAACGGGTAAACCAGTATATTATCTTAAAGATGAATGTGATGATATACTTAAAGTCATAAAAGCGTCCAGCAGTTTACCTTTTGTCTCAAAATTTGTTGAGTATGAGGGTAGAGAATTATTGGATGGTGGTATTTCCGATTCCATTCCGGTAAGAAAATCTTTGGTTGATGGAAATGAAAAAGTGGTTGTTGTTTTAACGAGAGATGAAGGGTATCTTAAAAAGCCGGTCAAGTTTAAGAAGTTGGTTTACAGAAGGTACAACCAATATCCAAATTTAGTAGATTCAATCATCAATCGGCACCAAATGTATAATGAAACTTTGAGTTTAGTTAGAGAATTAGAAAAGCAAGGTCGAGCTTTTGTGATCAGACCCAGTCATCCCCTTAAAATAGGAAGGGCAGAAAGAAATAAAGAAAAATTATTAGCCCTTTATGAATATGGATATAACGAAGCGAAAATGATGGGTGAGAAATTAAAAGCGTTTATAAATGAATAGAATCTTTCAAAGGGAAGTAATTTAGCCTTTGTGTGAAAAGCACAAAGGCTTTTTAGTTTCTTTGCTCAATGCTGGCATCCGAAGGGAAACTTTCATACTATGAATTAAAACATTTAGTGTAGAAATGTTATTTTGTATTGACATTTGAGTTACTCTAACCTTTACAATATTATCAGGTAACCTTATAATTAAACTATCTGAATGAAACCAATAAATGTAAGAATGGATGGTATCTATGAAAGATAAGTTTTTAATTGGTGAACTGGCAAGACTTTTTAACATCAGTACAGATACATTAAGGTATTATGGTAAAATTGGACTGATGAAGCCTGAAGAAGATGTAAAAAATGGATACAGGTATTATAGCGTTAGAAAAGTTTTTGAACTCAGTCGAATTCTATTTTTTAAGAGCCTTGATATTTCTTTGAAAGATATTAAAAAATATATGAGTAATAAGAATCGGGATAATTTGTTAACTTTACTTAAGCGTAAAGAAACGGAAATTGATGCTAAAATTGACCAGTTAGTAAATTTGAAAAAAAAGATTTCTAGCAAGTTGGAATTGTTGGAAAATATCGATTATGATATTAATCAGATTAAGATAAAAAGATTTCCTGAGGGTAAAGGCATTTTCTTAAATATTGGCTATCCCAAAAATGATTTTGAAATAAAACAGTCATTAATCAATAATAAAGAATATATGAAGATCAGTTCCTGGTTGATTGAAGGGCAAGTGTATGCCTCTATGGCAAAAGAAGATATACTTAAAGGGAATTTTAATAAATATAGATATTTTATCAATATAGTAGAAGAACATGTGTTACATGGAGAAGCTATAGTTATACCTGAAAATGATTATGCATGTATTGTGTTTTTGGGACCACTTAGCAAGAAAATTGGGCATTATTATGAAACACTTGTTCATTGGATTGAGGAAAATGGATATGAAATAGTAGGCGATTCGATTGAGAAAAATATTGTAGACTACGATTTTTCCAGTCATGAAGAGGAATTCATTACTGAAATTCAAATTCCCGTAACAAGGAATAATTAGATGTACTGATAGACTTTGAAAAATGTGTTTTCAACATGAGTTATTCAGTCATAATATTGAGGTGAAGGTCTGTGTTGTATTATTTTGCGATTTTGCTTACCATTATTTCTAATATCTTTTATCATCTTTCGCAAAAAGTAGTACCTAATAATGTTAATCCGATTATATCGTTGATTGTGACATACTTTGTTTCGATTGTAGGATGTATCGTATTGTTGCCTTTTTTCCCACTGAATACAGGACTGATTGAATCATTTAAAAGATTAAACTGGGGGAGTTATGTTTTAGGTTTAGCCCTCATCGGTTTAGAATTAGGGTTTTTACTGGCATACAGAGCAGGATGGAGCATCAGTTTTGCGGGGGCATTTTCAAATGTTGCTGTTACGTTATTATTAATTCCCATTGGAATATTATTATTTAAAGAAAGCGTTACATTAACCAGCGGATTAGGGGTAGCATTTTGTATTCTTGGCTTAATATTGATTAACTTGAAGTAAGGCATATTCAAAAAATAACACGTCAGTATGTTAGTCTATTTTGCGTCATACTGCATCAACAGAACCCGATGATAGAACCCACTATCAACGGAACCTGTTTCTTTGCCTGACACAAAATATCCGTCGCATCTTTGACTTGTTATTTTTTTCATAAGCCTAATGGTAGTAAAAGAAAGAGATAGGATTAAATGATATTAATTATAGGATGTGATATAAATCTTCTCTAAAAGGTGTATATTTTAAGAAAAATTCTAATTTCGTTGTCGACAATATGCAGTAATTAGGTGGTAAGAGTTATTCTAAGAAGATACTGAATGTAAATTTTACGGAGAGAGGCGTTAACATGAAGATGGATCAACATCTTAAAGGTTATTTAATGGTTGCTGGGGCAGCCATATGTTTTGGGGTTGTCGGCATACCAGGAAAAATATTGCTTGATCATCAAATCCCCCCATTGACTATTGGGTTATGGCGATTGTTGCTGGGTTTCATAATGTTGTTTTTATTCCTTTTAATTAAAAATCCCCAGTTGCTAAAAATTGATAAGAAAGGTCTCATATATTGTGCTTTACTTGGGCTGGTATCAAATGCATTACAAAACTTTTTTTATTTCAATGCCCTTCAAAGAACAACGATGGCTACAACGACTGTTTTATTATATACGGCCCCTGTATTTATTATTATTATGGCCAGAATATTTTACAAAGAATTATTGACGCCTGTAAAAGTTATTTCTCTTTTTTTATGTATTGGAGGGTGCTTTTTAACGATAACAGGTGGTGATCTAGCCGTATTGAAATTAAGCTTATTGGGTGTACTAATGGGGATTGGTTCAGGTTTTTGTTTTGCATTCTTAACGATTTTTAGCAGGGCGTTATTAGATAGTTATAACCAGTTGACTATTATTTTATATGCTTTTGGATTTGGAACATTATTTCTTATGTTGTTTGTAAATCCGGTGGGAATTTTTAGACAGAACTTGAATTTAAAGATATGGTTAACATTGTTGTCAATAGGTTTTGTTTCTACTGTATTATCATACGTGTTATATGTTACGGGAATATCAAGCGGTATTGAATCATCGAAGACGGGTATTATCAGTACATTTGAAGTGGTTGTATCTGTTGTTTGTGCTTTTATATTTTTTGATGAAAAGATATTTGGTTGGAAGTTGATTGGTATTCTAATGGTGATCGCTTCAGTGATCATTGTGCAGGTTGTGAAAAAAGAGTCAAAGCGTATCGTTGCAACTGACGCTTCAATAGATTTGACGCAATAATTTTATGGTGATATGACTTGAGATGAGATAGGGCAAGTGTATACAACAAGCCGGTACTTTTGGGTACCGGCTTGCTTATTGTATCAGAGTGTCCTTCTTTTCTTTAATAGTTTAGCCAATGATGAAACAAAAATAATGCCTATTGTGATGGCGCCGCTGCTAAATATGGCTTCAGTTCCGGTTTTTGCAAACCCGTAAAAGTCGCGATTGATCAAATTAACCATTGAAAGGTATATACCATATCCCGGAACAAGAGGAACGATTCCGGGGATGATAAATATTGTGACGGGTTTTTTATCGATTATTGCAAATATTTCACCGAGTATGCCGACGACTGTAGAGGCGATAAAAAGGGAAAAAATGATAGAAGAAGTTAGTTTATCGATGTATATATATAATATCCAGCTTATTCCTCCTGTTAAGCCTGCATAAATAATTGATTTTTTCGGAACGTTGAAAAGAATGGAAAAACCTACAGTGGATATAAAAGAAAAGATAAACTGTTTTAAAAAGAACATTAAAAAACACCTCCATATAGATGGTGCCATAGTTCAAGAATAGAACCAACGCCAACGGCAATAGATATGGCGATTAAGACAGCTTCCGCGATTTTTGTTACACCTGCGATTAAATCTCCAGATATGGAATCCCGCAGGCCATTAGTAAGAGCCACACCAGGGACAAGCGGCATAACTGACCCGACGATGATCATATCTATTGTTTGCACAAGACCTATTTTTTTTGCAATAAGCGCCAGCAAGGCAATTAAAGCCCCGCTGGTTGTGTTGGCAAGAAAAGCCGTCTCACTTATTTGTTCCATCTTTTGATAGGCAAGTATAGCAATCATCGAAATTAAAAAAGCTAATATGAAGTCGTAAAATCCGCCGCCGAATAAAAGTGTAAAAAAGGCGGAAGCCATACCGGTACAAATTGTAACCACACTTTTTCTATATTTTTCTTCTTTATCAATTGTTTGCAGTTCTAATAATGCGTTTTCTAAACTCATGTCACTATGAGAAAATTCTCTGGCAAAACGATTGACTTTTGCGATTTTACGTAAATTAATGGTTCTGCTTTTGACTCTTTTTAAGGAGTTGATACCATCCATTTGATCATCAGCTACAAATATACCTGTAGGGGTAACAAATGAATTAACGTAATTTAAGTCTTTGGATTGGCATATTTTCTCTATAGTATCTTCTACCCGGTACGTTTCTGCACCGTTTCTTAAAAGTATTTCGCCTGCATAAAGCGCGATTCTTAAAATTGCTTTTTTATCATTATGTTTCATCATATCATCCCACCTTAGATTAGTGAAAAATTGTGTATATTGTATACACTAACATCATAATCCTAAACTGTTTTTTTTACAATACAAAAATGAACAGGGCATAAGTAACACCCTATTGAAGCATTCTAAATATCTTTTAAATTAAGTTTAAACGTAGCAAGAATGAAAGGGGATCTTTTCTAGTGAATACAGGTAGTTTGTCTCTTATAAGTATTATTATTGCATTAATTATTATTGGGTTGGCTATATTTATGATTTTTACAAAAAAGAAAATAAATCAGGAACCTAACTACAAAACATTTTTTATTATCGGTTTAATATGGCTGCCTACAGGAATTGTGACTAAAAATTATGGGCTAATGGGTATGGGGTTAGTATTTTCGATTATCGGTTTGGTAAGCAAAGATCTGATTCTTTCAAAGAAGATCACGATGGTGGGTTTAACAGTGTTACTGGTTATCGGAATGATTAGTTACTACATTTTAAAAAGGTAGGCTTTAATGGTAGGGTCTTCTGGTTATAATATAATGTAAGAAGGAATTTACATTGTGGGTTTGCAGGAAAAGTGAAGGCAAGATCAGGGACATTCCACGAGGTACGAGTGGTGTGTCCCCATGTTGCAAGAGCAACTTTAAATGCAAAATTTTTATTGCAAAGCATATAGTTAGTGTTTTTTTATAATAGTTCACTATAATTTTCACTAAAATAATATTAAAAATAACTTTGAAAAGGTGTATGTTTAAATTAAGGAAGTATATAATAAATAAAGAAAGATAAAGTGAACTACTTAATAAGTTCAAATAGATTAAAAAGGAGAGTGTGTTATGCCACAAATTATTAAGAATGATTTAAGAGATATTATCGGGAAATTAGTATCTGTTTCAGATTTGAGTAGAGGAATGGCTTCAAAGATCATACAAAATGTAGGGAAAAACAAGGAACAGTATATAGTTGTAAAAAATAATAAACCTGAAGCTGTTATTCTTTCAGTTGATGAATATATGGAACTCATGGAAGCAAAAGAAAACTTGGAACTTTTACAAATGGCTCAAGTTAGGATAAAAGAATCTATTCCAGAAGAAATTTTATCTCATGAAGAAGTATTAGAAAGATATGAGATTAAAGAAGAAAAATTGGATGAACTTATGGACTTCGTGGAGATTGAGTAATGTGGCAGGACAAGTATTTAAAAGAAGCATTGAAAGATTTAGATAAATTGGACAAAGAGTTTAGAGAGTTTGTTTTAGCTGGTATTAAAAAAGTAACGCAAAATCCTTTACCCCAAAGTGAAGGTGGCTACGGTAAACCATTAGGTAATATGAAAGGTAACAACCTGACAGGATTTTTTAAGATTAAGTATAGAGGAATTGGCATAAGAGTTGTTTATACGTTAGTTAGAGATAAGAAAGTGATGAATATTGTAGTTATATCTAAGCGTGATGAAAATCATTGTTATGAAGCAGCGGACAAAAGAAAGAAAAAATATAAAGAAAATATTTTTAAAGATGTTTTCAAGGGTAGATAATTAATTGCACGAATAATGATAATCAATTAGTGTTGATTTTAACGGGAATACATATGATAAAGTCGTATTTAATGAGGACGGGAAAAGTTGCTTATTGGAAAACTTTCAGAAAATTATAGAGCATAAAATAAATGAGTAAGTGATTCATTCAAGAAGAAAGAAATGATATTTTTCGAATATTATCTAAACACAGCGTAAAGAAAATTCAGGTGTTTGGTTCTGTAGCAAGAGGGGAAGAAACTTCTAATTGCATTAAAAAATGATTTACGATTTTTGCTATATAGACAGGTAGATGTTGTTATCCAAGAAGCCATTCATTGGAGAATTAAGGAACAAATAAAGAATGATATAATTTTATTTTAACTGGGGTCAGGTTTGATGATTAACTATTTATAAAGAATAGGTTAATGATCAAGCCTGATCCCTTAGTTTTTTTGAGAATGAATAAAAATTATTACCACAATATTACAAGGAATTTTATTATTTATGTGGAATTATTTTGTAAACAAACACATATTTAACATATTGGCAATAAATTAAATATGTACTTGAGATGATGAGTAATCCTAAGTAAGGGGGAGAAAAGGTGACTAATTTTTATAAGGAAAGAAGGTGCGATATGAAAAAACAAATAAGCACTTATATCACTATTATTCTAGTAGGTATTCTACTTTTGAATTTAATAATTAATGATATATTAGCTTTGCAAAAATTAGGACGATATATGGAGGATACAGGAGCAGTGGCACTTTTGCTTTTGAGAATTAATATATGGGGTATTATGTTTGGCGTTCTTATTGAATGGTGGGAAGCTAAGCGTATTATAACTGGTCATATGAAACCAAATAGGCTAATAATACCTACTATTGTATTGTTGTTAGTACAGATGCTTTTAGCGTTGAGTCCAATTATTAATAATTTAAAGTGGCTGATGATGGTTCATCCGCATCCTGTATTTAGAAATTCGATATATGCATGGTTACTAAATCCTTTTGGGGAGCCAAGAACTCATGTAGCAATTAATATTTTAACAGGTGTTATGCTGGTGCGTTCTTTGGCGAAGAAAGAAAGTGATTAATATGAAGGAGAGGAGATTAATGAATGGTGCAAAAAACAAATCGATGGTTAATAGCCGCTTTAACCATATCTCTTATTTTTAACTTTATTCTGCTTAATAAGATAAATAGTAAGCAAAAAAACTTGATTTATGAAGATGTAGAATTTACAGCTAAGGTTAAATCATTTCAAAGCGTATATCATTATCGTGATTATTTTGATTTATATGTACCAAGTGCTTTAAATGAATATGAAGATGATATGAAAAACAATGTAGAAGTTGAAGTTAAATGGAACATTAAAGCTGGAAAAGAAGTGAATTATGATCATTTACTTTTTCATCCGCCTGTTATAGTTATCGTTCCGCCTAAGAATGATACATGGTACTTTACTGGAGGATCTCATAGTCTGGATCTTTATACGGTTTCTTCTTCATCAATAAATTCAGATATTGTTAAAAATTTGCTAAGTAAACATCAAGATCAGTTATCATCATGGTTTAAAATGAAAGGTAAGAATAAAACATCTTATGATATTATTCCTTACGCAAGTGTGTTCCATATTAAATCTTTTGGACAAGGATATAGTAACATGTCTTTTGAAAGATTAACTACTGATTATGAAGATCAAAAGTTTGAAATTCATTTTATATATTATAATCCAGTTACTAAAAATGGCTTTATAAAGTCAGAAATGGTTGTCTCTCCAATTTGAAAATATTTATTCGCTTGAGAGAAACTGGAGCAATTAGAAAATATATAATAAATTTTGGAAGTTGTTAAATCAAATCGTTACACTGGGGAATTTTTTAGGAGGCAGTATCATGCATAAATTTTTATACTTTACTGCCAGTTTATTGCTAGGACTTGGTACGATTTTGGTGTTAAGTCCCTTGTTTTTATGGTGGTTTATACACGGTGATTATGAACGATATATGTGGATCATAAATGGGCCATATCCTTTTAGTGCATTTGGGGGTGGGCCATTTCAGTTGTGGGTGGGGACGGGATTATTAGCAGCCGGATTTTTATTTATGATACTATCATTATTTGTACACAAACTGATACGGAATATGAAGTGAGTTTTATAAAATGAAATATATGGGTGCATAGCGAAGTTAATATGAACCTATAAAATATAAAAAATTCTTAATGGTTTATGGGAGGTTGACATGGATATTAAAGATAGGCTGGATGACCTTGTAAGTCATCAAAAAGAGGTCTTGAAACAATATGAAGAATTGGTGCAGGAATTAAATTTAAATGATTCATTAAATGAAAATATTGCTCTAAGAAAAGAAATTAACAATTATAATAAGCTTATTGAGGCGTTAAAAGAAGAGCAAGCAGAATTATTAAATGAAAATATGAATCTGAAAGTATCTTTAAAAGAGCAGGTTATCAATGAAAAAACCAGTATTTTGAATGGTTCCAAAAAGAAAATAGAACTATATTTTAAAAATGAAGCTAATAAAACAATCAACAAATTAGAATCATTGGAAGCAACTGCCAAACACAAGCTGGATCGTATTATTAAGATTGCCGAAAAGGAACTAAATGAAGAAAGAAAAGAAACTGTTTTACAGATTGAAAAATATAAGGCAGAACTTGAGCAAAAAGTTAATCTCCAAAAAGAAAATCTTATAAGTGAGAAAGAAAATATCTTTGTTGGACTTAAGAGGGAATATGATGAACTAAAAAATGAAGGTATTAGTAATGAAGTTCTGGAAGCTAAGAAAAAATATAATGACATAGAAGTAAAAATTGGTTTAAGCTGGATCAATAAAGCAGGTATCATTATTTTATTGCTAGGTATTGCCACGGCAATGAAATACACCTATTCAACATGGTTTAATGACTATCTGAAAGCGGCGTCTGGTTTTTTGTTTGGAACAGTAATGCTTGCTGTGGGTGAATGGTTTAATAGAAAAGATAAAAATATATTTGCTTTGGGACTAAGTGGTGGTGGAATTGGTATTTTATATTCTTGTGTATTTAGCAGTTACTTTATATTAAATATATTAAGCATGCCTATAAGCATTGCAGTGTCGATTCTTATCACTGCTGTTTCTTTGGTTCTAGCTTTGAGATATCATTCGCTTACGATATGCGGAATTTCACTCATCGGTGGGTATCTGCCGTTTTTTAGTTACGTGTTTGCGGAAGGATTATTGGGGTCTCAGATCTATATAGCTATGGGCTATTTATTAATATTAAATGTATTGGTTTTAGGGATTTGCTTAAAAAGAAAATGGATTTACATCAATTACCTGAGTTTTTTGCTAAATATGCCCTGTTTAGTATATTTAGCCTTTGAATCTCCAAATAAAATAATCAGCATTAGTTATGGAATATTAATTTTTATAATCTATTTAGCGATTACCCTGCTCTATCCTATTAAAGAAAAAATTAAACTTAAAAAAATGGATCTAGTGCTACTGGGATTAAATACTATAATGAACTCATTTCTTGTATATGAATTGTTTGAGATAGCAGGATACGATTCGTATAAAGGTTTATTGGCATTGATTTATGCGGTAATCTATCTATTATTAGGACAATTTATTTACAAAAGTGCTTCGCAAGAAAAAAGTACTCAGGCACTATTTTATATAACAGCAATCACATTCTGTATTTTAATGATACCTTTCCAATTTGGAATTGAATGGGCTTCACTGGGATGGTTAATTGAAGCTATATTAATTATTTCATATGCTGTCAGGAAAAATGCAGTGAAAATGGAATGGGCGGGCTGGATTATTTTGGGTCTTTGTTTTGTTGATTTTATGTTCTTAGATTTTCCATGGTTAGCGTTCGAAAAAAATATAATCATAAAATACACAATGGTTACTTTAGGGCTTATCTATGTTCTTGCTTGTTATTTGAAACAATTATATGGCAGGGAGTTGTCAAAATATACAAAGAAAGGTAGGTTCCTAACTTATTATAAGTACTTTGCAATTATTAATACCTGGGTTTATCTAATAAGAGTGACATCTATTCTGTGGGATAAATATTATAATATACTTGGTTATTATGGTTTTTACTATACTGTATCTATTGCCTTTATTACGTCTCTATTTGCATATGGAATATCTAAAGTAAAGGTAATCCAAGATAAAGTAGTTACCGGTATAGCTATTGTTTTCTATATTCTGGTTGATTTACTGGGTATGGGGATGAATTTTTCTAGAGTTGGCGAATCATTAAATACTGTTTCAAGAGTTATTCCCGTCATAATCTTGATTGCATATGATATATTTGTATTTTTCAGCGTAAAAGATCTTATATTAAAGCTGATAAAGAAAAAGGGAATGAGTTTAGAAATATATCCAATATCTTTGGCAGTATATATTCTAGGGATTCCAACATTACTGTTGGTAAAACAGTTTAACATAAGCAATATCAATCTGGTAATAAGTATTTTCTTTGTCGTGATGTCTTTTGCGTATATCACTTATGGCTTTAGAAAAAAATTTGTTTTGATACGAAGATTTGGGTTAGGCTTATCAATTTTTTCAACAGGAAAACTATTTATATTTGATCTGGCTTTTTTAAATACAGTAGGAAAGATTGTTGCCTACTTTTGTTTTGGATTAGTACTAATAGGCATATCCTTTATATACCATAAGCTGAAAACAAGTATCGAGGACGAAGGAGATAATGAACATGAAAAAAATAGTGATTATGATAATGGGCCTGCTGATTTTTAATAATAACATAGTGGGTTTTGCAACGGAAAACATGACTGGATGGCAGTATTCAAAGGAAATAAATTATAATGCACAGAATAAGTATAAAGCTTTTTTCTTAGATGAAGAGCTCTATAGCCATGCCAAAAAAGATTTAGCAGATATTAGAATTATTAATGAGCAAAATGAATTTGTGCCCTATTACATCTATAATGAATATTTAAATAGTGAAAACGAAAGAAATATTGAATACGTATCAAAACATATTACGTCTTTTATGAAGAAACATCATCAGTATAGTGACTTTGAAATGATCCCGCAGGAGAATAATGTAGATATACTGGGTAATATACTAGCCTTGGAGATTGACCAAGAAAATTTCTTGAGACATGTGGATATTTATGGCGGGTATGATAATGAAAAGTGGCAGTTCATAAAAACTGACAATATATATAGGACAGATAAAGTAGAAAAATTATATGTAAATTTAGATCAATTCTATAAGTATACGTATTATCGGATTGTATTTAAAGATGAGGTGAATTTACTACCTATAAAAAATCTGAAGCTGGTATTTAATAATCAGGAAGTAGTATATGTTAACTATAAAAAGACAAAGAAAGCCGATTTTAAGATAGAGCAAAAAGATGGAGATAATCGTACCATTTTGTTTTTGAATAATGATTCTCATCTTAAAATAAATAGGCTAAAGATTATGAGCGACGATCACTTTAAAAGAAGATATGATCTTTATTATAAAAATAATGCAGATAAAGATTATACGCAGTTGACTAGTGGAGAAATATGTCAACTCAAGTTAAAAAATTTTAAGGTTGAAAAAGCGGGTGTCATGCTTAATACGGACTCTAAGCCTTATCTTGCCCCTGATGCAATTAAACTGATTATTTATAATAAAGATAACAAACCAATAAATATCAAAGATATTGAAATGAGCTATTATGTAGATAAGATCATATTTGAGGATGATGGCAGCAGTAAATATAAAGTATTATTCGACAATGAGGATGCCAAAAAACCGTCTTACGATATAGAAAGCTATAAGAATTATATTGAAAAAGAACAGCAAGAGATATGCTTATTATCTAATCTTGTACAAAGGGAAGTGGAAAAAGAAGGCTATCGTATTAACTATCATTTAGTATTAAATATTATGGTGGTATTGATTTCTGTTTTTCTCATTGTACTTATCGTGAAAAAGTCTGGGTTTAAGGATCTTTAGTGGAGCGAGGGGATGGATTTACTGTCCCCTTTAACTTTTCTGTTTAGTTTGTTGTAACCTATCCATATCGATTTGAACCAAATGAATATCTTTTGGCGTTACAAAAGCTATTAGAAGATTTTCATAAGGGGTACAAAGAAAAAATTACACTAATAAACAAGCTGAAGAGGTAAATAAGGATTTTGAAGCGTATATTAATCAATTATTTGAAGATGCAGAGGTTGAAGTAATTTCTGACTACTTGGTATTTAACAACAAATGATTTATGAAATATTTTGGAAAATAGGAGATGAATAAATGGTGCAAAAACCAAACCGATGGTTAATAGCAGCTTTAACGATATCTCTCATTTTTAACTTTATTTTGCTTAATAAGATAAACATAAAACAAAAAAGCTTAACTTCTGAAGCTGCAGAAGTTATAGTATCTCCAGATCCGGTTATTAAGTTAGATGTTCATCAAATACCCACAAATACAGAACATAAAAAGTATGAAGTTATTGTGGAAAATATGACTGAATATGGATTGAAAAATGTTGAGGTAAAAATAGGAGAAAACACTTATGAATCCATTAGCAAAAGTGGAAGATTAATTAAAAGAGCCGAAACATTTCCACGAAAAATCGGGATGGTATTAACTGTAGAGTTAACAGATAAAGAGGAAAAAATAATAAATGATAATCAGTTAAAGATTTGGGTTGAAGGCTATTATAAGGAAGTTTCACCTGAAACGCATTTTATAAGTTACGGTATTTCCTTAGATTAGATATGGTACAAATGACTGTTTTTTAAGGTACCAAAATTTCCATTTTGAATATCAATGAGAAGATAATTGAGGTTGAAGTGTCCTAATCATTTGAAGAAATAATTGACTACAACGGATGATGACTAATGATAAGGAGAGTATGATGGAGAGAAATATTCTTTTGCTTGGGTATATCTTACTTATAGCAGTGCATCTTTTAATTAGCGGGTTAAAAAAGTTAAATTCAAATGGCTTTTATAAAGAACCGCAATTAATATCATATTGTCAGGGCATTATTTCTCTTGTTGTATCTATTACTCAAATGGGTTATGAGCAGAATTTTAGTAGCCTTTTTGTTTTTTATTTACTGTATGGGGGTATTTTTATATTTTCTGTTTATATCATATGGAATCACACATCAATTACGATATACAATATTTCATATAATACTTTATTTAAGTGTTTGTCAGATATTTTATCACGACATGAGATTGATTTTTATGAAGAATGCAAAGAAAAATCTCTTGTAGAGATAGGAATTAATAATTCTAATGCTTCAATTAAAATCTCAAAAGCTGCTTTCAGGAAAAATACATTTAATTTGTCTATTAAAGGTTTTAGAAAAATTCCTAATTATGAAAGCATTGAGGCGGATTTAGAGAAATATATCTTTTATGTAAGAGATGGTCGTATGACATTTCGTGGCACAATAGAGACTATAATTGGTTCCAGTTTACTATTCTTTATAATATGGATAATTTATCAAGTGCAAATTGGGAAAGCAATTGAATATACAAAGTGGTTTTGATTTGTCTTTTTAGATTAAACAACTTTTGGTAGATGATATGTTTGATGATGGTTGAAAAGGGGGAATACTCATGGGTAAACGTATAATTGTAGTTATATCCTTATTAATGATATTTTTTATGATTATTACAGGTTGTCAATCAAGTGCATCGGAACTATCAGTGGAAGATGTTAAGTCCATGACAATTGAGTTTGTTAACTTACCTAATGATCAATGTTTTACATTTACCCCGGATAAGCATTTAAATGAAATTAAACGCTTTATTGAAACGATTAATTTGGCTGAACGCATAGAGAAAGAACATATTCCTCAGCCAGTGAAGATTACCTTACTGCTTTCGAATGATAAAGAAATAACGGTTTGGGGCGGTAAAGGTGGGGTTCAAACGGTAAAGGAAGGTAGGAAACAGTATACCATTAAAGGGCAAGAATTAGATCGGTATCTTACTTCTCTTTGTAATAAACTCCACAATGACGGGAAAGATAATTTACAGTTGCAAACGATGGCTGAAATAGGTACCAGACTGCATGAACTGGAGGAAGGCCGCAATAAAGACAAGATTGTTTTGAGAATAAATGGGCAGGAAATACGGTATAAGGAATTTGCTCGATATCTAATAGACAAAGAAATCTACAATAAAAATATGGGATTTGGAGTCAGAGTGGAAGAAGTTGATGTTGAAGATATTATTAGGAGAATAACAAAGAAGGTCGTTATCATGGTAGAGGCAGAAAGGCTTGGCTTATTACCAATGCGCCAGGACGTACTTGAATATATTGACCGCATACGGCAGGAAATAGAAACAGCTGATCATGTTGAAGATTTACATGCGCTTATTGAGAAACTAGATGTTTCTGTAGATGAATATTGGTATGAGTATGAATTTGAAGGAAATGAATATTTATTGGCATCACAAAATCTATTTGATTATTTTAAAGCATTAGATAAAGAAAAAAACAAAGATGATGTGCAATATAAAGAGGATATGAAATATACTGGAAGAGCCAATAAGCGTTTTGAAGCCTATATTAATCAATTGATTGAAGAGGCAGAAGTTGAGATGATTGATGAGAATTTGGTATTTAAGAATGAATAATTTGCGCAATGCCTTAATAACAATCCTACTGGCTTATTGAGAGGAGATTCTATCTAAAATGAGACAAATCATTAAAAAAATAGCCGGAGTACAATGTACTTCTTTTAAAGATAAAGAAAAAAACCTACAAAAATCCATAACAATAATTAAAGATTGTGGGCAAAAGAAGGTTGATTTAATTGTTTTTCCCGAATTGTATTCGTCAGGATATCATATGGGACAGGATTATCTGCTATGCAATGCGGAAAGTATGAATGGTAATTTTATAAACTCAATAAAAAAGTGTGCAAAAGAGAATCATGTAGCAGTTTTAATGCCTTTTTTAGAAAAAAGAGAGAATAACATTTATAATTCAGTTGCAGTTGTAGATAACGAGGGAAGCTTAAAAGGGATTAAAAGAAAGGCTATTAACTGGAAAACAGAATTGAACTTTATTGTTGAAGCCAATTTAGAAGAGAATTTGGATGTTTTTGAAGTCAATGGCGTAAAAATAGGGATATTAATTTGCTATGAAGCTTCCTTTCCGGAATTATCCCGTATCTTAGCCGATAAATGTGCAGAGCTGATTATAGTTACGGCTTTTTGGGGAAAGTGGGCATTAAATCACTGGGAAACACAATTAAAAGCACGCGCTCTGGATAATAATTTATTCTTATTAGGGGTAAATGGCTTACAGAATCGTAAGACTTGTGGAAATACGATGGTAATCTCTCCAAAAGGAGATATCATTAATAAATTAAATTTAGAAGAAGGCGTACTCATTCAGGAAATAAACATGGATGATATTTATTCTATCAGGCAGAAGATTCCTTACTATCAGGATTATCAAAAATATATTGCAAAAAAACTTTATATGTAACGCAATAAAGAACTTACATTGCAGGTTTGCAGGAAAGGCGAAGGAAAGATGGGGACATTCCACGAGGTACGAGTGGTGTGTCCCCATGTTGCCAGAGCCATTCTAAATGTAAAAAATTTAATGTAATTTATATAATATAAGTGATAGGTTGGATTTCATTCTACCAACCTATCCTTTTGATAAGAAGAGCTAATTGTGAGATTGGTTCTTTTTTTACTTTTTTGCATGAATACTTTGTGGGTTTTATATGTTTTTGATATAATCCTTTTAGCATAATGAAATAGGAAGGATGAGGATATTGCTAAATTATGTTGCACAAGGATTTATTTTGGGGTTAGCCTATCTAGCGCCAATTGGAATGCAAAACTTATATGTTATAAATTCAGCTATAAGTTTGAGCAGAATTCGCGCCTATCAGGTCGCATTAATAACGATATTTTTTGATATTACGCTTGCCCTTGCCAGCTTTTACGGGGTTGGTGCTTTAATTGAAAAATCAATAATTCTAAGGGGTATCATTTTATTTTTGGGAAGTATAGCTGTTATTTATATCGGGATCAGTCTTATGCGTTCTAAACCACAGGTAATAGAAGCGGTTGACGTTTCTATACCGCTTTTGAAAATCATATCTGTTTGTTTTGCAGTTACCTGGTTGAATCCACAGGCGTTAATTGACGGGTCGCTATTAATTGGCGGCATTCGGGCGTCACTTCCGGCTGAGTTTTCAACGTTATTTATTAGCGGCGTATGCTTAGCATCATTTATCTGGTTTATGGGATTAGCAACGGTAGTCTCAATTTTTCGCAATATGTTTAATGTAAAGGTTTTGCGAAGCATTAATATAGTCTGTGGATTGGTAATTATTTATTATGGGTTTAAGTTGGGTTATAGTTTTGTGGAAATGATAAAATAAGTTAAAATCAAGAGGATGGCTTATGGAACAGTTCTTACTTAGGATAATCGCTAAGGAAGAACTGTTTTTTTGTCCTCTTTCATCACCTTTATACATCAATGAACAAAGAGAGGTACAACCATACATAATAAACACTACTTTTGAAATATTATTATATGAGAGACACTTACTACTTACCTTTTACCACTTACTATTATCATATACTTCAAAGGGAGTGTTATGCTTGATTTTGATGATCGATAATTATGATTCTTTTACTTATAACCTTGTTCAATACTTAAAATGTTTGAATGAGCAGGTAATGGTCTATAGAAATGATCAAATATCTCTTAGAGACATTGAAAAATTAAACCCTGGTATGATTGTTCTTTCCCCTGGGCCGTGTACACCAAACGAAGCTGGTATTTGCAAGGAAGCTGTGGAATCCTTTAAAGGAAAGATTCCGATTTTGGGAATATGTTTAGGACATCAGACGATTGGACAGGTATTTGGCGGGAAAATCGTAAGGGCCAGGGAACCTGTTCATGGAAAGGTGCATCCCATAAATCATACAGGTCAGGGTGTATTCAAGGGACTTAAGAACCCCCTTAATGTCACCCGATACCATTCTCTTGTCATAGAAAAGGAATCATTGCCGGAATGTTTGGAGATCACTGCCCAGACATTGGAGGGTGAGATCATGGGGATATCTCATAGAGCGTATACAATAGAAGGTGTGCAGTTTCATCCTGAGGCAATATTGACAGAAAAGGGAATGGAACTGTTAAATAATTTTTTATTAAGAGCAAAAACGCAAAGGAGTAAATAGAGATATGCTTATAAAAAAACTAGATACCAAACTAAATAGTTTTGAGCTATACGCGCTTTTCAAGGATAAACCGTATAGTTTCTTTCTAGACAGTGGCATGGATTATAGTAAACTGGGTCAATATTCATTTATAGGATTTGATCCCTTTTTGACATTTCGAAGTAAAAATGACAAGATAGCTATTAGCAAGAACGGAGAAACATCAACGTATTGTGGCGATCCATTTAAGGAATTCAAAAAGATTTTCTCGGAATATAAGATAGAATACCATTCGGATATCCCATTTATAGGGGGGGCAGTGGGGTATTGGGGATATGATATGTGCCATCATATCGAAAATCTTCCAAGAACCGCTGTTGATGATGTCAATATACCGGATTGTTTTTGGGGACTATACGACGGCATCATAGTAATTGACCACCGAAATGAAGAGGTATATATTGCTTCTCTGGGAATAAAGGACTTGGATGAGAAGGTGATAGGAAAAATTGAATCTTATATCCAAAAAGAAGAGAAAAAAGGGGTTGAAATAAGTGACACCCATTCTAAAAAGTCTATTTATAGAGGCGCTAATTTCGAAAAGCAAGAATATATAAAAGCGATCAATAAGATAAAGGATTATATAAAAGCAGGCGATATATATCAAGCGAATATGACCCAGAGATTTGAGTATGAAACAGAATATTCTTCTTTTGAATTATATTCAAAATTAAGACGTATAAACCCAGCTCCGTTTGCCAGCTTTATTGACTTTGGAGAAGGGCAAATTGTTAGCAGCTCACCAGAAAGGTTTATAAGGATCAGGGATAAAGTGATAGAAACAAGACCCATAAAGGGCACAAGGCCGAGAGGTAAAACGCCTGAGGAGGACATTGCAAATAAAGAAGTACTTTTATCAAGTGAGAAGGATAAAGCAGAGCTTTTAATGATTGTTGACCTTGAAAGAAATGATTTGGGTAAGGTTTGTAAGACGGGAAGTGTAAAGGTTACAGAACTTTTTCATTTAGAAATGTACGCCACTGTTTATCACCTGGTTTCTACTGTTGTTGGAGAACTTAGAGCGGATTACGACACAATTGACTGTATTAAGAATGTGTTTCCGGGTGGTTCCATAACAGGGGCTCCAAAGATAAGGGCCATGGAAATAATAGATGAGTTAGAGCCTACACAGAGGAATATTTATACAGGTTCAATAGGATATGTAGGTTTTAATGGAGATGCAGATCTAAATATCGTAATAAGAACCATTGTGTGTAAGAACGAAAGCGCCTATTTTCAAGTAGGAGGGGGGATCGTCTGGGATTCTGATCCTGAACTTGAGTACGAGGAGACACTTCACAAAGCAAGGGCACTGATTGAAGCATTAAAAAGCTAGTATAGGTAAGGAGATGGTACTTTGAAGGTTTGGTTAAACGGGGATGTTGTTCCTGCGGACGAGGCCATGATCAGTCCAATGGGCGGAGGATTTATGTACGGTTATGGTATTTTTGAAACCGTGAAGGTCTATCGCCAAAAAATTGTTTTTATGGAGGAACATTTTAAAAGACTTAGATGGAGCTGTAAGGTGCTGGAGATGGAACTTAAATATGAGGATCATGAAATAGAATTGAATTGCAAGGAGTTAGTAAGAATTAATGAAATTGAAAATGGCGCATTAAAAATTGTATATGCTATGGATCATGGTGGATACAGTTTGCTTATTACCAATAGCAGTAGAGTATATGAAAAGGAGGCCTATGAAAGAGGATTCAGGCTTTGTTTGGCTAGATCCAGAAAAAATCCTTATTCAAAGATAGTCAGTATTAAATCTACAAATTATATTGAAAATATGCTAGAGAGACAGAATGCCATAATAAGTGGATATGACGAGAGCGTATTCTTGAATGTGAATGGAAAGCTCAGCGAGGGATCTATTTCCAATGTTTTTTTTGTAAAAGACGAAAAAATTTATACACCTTCTGTTGATTGCGGGATATTACCGGGAATAGCCAGGGAAAAGGTTATGTTGGTTATTAAGGAATTAAAAATGGATATGATATCAGACGCATTTGAAATTTCGTTATTTATGGATGCAGATGAAATTTTTGTGACAAATTCTCTTATGGATATTATGCCTGTATCTCAAGTGGAATCTAAGAAACTTGATATGAATAAAAATAGTATCACTAGAGCGTTGATGGATGAATATAAAAGGCAGTATTATGAATGAGACAAGGTGATGATCTTCTTTGTCTCATTTGATTTTTAATGATACTGGAGGGGTGTTCTTTCTATTGCTTTATAACTTAAAAAAATCTAATTCTAAAAGTAAATTTAGTAAAACCACATTTCAATACGTGATATAATCTAAAAAGACATAAATATTTATGCAAACTATATAAATTGCATTAAAGTTTTTACATTCAGAATTGTCCCCATCTTTCCTTCGCTTTTCCTGCAATGTAAGTTCTTTATTGCATGACATATAATAGCAACCTAAATTTATTTAATGACAGGTGATTGAATGAGTGATTTTATAAAAATTTCGGTGAGAGCCTTGGTAGAGTTTGTTTTGAGAAGCGGTAGCATTGATACAACCTTTAAAGGGAGCAGTGTGCTTTTGGAGGGGATTAAAGCGCATCAGAAGGTACAAAAAAAACAAGATAAAACATATAAAAAAGAAGTGCAGCTTAAAACAATAATAGACTATAAAAGCTATTGCTTTCATATAGAAGGCCGTTGTGACGGAATTATTGCAGCAGATGAAATAACAATAGACGAGATTAAGTCTACGTCAAAGGGTTTGGAGCATGTTGAGGAAAATCATAATCCTGTTCACTGGGCTCAGGCCAAATTGTATGGCTATATGTATGGCAAAGAAAATAATTTAGAACAATTATATATCCAGCTTACTTATGTCGATATCGATACGGAAGAAGAGAAAATATTTAAGAAAAGATTTACAATGTGTGAATTGGAAACGTTTATATATCATTTACTAGACGGATATATTGAGTTTGCTTCATTAAAAGTAGAATTATTTAATAAAAGAAATCGCTCTATAAAAGAATTGGAATTTCCTTTCGAAAAATATCGCAAAGGTCAGCGAGAATTGGCTGTAGCTGTATATAGATCTATATTAGACGAAAAAAGATTATTTGCAAAAGCGCCAACGGGTATAGGGAAAACAATATCTACTGTTTTTCCTTCGGTAAAAGCATTGGGCGAAGGGAAAATAGATAAGATCATATATCTTACGGCTAAGACCATAACCCGGACGGTAGCTGAAGAAACCTTTTCTATTTTAAGAGAAAAAGGGTTAAATATTAAAGTTGTAACCATTACGGCAAAGGAAAAAGTGTGTTTTAAAGATGAGGTAAATTGCAGTAAAGATTATTGCGAATATGCACATGGTTATTTTGATCGATTAAATGGTGCTATGATAGATATATTAAAAAATGAAGATCAATTAAATAGGTTCATTATTGAATCATATGCAATAAAACATAAAATTTGTCCCTTTGAATTTTCACTGGATTTAGCATTATTAGTTGATGGTATCATATGTGATTATAACTATGTGTTTGATCCTAGAGCATCACTCAAAAGATTTACAGATGAAAACAAGAAAAATAATATAATTTTAATTGATGAAGCACATAATTTGGTTGATAGGGCGAGAGATATGTTCTCGGGGACTTTATTTAAGTCTATTTTTTTGGATGTTAAAAGAGTATTTAAGGCTAAAGATAAAGAAATTTATAAATCTTTGAATAAACTGAATTCATTTATGTTGAAGCTTAAAAAAGAATGTAATGAAGCACCTTTTATAATGAATAAAGATAAACCTAAAGAAATCTCTGTGTTTCTTAATCATTTTGTCTCAGCAGCAGAGAGATGGCTGACCAGGAATCCCAAAAAAGAAGGATATAATGAATTGTTGGATTTGTACTTTGAATGTACTTCTTTTGCAAAAATATTACAGCTATATGATGAACGTTTTATAACCTATGTAGAAAAAGATAACAAGGAGGTGACCTTAAAACTTTTTTGCCTGGATCCTTCTTTTTTATTACATGAGATTACAAGAAACTATAAAGCAAGTGTATTTTTTTCAGCGACACTCATACCTTTGGCCTATTTTAAGGAGATACTAGGGGGAGACAATGATGATTATACAATTGTTCTAAAGTCGCCATTTAATAGAGACCATTTAAAGATTTATATCTCTGATTTATCAACTCGATATAAAGACCGGGAGGGAACCAGTTCATATTTAGTGGAAAAGATATCTAAAATAGCAAATAAAAATCCTGGAAATTATCTCGTGTTCTTTCCATCTTATAAGTATATGAACCAGATTTATGAAATGTTTATAGGTGAAAATATAAATATGAACACCATCATACAGTCTGCAAATATGCTTGAGGAAGAACGAGAAGATTTTCTAGCCCAATTTAAAGAGAATAACAAAGATACGTTGGTTGGATTTGCTGTATTAGGGGGTGTGTTCTCTGAAGGGGTTGATTTGAAAGGAGATCGGTTGAATGGTGTTATTGTGGTAGGTGTGGGGTTGCCTCAGATATGTTTGGAAAGAAATATTATAAAAGATTATTATTGTTCTATTGATAAAAGCGGCTATGACTATGCGTATGTTTATCCGGGAATGAACAAGGTCTTACAAGCGGGTGGGAGATTGATCAGGACTGAACATGATCGAGGAATTTTGGTGTTAATTGATGATCGGTTTTTATATAAAAAATATCAGGCCATGTTCCCTGATGAGTGGAAGCATTTTGAAGTTATAAAGAATAATTAGGCATATGAAAGAAATTAATAAGCCAAAAATACGACGGATATTTTGTATCAGACTGGCTTGTTATTTTTTTGAATATGCCTTAGATGAGGCGTAGAATATTCCTTGCTTAGAGGAATATTCTACGCCTCTAATTATTTATTTTTAAATCTTAAATTTATTTACTTCATTTTTAAGTAAATTAGCTATTTTTTTAAGTTCTTCAACTGTTTGTGCCATTGTTTCTATCGTTGCTGTTTGTTCTTCAACGGAAGCAGAAACCTCCTCAGTTGATGCTGCTGATTGCTGGGCAATGGCTGCAATTCCTTGAATATTTTCTATGACCACGTCTTTTTCGGAATCAACTTTCTGAACGCTTTGTATTAAATCATCGATTTCTGCAATTGTTTCTTCTATGGCTTGCATGATTTGGTTAAATCCTTCGATCGTCTCTTTAACGGCTGCTTGACTTTCACTACCAAGGGCATTGGCGTGATCCATATTGTTTTTGGTAGTAGAGATTTCTTTTTGTATTTCATTGATAATGGTTTCGATTTCTTTTGTAGAAACGGCCGTTTGTTCAGCTAGTTTGCGTATTTCATCCGCTACAACCGCAAAACCTCTTCCTGACTCACCTGCTCGTGCTGCTTCAATGGCAGCATTTAAAGCCAGTAAATTAGTCTGATCAGCTACGGATTGAATGGCATTAACAATTTGGTTGATTGAAGTTGATTTTTCTGCTAATTGTTCAACATTATTCGTTACCTGTTGATTAATTTCTGTATTTTGTGAAAACTTATCTGATAAATAATTAAATGTTTTTAATCCTTCCTGGCTGAGCTGATTCATATGATCAGAGTGTTTTTTGGCATTTTGAACGGCTTGATTCATTAAATTGATTTCACTACCGAATAGAATTAATTTTTCAGAGCTTTTACTTGCTTCACTGGCTTGTTCTGAAGCGCCTGTTGCCAACTCTTCTACAGCCTTGGAAACTTCACTGATGGAAGAAGTTGTTTCTTTTGCTGCAACGGCTAATGTATTAGCGTTCTCGGCCGTGATATCTGCATTTTGTGTTATATTTTCAATAATATTTCGTAATTTTTCCAAAAATTTATTGAAATATCTACTAAGTTCTCCTATTTCGTCATTGGATTCGATGTTGATTTGTTTTGTCAGATCACCTTCTCCTTCGCTAATTAAAGCAAGTGCTTCATTTAGTTTTTCAAGGCGTTTGATTTGTCGATTAACCACGAAAAATAAAACAGAGGTTAAAATAATAAGCGCTATTACCGTTGCAAAAATTGTTATATTACGAATATCTGTTAAAATTTCATTAGAAACTGCAAGGAGTAAGCTATTACCATTAGAGAGATCAGCTAAATAATAAGTTGTCTTTTTTCCTGCAAAAGAATGGCTTAAGCTCGTAATTTGTTTGCTGGTAAGGGTTTCACTTAATTGTTTTTTCAATTCTGTAGATAACTGATCAATACTTTGAATTTCCTCATCACTTCCCACTAGAACTGCCCCGTCAGGGGAAACGACGGCGGAAAAGAGAATTTCGTTACTTAATTGTCCTTTAATTTTCGCTATTAAACTATGGGGTCCTATCTGTGTGTCAAGTGCTGTGAGCATAGTACCTTCCCGTCCTACTTGAATGATACGAGGACTATCCCATCCTGGTACGCCGACATATTTAAATACTTTTGTATCAATTGTACGTGTCTGAGCGGGTTGGGCGATGACTTTGTTTTTCCCGGTAATTAAGTTCATGAACTCATAGGCCTGACCATTGGGATCTGCAGAATAATCAAAATCAACATCGGGGGCAACAGAAGTTAATTCAACACAGCCGTTAGCGTCTGAAATCCAAAATTCATCAATTCCCGATTTTTTAGCAAGTTCAACGAGTTCTGAATAACTGGTTCCCTTCTTAATTAAAAGTGAGGCCATAGATGCTTGACCAATCATTTCTTTTTCTAATACTTCTTCGACAGTCTTACGCGCCGTGAGTGCATTTTCGATGCTTAGACGAACTGTCTCTGTAATAGCCAATCCCTGCAGTTGAAGACTATTTGCAGTTTGTTTGTAAATGTAAGAAGCCATTCCTACTAGTACTAATGTAATAACGACAACAGTTGGCCATATTATTTTCCACTTTAAAGAATTTCTTTGAAACATTGCTTCTGATCCCCCTTTTTGTGTTTATAAAATTAGATACATCAAAGAACATATAAATTGCGGGTAATCTTGCAGAGATTAACGGAAAAGCTTAAGAAATTAGTTTTATACTATTGTTAAAATATATATTAATTAATAATAGCATAATATTTCATAAGAAATCAAATATATGCTATAATTGATGTTTTATCCATTTACTTCTATCAAAAATCAAGAACAGTATGAACTTGCTTTTTTATGTTATACTGTAATTATATCAATTAAACTTTTTCACTAAGATATGGAGATGGTTTGTATGAAAAAATGTTCTGTTTGCAACAAAAACATAGCTGTTGTATTTACAACAATTATTGAAAATGGAAAATCTGAAATGAAGGGCTTATGTATAGAATGTGCAAAAAAGATGGGTATTCCGGTTATCGATCAAATTATGCAGCAAACTGGCATGTCCTCAGAAGATGTTGAAAATTTAACCGAACAGATGAATGAAATGTTTGAAGATATGGATACAGAAGATTTAGATGGCGACAATCTTTTTATGAATTTCATCAATGGTTCATTGCCAACAATGAAAGATGGCGATAATAATAAAGATAAAGAAGTAGAAGAAGATAAAGAAGTGTCTTCTTCTACTATTAAGGACCAATCAAATGAGAAGGCAGCAACTAAAAAGAAAAAAGGCAAGAAAAAACATTTGGAACTATATGGTGCGAACTTGACGGAAAAAGCGAAGAACAAAGAAGTTGATAAGATTATTGGAAGGCATAGAGAAATAGATAGAGTGGTACAGATCTTAAATAGACGTACAAAAAACAATCCTATTCTAATTGGTGAACCGGGTGTGGGGAAGACTGCTATTGCAGAAGGATTGGCAGTGCGAATTGCTGAAAAGCAAGTTCCGGCCAAGTTATTTAATTCTGAGATTTATCTTCTTGATCTGACGGCGGTTGTAGCGGGTACACAATTTAGAGGACAGTTTGAAGGACGGATGAAATCCATTATTAACGAAGCGAAAGAATGTGGGAACGTTATTTTAGTGATAGATGAAGTGCATAACATCATGGGAGCGGGAGAAGTGCATGGCGGGGTTATGAATGCTGCTAATATTTTAAAGCCGGCGCTTGCCCGGGGAGAAATACAGGTTATTGGAGCAACAACCCTTGAAGAATATCGAAAACATATCGAAAAAGATGCGGCTTTGGAAAGAAGATTCCAACCCGTATTAGTTGAAGAACCGACAGCACGGGAAACAATAGAAATTTTAAAAGGCATCAAAAATTATTACGAGGATTATCACAAAGTCAAGATATCAGATGAGGTCATAGAAGGTGCTGTCAATTTATCTGAAAGATATATTACTGATCGATATTTGCCTGATAAGGCAATAGATGTGATTGACGAAGCAGGCTCGAGAGCAAATTTAAAAAACCAAGGGCTTGTAGAATTAGAAGCTTTGAAAGAAGAACTTAAAAAAATCCAGTATGAGAAATCAACTGCTTCTGCTAATGATCATTATGAAAAAGTCGCCCAATGTAAAATGCAAGAGTGCAAAATCCATGAAAAGATTGAAGAAATGGAGAAAAACTGTTGTGAGGTACAGATTACAGTCGATGATATTGCATTTGTGATTGAATCCTGGACCAAGATACCTGTACAAAAAATTACAGAAGCGGAAGCGCAAAAACTATTAAATTTGGAAGAGCGATTGCATAAACGAATTATAGGTCAGAATCAAGCGATTGTAAGCTTATCAAGGGCGATACGGCGCAATCGTTCAGGGTTTCGTAAGAAGAAAAAGCCGTCTTCATTTATTTTTGTAGGCCCTACGGGAGTAGGAAAAACAGAACTTGTAAAGACTTTGGCGTATGAACTTTTTGGCAGTGAAGAAGCAATGATTCGCTTTGATATGTCAGAATATATGGAAAAACACACCGTTTCTAAGTTAATTGGCGCACCTCCTGGATATGTAGGGTATGACCAGGGCGGACAGTTGACGGAAAAGGTAAGACGAAAACCTTATTCGGTTATTCTTTTAGATGAAATTGAAAAAGCACATCCGGATGTATTCAATATGTTACTACAAATTCTTGAAGATGGAAGACTAACGGATAGCCAAGGGAGAACGGTATTTTTTGAAAATACTGTGATTGTTATGACATCTAATGCAGGTACGCACTTAAAATCCACTGGAATTGGTTTTGCAAAAAATGATGGATATGCTGCTTTAGAAAGCCGCGTACAAGAAGTATTAAAAGGCATTTTCAGACCTGAATTTTTAAATAGAGTGGATGAAACCATTGTATTTACCTACCTCATGAAGGAAGAGCTTCGTCGAATTATTGATTTAATGCTTAAAGAAGTCATTGATGAGGGAAAAGAAAAGTCAGTGAATATAGAGATTTCAGATGAGGTAAAAGCGTTTATATTAAAAGAAGGCTATGATGAACAATACGGGGCACGGCCGTTAAGAAGAACTATTCAAAGATATGTGGAAGATGAAATCGCTGAACAGTATCTTAAAAATAATTTCAGAGAAGGTGCAAATATTAAAGTCGATTTGCAA
Organism: Clostridia bacterium; assembly: GCA_030625885.1. Lineage (GTDB taxonomy): Bacteria > Bacillota > DAOUPZ01 > DAOUPZ01 > DAOUPZ01 > DAOUPZ01. The sequence continues at coordinate 99,421 of DAOUPZ010000001.1, forward strand.
GAAGGAAAGATTGTATTAGAAACGATGTAAAGTTCATCAATAACAATGGGGGGACATCTGGTTTTAAGGGATGTCCCCATTGTTTTAGAAATCACAAAACGTCATACTCGTAGGTTTAAACATTATGTTTTGGGGAATCCCCTTCAGCCATGAAGAAATATTTTCAAAAGTAATCGATGCTCTTCTTTCCATAGACTCATCTGTTGCGAAGGCAACATGAGGTGTAAGGTATGTGTTTTTGGCGTTCAACAATGGATGATTTGATGGTATGGGCGGTTCCATTTCAAACACATCAATACCTGCCCCACCAAGCTTATCATTATTTAATGCTTCAGCAAGCGCTGTGCTGTCAATGACAGCACCTCTTGCAGCATTTATTAGGATGCTGGTTGGTTTCATTAATGCAATTCTTTCTTTGCTCATAAGCATTTCTGTTTCTTCCGTTAGAGGGGTATGAAGCGTGACAATATCACTTTTCTCAAGAAGGTTTTCTAGAGTTACATAGGTAACCCCTACGTCTTGAGCTTCTTTATTTTCATGTCTGTCATAGCCTAATAATTTACAATTAAAAGCTTTTGATATTCTGGCAACAGTGGTTCCGATGGCGCCTGTGCCGATGATACCAACTGTTTTATTGTAGAGTTCATTGCCTACTAAGCCTGCTTTGGTGCCATTATTTCTAGTTGCCTGATGACAGGGAACGATCTTTCTTAATGTAGAGAGCATGAGACCAAAAGTGAGTTCGGCAACGGCGTAAGTACAATAACCGGCAGCGTTGGAAATAAGAATATTATTTTCTTCACATGCGTTTACATCAACGTGATCAATACCTGTAAATGCAACGGATATCATTTTAAGATGAGGGCAGGCACTTATTACATTACCTCCAAGAGGAGAATTGGCGATAATAAGTACATCGGCTTCTGAAGCTCTGGAAATAAGTTCTTTCTTGTCTTGAATTTTATTTAAACAAGGTACAAATTCATGGCCTGCATCTATAAATGGTTTTGCAAGCTTACTTAGGGTTTCTTTACTTACACCTAAGGGTTCTAACATTACAATTTGCATTAATAAACACTCCTTTTATGCACTGATTGAATTAAGTGAAATTGAACTTTATATAATGCAATAAAGAAATTTACATTGCGGGTTTGCAAGAGCAATTTTAAATGCAAAATCTTTATTGTAAAGCATAAAATAAAATAAATGTAGCATATGACGATAAAGAAAAAATTGTACTAATTAATAACATTTTGCTTTCCTATAGTTTGATATTGCTTGTGTATAATTAATTGTCTTAATAATAGAATGAGCTTAGGAAGGCAATTTTATGATAAAATATTACTTGAATTTTGTTTTGATAATAATGTATAATGACTATTGGAATATTTAACCAATATAAAACTTTTTTAGATAATCTTAATTAGGGGACTTGTATATAATGAAAGGGTTAATTAATAAAAAATGGGTTGTGCTTGTTCTTATATTGGCTATATTTATAGGACTATATATTAATGTGTGTCACTCTAATGCGATTTCTGTAGAGGCTAAATGTGGCGTTATTGATCTTCTGGATTGGAACTTTGAAAAAGATGGGATTATCCATTTGGATGGCCGGTGGGAACTATATTTCAATGAATTATTAGAACCGGATAAACTAAAAAACAGGAGGCCAGACGGGTATTTTCACATACCGGGAACATTAGGGGCACAATTGGCTGGAAAAACGACAGGGTATATGACACTCCATTTGAAAATGATGGTTCCTGATGATATTGTCTATGGCCTTCGGATAAACAATAGATTATCCGCATCTAAGGTGTGGGTCAATGGTGTATTTCAGGGTTCTCACGGAAAGATCGGTAAAAGCTTTGCAGAAGAAAGAGCCATTTATTTACCCGTTTATGCTTTTTTTACTTCAGAGAATGAAAAAGTTGATATTGTGATTCAAGCTTCAAATTTTAGAGATATTCAGCCGATTATTTATTCAATAGACTTTGGGTTAAAAAAGCAGATTATGGGTGTATACACTTTGAGTATTATTATGGATACCTTGATTATTGGTGCTTTGCTCATGATAGAACTTTGTTATTTAGCTATATATTTTTTAAGGAGAAAAGAAAGAACATTCCTCTATTTTGCGGTATTATGTTTTTTAATTCAATTAAGGTGTTTAGTTTTAAACGAAAGAATACTTGTCCAGTTTTACCCTGAGATGCCTTACGAACTAATGAGTAAAATTGCTGCTATTACCTATTATTTATGGGTTATGATGTATGTATTATTCTTAAAAGAACAATTCGAGGATTTTTCAAAGAGAATGACAGATTTTGCTGTGTTGTTTGGCAGTATATTTACAGGTATTTGCGTTGTAACGATCAATACCTTTTATGATCGTTTAGCTATATACGGCCATGTATTTTTGATTATTATTATCTTATACTTACTTGTTTTTTTAATAAGAAAATCACGGGAACGAGATATAAACGGTAGAGTTTCCTTAATGGCGCTTCTGGTTTTAGCTATTACAGGTATTAATGATGTGTTGATAAATAACGGTGTGTTTTCAAATGTCTATGTTTTTCAAATTGGAATGTTCATCTTTGCATTCCTTGAATCATACATGTTGGCAATAAACTTTTCTACTGGATTTACTCGTTTAGAAGAACTTTCTCTTGAAAATCAAAGCATATATGAAAAATCCATCAGAGATGGATTAACCAATTTATACAATCATAAGTATATTGAACAAATTTTAAGTAGTTCTATTGATCGGTATAATGAACTGAATGAAATATTCACTGTACTTATGATTGATATTGACTATTTTAAAGCAATTAATGATGAATATGGCCATCCCTTTGGGGATCGCGTATTAATTGGTATTAGTCATATGTTTAAGAAAAGTTTACGTGCAACTGATTATGTGGGGAGATATGGTGGAGAAGAATTCTTAATTATTTTGCCCAATACGAATAAGGTTGAGGCTCGAGAAATCGCAGAGCGGATTAGAAGCAATATTGGGAATTTTACTTGGTTTAATGGAAAATTACATATTACAATTAGTATTGGGTTGTATGAAAATCAAGTAAATACAAAAGAGGAATGCGTGAAGCATGTGGATCAACTTTTATATTTAGCTAAGGATAAAGGGAGAAATCGTGTAGAGGAAGCTTAGGTGATGATGAATGGAAATTTCAAACGTAGTATATTTTGTAACCGTATCAATGATGCTGACGCTTGCACCGGGGCCGGACATCATATTTGTCATTACGCAAAGTATTTCTAAAGGTCGAAAAGCAGGCATCTCTACAGCATTAGGGTTATGTTCAGGTATTACGGTTCATACTACGGCTGCTGCATTGGGTATTTCCGCTATTTTGCATCAATCGGCCATTGCTTTTCAAATTTTGAAATATGCGGGTGCATGCTATCTATTATTTTTAGCATGGAAAGCGATTAAGGAAGGAGAAACTTCCTTATCAACAGAATCAGTTAACAAACAAAGTTTTTGGAGTCTTTTTAAACGTGGCATACTAATGAATATTTTAAATCCTAAAGTATCACTTTTTTTTCTGGCCTTTTTGCCTCAGTTCGTATCCACTGAATCAGGACATGTTCCTGTACAGATGATTATTTTGGGACTGATTTTTATGCTGCAAGCGATTGTAATTTTTACGATTGTAGCCCTATTTTCCGGAGCTTTCGGAGAAAAAATATTAAATAGACCAGGTATCGGTAAGTACATCAATTTTGTAAAGGCGAGTGTATTTGGTTTGATTGGTATCAAATTAGCACTAACGGATCGTTAAAGAAATATTGAAAATGCGTGAAGAGGTTGTGACAAAAGCTAATTAGCTTTTGTCACAACCTCTTTTATCATATAACCCAATAGTAATAACTGTCTTATTTTTTACAATCCTGTAGATCCAAAACCGCCTTCTCCTCTAGACGATGAATTTAATTCAGCAACTTCTTCAACGTCTATTGATAATACAGGCTTTATAACCATTTGGGCAATTTTCATACCATTCTCTACTCTGAATTTTTCTTTGCCATGATTAATTAAAATAATACCAATTTCTCCTCTGTACCCTTCGTCTATTGTTCCCGGTGTATTTAATACCGTTATTTGATTTTTTAGAGCGAGTCCGCTACGTGGTCGAATTTGAGCCTCTGTATTTTGAGGTAATTCTATAATGATTCCTGTTTGTATCAGTTTTGACTCACCAGGTAAAACTTCAGTTGATACAACTGAAAATAAATCTAAACCTGCATCACCTGGATGAGCATATTGTGGTAATTTTGCATCATTACTAATTTTTTTAACTCTTAATTTGTTGTTCATAATATAGCCTCCTGAGTATCTTTTATAGGATCTATTATAAACTTAATTCCAGAACAATGCCAAGCAGATACAAATAGATCAACTTAAATATTGTCAGAGATGCTTCTAGAAAATATTGGTTTTTTTTGTTGCATCACTTGTATTACAAAATAAAACAAAAGAAGGAAAAATTTCTAAAAAAAGAGAATATATACAACGTCTTATGAATGGGATTGATCAATTATACTTTTGTATAACTCCAATGGCAGAGAGGAGAAAAAATTGAAAAACAAGTTTAGCGATCTTGTAGATATGCAAAAGACACAAAAAATGTTGGATGAATTCTATCAGTTAACAAAGATTCCGTATACTGTTCTAGATGTTGATGGGAGTATCTTGAACAGAAGTGAGTGGCAAGATATTTGTACGCAGTTTCACAGGCAGCATCCAAAGACAGAGAGGCGATGCCAAATAAGTGATGCCACTATTAAAAGCAGATTGGATGCGAAGGAAGGGTATATAATCTATAAATGCCAGAACGGTTTGATTAGTGCTTCTACGCCGATTATTATTGAAGGCGTGCACTTAGCCACCTTATTTTTGGGGCAGTTGTTTTTTAAAACACCAGATATGGCATATTTCCAGCGTCAAGCGGAAGCGTTTGGATTTGATGTTGATACATATTTGGCTGCTGTGGAACGTGTTCCCATTGTTACTGTGGACCAGCTGCACAGCTATATGAAAATTTTTCGGCAATTAGCAGAAGTAATTGCCGATATGGGTTTGAAACAGCTAAGACTGAAGGAAACGGAAGAATCATTGCGCAAGGCTAATGATAATTTGGAGAGTCTTGTCAGAAAACGAACTATGGAATTGGCTAAAATTACTGATAATATGCAGGATAGTATTTGTCTAGTTAATAGGGAAGGTGTTTTTCAGTATGTTAGCCCGTCAATTAAAAATTTTCTTGGGTATGTACCAGAAGATTGGATGGGGAGAACAAGTTATGAGATGATACATCCACACGATATTGATAAACTTTATAAAATTATGAAGTTGCTTATTTATAATGGTTTGCCGAGGAAAGTGGAATATCGTTGTCGCCATGTAAAGGGCCATTATGTCTGGGTAGAGTCCATTGTCAATTTATTATTAGATGATAATAATATACCTGTTAAAATTGTTATCAGTACCCGTGATATAACAGAACGTAAACAAGCTGAAGAGGCACTACGAGAAAGTGAGGAAAGGTACCAGTTCTTTTTTGAACTCTTACCTGATGGTATTTTTGTTTATTGTGATGAACAGATTACTTTTGTCAACACTGCTGGAGCAAGGTTGGTGGGGTTTGCTAATCCTCAGGAAGTGATTGGAAAAGAAATAATGAGTATAATAAATGTGCATCCGGATTATCAAGAAGCGGTAGAAGAACGAAGACAGAAATTATATAGAGGGGAAAAGAGGATGCCATTGCTTGAACAAAATTTTATTTGTCCTGATGGGACGATTGTAGATGTTGAAGTAGCGGCTACTGCTTTTACATATAAAGGAAAGAACTCTGTCATGATTGTTATGCGTGATATTACAAAGCGTAAAAAAACGGAAGAATTACGGAGAAAGGCTGAAGAGAATAAGCGGTTATTAGATGAAGCGCTTAAGTACGATAAATTAAGAACGGAATTTTTTGCGAATCTTTCCCATGAATTTAGAACACCGCTAAATGTCATCCTGAGTGCATTACAATTGTTGGAGGTATATTTACAAAATCAATCATTCATATATGCCGAGAAAACTAACAATTATAAAAACATTATGAAGCAGAATTGCTTAAGACTATTAAGACTGGTTAATAACTTAATTGATATTACTAAAATTGATTCGGATTTCTTTGAAGTGAACTGTCAAAACCATAATATTGTCAATATTGTAGAAGATATCACATTATCCGTTGCAGAATATATAGAAAACAACAATTTAAAACTATTATTTGATACGGATGTAGAAGAAAAGATCATAGCCTGTGATCCAGATAAAATTGAAAGGATCATGCTTAATCTTCTCTCCAATGCTGTGAAATTTTCAAAACATAGTGGGATGATAAGGGTAAATGTGCATGATAAGGGAGAAAGTATCGTTATTTCCGTAAAAGATAACGGGGTTGGGATTCCAGAGGAAAAGCAAGCTATTATTTTTGAACGCTTTAGGCAGGTAGACAAAACCTTTACAAGAAATCATGAAGGGAGCGGTATTGGATTATCTCTTGTTTACTCTCTGGTTGAAATGCATGGAGGGAAAATTTTTGTGGTTAGTGAATATGATGTAGGAAGTGAGTTTGTTATTGAACTTCCGGTGAAGGTATTAGATGAAGTTGATAATACAGAAGTAAACGAGAAAAGTGAAATCCAGCAGGATTATATGGAAAGAATAAACATTGAGTTTTCAGATATATATTTGTAAAATTAGAGGTGTTATGGTACCATAGCACAAGCAATAGATGATTATGCAATTAACGTAAATTAGCCAATCTTTTTATATTTTATATTTTTTTTATAAAACACTTATTTTTTTTAATAAAAAGCTTGCAATCAAATTACAATTGAGATATAATTTGATTAAGCGTTAAAAAGTTGCGAAAAACTGAAATGTTCTTTAGGCCTCTAATTAGGGGTATTGTAAGAGTAGTTTAGTATAATCCCACTTTTTGATTCAATTTATTTTAAGGAGGCCTATACAATGCAAGGAAAAGTAAAATGGTTTAATGCAGAAAAAGGTTTTGGATTCATCGAAAGTAATGATGGTGGAGATGTTTTTGTTCATTTCTCTGCAATTCAAACAGACGGATTTAAAACACTTGAAGAAGGACAAAATGTAGAGTTTGACGTTATCGAAGGTAACCGTGGTCCACAAGCAGCTAATGTTGTTGTTGGTGGCTAAGATAAATCAAATGATGTAAAAACGGCACTTCCGAAATTTCGGGAGTGTCTTTTTCATATTGTGTAATATAATCGTAATCACTAGAGAATTTGAGTGGAAAAATTACATTTAAATCAAATAACTTTACAAAAGCATTTTTTTATGTTAAAATCAAAAAAATATCATATTTGCGTAGAAGAAGAAGAGTAGTCTAAATGAGTCTTTATAGAGAGTTGGTGAGGGTGAGAATCCGACAGATTGTTTAGATGAATGGCGCTTTGGAGCAAACCTTTATAAAGTGGGTACATTTGTACCAACTAGGGTGGAACCGCGAGAGCAAAGTCTTTCGTCCCTTGGATCAGGGATGAAGGATTTTTTTTAATTGTTAAACATTAAATTTAGGGGGTTATTCTAATGGCTAAAGAATTAACAATGAATCAGATTGTATCATTGGCAAAAGCGAGAGGGTTTGTATTCCCCGGCTCTGAGATTTATGGTGGTCTTGCGAATACATGGGATTATGGTCCGCTGGGTGTTGAATTGAAAAATAATGTAAAAAAAGCATGGTGGAAGAAATTTGTCCAAGAATCACCATATAATGTAGGCTTGGATGCTGCTATTTTAATGAATCCTCAAGCATGGGTAGCATCTGGACATGTTGGTGGATTTAATGATCCATTATTAGATTGTAAAGAATGTAAAGCAAGATTTAGAGCAGATAAATTGATTGAAGGTTATTTTAAAGAAGTTGAAGGTAAAGATGAAAATGTGGACGGTTGGAGTAATGAAAAAATGGAAAATTTCATGGTGGAGAAAGGGATCAAATGTCCAGAATGTCAGGCTAGTTCTTTTACTAGCATTAGACAATTTAACTTGATGTTTAAAACCTTTCAGGGGGTTACGGAAGATTCCAGTGCAGAAATTTTCTTGCGTCCCGAAACAGCACAAGGGATATTTGTAAACTTTAAGAATGTTCAAAGAACTTCCAGAAAGCAAATTCCTTTTGGCATTGCGCAAATTGGTAAATCCTTCAGAAATGAAATTACACCTGGAAACTTCACCTTTAGAACAAGAGAGTTTGAACAAATGGAATTAGAATTTTTCTGCAAGCCAGGTGAAGATTTGGAATGGTTTGCATATTGGAAAGATTATTGTAAAAATTGGCTTTTATCTTTAAATATGACATCAGAGAATATTCGCCTGCGGGATCACGACAAAGAGGAGCTTTCTCATTATAGTAATGCGACAACGGATTTTGAGTACAAGTTCCCGTTTGGTTGGGGTGAACTCTGGGGAATTGCAGATAGAACAGATTTTGATTTAAAGCAGCATTCTGAGCATTCAGGGACAGAACTTAACTACCAGGATCCGGTAACCAATGAAAAATATATTCCTTATTGTATAGAGCCTTCTTTAGGTGCTGACCGTGTGACACTAGCCTTTTTAGTTGATGCCTATGAGGAAGAAGAGCTGGAAGATGGTAGTACCCGTACGGTATTGAAATTTCACCCGGCTTTAGCGCCTTTTAAAGCGGCAGTATTGCCATTAAGTAAAAAGCTAGATGAGCCAGCTTCCAAATTATATGCAGAGTTATCGAAAAAATTTATGACAGATTATGATGTCAAGGGGAGTATTGGTAAGCGGTATCGCAGACAGGATGAAGCAGGAACACCGTTCTGCATTACATTTGATTTTGATAGTTTAGAGGATCATTGTGTAACCATTCGTCATAGAGATACGATGGAACAAGAACGTATAAAAATTGAAGATGTTATTGCGTATATTGAGAGCAAAATTGAATTTTAGGCTTATGAAAATGGTAGTACTTTCTGGTACTACCATTTTTTATATTTTCTTAGATAAATCTATGATTTTTTGTTTAAAATTAATGCATTATTGTTGATCAAGGTAGGTGGGATACACTATAATTGAGGAAGTAACATTTAAAATGGAAAGGGGACAATCATGAAGATGAAAATTGTGGCTGATAGCTGTTGTGATTTGAATAAAGACTTGAAAAAATTAAACATTCATAAAGTACCTTTAACCATATATGTAGATGATATAGAGTTTAAAGATGATCATAAGTTAGATACTCAAAAATTATTGGAATCTATGAAAAAATCTAACCAAGTGCCTAAAACTGCCAGTCCTTCACCGCATGATTATATGAGAGCATATGAAGGAGAGGAAAGTGTATTTGCTGTGACATTATCTTCTCAATTGAGTAGTTCATATAATAGTGCAGTATTAGGGAAAAATATGGCTGTAGAAGAGAAAAGTAATAAATTCATACATGTTTTTGATTCTTTTAGTGCTTCAATTGGTGAAACCTTAATAAGTATGAAGATTTTTGAATTGGCAAAACAGAATTATAAAGAAACGGAAATAGTGGAAAAGGTGAATGAATATATCAAAGAAATGAAAACGATTTTTATATTGGAGTCCTTAGATAACTTAATTAAAGCAGGTAGAATGAGTAAACTGATGGGGATTTTAGGTTCTGCGTTATCCATTAAATTAATTATGGGTGCTACTGATGAAGGAACCATAAAATTAGTTGAAAAGGCTAGAGGTGCCAAACGGGCTTTCAAACGAATGGTGGAAATCATAGGGGAAAGAGGCGAGAAATTAGAGGAAAAAATTCTCGGTATTGCCCATTGCAACTGTTTAGAAAAGGCAGAAGCATTGAAAAAAGAAATTAAAGCGAAATATAATTTTAAAGATGTCATTATCGTTGAAACGGCAGGAATTAGTACGGTGTATGCAAATGACGGAGGGATTATTATTTCTTTTTAGCACGTATAAGGTATAAATTGAACGCATGAAACGGGGATATAATGAAAGTATTTCTGTTTCATGCGTTTTTTTGTTCTATAGTCCCTATTCTGGAATCTAATGACGGGTGTATCTATTTCTTAAATAAATACCAGGTACAGGTATCTACTTCATATTTTATTTCATAAAGATGTGCGCCGTTGTGCAAACATACAAAACAGATTCGGCGATTACCTGCCAATTTTTCCTCATAAATTTTTTGTACCTGTTGGATAGAAACGGTTATATCATCATATTTAAATTTGAAGGGTTTAATCTTGCCTGTTTTCTCAAATATGGCTACCATATCAATAGGTTCATTTAACACTTTCATTTTAACACCTCTTTTTTATCCAGGATTATCATTTCTGTTTTTTTAAACGTTTAGTGCCAGAGAAAGAAACGCTTCATAGTTGACTGGACATAACTGGATAACCCTCTTCACCGATACCACCTGATAAAGGTTTTAAACGAGTATGGAGATAGGATGCGCGTGTAATGGCATAGGAACCAAATTTTTTTCTTATATCATCTACTGTTTGATCTATTTGATCTAATTTATTTAATTGGGTGATATCGTCAAATAATGAAAGCTGAAAATATTGTTCAGAACATAAATCAGCCACCCGTACGCCTAAATGTCGTATAGGGTCTCCTTTCCAGGCTTGATTGAAAAGGTTTTTGGCTTCTTCATAAAGGGTGTGGGTACAATGGGTAGGATGATCTATCTTGTTTTGATGAGAATAGTGTGTGAAATCACTGTAGCGAATACTAACTTCTATAACTTGGCTACACATCCCCGCTTGGCGTAGTCGCATGCCTACTGTTTCAATCAAAGAGAGTAAAACGATATGGGCCGTCTTGTTATCTGTTATATCAAAGGGAATGGTTGTACTATTGCCTAATCCTTTCATTTCGAAACGATTGCTGGGGCGAACGGGGCTATGGTCAATTCCATTAGCATATTCATGGATTAACAAACCAAAATATTTTAATTTGTATTGAAGTGATTTTACATCATAGGTTGCTAGATCACCGATAGTCTTTATCCCTAACCGTGTGAGTTTGGCAGTAGTTTTTCTGCCTACCATAAATAATTTATCTACGGGAAGGGGATGCATTTTTTGTGGTATTTCTGAGGGGAACAAGGTATGAACGCGATCAGGCTTTTTTAGGTCTCCTGCCATTTTAGCTAACAGTTTGTTAGTGGAAATACCGACATTTACTGTAAATCCTAATTCTTGTTTAATGCGTTCTTTAAGAGAATATGCTGCTTTAACCGGATCTTCGAAACGAGTTGACATATTGGTAAAATCTATGAAACATTCATCAATAGAATATCGTTCTACAAGGGGAGAAAATTCCTTAATTATTTTAAACATTGCATGACTACAACGCATATAAACAGGAAAATTGGGGGGTACCAGGATCAGTTCCGGGCATTTTAAGCGGGCTTGAAAGATGGGTTCTCCCGTACAAATGCCTTGTTGTTTGGCTGGAATAGATTTAGCAAGAATGATCCCATTCCTTTTTTTGGGATTTCCTGCCACGGCAGCTGGAATGGTTCTTAAATCAACATTAGAACCGCACTGTAAATTTGATATAGCTTGCCATGATAAATAAGCACTATTGGCATCAATGTGCATGATGATACGATGATTGTTGTTATTCATGATATCTTTCCTCCAATGAATCGAACATATGTTTGGTACTATTATAGTATGATTTACCAATGTTTGCAATGATATACAAACATTATTTTCCTAATATTTTGAGCATATATTGTAGAAACTATAATATCTACTATTCTAGAAAAAGGTGAATAAATATGGATTATAAGCTGGTGGCAATTGATTTGGACGGAACATTACTTGATCCTGATTTGAATATATCTAGTAGGAATCTAGAAGTTATTAAAGCGGCTATTGAGAAGGATGTTATCATTACTTTGTCTACAGGACGTATGTTTGCGGCAGCACTACCTTTTGCTACGCAATTACAGCTAGATGTGCCATTGATTACCTGCAATGGCGCTTCAGTGATCTGTGCACAGACGAAAAAGATTTATTATGAAAAGTCTCTTCCTAATGAATTGATTCTGTCTGTTCTCAAGCAGGCTAAAGCACATCATTTGGAAGTCAGTCTTTATACGACGGATGATATTTATGTAGAAGATCTTGCTCATAATGCGCATATCCATGAAAGAATGGATCACGCCCAAGTTAAAAAAGCAAATCTATCAGCCATAGCTAAGAGGCTTCCTGTTATAAAGATTCTTTTTTCTTCATCGGATCTTCACATGCATGCGGAAGAATTTTATTTTGAATTTGGCCAAAAATGTACGTTTTATTTCTCTTTGCCCTGGTTTGTAGAAATTGTAGCTAAAGGGGTTAATAAAGGAGAGGCGCTTAAAGAGGTGGCCAATAAGTTTAATATTGATCAAAAGGAAATCATCGCTATTGGTGATAACTTTAATGATTTATCGATGATTGAATACGCGGGGTTGGGGGTAGCGATGGGAAATGCCCCAGATGATTTAAAAAGCCAGGCGGATTATGTAACACATTCTTATGATGATGATGGGGTAGCGCATGTGATAGAAAAATTCATTCTTAATTAGTGTAGGAAAGTGTATAAGGTGTTTTTTAAAACTGCTGTATGTTATTGTGTGGCAGTTTTTTTATAAAGAAATACGGTTTTTTTAAAGCTTCTTTGAGTTTATCTTTTATTCCATAAAGTTTTTTGGGGTAATATGTAGGGTATATAATAAGATGATTATTACCTAATAATATTTTTTATATATTATTGCTATAATACTAACGAGAATTAATTTGAAAGGAAGACGACATACGTATGAAAAATTTTAAAATTGGTGTTTGTCAGATGAAAGTTAAAGATAATAAATCACATAATTTAAAAAGAGCGGAAGAGATGATTCGAGAGGCGCATGCTAATGGCAGTGATCTGGTTGTTTTACCGGAAATGTTTAATACGCCTTATTTGAATGAGTGCTTTGTTAAATATGCAGAGGAATTGCTGGAAAGTAAAACCGTCAGGGCGTTATCTACTTTGGCCAAAGAACTTAGAATCTATCTTGTAGGCGGTTCCATTCCGGAAAAAGAGAAAGATAAAATTTTTAATACATCATTCGTATTTAATGATAAAGGAGAAATAATTGGTAGACATCGCAAAATTCATCTATTTGATATTGATGTCAAAGATAAAGTAACTTTTAAGGAGTCCGATACGCTGTCAAGAGGAAATGATGTAACTGTCATCAATACGCCATACTGTAAAATAGGCATTGCTATTTGTTATGATATGCGGTTTCCGGAGTTGATGCGTTTAATGGTGCTTAAAGGCGCTCAAGTGATTGTTGTACCTGCTCAATTTAACTGGACCACGGGGCCTGCGCACTGGGAATCTTTAATAAAAGTAAGATCATTGGATAATCAGGTTTATTTTGTTGCTGCAGCACCCGCTTTAAATGAGGCGTTAGGGTTTCATGCCTATGGGCATTCTATGATTGCCAGTCCCTGGGGAGATAAAATGATTGGTTTAGATGAAAAAGAAGGGATTATCTATGGTGATATTAATCTGGACTATGTAGAACAAGTGCGCAATGAATTGCCGCTTTTGAAACATAGGAGATTAGATTTATATGATGTCATTGAGCGTTAATATAGATATCCAATGTCAATAATAAAATTATTACAGTGAATATATTAAATATTTTTCATAGAGTTTAATATCAGAGGGCAGTTGGTTAGTTGGAAAGTTGGTTAGTTGGAAATAAAATATAAAAGATATATAATTTAGGTTATCAGCTTGGAAATATATATCATTTATAGTTTTTATCTTTTAATTATGAATTATGAATTGTACATTAAACATTAAAAAACGGCGTTAGCCGTTTTTTAGTGTTTAGGTTCAAATTCTATTTCGTGCTTAAGAATTTCTTCAATTCGTCTTTCAACTTTATCTAAATCTAGCTTAGCTTCTTTTTTAATACTTTTTCGCAGCATAGGGCCTACTTGTTGTAAATCATCGATAATGTCTTTCAAAAGCTCCAAAGCGGCAGTTGCTTCCATTATCTCAGTAGGGATTTCTACCATATTAGCAATGATTGAATTTTCTGTTCTAGAAGCGATTAATGGATCTTCTACTTCCTCAACATATACATACGTTCTTCTTCCGGGTCCCCGCTCATCTTCTATGGGTTCTAAGCCGATAATTTTATCTGAGCGTGCAAACTTACCATATCCCAAAGGAATTATAACGTTTTTTCTTATTTCCATATCACATCATTCCTATTCTAAATAATTTGTTGATATTATTTCCTAAATAGTATTTGTTATACTATTTTTATTCTAGCAGGCATATTTGATTTTTAAATCGGACAGGATATTTATTGACGTATGTCGTATATCAAGTTGAGGTGATAACATATGTATGGCGTAGTATTAGAAGGCGGCGGTGCTAGAGGGGCTTATCAGGTAGGCGTTTGGAAAGCCTTAAGAGAAGTAGGAATAGAATATACGGGTGTTGCCGGTACATCTGTAGGGGCACTAAACGGTGCTATGATGATTCAGGGTGATTTTGAAAAAGCATTTGAAATATGGTATGAGATGGAACCTTCAAAAGTAATGAAGGTCGATGAGGACTTATATGATAACCTGTATAATAGGGAGATGGTGTTAGATAATGCCTATCAGTTATTGCACTATGTTAAATCACTATTCAAGGAAAAAGGGATGGATATAACACCATTGCGTCAAATGTTATCTGAGCATATAGATGAAAGTCGAATTAGACAATCTGGGATTGAATTTGGAATGGTTACAGTTTCCTTATCAGATTTGAATCCTTTGAAATTGTTTTTGCCTGATATTCCGGAGGGAAAGTTAATTGATTATTTGCTTGCAAGTGCAAGATTACCTGTGTTTCAGAAACATATGATCGATGGAAAAGCTTTTTTAGATGGGGGATTTTACGATAATTTTCCTGTTAATCTTTTAGTATCGAAAGACTATCATGATATCATCGCTGTTAAGCTTACAAGAATGGGGTTAAAGCGCTGGAAGAAGATTGAGAAAACAAATATTACTTTGATTAGTCCCAGTGAGAGCTTGGGCAGCATGCTTGATTTTACCAATCAAAGGGTAAGAGAAAATATTCAGATGGGATATTATGATGCATTGCGTGAGTTAAAAGGTTATGAGGGGAAGCAATATTGTATTGAGGTTAAGGAGAATAAAGATTACTTTTTTAATTTATTTTTTAGAATAGATCATGAAAAATTAAAGATATTTCTAGAGAAAACAGAAATTTTTAAAGAAATGCCGCAAAATAGAGTTGTTTTTGAAAGGCTGATTCCAATTATTATTCAATTGATGGAATTGGAACCCAATGTTTCATATCAAGATATTATCATTGCTTTATTGGAACGTGAGGCACAACGCTTAAAGATTGATCGTTTTAGCATTTTTGATTTAGATGCGCTATTGCATCAAATATTTGCTTTTCATAAAGTACCAACATGGGATATGAGAATAAGAATGCCGCGGATATTGCAAGGGCATGATTTAGCACTTTGGCCGTATAAAGAGCAGATATTAGATGAGATAACGGATCTATTGTTATTTACAATAAAAAATGTCTAATCACAATTGTGATTAGGGGTAGTGAAAAACGGCGTTAGCCGTTTTTCTTATTCATCATTATTTCTATTACTATTTTTCATTGCGATTCTAATACAGTATCCTGCGCCCCCCCATAGCATCAACATGGAGAAAATCATCATAACAAAAGCACTATTTGTCATTATTTTCAACCTCCTTAACTAAAACACTTTCATTTCCCCATTTTCTAGAGGCAAAAATAAAGCCGCCAATAATCGCAATAATGAGGGCAAGCCATCCAAATACAAATAATGCATTTAGAGAGTATCCTTCATATGGTACTCTTAAATCATTGATAAAAAGCATAACAGCCATATAGATCAGTATAACAGGTGTTAAATATTTTATACTAAAAGTCCACCATGAACCCGTTTTAATTTCTGAAATGGGATTAACATGTTCTTGAATGGATTTGAGGTTGAAAAACCAGCCAATTAATATGACTTCAATTAAACCGCCGAATACAACACCGTAGTTATTAATAAAATGATCTAAAATATCAAGTATATACAACCCGGCACCACTTACGAATACTAAGCTGCATGTGCCAGAAATGATTGAGTATATTATAACGGTTTTTTTGCGTTCAAGATTAAATTTGTCCATAATTGCAGCAATAGCGGCTTCATTGATGGAGATAAATGATGATAAGCCAGCAAAGGTTAGTGATAAAAAGAATAATAAACCGAAAACAGGTGCAATTGTCCCAAGTGTGTTGATTGCACTTGGGAATGTAATAAAGGCTAAACCAACACCCGCACCAGCGACTTCTTCTACTAATACGCCTTGAGTTAGAGCCATATGACCTAAAATGCTAAAAACAGCGATACCAGACAGTAGACTATATCCACAGTTGATAAAACTGGTCATAAATGCATTATTAACAATGTCTGATTTTGGGGGTAGATAGCTGGAATATGCAATCATTATAGCAAAGCCGATACTCAGTGAATAGAATATTTGACCGTAGGCGGCTGTCCAAACCTTGTAATCCATTATTTTACTGAAGTCCGGCTTAAAAAAATAATTTAACCCGGCAGCTGCGCCTGGAAGTGTGGCGCTGCGGATTGCACCTAGAATGGTTAAAACAAAGAGAATAGGCATTAAAATCTTGTTTACTCTTTCAATACCACCTTTTACACCACTATAAATAGCAATAAACGAAATAATCCAAACAATGAGAAGTGGAAGAAGGATGCCTATTCTTATACCACCCAGTTCAAAAGGTCCTCCTGTTATGCCTAAATAATTATTAAAGAAAAAACTTGTTGGGTCATTTCCCCATGCTTGAGTTATAGAAAAACCGGTATATGAAATGGCCCATGCGACCACGGCAACATAGTATACGGCTATGAAAAAACAAACCAAAATTTGCCCCCACCCCAACCATTCCCATTTACGATTTAATTTGGCGAAAGTTAATGGCGCAGAACCTGCATATTTATGACCAATACCGAATTCGAGAATCATAATGGGAATACCAGCTGTGAGAAGTGCAAATAAATAAGGAATAAAAAAAGCGCCACCACCATTTTTAGCAGCTACATAGGGGAATCGCCAAATGTTACCTAAGCCGATTGCAGAGCCGACTGCTGCTAGAATAAACCCTGCTCTACTCCCCCATTGTTCACGTTTTTCCATGATTTACCTCCTTGTTGTTGAGTATTGTCCCCCAGTGTTCATTATCGTAGTTGCTGGAAGAGAAATGCAAAATTTTTATTGCTAGTTATATAGGCTATTTAATGTGATATATAGTTTATTTTCTCAAAGTTTTAAGATATTGATACGTATTTTTATTATTAACATTGTAGCTTTAAATAGTAAATTTTAGGTAAATACTATTTTATTTAATAAATTTCTAAAGAAATGATTAAATATAGCAAAAAAGGTAATATATATATTAGATAAAATAATTAATCAGGAGGTATTTGTGATGTTATCTGAAAAATTACTCAATGAATTAAACGAACAAATTAAGTATGAACTGTATTCCGCACATCTTTACTTGGGGATGGCGGCTTATTGTGCGTCAGAAGATTTAGACGGATTTGCCAATTTTTTTAAGGTACAAGCTGAAGAAGAAAAATTTCATGCCATGAAATTTTTTGATTATGTTAACGAAAAAGGCGGCCGTGTGAGAATGCAAGCTTTGGCTGAGCCTATGAATGATTACGAATCCATTTTGGATGTCTTTGAAAAAGCATATGAACATGAACAATTTGTTACAAAAAGAATTTATACTTTGATGGATATTGCACTGGATGAAAGAGAACATGCTACGGTTAGTTTACTCAAGTGGTTTGTGGATGAACAGGTAGAAGAAGAATCCAATATGGAAGGAATTATTAAAAAGATAAAAAGAATTGGCGATCATGGTCACGGTATTTTTATGCTAGATGCAGAATTAGCACAAAGAACGTTTACGCCTCCTGTTAAAGGGGAATAGCCTTGAAAAACGGCGGGGGCCGTTTTTAATTGATAATTGACAATTGATAATTGACAATTGATAATTGATAATTGATAATTGATAATTGATAATTGACAATTGATAATTGACAATTGATAATTGATAATTGACAATTGATAATTGACAATTGATAATTGTCAATTTATAATTCACAATTAAAAGATAAGAGATTAAAAGATATGGGAAAAGATATGTTTTCTTATTCCAAAAAACAGCCTTGCTATTTGGCTGTTTTTTGTTTTTTGAGGGATAAAATGATTAGTAATGCATAGGGGCTTAAAAAAGTGTATAATGGAACAATATATGCTATATACAGCGCATGAAATATTTTTCATTGATAAAAATAAGCAGTGAGTACAGTTTTTCTCCACTCTCCGTATTAGGGAAAAGGTTAAAGGGGAAAGGGGAAAGACCTTTTTTATTATAACTTCATGTAATGTATTTAGTATGTCTTATATAAAAACATTTTGTAGTCGTATAATTGGTTAATACGACAGGAAATCGGAGGATTTTATATGACTAAAGTATTCTTGAAAAAAGGTATTCGGAAGCGGGTAGAAAATGGACATCCCTGGGTATATAAGAATGAAGTAGATCGTATTGATGGGGAATATTGCATGGGCGATATTGTAGAAGTTTATAATCCTAAGGGGCAATTTTTAGGAAGAGGTTATATCAATCCTAAATCTCAAATTCTTGTGCGCATTATGACGCGAAATAAAAGTGAGGAAATTGATATTGAATTTTTCCATAATCGGTTATTAAGAGCATGGCAATATCGGCAAAAAATGGTTGATACATCGAGTTGCCGGATTGTTTTTGGTGAAGCGGATGAATTGCCCGGGCTTATTGTTGATAAGTTTAATGATTATTTGGTTATTCAAACCTTAACCTACGGTATTGACCAATATAAAGAATGGATTGTGGATCTTTTAGAAGAAATGATTCACCCTAAAGGGATCTATGAAAGAAATGATCAGCAGGTTAGAGAGCTGGAAGGATTGCCCATGCAAAAAGGATTTTTGAAAGGTGACTTTGATCCTTACACGATTATTAATGAAAATGGGATTAGGATGGGTATTGATATTGCAGAAGGGCAGAAAACGGGTTATTTCTTAGATCAGCGGGAAAATAGATATGCAATTCGAAATATTGTAAAAGATGCCAGTGTATTGGATTGTTTTACGCATACAGCTTCCTTTGCTTTGCATGCGGTTCATTTTGGTGCTAAACATGTCACTGCGGTGGATATTTCAGAGCATGCCATTACAACAGCAAAAAAGAATGCAGCGTTAAATAACGGAGAAGATAAAATTGATTTTGTTTGTGCCAATGCTTTTGATTTGTTACGGGAATATGAGAAGGAAGGAAAACAATATGATGTGGTGATCTTAGATCCCCCTGCTTTTACAAAATCCGCTAAAAATATCAAAAGTGCTTCTAAAGGATACAAAGAGATTAACTTGCGGGGGATGAAACTGACAAAGCCCGGTGGTTTTTTAGTGACAGCGTCTTGTTCACATTATATGTATCCTGATGTTTTTAGGAAAGTTTTGTATGAAGCAGCCAAAGATGCACATAAAACTATACGTGAGGTAGAATATCGTACACAAGCTAAGGATCATCCGTATTTGTGGAACTATGAAGAATCGCTTTATCTTAAGTTTTTTATTTTGCAAGTCTTGTAAAACAAATAGCTTGTCAGGTTAAGTATAACCTGACAAGCTATTTGTTTATTCTTACTCAATTGGAGGAAAAAAAGTTACAAACTTAATGGAATACAGGTCGCCTAATACGTCAAGGCCTGAGACGGTTTCTTCGATAACGACATAGCTGACGCCAACGTCTTTTAAAATGCCATCCTTATCTACAAAAGAATTGGTACCAATCAAGAAATCAATTTTTACCCTTTCTCCAATTCGACTTTTTAGGTAGGCTTGAGTATATTCGATGTTTTTTATGGTTTCATCTTCTGGATTAATTGGCATATCAGGGGGAAGTTCGGTCAAATCGCTTTGAGCACATTCGCACGATTCTTCTTTTTCTAAATAATTGTTTTCAACATCATAATCATAACTGTACCT
Organism: Clostridia bacterium; assembly: GCA_030625885.1. Lineage (GTDB taxonomy): Bacteria > Bacillota > DAOUPZ01 > DAOUPZ01 > DAOUPZ01 > DAOUPZ01. The sequence continues at coordinate 119,710 of DAOUPZ010000001.1, forward strand.
TGTTTTTCTTGTTCTTGCCATTATTTTAACCTCCTATTCACATTTGAAATATATTTTTTTCATTTGGGTGTTCTTAGTTGTTAAGTTCCTCTATATAAAGGGGTCGGATTGTAATAACAATGCTGTCTTATTCTCGTATTAAAGCCGCCTGCCGGTGTAGGAAATCTTGGTGGGCATGAAGGTCGGAAAGGATTAAAATACCACAGAGCAATCTCGGTTCCTGAAAGGCGGTTGCCTGCTAGTGCCCAATCTGCTATTTGGTAATGAATAGGTTCGGGGTTAGCAGCATATATATTGCGAAGATTTGGTCGACCACGTATTGTTGTCATAGCACAGTCAAATTGATTGCGTTGAAAAATAATGGTTCGTAAATCTCCCTTTCCTACGCGGCGATATTCTCCGTAGGGGACCCTGACACGGTTCATAACGACAGTTGCTACAGCCTTCATGCCAATATCACCTTCTCCACCCGCTTCGCATTTAATGAGTCGAGCCAACAGTTCACGGTCGGAATATGCCATAACTAATTATCACCTCACAATCGTTTGGATAGTATCATTATATTATTTAAGTTAACTAAAGTTCCCTGATGGACTTGCTGTTGGTTTGATTATTGCGTGGTACTTTATTACATGTGAGGAGATATTTTTACAGATTAAGAAATTAAGGTTTTTTTATAATAATCGTAATATAATGTATTAGATCAGAAAGAACTGGAAGAATAGGCTTAAATTGAGTATACTTAATTATGATATTAAGTATACTGGCGAAGGAGTTCTTAAAGAATGGTTAATCAAAAAAAACATCATCTAAAGGTGATTATTGTCGGTGGAGGCGCAGCAGGGATGATAGCAGGTATTGCTGCTCGGAAAAACGGTGCAAGTGTAACGATTCTTGAACGAAATGCACGAGTGGGGAAAAAGCTGCTGGCAACAGGAAATGGACGATGTAATCTAACCAATATCAATATGCATATTTCTCATTTTCATGGAAAGAATCCTAAATTTGCATATAGTGTTCTAAAACGTTTTGATTTACAACAAACGATTGAACTATTTGAGTATTTAGGTGTCGCACATAAAGTAGAAGAATCAGGGAAAGTGTTTCCTGTATCCGATCAGGCGTCCAGTGTTTTGGATGTTTTAAGATATGAATTAGAACAAATAGGGGTCAATACGGTTACAGAATCAGAAGTAAAAGAAATAAAAAATTCAAATGATTCCTTTACGGTAGTAACAACGAATGGTAAAAAATTTTATGGTGATCGGGTAATTATTACAACGGGTGGGAAAGCCAGTCCTCAATTAGGGTCTAATGGGAGTGGGTATGCGTTAGCCCAACAATTAGGTCATCACATTATCGAACCCTTTGCTGCTTTGGTCCAATTAAAATTAAATGCTAATTTCTTGAAACAAATTAAAGGCGTAAAATTTATTGGGGATGCTGAAATTATAGTTGGCAATAAAACCATAAAAAAAGAACAGGGAGAAATATTATTTACGGATTATGGGATATCAGGTCCACCCATATTGGATTTAAGCCGCACAGCAGAAGAAACATTGAAACGTAATGAAAAGGTTTGGTTAAAAGTCAATTTATTTTATAATATGTTACGTGAAGCGTTAGAAACCAAGCTGATTACAAGAATTGAATCACAACCTAAAAAGACGTTGGATTTTAGTTTTGTAGGCTTTATAAACAAACGTTTGATACCTGTGGTATTAAGGGAAGCTGGAATTGGGGATATTAATAAGCCTGCAGGAAATTTGACGGCAGATGAGCGAAAAAAGATTGTTCATATTTTGCAGGATTGGCGGTTTGAAGTAACGGGAACGAATGGGTGGACGGGTGCTCAAGCGACTGCGGGAGGGATAGATGTAAAGGAAATCAATCAAAAGACTTTGGAATCTAAACGGGTACCGGGACTTTATTTTGCTGGTGAAGTGGTTGATATTGATGGTGATTGCGGCGGGTATAATTTACAATGGGCCTGGTCTTCGGGGTATGTAGCTGGAGAAAGTGCAGCAAGTGAAGGAGAATAAAATATGATTCGTGTAGTGGGAATAAAGATTTCTATAGATAAAGGGAAAGAAGAAATCGTAAAAGTAATATTAAAAAAGCTAAAAATAAAGGAACAGGATTTATTATCTTGGAAAATATTTAAGCAATCTATTGATGCACGCAAAAAAAATGATATTTATTTTGTATATACCATCGATATAAAGGTAAAGAATGAAGAGAAGTTTTTAAAGAAAATAAAGGACAAAAACATTTCAAAAGCACCAAAGATGGGGTATGATTATGTATCAACAGGTTCTGAGAAATTGTTGCAACGACCGGTCATTATTGGGACTGGTCCTGCTGGTTTATTTGCTGGCCTTGTTTTGTCTCAAATGGGGTATGAACCCATATTGTTGGAAAGAGGGGCGGATGTGGAAACCCGTACCCGAATTGTAAAGACATTTTGGGATGAGGGTAAGCTTGATACGAAATGCAATGTGCAATTTGGGGAAGGGGGAGCAGGTACTTTTTCTGATGGCAAGTTAACGACAGGAATCAATGATAAACGGTGCCGCAAAGCGCTGGAAGAGTTCATTCGGTTTGGGGCACCAGAGGATATTTTATATGTCAGCAAGGCACATGTGGGTACGGATAAATTAAAAAAAATTGTTAAAAGTATGCGACAGGAAATTATTAAATTAGGTGGTCAGGTTCGTTTCAATAGTACAGTAACGGATCTTATTGTAGAAAAAGGGAAGATAACGGGTGTTGTTATTAATAATGAGGAAACATTAAATGCAGAAGCGCTCGTATTGGCTGTTGGTCATAGCGCTCGGGATACATTTGAGATGATTTATAATAAAGGAATCCATATCATTCAGAAATCTTTTTCAATCGGTGTGCGGATTGAGCATCCGCAATCCTTAATTAATCAGTCACAGTATGGGCAATTTGCCAATCACAAGCACTTGGGTGCAGCGGATTATAAATTATCTCATCATTTCCCCAATGGCCGTTCTGCGTATACTTTTTGTATGTGCCCTGGTGGTGTGGTTGTGGCTGCCGCTTCGGAAACAGGTAGACTCGTGACCAATGGGATGAGCGAATATGCGCGGAATCAAGAAAATGCCAATAGTGCGTTGTTGGTTGGAGTAAAGACGGAGGATTTTGGCAGCGCTCATCCGTTAGCGGGTGTAGAATTTCAACGCAAATGGGAGACTAAAGCCTTTGAATTAGGCGGGAACAATTATCATGCGCCTGCACAACGAGTAGGTGATTTTCTGGCTGGCAGACCATCACAAAGTTTGGGAAAGGTACAGTCAACGTACAAGCCCGGCGTGATTTTGACCGATTTGAAAGGTTGCCTTCCGGAGTATGTCATTGAAACCATGAGAGCGGGTATTTTGGAATTTGATAAAAAGATTAAAGGGTTTGCACTTCCTGATGCCGTTATGACCGGGGTAGAGACCCGCAGTTCTTCTCCCGTGCGCATCATGCGTAATGAGAACTATGAATCCAGTATTGCCGGGCTTTATCCCGCAGGCGAAGGGGCAGGCTATGCAGGAGGCATTATGTCAGCGGCGGTGGATGGAATCAGGATTGCCGAGCAAATTGCTCTGAAATATAGGCCGCTTAAGTAGGGAGAAACAAAAAAATTTAAGGGCAGATGACTCTACCCTTAAAATTTTTTCTGATATTATGGACAGCTACTTGGACAATCTATAGTAACAGTTATTGTACCAGGAATTTTATAAACGCCATCTTCAACTAGGGTGGCGTTGTCAACATCAATAGTAGGGGTAATGGTTATACAGTCACAATCAAGATCACAGCAACAGTCCGGGCAGCAAATGCATAATGGGTCATCGTCTTTATCAAAGCAGACACATTCTTTACAACATATTCTAGTGTGTTTACTATCGATACCTTCAATTTGCATTCCTACTACGATTTGAACGCAGCCCACAATTTTTAGGGCTTTTAATTTCACATCGCATTGTATTTCTGTCGTGGGACCACAACCGGATACAGGAATATCTACATTTTCTATTGTTATGGTATCTGTGTAGCATTCAAGACAATTTTTAACAATAGCACCATTTGTATTATTTTTATTAGCGGTGGCATCGCCGGGAACGATGACATAGCAAGTAAAATCTTTTTCTAAGGGCGTATTACAATCTAAGCATTCTGTCATAAGAATTCCTCCTTTCTAAGTTTAATTTATTCACTACATTATATGAATTAGAATAAAACGCGTTACAAAAAATTACATATATCCCATTTAATGATCATTACTTTGCATATAAAATAATATTGTCTATAAAGTAAGTAGATGAATGCGTACAAAATTTATACCCTGTATCAATTTGTAGTTTGGTTTGGGTAGTGGAGCCAGAGTTAAAGAGAATTCGATAGAACGTGTAATGGGGTTGGCAGTGAAGTTTGAAGTGTAAATTGCAAATATATACGTATAGGGTAGGGGCGAGTGTTTGCGGTGTTGTTCTGGCATTAATTTCTATGAAATAATAGGTATCAGGTGCTAAAGTAACTTCCTGATTTATTCCTCCTAAAGCGCTGTAAGCGTGCTTGGGTAGAAATAATTTTAAAGCTTTTTCTCCAATTAAAACACATTCTGGTGTATCAATGATCTCTACTTCACCTTTATTTTTTTCAATTTTACTCCAGTTAGACAAGTCTTCATTAAAGAGGTTATTATGAATTAAGTTACCCGGTGAAAGTATTTTTTTCTCATTGGGTATATAGGGCTTAATTTCAGTAGGCGCATTTTGTTGTGGTAACTGTGGTTGCTTCGTTACTTCTGAGGATTTTGATAGTTGTGATTGTGGTACTTTTGGAGGGTCTGGTATTTGTTGTGATTCTTGATTTTTTGGCAATTTTGGAGAGGTTTTAGTTTTTGATTGCTTAAGTTGTTCAAATTCCTCGGGTGTTAAATAATCATTCCAATTTCTAGGATCTAATTGTTTGTGAACCATATGAAAAGATATCGTTTTATAACCTGCATTGTTGTTCATAATTAACCCTCCTTTCGCTATTTTACTTTTAATTCATTTTATGTATTTTTTTTTATTTAGTTACAAGTTTTTGTTTAAATGAAAGTATTTTGTTATAATGTTTTAATTTTACACGAGTTCAAAAATCCTTGAATTTTCATTATGAGAAAATTGGATAATGGAATAGAAAACAAAGCAAAGATGTAGTAAAATGATTAAGAGAAAGCAATAGAGTAAAGTATAATGAAAAGAGCATAAAAAAGTTGTTTAATTATAAAATATAAAAGTGTAAAAGAAGGGGGAAAATATATGGAGAAAGTTGTTTTATTGTCGGGAAGTCCTAAAATGGATGGTAACACCATGCAGGTATTAGGAGAATGCAAGAACGTAATAGAAAAACAAGGGTTGGAAGCTAATGTGATTTCATTATCAGGTAAGACAATTGAGGGTTGTAAAGCGTGTGGTGCTTGTAAAAAAACGGGTAAATGCAGCTTAAACGATGGTTTAAATGAGATTATTGACGCGGTAAGAGAGGCTAAAGGATTTATTGTCGGGGCGCCTGTGTATTTTGGCACGGCGAGGGGAGACTTAATGAATGCCATTCAACGTATTGGGATGGTTTCTTATGGTACGGATCGTTTTTTGTCATGGAAAGTTGGAGGCCCCATTGTAGTGGGAAGAAGAGGCGGTCACACATCTTCTTACCAGGAAATGTTAATGTTTTATTTTATTAATGATATGATTGTCCCGGGATCTAATTATTGGAATATTGTTTTTGGTAAAAAGCCCGGTGAAGCCATGAAGGATGAAGAAGGTTTAGAAACCGTCAAACGTTTTTCAGAGAATGTAGCTAATTTGATAAAGAAGATTTATTAAAGAAAAGGGCCGAATTAATTTTCGGCCTTTCTTAATGAGTTCGAAAGCATAGCTTTTTATTTCTTTAGCTTTTAGCCTTAAGCTTAAAAACCCTAAAGGGGTTTTTCTTATTTTACCCATAGTTTATATGAGAATGAAGTAACCAATATATCAATAAATGCATATTATGTTAATATATGGATTAATATCTAAAATTTTGTTTTACTAATGGTAAACCGTGATAAAAATTAAATTAAAAGGATGTGAGGGCTATGAGTAACGGTGGGTGTTGTAGTAGAGGAACACCAGGACCGCGTGGACCACAAGGGCCACCAGGACCCCAGGGGCCGCCGGGATCACAAGGACCGCCTGGGCCGCCGGGAACGTCTGGATTACGAGGCGCTGTTTGTTGTTGCTCTGGTAAACGAGGACCACGGGGTCCCCAGGGTCCACCAGGACCTCCAGGAGATAGTGAATATGAATGGTGTCTTGAGCCGATGAGAGTATTTTTAAATCTTTTAAAAGATAAATTAGATACAGCAGGCTCAAATGAAAAAGATTTCAAAGTATGTACTACAACTCAACAGCAAATAAATGGGGATGAGATTGTAAGCGTTAATGATTTTTTTGTTACAGTTAAAAGAAGTGTCCAAAATGAAAATGAATTTCTTATTCCAATTCGCTATATTGTAGGCATAATTTTTAAGGTGAATCCAGTTCCGCTGTTACTGCCTCAAGCTTCAGGCATAGATAGAACTATGCGCTATGAACAATTACTTGGGCAAAAGTTAACACAAATACAAAAAGCAGGCTCTATCATAGATGTTAATACTTTAGACGGGGGGGACTTTAATAATATTCCAAATGTTAAAGTATTTGATGTTGGAGAAGGATTGGTCATATTGGAACCGATAGAGGAAACTGTTACCTTGAAATATGCTGTATCAATTTGTAAGATCGTATGTGTTAAAACAAGGAGAAATGATGGATAAAAAAGCAGTTATTCTTTACTGCTTTTTTTATTGTATAGGATTAAAAAGTAAAGAGGAAAACATTAGATTGATAGTGAATATATAGATAGAACATTTTAAATTAAAATAAACATATGCTTTGTAATAAAGATTTTGCATTTACAATGGCTTTTGCAAACCTGCAATGTAAATTTTTTATTACATATATACTTGGAAAAAGGATGTGTATCCAACAAAACATTGGGGGAAAAAAGAAATAAACTAGCTAACTTTGAAATATGTTATGATAAATAGGTGTTTTAATTTGATTGAATTGTAAAGGAGAATATTATGGGAGATATAAAAATAGTAACTGATTCTAGTGCTGATTTACCTTATGAATGGGTAACTGAGGCAAACATTGATTTTTTATCTTTAAAGCTTTTATTTAAGGATGAAGAACATATAGACGATTTTGGGCAAACATTGCAGTACAAGTTATTTTACGATGGTATAAGAAATGGGGCTATGTCTAAAACTTCACAAGCAACAGTGCAGGAATTTGTGGATTTATTTTCCGCATTAATTAAAGAAGAAAAGAAGATTATTTATATTGGCTTTTCATCAGGGCTTAGCGGTACGATTAATAGTGCTTATATCGCTAAAGATATTGTTCTAAATGATTTCCCTGAGGCAGATATTAGTATTATTGATACTAAATGTGCTTCTCTTGGGCAAGGTCTTTTGGTTTATAAAGCTGTAGAAATGTTAAAAAAGGGATGTTCCAAAGAGGAGATTGTCAATTGGATTGAAACGCATAAACTCAAAATGAATCACTGGTTTACAGTAGATGATTTGCAGTATTTAAAAAGAGGTGGAAGAATAACAGCTGTTACAGCTAATGTGGGGACATTGTTAAATATTAAGCCCGTTTTAATGGTAGATGATGAGGGGAAGCTCATTCCATATTCCAAAGTTAAAGGACGTAAAAAAGCGATTAAGGTACTGGCAGAAAAATTACTTGAAAGAATGACTCATCCCGAACAACAAACGATCGCTATCAGTCATGGAGATTGTCTTGAGGATGCATTGCGTTTGAAAGCGCTTATTTGTGAGAAAATAAATGTGAAAGAAGTAATCATTAATATGGTTGGACCTGTAATTGGATCACATTCAGGACCGGGAACAATTGCTGTATTTTTTTTGAGTGAGAGTAGAAATTAACAAATAGTTATGCATAGTATATCGAAATTTCACCTCATATATGATAAAATACAAAAGTATTCAGAAAATTTATTCAATTTTGTGAGGTGGAAAGATGAGTATCGAATCTTTATTAAGAAATGGATTATTGGCGGTAGACGGATATGAGGCTGAACTTGCTGATAAAACACATAAACAGCTTAGTGAAATGTTAAAGCAGAATGAAATAATAAAGTTATCGTTTAATGAAAATCCCTATGGTCCTTCTCCGAAGGCCATTGCAGCGATGCAGGAAACCGTACCGCAATTACATATCTATACAGATCATGAAGGGGTTGATCTTAAGAATGCCATTGCAAATAAATTTTGCTTAAAACCGCAAAATGTTATTTATAGTAATGGGGCAGATGAAATGATAACAATGGTTTGTAATACTTTCCTTAATGAAGGAGAAGAAGCAATTATTCCTATTCCCACATTTGGACAATATGAAGTCAATGTTTTACTAATGAATGCACAACCGATTTTAGTAAAATGTTGTGATAATTTTGAGATTGACTTGGAAAGAATAAAAGAGAAGATTAATGATAGAACTAAATTAATCTTTTTATGCAATCCTAATAATCCAACGGGATTAGTTGTTACTAAAGAACAACTGGATGAATTTGTGAGTTCACTGCCGGATCATGTTATTTTAGTGATCGATGAAGCGTATATTGAATATGCAGATCATTCGCAAATTGCAAATGGAATCGATTATGTACGAAATAATGATCGTGTTATTGTTATTCGTACTTTTTCTAAGATTTATGGTATGGCTGGGGCACGAATAGGGTATGCCTTTGCGTCTGAAGAAATTATTTTTCATATCAATCGTGTTCGGATGCCTGTTAATATCAATTGGGTAGGAATGGAAGGTGCTATAGCTAGTTTAGATGATGATGAGCACGTTGCAAAAATTAGAAAATATACGATCCGTGAAAAACAATACCTATGTAACAAGTTTGATGAAATGGGGCTTGCGTACATTCCTTCCCAAACTTGCTTTATACTTGTTAATGTAGGACGTGATTCTAAGGAAGTTATGTTGGATGTAGCACAACATGGTATTATTATCCGTCCTGCCCATGGTTGGGGTTATCCTAATTATGCGAGAATTTCTTTAGGGAATCATGAACAGAATGAAAAATTAGTTTCAGCAATAGGTAAAGCTTTGGGCAAAAATATTATTTCTAAAGCTATTTAAGTTTTTAAAGGTATATAATGCGATAAAAGTCGATCCATTTGGATCGACTTTTATCATGTTTGTTTCTAAGAGAACTCTAAGCCAACTATTTGTGCTGTACAAGATCAATAGCACCTAACACGATATGGGCTAAACCAAACCCTGCAACACCCCAAGCAAATTTGGAAGCAGTATAACGACGCAAAGCAATACCTGTAGTAGTAACAGCTGTACCAAGAACTGTAGGGATCATCCCTTCACGTACTTTCATATTTTTGCCCCCTATTCTTTTTGAGTTCTTGATTATTTTTTCAAATAATGTCGCATATTAATCAGGTAAATTATCATTATTACAGGAAAAAATTGAAAATGTTTTACAACAAGATTGTCCTTATGATAAAATAGGTTAAAAAGGGAGGGCTATTTATGTTTGATTCGAAAATGTTTATTATTATAACAGCAATTCTAAATCTTGTTTTTTTAGCAATGCCTACTGTTGTTTTAAACAAATATCCCATTTTTACTTATGTAAGTGGCCTATTGTTTCCAGTTGTCATTGTGTCAAATATTATTCTGCTATTTTCTGCCATATTTTAGGAAAAACAAAATTTCTATGTAATTAAAAGTCACCTGTAAAAACAGGTGATTTTTTGGTAGAAGGGGAAAAGATAAAGTGCAGAGAAAGAAGGATATCATCATGTATTATGTCTATATTATTCGCTGTTATGATCATTCACTTTATACGGGTTATACGACGAATGTGGAAAGAAGATTTTTACAACATACCCAGGGTACAGGTGCGAAGTATACTAGAAGCCATCCTCCCAAGGAAATTGTTTATTACCGAAAATTTCAAACTAAAAGTGAAGCTTGTAAAGAGGAAGCGCGTATTAAAAAATTAAGTAAACAGCAAAAAGAGATGCTTATTTTAGATTTTAAAAATGAATAAGAAAATCAGCTTAAGGTCAAAGCCCTCTAAAGAATAAAAACAAATTTAATGAAAATAATAAGAAAAAGTTGACATATGGGTTATAACATCGTATTATATAGATATAAGAAATTACTGGAAAGGATGAGGGATGTGTCAGAATTTGGAAGTGACCAAAAACTATTAGAATATAAAGCAGAAATATTGAAAGCATTAGCTCATCCCGTGAGGTTATGTATTGTCAAAGGTCTCATTCAATCTAAGGGGTGTAATGTGACTCATATTCAATGTTGTTTGGGTATTCCTCAGTCTACTATTTCTCAACATATTGCTAAGCTCAAAGCAGCTGGTATTATTGAAGGGCAGCGTAGTGGCGTGGAGATTAATTATTGTGTCGTCAGTGAAGAGGCCAAAAAAGTGGTGCAAGCATTATTCTAATTTTTTTTTGTATAATTTATCTTAATATTAATATATTAAGATAAATATATTAATATGAATATATCGCAAAATACAAGGGGAAAATAACAGAAGGCTATTAAAAGGAGGAAAATATCAATGGGTAAAAAAGTGTTGATTGTCGGTGGTGTAGCAGGGGGGGCAAGTACGGCAGCGCGATTAAGACGAGTTGATGAAGAAGCAGAAATTATTATGTTTGAACGGGGAGAATATATTTCTTTTGCCAACTGTGGTCTGCCTTATTATATTGGCGAAGTGATTAAAGAAAGGGATAAGTTATTAGTACAAACGCCTGAGGCGATGAAGCAACGGTTCAATATTGATGTTCGGGTCAAAAATGAAGTATTAAAGATTATGCCGAAAGAAAAACAGGTAGAGGTAAAAGATTGTGGTACGGGTAAAACTTACAAAGAAAGTTATGATTATCTAGTGCTTTCTCCAGGGGCAGATCCTATTAAGCCCTCTATGCCAGGGGTAGATGCTGATAATATTTTCACATTAAGAAATATTCCTGATACGGATGCAATCAAAAAATATGTGGATGAAATTAAACCTCAGTGTGCTGTTGTTGTTGGCGGTGGGTTTATCGGCTTGGAAATGGCAGAGAATTTGCATGAACGAGGGGTTAAAGTCTCTTTAGTTGAAATGGGTGAACAGGTTATGGCACCTCTTGACTATGAAATGGCGCAAGTGGTTCATAAGGAACTTAAAAGTAATAACGTTGATTTATATTTAAAGGATGGTGTTACTTCCTTTGAAGGCGGTAATAAGATTAATAAGGTAACGCTTCAAAGTGGGAGATCCATAGATGCAGATATGGTTGTGTTAGCCATTGGGGTTAGACCAGAAGTAACTTTGGCCAAAGACGCGGGACTTGAATTAGGGAAAAGGGGTATTAAAGTAAATGAATATTTACAAACTTCTGATCCAAATATTTATGCCGCTGGAGATGCAATTGAAGTAAAAGATTTTGTAAATGGAAAACCAACATGGGTTCCTTTAGCCTGGCCTGCAAATCGACAAGGTCGGATTATAGCAAACAATATGACGGGTAGAAAAGAAAAATATAACGGAACACAGGGAACTTCCATAGCGAAAGTGTTCGATTTAAATGTTGCTTCTACAGGTAGTAATGAAAAAACACTAAAAGAATTGGGTATCGATTATTTAGTTTCTTATAATATTACAGGCTCTCATGCTGGTTATTACCCAGGTGCATTTCCTGTGACAATCAAATTAATTTTTACGCCTAAGGAAGGAAAAATATTGGGTGCTCAGGTTGTAGGGTATGATGGCGTTGCTAAGCGGATAGATGTACTTGCTACTGCTATTCGTGGGAACATGACTGTTTTTGACTTGCAAGACTTAGAAATTGCTTATGCGCCGCCATTTGCTTCTGCGAAAGATCCAGTTAATATTGCTGGTTATGTAGGAGAAAATATTATTTTAGGCAAAATGGTTCCTGCTTACTGGCATGAAATTGAAAAATTAGATGCAAATAAAACAATATTCTTAGATGTACGTACAGAAATGGAAAATCAATTAGGTGCTTTATCAGGTGCTATTAATATTCCTGTTGATGAGTTAAGAGATCGATTAGATGAGATCCCCAAGGACAAGGAAATCATTGTTTTCTGTCAGGTAGGTCTCAGAGGTTATATTGCATCTAGAATATTAATGCAACATGGGTTCAAAAACGTGCGAAATTTAGCAGGTGGTTATAAGGTTTATAAAGTAGCTGTAGATACACATTTTGACAATATAGAAAATAAGGGTGAAAAAACAACCCCAAATGATGATGTTGCTAGAATGCAAAGTCATGCAACAAGTATTAATGAAGGTGAAACGATTAAAATTGATTGTTGTGGTTTACAATGTCCGGGACCTATCATGCAAGTTTATCAAAGAATCCAAACCATAGAAACCGGACAAGTTTTAGAAGTTTCAGCTACTGATCCCGGTTTTGTAAGTGATATTAAATCATGGTGTCAAAGTACTGGCAATACGATGCTTAAATCAGGAAAAGGAGATCATTGCTTTAAAGCCTATGTTCAAAAAGGAAAGGGTAACATTGACAGCATAGCTAACTCAGATCAAAATGGTTCTTCAATGGTTCAGGCAAGTGGCGGTGATAATAAAACGCTGGTGGTTTTTAGCGGGGATTTGGATAAAGCCATTGCTTCATTTATTATCGCTAATGGCGCGGCTGCGATGGGGAAAAAAGTTACCATGTTCTTTACTTTCTGGGGATTAAATATCTTGCGCAAACCGTACCATGTACCCGTACAAAAAGGATTTATGGATAAAATGTTTAGCGGGATGATGCCTAGAGGAAGTAAAGCACTAGGGCTCTCAAAAATGAATATGATGGGTATGGGACCAAAAATGATTCGTAATGTCATGAAAAATAAAAATGTTTCGCCTTTAGAAGAATTGATTGAACAAGCTAAAGGGCAAGGCATTAAAATGATTGCATGTAATATGTCGATGGACTTAATGGGAATTAAAAGAGAGGAATTAATTGAGGGGATAGATATTGGTGGTGTAGCAACATATTTAACGGATGCTGAACAATCTAATGTGAATCTATTTATTTAAATGTACATAAAAAAGGCAAGGTTATAAAATAACCTTGCCTTTTTTATGTACAAAGTTATTTTTTCGTTGGTAAAAAGAGGAATGCAAGAATGGGTATAGAATTAATGATAATAATACTGTACACTAAATGTTAAAAATTGAAAATATATAGTGGTTTTTAGCAAATAAAATAATGAATTGATTAAGTGGTTTTCTTTTAGATTTATAAAATACATATAATTGTTAATTGTTGGTGGTTGGTTTTTTATAAGGAGAAGAATATGCGACTCCAAAATAAGCAGGATATTCATGGTGTGTTTTTTCACTGGCATAGTTTTAAGTTAAAACTAATTGCGGAAGGATTTTTAGTTGGTATTATATCTGGATTATTAGTCGTTTTTTATCGTTTTTTATTAGAAAAGGCGACTATTTTTTTGCGACAAATTTATGTTTTTCAGAGTCAAAACTTATGGTTTGTTCGTGTTTGGATACCTATATTAATAATAGTTGGTTATATATTGGGCGTTTTAATAAAAAAAGAGAAAATGATTAGGGGAAGTGGGATTCCTCAGGTAGAAGGTGTGTTACTCAGACGGTTGAGTATGGATTGGTATAGAGTCATTATTGGAAAATTTATTGGCGGGGTACTAGCCATTGGTGCTGGATTGTCTTTAGGAAGAGAGGGCCCTTCGGTACAGATTGGGTCTGCTGTTGGACAAGGTATTAGTCGAATATTTAAGAGAATAAAGATAGAAGAAAAATATCTTATTACCAGTGGGGCTAGCGCAGGATTGGCAGCGGCATTTAATGCACCTTTAGCAGGCGTTATGTTTGCATTAGAGGAGGTGCACAAACATTTTTCTCCTTTGATTTTAACTTCTGCTATGGCAGCGTCACTTGCCGCAGATTATGTATCAAGGAACTTTTTTGGACTGAGACCTCTTTTTGATTTTCATCATGTTGCTATTTTACCTCTTCGGTATTATTTACATTTAATTATTTTAGGTGCTTTTTTAGGAATACTAGGATTGGCTTTTAACCAAGCACTTCTTAAAACGACGAAACTCTATACCAAACAGAAGTTGTTTTCCATTCAATTTAGGCCTATTATACCTTTGCTTGTTGCAGGGTGTCTAGGCTTAGTTTTACCGGAAGTACTTGGAGGGGGACATCATTTGATTGTTTCTTTAACTAAGGACAACTTTGCATTAGGTGTATTGGTAATTTTATTGGTTGTTAAGTTTATGTTTACTATGTTGAGTTATGGATGTGGTGCGCCTGGGGGTATATTTTTACCTTTGCTCACAATAGGGGCTTTAATTGGAAGTATATATGGGAGTCTAATGATCAAGTTATTTAATATGAATCCGGAATATATTAATATTTTAATTATTTTAGCTATGGCAGGGTATTTTACGGCGATTGTCAAAGCACCGATTACAGGTATTATTTTAATTACAGAATTGACAGGTTCTTTTAGTGGGTTATTACCAGTGTCTATTGTTTGTATTACAGCGTATATTATTTCGGATGTTTTGGGAGGAAAACCTATCTATGAATCGCTACTGGAAATGATTTTAGATAATAATGAAGATAATAAATTTGTTGGCGATCATGAAAAAAAATTGCTTTTGGAGATACCTGTACGTCTTGGTACAGTATTAGATGGTAAAAAGATAAGGGAGGTAGATTGGCCAAAAAATTGTCTGGTAGTGAGTATTAACCGTGGGGAAAGTGAAATTATTCCTCAGGGAAGCACGTCTATTTGTCCAGGTGATTACTTGATTATTTTGTCTGATGAAGATAAAGCGCCCATGGTCAAGAAAATATTATTGAAGATGGCAGAAGAAAGTATTTTTGAAGAACAATGAGAAGCGTAATTACTTGACAAAGGCGTAATAATATATGATAATGAAGTTGAGACAAAAATATATTTTATCTTCAGGGCAGGGTGTAATTCCCGACCGGCGGTAAAGCCCGCGAACGTAAGTTGATCTGGTGAAATTCCGGAGCCGACAGTAAAGTCTGGATGAAAGAAGATGAAGCGTTTTTTTGAACGATTATTTGCCCTGAAGGTATGTACTTCAGGGTTTTATTTTTGGAAAATTTTAATGGGAGGTTGTGGAATGAATAGTAAAACAGAAGTAAACCAAAAAATTGAACAGCGGCAACTGGTAAGTGATAAGCCATTAATGACGACAAAGTTTCTTGTCAAGGTAGCTATATTATCAGTATTAGGGTTTATAATTATGTTCGCTGAAATGGCTATTCCTTTATTTCCTAGTTTTTTAGAAATGGACTTAAGTGATATTCCGGCATTGATTGGGGCTTTTTCTTTAGGTCCGATTGCGGGTATTACAATTGAGTTTATTAAAAATATCCTTCACTTTATTTTTAAAAGTCAAACCGGAGGGGTGGGGGAAGCAGCGAACTTTCTTGTGGGTTCAGTATTTGTGGTCGTGAGTTCGATCATTTATAATATAAAGAAAGATAAGGCACATGCGCTTATGGGTATAATACTCGGAACGATCGTTATGGCAGTTGTAGCAGGGGTCATGAATTACTATATACTGATTCCTCTATTTGCGAAAATCTTTGGTGCACCTATAGAAGTCTTTGTAAATATAGGGGCTAAAGTTACGCCTTTAATAAAAGACTTAAAAACGCTTATTATTTTTTCGATTGTACCATTTAACTTGCTTAAAGGGATCATAGTAGGGCTTGTAACAATGATTATTTATAAAAAAATATCACCTATTTTGCATCGATAAGCCGGGCAATTGCCTGGTTTATTTTTTTATCCATTTCTTGCATGATGAGATCATGCATCTTTATCTGTTTATTTCTATACTGCAAATTGTTTCTAAAAGTATACCTCCAATTGTGATCAAGGATTATGATATTCCTTGATCGACGCTTGTTGTTGACGAAATGACAAGTGAAGTCAATTATTAGACGAGATTAGAAGCTTTTACGGATTTATTAAAAATGAAAGGTAGAAAGGGAAATTGGTAAAATAAGTAACACAAGAAATTACAAAGACCTAGATATGGATATCTATAGATATCCATATCTAGGTCTTTGTCTACAGGTTTCAATGCTGATGCGTTCAGTAGAATGCTATTATTATCAAAAACAAATAAGTGTTTTTGATAATAATAGCATTTGGGTGACTTGAACAAATAACTAAATAACAAACTTAATGAACATCAAAAACAGCATAATTCAAACAAGCGATCTTCATCAAAGATTGTAATAATATGTCTGCTTGTTGAGATGATATCTTTCTGTCTTAATTCTTTTAGAATTCTTGCTACATGTACTCTCGATATTCCTGCCAAATCAGCTAATTCTTGTTCTGTGACGTAGATGTTTTTTTGAGATCCATTGTCATTTCCCATTTGTGAATAAAGGTAAAGAATATCAATTACACGAGTTTTTGCGTCAAGGAATATATGACTGTGTGCGTGGAAAACCATTAGGCGCATAATGTCAGATACATATGAAACTAACGGTATACCAAGCTTGGGGTTCTCTTCAATAAGCTTTTTCATTTTATCATGCGCAATAGGACACAGTTCAACATCAGTATATGCAGTAGCTGTTACAACAGCAATGCTGTTTTTATACCATAAGTCCATTCCAAACAGTGAATTTTTGTGAAAACCAAGTATTTTTTCATTTCCATCTTCGCTAAATATAGAGATTTTTACTGTTCCTTGAGTTAACCAGAAGAAGTAGTCACAACGAGATCCTGAACTAAATATTACTTCCGTTGTCTTATATTTTCTTTTTTCCGATCCTTTAGTCAAATTAGCAATTGAAATAAATTCTTTCTCTAAAACAAATGAAGGTATTGGCATGGTTATAATCACCCCATAAAATTTATTTGGGAAACATTTTTGCTTTGAATTTTTCTCAATAAATACTATGTATGGGTATTTTGTCATTTAGATATTTCTCGATTTCAAGATGATCATTGGCAGAGTGTCCTAATAGCTTAATTTTTTCTTTGTAACTCGTTACTTGGTCAGTTTGTACTAATGCTCAAGCTTCTTTTAATGCATCCCTTAATTTCTCTTTAGGGATTACTTTAAGTCATTTGATTAAGAAATCAAATGCTAATAATATACGCATTGCTTTTTTGATGTTAGGTGTGATAAAAGTAGAATCTACTTTTTATTCATAAATTAAAATTCGACATGATATAGGCGATTCCTTGTTTGTAATAGGTTTTTAGTAAAAATATTGTTAATATTGTAACATAGGTAACAGACATAAAAAGAATTTATGGGTATAATGATACTTGTTAAGCGCTTAATAAGAAACTATCATTCATAATAAGAAACAACAAGTAACTATAAGTAACAATAAGTAAATATAAATAACAATAAGTAACTATAAGTAACAATAAGAAACCGTCGGCCGTTAGTGCATTGAAAACTATGCATGTTATAACAAGAACATCATAATTACCCAAACTACTATCATTTAAGGAGGAGTTTACATGTCAAAGCTGTTTCCAAATCTTTTTTCACCTGCAAAGATAGGTAATCTTACAATTAAAAACAGAGTAGTTAAAGCACCTCAATCAACGGGTATGAGTAATATGGATGGTACTGTTAGTGAAAGATTACTCAGACATTATGAGGAAATTGCTAAAGGTGGAACAGGCTTAACTATTGTCGAATATGCATTTGTTGATAAAATTGCAAGTAAATCTGCTCATTGTCAATTAGGAATTTGCGATAAGGAAATGATTCCTGGTTTATCTTGGCTAGCAGATGTAATTAGAGATAATGGTTCAACACCTGGTATTCAAATAGAGCATTGCGGCAGACAAAGGTTTTTAGGTACTCAACCCATGAAATCTTCTTCGAGAGTTGCATGGCCATCTCTTTATAGCCAATATGGGTTAGAAGCAATACCACAAGAGTTAACGATTGAAGAGATTCATGAAATTGTAGAGGCGTTTGGCGATTCAGCAGCACGTGCTGTAACGGCTGGATTTGAATTAATTGAAATACACGGGGCTCATGGATATTTACTTACTAATTTCCTTTCACCTCATGTAAACCATCGTACAGATATGTATGGCGGAACTTTAGAAAATAGAATGAGAATTGTAGTTGAAATTGTACGTAATATACGTAAAAAAATAGGCTCTGATTTTCCATTAATAATAAGACTAAGTGGTACAGATTATGAGCCTGATGGATTTGGCATCGAAGAAACTATCGAAGTTGCAAAAACATTAGAGAAAGAAGGAATAGATGCTATCCACGTATCAGGTGGGGATCACCATCAAATGATTCACCAAGTAACGCCTATGTGTTTGTCTGTATGCCATAATACATGGGCTGCAGAAGCCATTAAAAAAGAAATTAATATACCGGTAATTGCTTCAGGGTCTATAACTCTTCCTGAATATGCTGAGGATATTATCGCAAGTGGAAAAGGAGATTTCGTTGGACTTGGAAGACCATTATGGGCAGACCAATATTGGGCCAAAAAGGCAATGGAAGACAGGCCAGAAGATATCAGCCCTTGTATTCGTTGTAACGAAGGCTGCTTGGAAAGAACATTCTTTAAATATAGAGCTGTAAGTTGTGCTGTTAATCCCACAATTGGTCGAGAAGGTCAGTTAGTTATTACTCCGGCAAAGGAAAAGAAAAATATAGCAGTTATCGGCGGCGGTCCTGCTGGAATGGAACTTGCCAGAGTATGTACGCTTAAAGGACATAATGTAACAATTTTTGAAAAACGTAAGCTAGGCGGTTACTTACATGAAGCTTCGGCAGCTGATTTTAAAGCTGACATTAGACCTTTAAGAGATTATCTTATTACTCAAATTAAGAAGCTTAATGTAAAAGTTATTAATGAGAATGCAACAGTAGATACAATCAAGAAGGGGAAATATGATGTAGTAGTTGTAGCAACTGGTGCGACTCCAATTAAGTTAAATGTACCTGGGGCTGACAAAGAAAATGTTATTGGTGCATTGGATGTTATAAATAAATTACAAGATGTAGAACAAATCATGGATGAGTGTGCTGCTGCGTTAGAAGATGTAGAACAAAAAGCAGTAGTTATGGGTGAAGTAGTAGTTATCGGTGGTGGACTAATTGGTACAGAGCTTGCTATTGAATTGAAAGAAAAGGGCAAGAACGTAACTCTTGTTGAAATGTCAGATCAGATCATGAGTGATTGTGCTACTACTGATAAAATAGCTTATGGAGAAAGAATTGCGAAAGATAATATTGAAGTTCTTACTGGGTTAAAGGTTGAAGAAATTAAAGATGGTTCTATCGTAGTAGTTGACAAGAAGGGTGTAAAAAAAGATATTGTAGCAGACACAGTAATTGTAGCAGTTGGGATGAAAACAAACAATAAATTATGTGAAGATATTAAGACGGGATGCGATGCTGAAGTTCATGTTATCGGCGACTGTATAAAACCTGGAAAAATATTTGATGCAATACATACAGGATATAAAACCGCAATTAGAATTTAATACTTAAGTTTCGTACCCAAGATAGTGTATAATTTTTTGTATGAATCATAACCACCCCTCTTAGGGGTGGTTATGATTTTTTTTATCCATTTCTTGCATGATACTTTTCTAAGTAGTAAATAATACAATAAAGCTTTATATAGGGGGCAGTATAATGACAGTACGTGTGGGAATACCCAAAGGATTATTATTTTACGAGTATGAAAGTTTTTGGCGAGTTTTTTTTGAAAGCTTAGGAGTGGAAGTGATTTTTTCTCCAGATACAAACAAAGATATTATGAAAAATGGGTTAAAGCTGTGCGAAGAAGAGGCCTGTTTACCGGTTAAGATCTTTCATGGGCATGTTTTGGAACTAGCAGATAAAGTAGATATGTTATTTATCCCTAGAATTAGAAGCCTACATTATCGTGAATATTATTGTCCTATGATTTGTGGCCTTCCTGAAATGGTTAAAAATAGTGTGTCTCTTCTCCCTTCTGTTATTGATGACACCATTGATTATTATAAGCACCGTTATTATAAAGGGGGGGTGGTGCGTATGGGTTTAAAAATTTCTAGTGATCAATCAAAGATAAAAAAGGCATATTGTAAAGCATGTAAGGGATTGCAGAATAAAAATGATTATCAAAAAATCCCAACTGACAAAAATGAAAAAAGCTATACCATTGCTATTATTGGACATACATATAATCTAACGGATCACTATATGAATATGAATCTAATAAAAAAGATAAAAGGTGAAGGTTTCCAGGTGCTAACATCTTGTATGGTTTCATGTGGAAAAACTCAACCTTATCTTTCTAAAGTGCCCAAACGAATTTTTTGGAGTTGTGGGAGGGAAATACTAGGGGCTGGATTATATTATATGCATCAGCAAAATATTGATGGGATTATTTATGTTTCATGTTTTGGTTGCGGCGTAGATTCTTTGATTGAACCTTATTTATCACAACAATTGAAAAAAGTTCGACCAATACCTTACTTGGTGATCTCTCTAGACGAGCATACGGGAGAAGCAGGATTAAATACCAGGTTAGAGGCTTTTTTAGATATGATAAGATGGAGGCGATCTTGTGCGAATCACATTTCCTCATATGGGGGAAACCTATATAGCTGCTAAAGGATTTTTAGAAGATTTAGGACTAGAGGTTGTAGTACCGCCGCCTTGTGATAAAGAAACATTAAATATAGGAACGCGTTATTCACCAGCGGAGATTTGCCTACCATTTAAAATTAATATAGGAAATTATATTCAGAGTATTGAAAATGGTGCGGATACGATCTTAATTACAGGAAGTTGTGGGCCATGTCGCTTTGGACTTTTTTGGATGGCGCAGCAAGAGATATTAAATAATCTAGGCTATGATGTTGAAATTATTGCTTTTGATCCTCCACAGGAGAATGTGAGAGACTTTTTGCAAAAAAGCAAAAAGATTTTAGGTTATCATACGCCCTATCAGATTGCTAAAGCAGCGAAAAATACTTATCGAATTGTGCGGGAAATGGAAGCGATATCTAACAGACTTTATAAAATAAGACCTCGTGAGATAGAAGTAGGAAGTGCAGATCGATATTATAAAAATTTTGAAAGTGAAATATATCATGTTAGGGGTTCGAAAGCTATTTTGGGGTTAATTGATACCCTTAACAATGATTTAGATCATGTAGATATGGATTTATCTATAAAACCCATTAAAATAGGAATCGTTGGAGAAATTTATACGATGATTGAGCCATTTATCAATCTAAACTTAGAAAGAAAGCTAGGACAGTTAGGGGTAGAAGTTCATCGCTCCATGACTGTAGGTCATTGGGTTGAAACGACTGTTATGGAAAAATTGTTTAAAATGAATAAAGAGAAAAATATTCAAGAAGCTGCTGAGCCCTATCTAAAAACATTTATTGGAGGGCATGGGCAGGAATGTATTGGGCATGCTGTACAGTACGCAGAAAAATTATATGATGGCGTCATACATCTTTATCCATTTACCTGTATGCCGCAAATTGTTGCTAAAAGCATACTCCCAACTGTTATCAAGGATTATGACATGCCTTTATTGACGCTTGTTGTTGATGAAATGACAAGTGAAGTCAATTATCAGACGAGATTGGAAGCGTTTACGGATTTATTAAAAATGAAAGATACAAAGATGAGGATCGGTTAATACTAGATATTTTGAGTGTTTACTTTCTATCATACCAAAACAGCCGCAGGCTGTTTTCTTTTTTTAAGGTCTAAGAGAAGCTTTTTAAGCGTATGATGGTAGTAAATATTATTTAAAAAAATGTTTTCGATTGGATGAAAATGTGGTATATAAAGATTATGATAAATTATAAGAAGATATAAATAACGAATTTAGTATTTATAATTTGATAAGGGGAAGGATGAAACATGAGAATTGGGTTACCCAAGGCGCTGCTTTACTATTATTATTTTCCTTTATGGAAAACTTTTTTTGAAGCATTAGGATGTGAAGTGGTTGTTTCTAATGAGACAACGAAGCAAACACTTGACAATGGGACAAAATTTATGGCTCCAGAACTATGTGTCCCTATGAAAATTTGTAGTGGGCATGTTGCTGAGTTGTTGGAAGAAAAGGTGGATTATATATTTTTGCCACGGATGGTTTCTATACATAAGCAAGAAACGTTTTGCCCTAAGTTTTTAGGATTACCAGATATGATGCGATACACCATTCCAGGTCTTGAAGAAAAAATGCTTGCTCCGCAAATTCATTCTCATACGGAGCGCGTTTCCCATCCTAAAGATTATCTTATTCTCAGAGAACCACTGGAGGTCAGCTTACAAGATATTAAAAAAGCTTTAAAACAAGCGGAAAAAGTGTGGTGTGATTTTCGAGCGTATTCAAAACGAGGATATGATATAAAGAATGCTACGGATTTAGCTTTGGGACAAGTAACAGAAATGGAGTTAGCAGAAAAAAACAAAAACCCGTTTGATATATCCATTGGGGTTATAGGGTATGTTTATAATATTTATGACAAGTTTGTAAGTATGGATCTTTTAAATCATTTAGAAAATTTGAATGTAAATGTTTTTACTTTTGAAATGTTGGATGAGATGGAGATGGAGATGGAACTAAATGATATGAAGAAAGCCATGTTCTGGACTTTCTCCAATAAATTGCTTGGTACAGGGCGTCGCTTTTATCATGATACTCATATTGATGGCATTATTCATGTGACTGCTTTTGGCTGTGGCCCGGATTCTTTTGTTGGAAAGTTAATGGAATTAGAATCAAATGAATGCCACAAGCCATTTATGACTGTGCGTGTTGATGAGCATTCAGGTCAAAACCATTTACAAACACGTATAGAAGCATTTGTTGATATGATTAAGAAAAAGAAAAATGCGTTAAAAACGCAGAAGCAGAGGAGAGCATAAAACAAATGATAGTATCTTTTCCTCATATGGGATCTCCTGTTCCATACAAAAAAATATTTGAATGTTTGGGCCATGACGTTATTGTGCCCCCTGTGCCTTCGCAACGAACGATTGATATGGGGGTTAAGTATAGTCCTGAATTTGCTTGTTTTCCTTTTAAAGTTCTCTTGGGTACCTATATGGAAGCAATTGAATTGGGGGCGAAAGTCATTATTTCATCTGGAGGCCATGGGCCTTGCCGGGCAGGTTTTTATAGTGAAGTTCAACAACGTATTTTACAGCAACTTAATATGTCGGTTGAATTTATTATTTTTGATTCACCAAACCATGGAGGGTATCAGGATTTCTGGCATAATTTAATTAGGCTTAAAGGGAAAAGTTCCTGGTTTCACTTTATGCGTTCAGTGAATCTCGTATATCATATGATACATATATTAGATCAATTAGAACGACAACTTGAAATAAAACGAGCATATGAAGTGGTTCCTGGTACCTGTTCTAAAACATGGGAAAAAATTCAAGAAGACTTTTCAAACTTAGTGAATGTTTCTAAGGATCTTAAGGCTATTGAGAACTTAAGCAAGGAACGCATTGAAAAAATTAATGTAGAAGTTCCTGGGGAAGATGAAAAGATTCGAATAGGAATCGTAGGAGAGATTTATGTTGTGATGGAGAAAAATGTGAACATGAAGCTAGAAGAAAAACTAGGTGCATTAGGTGTAGAAGTTGAACGGTCGCAGTATCTTTCACATTGGGTAGATTATAATATGATTCCTAAATGGATTAAACATTCTCATGAAGAGGCTATATTAAAAAAAGGCGAAAAATATATTGAAATTAATATTGGGGGACATGCTAAACAAACCGTTGGACACATTGTGGATTATAAGGAACGCGGGTTTGATGGTATCATCCATTTAATGCCTTTTGCGTGTTTGCCGGAATTGGTATCACAAAGTATTATTCCAAGAATATCACAGGAGTTAGACATTCCCGTCATATCATTTTCTATTGATGAACAAACGGGTTTAGCTAATAATTTGACCCGGATTGAAGCGTTTGTGGATTTGATTCGGAATAAGAAGAGACGCCTTATTTATAACAAATGCGTAGCTGGTTTATAAGTGCTGTTTATTAAAAGAAAAGGGAGCAGGTAGCAACCAGAGGGAGCGAACTATCTGCTATTGCTCTATAATTTTAAAATTATTGGGAGGCGGCCAATGATGGAAGAAATTTATATTGGTATTGATGTGGGATCTGTTAGCACTAATATTGTTGCGATAAATGAAACAAAAGAGGTTGTATTTAGTCAATATATTCGAACAGGTGGTCAGCCGTTAGAATCTGTAAAATATGGGATTAAGCAGCTTGAGCAAGCGATTGGCGATAAAATGGTTGTGAAAGGCGTAGGTACGACAGGGAGTGGGCGTCAGTTATCTGGAATATTGGTGGGAGCGGATGTTATTAAAAATGAAATCACAGCACATGCCACGGCAACATTGTCCACTGTGCCTGATGTTTGTACGATATTCGAAATTGGTGGGCAGGATTCCAAGTTGATTTTACTTAAAGATCAAATTGTAATTGATTTTGCGATGAATACAGTATGTGCGGCTGGTACAGGTTCATTTCTTGATCATCAGGCTGAACGTCTCGGAATACCGATTGAAAAGTTTGGTGAAATGGCACTTCAGGCGAAAAAGGATGTGCGTATTGCAGGGCGGTGTACCGTTTTTGCCGAATCAGATATGATTGCTAAACAACAATTTGGTTTTTCAAAGGCTGATATTATTAAAGGCCTATGCGAAGCACTTGTGCGTAATTTTATTAATAATTTGGGGAGAGGGAAAAAATTAGAACCACCATTTGTTTTTCAGGGAGGGGTTGCAGCTAATCGCGGTATCAAAGCAGCCTTCGAAAAAGAAATTGGGCACCCCATCATTATTTTACCCCACTTTAATGTAATGGGTGCTATTGGTGCGGCAATCTTAGCATTGGAATATATAATGGATACAGGTAAAACCACCAAATTTAGAGGATTTAATATGATGGAACATAATTTTTCGCCTTCTACATTTAACTGTACAGGTTGTTCAAATTGTTGTGAAATTATCCAAGTTGAATTAGATGATAAAGTGATTGCCATGTGGGGCGATCGTTGCGGTAAATGGACGAATTCCATAAGTTCGTAAGAAAAACGGCTTTTAGCCGTTTTTTATTTTGGCTTAATTTACTAATATATTCACTAAAAAGAAGGAATAAAAAAGCACTTACACGAAAAACATGATAGAAGAAGATATAAAAATCTGAAGGAAATGTAAAAAAAGAATGTGGATTAGAATCAGGAGGAGATTATGAAAAATACGCAACGGTTAGATAAAACTTTAGCTAATTTGGGCTATGGTTCTCGAAAAGAAATAAAACTGATGATAAAGAATGGTTTAATTACTGTTGATGGGGTAAGAGCAAAGGACAGCGGTATGCAAATAGACCCTGGCAAGCAAGATATCTGTATTAAAGGGGAAAAGATAGCATATCGTGGATTGGTTTATTTAATGTTAAATAAACCGGCCGGTGTTATATCAGCTACAGAAGATAAGAAGATGGGCACAGTCATTGATTTAATACCAAAAGCGTATCAATCCTTTAATATTTTTCCTGTGGGACGTTTGGATAAGGATACAGAAGGGCTATTACTTATAACCAATGATGGGCAATTGGCACATGACTTACTTTCGCCACGAAAACATGTATCCAAAAAATACTATGCAATAGTAGACGGAATAGTAACTGAAGATGATGTAAAAAAATTTTCTCAGGGCATTATATTAGAGGATGGATATGTTGCACTTCCTGCTGAACTAAACATATTAAAATGTAATGAACTATCAGAGATTGAATTGGTTATCTATGAGGGAAAATTTCATCAGGTTAAAAGAATGTTTGGCGCAGTAGGTAAAAAAGTCATTTATTTAAAACGCATTTCTATGGGAAATTTGACATTAGATCTAGAGTTAGAAAAGGGAAAATGTCGGGAATTAACAAATGATGAAATATGCAGCTTAATGAGGAATTGATTCATAATCACATTATATAATATTGAAAGGAGAACGGTTTAATGAATGTGCGATTAACTATCCTCGCAATAGCACCAACAGTGGCTATTGGTTTAGCTATTTATTTAAATGATCGCTATGATCGGGAACCCATATCATTGCTTTTAAAAACGTTTGTTTATGGTATGCTGTCCATTTTTCCAGTCTTTATATTTGAAAAGTTGCTCCTTTATTTTAATTTTTTTAGTGGGTATGGAGCAGCATTTTATACTTCATTCATTGTTGCCGGATTAGTAGAAGAATATTTTAAAAGGGAAGTGGTTTTAAGAACAGCATTTAATAGTCCCTCTTTTAATGAGAAGTTGGATGGAATTGTTTACAGTGTTTTTGCGGCTTTAGGGTTTGCAACTGTGGAAAATATCGGCTATGTTCTATTTCACTATAGTTCTAATTATTATGTGGCGATCTATCGGGGCATCTTTTCTGTTCCAGCCCATGCATTATTAGCGGTTACAATGGGTTATTATTTGTCTTTATCAAAATATGCGCCACACCCCAAGGAAAAAGCACAATTTTTACGTAAAGCTTTAATGGTTCCTATGTTGTTACATGGTATTTTTGATTTTATTTTATTGTCACGTATTCCTATTCTGATGATGCTTTTCGTACCGTATGTTATTTATCTATGGATTGTAAACCTTAAGAAACTAAATAAATATACCAAAGCATCCCGGGAAGGTAAAAAATTGCTTTAACTGAATAAAGAATAATAGTAGGAGAGTAGAGTGGAGTGTGAGAAATGAAATATAAAAAACCTCATGAATATTTGATAGAGGCCAATACGGCAAATCAGAAAAAATGGATTGAATGGCAACAACACCGGGAAAAAATTCAACAGGAAACTCAAAGTATGATTGATCGAGGAATTGAATTGAAAAAAGCATTAATTATAGGCGCTGGAAATTGTAACGACATCCCTTTGTTATTTTTGACTGAGCATTTTGAAGAAGTTGTTTTGACAGATATTGATTTAAATAGTATCCATTTTGCTAGGACACGTTTACCTAATGATTTGCAGAAAAAAGTAAAATGTTATCAATGGGATATAACAGGTTTGCATGAAACGTTGATGAAAGAAATTGATGGGTGTGTGAAAGCCGGCGGGGGATACGTATCAATTATCAATGAGATTATTAATAAAATAGACAGTTATATGAATCATTCAAATAATACGAATAGAATGTTAAAGCCTGAATGGCTGCTTTCGTGGCATCATTATGATTGTGTGATATCAGCTGGTGTTACATCTCAATTGTTTGCAGCCATATTCGGTTACTATATTACAGAATATTTTGGAAATCCTTTTTGGGGAAAGCGACGGAAAAAACATATGCAACTTAAGCAACTAACCCAATACTTTAGTGATCGATTTTTGACACAACATCATATTAACCTCTTACGCCGCCTAATTAAGCCAAATGGCTATGTCTTTCTAGTTTCAGATGTTTTAGAATATCGACGCAAAAACCAGTTAGGGCAAAAAGTGATGGATGTTGTGGATTTGCTTAGTCCTAAATTACAACAATTTTATTTGGAGAAGGGATTTAAAGTAACAGGTGCTATAGCCAGCACGGTTATTGATGAGTATATTCACAATAAGTTTTCTATTGAAGATCAGGATACATGGATTTGGCCATTTGGAAGCGGGAAACATTATGTGGTACAGGGGTTTGTATTAAAGCCTATAGTGTATAATAATTAACAGATAGTTTGTAATAAATATTTTGTATTTAGAATTGCTTTGGCAACATGGGGACATACCACTCGTACCTCGTAGAATGTCCCCGACCTCGTATATGGTTCTAAATTATAGGCTGTATGAAATACCTCATATCATTTATAAAGTGTATTTTGTCAAGAATTGAGAGCTTATTAAGAAAGGAAGGGATATACATAATGAAAATTTTACTGCGTGGAATGACAATTTTACCAATGAAAGGGGAGACGGTGATTGAAAAAGGCGAAATAGCCGTACAGGATGGAAAAATTATGACTGTCGGATCAATGGGAACAGCACCTGTAGACTTTGAGCCTGATGAAATTATAGAAGCTGCAGGAATGGTGGCTACGCCTGGACTTGTCAACACCCATACGCATGCGGCAATGGTTTTGTTGCGTGGTTATGCGGATGATATGATGCTTATGCCCTGGCTGACAGAAAAAATATGGCCCATTGAAGGGCGATTAACCAAAGACGATGTATACTGGGGGAGTCTTTTGGCCTGTGCAGAAATGATTCACTCAGGAACAACAACATTTGCAGATATGTACTTTTTTATGAATGAGACAGCACAGGCTGTAAAGGAAAGTGGTATGCGTGCATGTTTATCACGAGGGTTAATTGGTGCTGCACCAAACGGTGAAGATTCATTAAATGAAAACATCCAGTTTATACGTGATTGGAACAATCAAGCGGAAGGGCGGATTACCTGTATGCTTGGTCCACATGCGCCTTATACCTGTCCACCTGAGTATTTAAAAAAAGTGATGCAGGCAGCCGATGAGTTAGGGGTTGGACTACATATTCACGTTGCAGAATCACGTACTGAGGATCATGATATCAAGAAGCAATATGGTGCATCTCCGGTTGCTCATCTGGAAACAATAGGGCTTTTTGAGCGTCCTGTTCTGGCGGCCCATTGCGTTCACTTGGATGAAGAGGACATTAACATACTTGTGAAGCGGAATGTAGGAATAGCGCATTGTCCTCAAAGCAATATGAAATTAGCCAGTGGAATTGCGCCAGTAGCAAAGCTTTTGAACGCAGGTGCACGGGTGAGTATTGGAACCGATGGTGCTTCTAGTAACAACGATTTGGATATGATAGAGGAAACCCGTACGGCCTCTTTGTTACAGAAAGTAGTAGAAGAAGACCCGACTGTACTTCCTGCGCATCGGGCGGCGATGATGACTACGATTGGTGGGGCGCGTGCTTTAAGATTAGAAGATCAAATTGGCACGTTAGAACCAGAAAAGCAGGCGGATATTGTACTTTGGGATTGGCAGGCAGCTCATCTTAATCCGCCGCATGATCCTTTTGCGCATCTAGTTTATGCTGCGAAGGGGAGTGATGCCCATACGGTCATCATTAATGGTCAAATTGTGATGCGTGATCGTAAAGTATTGACTTTAGATGAAAATGAAGTGATTAAACAAGCAAAGCGTTGTGCCCATAGGTTAGTTGAGGGAACTAATAACAATTAGAAATTATAAATGAAAAACTTAAAGAAAAAGGACAAATTTTTATGGGCATGAAATTGTTATAACAATTTCATGCCCATGGTTTGTTTATAATGCAATGCCTAGTAACATTAATCCAATAACATCATTCCAAATTTCTGGAAATTGAGATATTGGAAGCGGATTTGTGCCCTCACCCAGTTCAGGAGCAAACGCAGGTCTGCGGAATTTATCCATATACCATTCTTTAAATCCCCCATAATAAGCACCTTCTTCATAGGGGATGGGCCTATAGCCACTTGCTTCGCTGAAACGATTTACAAGGTAACGTGATTCTTTTTCGGCAATATCTTTATATCCCCAGAAAATGACTTTACCCTGGGTATGAAAAGCAAGCGCCCGGTCAAATTTATTTTCGCCGCTGAATTTAATGATAGCTTGTGTTTCTGGTTCGGATGCCGGAGCGGGGCCAGCGTAATAGCCGGGAGAAGGACTTTTGGGGCCAACCTCTCTCGCTTTTTCCCAATCAATTGGATAATTTCGATTGATATCCACGCCTCTAATATTTGCCCTCCAGTTGTTGAAATTAGTATTCCCTCGATTGATACGCAATAACTCTTTATAATATGGATGCTGCGGTGTCACTCCGTTTACAACAATATCCACCCCATCCGGATTTACCATAGGAACAATCCATAAGGTAATATCGTTGAATAATTTACGAATATCAAATCCGCCGAGCGGTTTTCCAGTTTGATAACTGCGTGCATACTCTTCTATAAATTTCATCACGACGGGTGTGGTGATCCACTCATTGGCATGATGGGCAGCATTATATTGTATCGTTTTTGCCCCTTCGCCCAAACGAAGCGCAATAATATCCCGCCCCATAACGGATTTGCCAATGACTTTTTTCTCTATAAAAGGAAATTGTCTTAATAAAGCATCAATATCTGCTACCATTGTATTATAGCCATAGGGGCGGTCGGTTTGCACGATTTCTTCATAATTTTTTGGTATCTGAATGATTTGTCCCGGTTGAATAAAATTGATATTACGAATATCTAAATTAGCATCAATTAAAGCTTGGAGTGGAACACTGAATTTTCGGGCAATTCCTGCAAATGTATCCTCAGCCTGAACAACGTATTCCGTATACTCTGGTGGACGAATGCTTCCAGGGCCGACAGGAATGTAAATCACTTGACCAGGAAAAAGTAAATCAGGATTTTTTACTTGAGGATTTGTATTTAACAATTTGTTGTAAGAAATATTAAAGCGCTCAGCAATACGGCCAAAGCTGTCACCCGCTTTAACAATATATTGACGCGTACCACTTACATTAGGGGCAGATTGTCCTTTAGGTGGGATTTCAATGATTTGACCTGTGTAAATTTTTCCTGGGTCTTTGATTTGAGGATTAGCCTTAAGGAGTTTTCCTATAGGCACATTAAATCGGAGAGCAATTTGTGTCAGCGTATCACTTTGTTGGATAACATATTGCATTTATTTTCCCTCCTTTTTAGCTTTATATTGCATCCGCTCTTTAAACTCTTTTGGATTGGGAATAAAGATAATTTGACTAGAAATAAAGTCCTTGGGCGTCTTTAAATTGTTAAATTCAATGAGAACTTGTGGTGGAATTTCATAATATTCTGCAACCTGCTTAATATTTTGATTTTCACTAATAATATGTCTAATCATCCCCCAATACACCTCCTTTTTATTGAAAATATAGGATGATTCCGGACTACCGTTTGGTTTTCTTACATTCAGTAGGAGAGAAACAAAAAACTTCTTCTGAATGTAAGAAGCCGATTCATAAAAAACACTCAGTTGTTTAAAAGCAAGAAAATAAGCTGGTAATCTATTTTATGTGATAAAATTTAAAATAGGTATACATTTAATATAGAAGGATTTGCATATAATGGATATTGTTATTTTAAAAATCATAAAATGTATAAATATAATATTGTTGTTTAGGGAGTTAATAAGTAATCTAATATTAAGTGAGATAAATAATAATTATTCAAATTTTCCATAAAAATGGTTAATATATAAAACGACATATATTGACATAGATAAAAATGTGTAGTATAAATGGACATAGGCGTAGTTTGTGAACTAAATATATAGCCTCATCTTTCCAAAAAAAATGTTTATAATGTGAGATGAGGTAGAGGCGCAGTTGTTATAAGTATTTGTGGAGAGGACGGGTAACGATGATCCATGAAGAAAGGAACAATTGCCGAAGTGTGGCAATGAACCCGTCATAGTCATGCTGGGCTTGTACCGAAGAGGTGCAGGACTGTCACCAAAAATTCTCTGTTTTTGGTGGAGTGCTATCTTATTGATGGAAGGAGGAGAGTAAAGTATCTAAAATTAAGCTATTATGGGTACATAGTAGCTTTTTGTTATTTGTTTAATCTTTTTTATTTTGAGAAATAAGCGAGGAGGAGAATGATGAAAAAGAGAAGTATTATTTTGCTGATGACGTTAATGTTCGTTCTGTTATTATCAACGACTGCTTTTGCTGTAGATCCTGAAGTTGCAGCAGCAAATGCAGAAAAATTCGGTTTGTGGACAATTATACCACCAGTTTTGGCCATTGTTTTAGCTTTTATAACTAAAAATGTGGTATTATCTTTGTTTTTAGGTGTATTATCAGGAACTTTTTTATTAAACTTGCAAGGTGCTAATGTTTTTAGTGCTTTGTTCCATGGATTTTTGTCGCTTGTAGATAATGTATTAGGTTCTTTAGCCGATTCCTGGGATGCAGGTATTATTCTACAGGTTTTAGCAATTGGTGGTTTGATTGCTTTAATATCCAAAATGGGTGGTGCGAAAGCAGTAGCGGAAAGTTTATCTAAAAAAGCAAAATCGCCCGTCAGCGCACAAATTATTACTTGGCTTTTAGGGTTATTCGTATTTTTTGATGATTATGCTAATGCCTTAATTGTTGGACCCATTATGCGTCCTGTAACTGATAAAATGAGAATTTCAAGAGAAAAACTGTCTTTCATTATTGATGCGACTGCAGCGCCAATAGCAGGTATTGCATTGATTTCTACGTGGGTTGGTTATGAGATTAGTTTGATTAAGGATGCTTATTCAAGTATCGGCGTAGATATAAACGCCTATAGCGTTTTTGTTTCTACTATACCTTATCGTTTTTATAACATTTTAATGCTCATGTTTATTGTTTTTACAGCTGTTTTCTTAAAAGAGTTTGGTCCGATGCTTAAAGCTGAAAGAAGAGCTAGAACAACAGGGAAGGTTCTTCCTGATGGTGCTAAACCTATGGCAGCATCGGAAGGATCAGAATTAGATCCGAAAGAAGATACCAAGTTAAATGTATGGAATGCTATTATACCTATTATGACATTGATTATTGGTGCTTTTGTGGGCTTCTATTATAATGGATATATTTGTATTATGGGTGGGGAAGATCAAGCGTTAATTGAATTATTGAAAACGTCACCTTATTCATTTGAAGGAATCCGAGAAGCTTTTGGGGCGTCAGATGCTAGTATCGTTTTATTTCAGGCTGCTGTATTTGCGGGTATCGTAGCCATTATTATGGGAATCTCTCAAAAAATATTTACATTAAACGAAGCAATTGATACGTGGATTAATGGCATGAAATCGTTAATCATAACAGGTGTTATCTTGTTGTTAGCATGGTCTATTAGTTCTGTTATCAAAGAATTAGGAACTGCGGTATTTTTAGTATCTGTTTTGTCAGAGGCTATTCCGCCATTTTTACTGCCGTCTATTATATTTATACTGGGTTCTGTCATATCTTTTGCTACTGGGACATCGTATGGAACGATGGGAATTTTAATGCCCCTTGCGATTCCTCTGGCATATGCCATATCGCCAGATAACAGTTATATCATTATGAGTGCTGGAGCGGTATTGACAGGCGCAATTTTGGGTGATCATATTTCACCTATTTCTGATACGACTATTTTATCTTCTATGGGATCAGCGTGTGACCATCTAGATCACGTTAAAACTCAAATACTTTATGCTGTAACAGTTGGGTTAGCCAGTATATTATTTGGTTACATTCCGGTAGGTCTAGGCATGCCTATTGTCATTGTTCTTCCGGTTGCCATTGTATTAACGGGTGTTATTGTGTATTTCGTTGGTAAACCAGTAGGAAATTCAGTAGATGATGATCAAACAAGTATTAAAGAAGGCATTTCTATTTAGATAAAAAAGAACAATAAAAAAACGGCATAGCCGTTTTTTTATTGTTCTTTTTTATACAACACATAAGAATAAACTAAGGGAATAAATGCAGCTGCTATCATGGCTGCAAAACCAATATAAGCACTGATTGAGCCTGGAATAAAAGCTGTAATAATCATAATCATTCCACCGACTACAAAAAGGATACCACCAAGGCGATGTGTTTTTTGCCATACTTTTTCACTGGCCAGTGTCCACGGTGTTTTTATGCCTACAAAATAGTTGTGGCGTACCCGTCCCATGTAATTACCCAAGATAATGAAAAGGATTCCTACACCGATGCGTACGATAAGTCCCGTGTTTACAGCATAACCTAAAGCAGCAAGGAGAGTAACAACATATAGTGCCATGAAGAAAAGATGAAGTGTCAATCGAATAACATAATATGTTTGTGAGAACAAGGCATAATTTTTTTTCTTGGGATCTACGTTAGGTAATAATAGCATGCCTAGGTAGATGGCTAAATTTAGCAAAGGCATACCATATGCACCCCAAAAACGGGAAGCATATCCATCGATTTCTCCTCTGATATTCCAATGACTGGGTACTTGATCTGGAAGTTGGGGATATAGGAGTATACCTACAAAAAAACTGCCGATAAGCAAGATTAGCAATAAAGCCTCGCGTTTAAAAAAATCTTTTTTATTCAGTTTATAGATCATTTTTTTCTCCTCCTTTTGGGGTTGTTTTTTCTTCACCAAACTCGATAAACCAGCCGATAAGTTCTTGTAAAACGGTAGTATTAAGGGAATAGTATATATTTTGCCCTTCACGACGATTAATAACTAAATCAGCTTGCTTAAGTGTATTGAGATGATGGGAAAGGCTGGGTTTGGATATAGGAAAATTTGTGGCAATCTCGCCTGCTGAAAGATCTCCTTCTTTTAATAGTTGTAAAATTTCCCGACGCGTTTTGTCTGAGAGTGCCTTAAAAGTAAGGTTAAGTGGTGACAAAGTAGTAACCTCCTTTCATAATGTTATTAGATATTTAGATAATTATCTAAATATCTAATAACATTATAGTTCATTTTTTAATATAAGTAAAGAGATGTATTATAGAGAAGTTTCTTTATTAGAAGGAATTTTTTCCATTTTCAGCGAAAATAATAAAATGAACAGTAAACGATAAAAAGAAAGGTGATTGAGATGAAAGAGCAGGCACCTCAATTTCAAGAATTTGATAATATTTATAGGCAAGGTTGCTATTATTATGAAAGAGGCAATGTACAAGAAGCAATTAAGTTTTTTGAAGAAGCTAAAACATTTATGATGGAATTAGTATCTTTAAATGATGATGTCAGGTATTATATTTTAGACATGTATCGTAAGATGTTGCATGTTTATTTTATCATGCTCGACTATGATAATTGTATTAAAGTAGGCCAAGATTTGATAAATATACAAGAAATTGAAGGTGATGATTTATATAATTGTTCAATATGTAAATGGATGATCGCCAATGCATATATGTATAAAGCGCAGCAGACAGATGATCAAAACAGGGTGGGTATTGCTAAGAAATTATTTAATGAGGCGATGCAAACAGAGTCCAATAATGAATTAGATGATATTTGCAAGGAAGTTCATACAGATATGGTGATTCTCGATGGAATAGAACGAGGGTTACTCAAATCATATATTTGTTTTAACCTTTCTGAAGCGCTGCCCATTTCATGTAAGAGGCCTTTCAAAATAATTTATGATGGGATGCATTATTCATTGATATTTTATCAGAATAAAAATTTGGAAGCATCTAATCAATTGCGTCAAACGGGAAATAACAGATGTTATTGTTCCAGTGTCCATATTGAGATGAAGCATTTTATATTTCCGTGTACGGAGGTTAAAATGAGTTTCCGAAAGCAGGGAGTAAGGATATTCAATCAGTTTTTAAAACTGTACCGTTTTAATTCTGGTAATTATGAAGTAAAGGATTTGGAATGTAAGGATATTGAAGAAATGAAATTTGGATTAAATATGGGTTCTAAAAGAATACGGTTTGGGCCATGGTCTGATAAAGTCTTAGGAATACTTCAAGCACAACCTAAATATTTGTTTACCACTGATAAAAAGCAAGAAGTTACTAAAGAAGAGATTTCAGCAAATTCAGACTCATTATATTTTAAATTATTAACCAGTAGTAAAAATGCTCTTTTTGTTCGGGATTATACACAGGCTGTTTTAGATGTAAATGTGGCTTTGGAGAATTTTATCTATCAACACTTTTATGAACGTTTAACGGGCGTAAGAACTAAGGCACAATTAGATGCGTTCTTAAAAGGAAACTGCCCATGTGATGAATGCGAATTTTATCTTTCTAATGGTAACGAGAGAAAAGATTCATCTTTAAATATGATCCCCAATATGTATCAAATGATTAAATATATGAATCGCTGGGTTTCTTTTGAAACCAGTAACCGCCAGTTAGTAAAAATATTGCGAAAAATTATTGTTAAGCGTAATGAATTTGTAAGAGGGAATATCAAGGAAATTAAACGAAAGGATGCATTACAAGCCGTTTATTCCTTTGAGAAAATTATTGATATCTCTTTAAAAATATCTGAAGATAAAATGAACTAAGTTTTAACATAGAGACATGGATTATAGGTAATGCCTTCCATAAATCATAAATTGATTTTTAATATGGCATACTATTTCTGGATATACAATATGATTTACAAATGACATTTGTTATTTGTCATGCACATGTTAAGGAGGGGTTTAATGGGAGATATTGATAAAAATACGAAAGATTTGATAGAAGTGACTTTTCCTAATGGGAAGAAGATTACTTATCCTAAAAACACGACATTATTAGAGATGAGCAAAAAAAATAAACAGAAATATAATTCGCCTATTGTTGGAGCGCGAATTAATAATAATATTAAAGAGCTAAATTATCGTTTGGATGATAGTGCCCAGATAGAATTTATTGACCTAACAGATTCAGATGGCCTGCTTATTTATCAAAGAAGTCTTTCTTTTGTTTTAATTCGATCTGCAAAAGAACTATTTCCTGGTTGTAAAGTTACGATTGAACATTCTCTCAGCAAAGGATTATATGGAGAGATCCATTGGCTTAGACCGATAAATCATCATGATGTTCAAGCAATAAAGCAACGGATGAAGGATATTATTGCAGCGGATATCCCTTTTGAGCGTAAGGCACTTAACCGAGAAGAAGCCATTGCCTTATTTGAAAAAGAAGAACAATATGATAAGGTGCGTTTATTTCAGTATCGTCAAAAATCAATCGTGCATATTTATAGCTGTGGATGGTTGAAAGACTACTTTTATGGATATATGGTTCCTAGTACAGGGTATCTCAAAACTTTTGATATTAGGTTCTATCTCCCTGGCGTTATATTATATACCCCTTCCAAAGAAGAACCTGACAAAATCCCGCTTTTTGTGGAGCAGACTAAATTATTTCGTATTTTTCGTGAGTCTGAAAAATGGGGTGAAATTTTAGAAATCAATGATATTGCATCAGTTAATGAAGCCATTGTTTCTGGAGATATGCCAGATTTGATTCGAGTGGCAGAGGGGTTACAAGAAAAGAAAATTGCTCATATAGCAGATCAAATTTCAGATAATCTTGATCGAATTCGGTTAGCTTTAATTGCTGGACCCTCATCGTCGGGTAAAACAACTTTTACACAACGGTTATCCATTCAATTACGTGTTAATGGCATAAAACCCATTGCTATATCTTTGGATGATTATTTCTTAGATCGACAATTTACACCCATAGATGAGGAGGGTAACCTTGATTTTGAAGCGTTAGAGGCAGTAGATATTGATTTGTTTAATGAGCATTTGATGCATCTTATTCAGGGACAGGAGATTGAGGTTCCCCATTTTAATTTTCTAAAAGGAAAGCGGGAGTATATAGGAAGAAAAATTGCTATGAGAGAAAATCAATTATTATTGATTGAAGGTATTCATGGTTTAAATGAGCGATTAACTGAAGCTATTCCAAAAATACAGAAGTATAAAATTTATGTGAGTGCCTTAACCCAATTAAATATAGACAATCACAATCGAATTCCAACGACTGATAATCGCTTACTTCGTCGTATTGTACGTGATAACCTGTATCGCAATCATGATGCTTTAAGTACCATTCGTTTATGGTCTTCTGTTAGGAGGGGAGAACAGAAAAACATTTTTCCTTTTCAAGAAGAAGCAGATATTATGTTCAATTCGGCATCGTCATATGAGCTGTCAGTACTAAAAATGCATGCAGAACCATTGCTACAAAAGATATTGAATACAGAGCGGGAATATTCTGAAGCTAATCGGCTGTTGAAATTATTGGGTTATTGTTTACCTTTCCCATCCGATGATGTACCGGCTAACTCTATTTTGCGCGAATTTATTGGAAACAGTTGTTTTCGGAAATAAAAAGGGGGAATTATGATTCAGTCTTTGGTACCAGATATTATTGATTATGGTCTGGAAATTCTCTTTGTTGGTTTTAATCCCGGGTTACGTTCTGGGGAAATGGGTCACCATTTTGCGGGGAAAAATAATCGCTTCTGGAAGCTGTTATATACCAGTGAATTGACACCTTGTTTACTTCAACCTGAGGAAGAATCTCGTTTATTAGAATGGCGATTAGGAATTACTAATATTGTTTCGCGACCTACACGTCAGGCAGCAGAATTGACAAAAGAGGATTACAGTGTTGGCAGGGAAATTCTGAAACAAAAGGTTGAAATTTATAAGCCCAAAATAATATGTTATGTAGGCAAAGGCGTTTATGAGAAATTTTCCTTAAGAAGAAATATTCCATGGGGTATGCAGCAAGAGAATGTGGTTAAAGGTGTTTTAGATTATGTGGCACCTTCATCCAGTGGTTTAGTAAGAATGAAATTTGAAGAACAACTTAGATATTATAAAGAAGCAAGAGCTATATCCACAAATTAACATAAAATACAAAAAATATTTTATTGACAACGATGGATTTAAGCATTATTATATATCTAAAATTAAATTACTTTTTAGTACTCTTATCAAGAGACGGCGGAGGGACTGGCCCAATGAAGCCCGGCAACCGGTTTTTAAAGACACGGTGCCAATTCCAGCGGAATGAATTGATTCTGATAGATAAGAGGAGGCGTTTTTTATATGTTGATAAAACCTCTTCTTAAATACGGAAGAGGTTTTAATTTTTCAAGAAGAAAAAGGACGAGAAGGAGAAGTGAAGGAAGCTTATGATAGAAATTAATAATTTGAAAAAAGTTTATCCAGGACATAAGGGACCGATGATCGCCTTGCAAGATGTCAATCTTAAAATTCCAAAAGGAAAAATT
This sequence comes from Clostridia bacterium, assembly GCA_030625885.1. Lineage (GTDB taxonomy): Bacteria > Bacillota > DAOUPZ01 > DAOUPZ01 > DAOUPZ01 > DAOUPZ01. Next base: position 158,710 of record DAOUPZ010000001.1, read on the forward strand.
TTTGGGATTATTGGCCCTAGTGGCGCAGGAAAAAGCACTTTGATTCGTACGATTAATATGCTTGAGAGACCCACGGAGGGCAATATTTTCATTGAAGGAGAAGACATTACTCAATATAACGAAAAGAAATTGCGAGTCCTTCGTAAACAGATGGGTATGATTTTTCAGCATTTTAACCTTTTGACATCCCGTACTGTAGCAGAAAATATTGCATTTCCTATGGAAATTGCAGGTGTATCCAAGGATAACATTAAAGCAAAAATAAAAGAATTACTTCCTTTGGTGGGATTAGAGGATAAAGCGAATACATATGTATCGAATTTGAGCGGGGGACAAAAACAGCGGGTCGGCATTGCACGGGCTTTGGCAAATAACCCTAAGATTCTGCTTTGTGATGAAGCAACATCTGCTTTGGATCCTCAAACAACAGAAGCGATTCTTCGTTTGCTCAATGATATTAATAAAAGGTTTGGATTAACTATTATTTTGATCACTCATGAGATGCATGTCATTAAAGAAATATGTGATGACGTGGCATTCATTGATAGCAGCCGTATTATTGAGTCCAATTCGGTTACAGAAGTCTTTACGAATCCTCAATCTTCTATCGTGAAGGATTTTGTTCATAGTGTGCTTAACGGAGATAAGCAAGAACGTTTGATTGAAGAAGGGATTATTAAAGTTCCTAAGCGAGGCATGCTGGTCAGAGTTTCTTTTGTAGGCCAATCTGCAGGGGAACCGCTTGTTTCAGAGGTTGTACGTCGCTATAATGTAGATGCTAATATTCTTTTTGGAAATATTGATACCATTAAAGAAACGCCTTTTGGAACGCTTATTATTGAGCTGACGGGAGAAAAAGGAAATATTGAAAAAGCCATAGAATATATTCAATCCAAGAATGTGGGAATTGAGGTGTTGCACAGTGCTTGATATTTATTTGCAAACGACTTGGGAGACATTTTACATGGTTTTGGTAGCGACTGGTTTGGCTACGATTGTGGGCATTCCTTTAGGCGTTATCTTGATTATTACGGAAAAAGAACATATTTACCCTAATGCTTTTATCAACAAAATGATTGGCGCATTGGTTAATATTTTTCGTTCTATTCCATTTATTATTCTTTTAGTCGCATTATTACCTTTTACCAAATTGTTAATCGGAACGCGAATTGGTACAGAAGCAGCCATGGTTCCTTTAACGGTAGCGGCGATTCCATTTTTAGCAAGGGTGATTGAAACCGCATTAAAGGAAATTGATAAGGGAATTATCGAAGCTTCTCGTGCGATGGGAGCCAGTCCTTGGCAGATTATTCGCAGGGTATTATTACCCGAAGCATTGCCAGGTATTCTTTTAGGAATTATTATTACGTTTGTCAGTTTGATAGGGTATTCAGCTATGGCAGGTGCGGTTGGAGGAGGTGGATTAGGCGATCTAGCCATACGGGAGGGTTATCAACGAAACCATCAAGATGTTACATGGATTGTTGTAACTATTCTAGTAGTGATGGTTCAAGTTTTCCAAAGTTTTGGTGATTGGACGGTAAGAAAAATTAGAGAAAAGAGGGGATTAATCTAATGAAAAAAATAAGGGTAATTAGTATTTTACTGGTTATGAGTTTAGCGTTATTTGCATTAGCAGGTTGTGGAAGTGATACAAAAACCGATCAAGCTGGAGAAAGTCAGGTATTAAAAGTGGGTGCTACACCCGTACCTCATGCTGAAATTTTACAGGTTGCAAAAGGCATTTTAGAAAAAGAAGGCGTAACACTGGATATTATTGAGTATCAAGATTATGTGCAACCTAATCTGGCATTAGATGATGGTGAATTAGATGCGAATTATTTTCAACATCAACCTTATTTAGATAGTTTTAATAAAGAGCATCATTTGGATTTAGTTTCTGGGGTGGGTGTTCATATAGAACCTATGGGAATTTATTCAAATACCATTACGAAAATGGAAGAATTAAAAGATAACGCTAAAGTAGCCATTCCAAATGACCCCACTAACGGAGGCAGAGCATTATTATTATTACAATCTGCAGGTTTAGTAAAGCTTGCTCCTGATGCAGGGCTTGAAGCAACTGAGCATGATATTATTGACAATCCTAAAAACATTGAAGTAGAAGCATTAGAAGCACCGATGTTACCTAAAGTTCTTGATGATGTGGATATTGCTGTTATCAATACCAACTATGCATTAGATGCAGGATTTAATCCAATAAATGATGCGATTGTTATTGAAGGTAGTGATTCTCCATACGTTAATATTCTAGCGTTAAAAAGTGGCAGAGAAAATGAAGAAAAAATTGAAAAATTGATCAAAGCATTAAATAACCCTGAGGTTAAGAAATTTATTGAAGAAAAATATCAAGGCGCAGTTATTCCGGCATTTGAATAGAAAAAAAGATGAGTGGTTCATAATCACTCATCTTTTTTCAATAAAAGAGAAGATATAATTTTGCTGTAAGGAGGTCCTATTATATGAAAAACACACGGCTTGGGATTATTGCGGGAACATTAGTGGATACCCAAATGGGCGTAGACTTTTTTAGTAAAAAAGGAATTAAATCAATCGGTTTTCCAGTTTCCAATTCACCAGAAGAACAATCATTATTACAAATATTATCCCCAGTACAATTATTTGAAATGATGCGGCAGAAATTAAAAGAGATTAAAGATAATAAAATAAATCATGTGTGTGTATATTGTAATTCTCTTAGTGCCGCTGTTGACTTGGATAAATTAGCACGAGAAGAAAAAATAAATATCATAACACCCTTACATATTTATAAAGAGATGGCGGCTCACTATCATTATTTGGGTGTGATCGCTGCTAATAATCAAAGTGCAGCTGGAATTGAACGGATCATCCAGGCACAAAATAACAATTGTATGGTCGTGGGGATCGGATTACTGCCTTTGGTACTGGAGATTGAGAGAAAATGCTCCCCTCGAGAAATTGTTTTAGAACTTGGATTAGATAGGATGGTTGATTTTTTCAACCATCTAAATGTAGAAGCTATTGTCGTAGGTTGTACACACTTTCCCTATGTTATTCCACAATTAGAGTGCATGACTAACATACCTTTTATTGACCCTGCTGAAATAATGGTTTCAAAAATAAAACAGTTGGATAATTTTGATTAATCTTCATTATCTGGATCATTCCAAATATTTAAATAGCTGGCAAATTCAATTCCTTTTTGTATATCTTTTGAATTCCAATCTATATGGGTCACTTTTGTAAAAATAAAGTAGGCAATACTGGTAATGATTAGCCCAACCACCCCTGAAATGATGCCAATCCGCTGCTCAGGAATAAACCAGAGCGTAATAATGACACCAACTAGTGAGATGATGGCGATCCATGATGTCCAAGGATAACCAGGTGCTTTATACTTCAGTCTTTCAAAGGATATTTTTTTTCTGAAATATATTTGTGTAATACAAATTATAATCCACGTAAACATGGAGCCAAAAATAGAAATACCAGTAATATAAAGAAAAGCTTGTTCGGGAGACAAATAATAAATAATAACACCAATGTAAAGGAAGAATGTGCTGGCAAGAACACAATAGGTCGGAATATTATTTTTTCTATTGATGTAAGTCAATATTTTAGGTGCTTGGTTGCTTTTTGCTAATGAATAAAGCATACGAGAACTGGTGTATAAACCACAGTTCATTCCGGATAAAGCCGCAGTAATGACGACAAAATTCATGATATGTGCTGAACCAGGGATACCTAACATTTGATAAACCAGTACAAAAGGGCTTTTTTCCAACCCGACGCTATTCCAGGACATGACGCCTACCAGTATGGTAATAGATCCTATATAGAATACCAGTGTTCGGAATACAATGCCTTTTATGGCCTTAGGAACACTGGTTTCGGGATTTTGTGTTTCTCCTGCTGCAACACCGATGACTTCCGTTCCTGCGTAAGATACCATAACCATCGCCATGGCCAACACGATTCCACGGGGGCCATGGGGGAAAAATCCACCCTGTCCAAAATAATGCGTTAATCCCGTTGGATTTTTAACGCCTATTCCCAAAATAACACCCGCGCCAATGATAATAAATACAATAATAGCAATTACTTTAATCATCGACAGCCAAAATTCAAACAGTCCAAAAGATTCCACATTTCGTAGATTGACAAGTGTCATAGCCAGAGCGAAAATGATACCAAAAACCCATGTGTATTGTGATGGTAACCAGAAATTCATATAAGTAGAAGCAGCTACGATTTCAGCTGCCATGATTGTAACCCAAGAGAACCAGTATAACCACCCAACAACAAAACCAAAGTACGGGTGTAGATAATTAGAGGCATGAGTACGGAATGATCCGGGAACAGGATCAGCAACGGTCATTTCTGCAAGTGCAAACATCACAAGCATCATAATCACGCCACCAAGCGCATATGAAATAATAACCCCAGGCCCTCCCAATTTTACAGTAGCTCCGCTCCCTAAAAACATGCCAACACCAATAACCCCGCCAATAGAAATCATGGAAAGTTGATAAGGTTTTAAGCCACGTTTTAATTTAGTGTTTGTGTTGGATTTTTTTTTCTGCAATGTTCAAAGCTCCTTCGATAATTATTAATATGATTATATTATTTCATAATATAATCATATTATTCGACATACTAAAAACAGCCTTAGGCTGTTTTTAGTATGAAGTAAAATTTTAAAGAAAAAGATATGAAATTAAGATTTATGAAAAAATATCAAATTCAATATGCGAAATAGTCTAGTATATTGGCTTATTATTTTTTGAATATTCTAAATAGTAAAATATGAGTCGTAATCATAAGATAGTCCTTTAGGATGGTAAAGACCTTCTTCTTGAGAAAAAACATAGTTTTTCCTCAATGGCGCTATATTATCATTAATATAGCGTAAGGATTTGATAAGTTGATTAATATCCTTTTTATTGTTATACATACCAAAGCTAATTCGTACTAAACCAGGCATTTTTTCGAGTTGGTGGTTGGTTTTATAATAAGCCAGTTGCTGTATTTCTTGAGGTGTCAGCTTCAATAATCGATGTAAATAGGGCTGAGCGCAAAAGCAGCCATTTCTTACACCGATACCGGCTTCATAGGATAAAAAGGCGGCAAGAAGACTATCGGATATATTTTTAAGACTGAAGGCGATAACGCCGACACGATTTTTTTCTTTTGAATTGGTAGAGCCATAAAGGGTTGATCCCTTTATTTTTTTTAATTCTGAAATGGCGTAAGTGGTTAGTTCTTGTTCATGGTTAGCAATGTTTTTCATATCCAAGTGCTTTAAAACTTTTAAAGCACTACTTAAAGCGACAGCGCCTATAACATTGGGGGAACCGGCTTCTTCACGGTCAGGTAATCCCGCCCATATGACATGATTAGTTGTGACCACATCAATGGTTCCGCCCCCAACATATTCCGGGGGGGTCTTTAAAAAAGTTTCTTTGGGTCCGATTAATACCCCTGTACCAAAAGGCGCATACATTTTATGAGCAGAAAAAGCAAGATAATCAATATGGGCAGGATCGTCATTCGGGAGCATGGTAACTTTGCGGTGGGGGATTAATTGTGCCACATCGACAAGTAGTTGAGCCTGATATTCATGAACGATTTGTGCAATTCTATGAATATCATTTATCCAGCCGGTTACATTAGAAGCGCCAGTTAGCGTGACAAGTTTAACATGAGGATAATACTTTAGAAGTTTCTTCTCTAAATCTTGATGATCAAGTTTGCCTTGCTCATCAATGTCAATATGGATAGTGCGTGATTTTTGACGCCAGGGAAGATCGTTAGAATGATGCTCCATTAAAGAGGTTAAAACAACATCGCTTTTTTGGAGATTAAGACGATATGAAAGTTTATTGATTGCTTCCGTTGCGTTTTTTCCCAAAATAACAACATTTTTGTCTGGATCCGCACCAACGAATGCGGTTATAAGTTGATGCGCATCATCATAAACTTTTGTTGAAAGCTGGGATTTGAATCCCGTTCCGCGATGAATACTGGAATACCACGGCATAAATTCATTAACAATATCCATAACATGTTGCAGGGGAGGCGTACTGGCAGCATTATCCAGGTTGATATAACGTGCTTTTTTTCCATTAGCTAGTGGAACTTTTTGGTCGATGCCTACGATATGCTTACGAATATTTTTTAATGTGAGCTTTTTGGACAGCATATTTTCACCTCCAAATGAACACGATTGATTTTATATTTTACGTTAAGGAATATAAAAAGTGAGAGAAAAAAGAAGGTGAAAGAGGAAAATAATATTATATAATGGAATTTAACGGAAATCATGATATAATTTACTTTTTTGTGGGATACTTAATATAGGAATTAATCTAAATATGAGGAGGTAAATAATATATGCGACGCTTGACATGTTATTCAGTATCAGGGGGGAAAAATTCATTGCGTTATCTGTACAAGACGGTTAGTTTGTGGCGTACAATTATTAATTTTATAATTATTTCCTTGGGGCGGGTTTCTCCATCATTTGAATTTAAGAATTGGCTATATCGTCTGATGGGAATGAAGATCGGAAAAAATGTGTCATTAGGTCTTATGGTTATGATTGATGTCTTTTTTCCAGAAGAAATCGAAGTGGGTGATAATACGATTGTCGGTTATAATACGACTCTTTTAGCTCATGAATATTTAGTTCCCGAGTGGCGCAAAGGTAAAGTGAAAATTGGGAAAAATGTTTTGATTGGCGCGAATAGCACCATTTTGGCAGGTATAGAAATTGGAGATAATGCTGTAATTTCTGCGTGTTCACTTGTAAATAAAGATGTTTCGCCGGGTTCTTTTGTCGGTGGCGTACCTGTGAGGCCTATCATCAAGGAGGAAGTTCATGAAATTAATGGATAAAAAGGTTTTAATGAGCTTAATGATTATAAACCTATTGGGCAGTATTTATGGCTTTTACTGGTACCAAGAACAGTTAGCTGTAACACCATGGTATTTATGGATTTTTACTCCGGATTGTCCGTTATTTGCATTGTTTTTTGTTTTTGTCTTAATGGGCTTTTTGTTAAACAAAAGAAGTAATATTTTGGAAACTCTAACGTGGATGGGGCTCATTAAATATGGGATATGGACTATTTTTGTAATTAGCCTATTTTTCTATGCGGTTTTTAAGCAAAGTTTGCAAGTTTCTGGTCAATTTTTAGTAGAGGAAACGGCTCTGTTAATTTCACATATTGGCATGTTTATTGAAGGCTGTATTCTAACTAGATACCTGAAACTGACTCGAATTAATGTGTTGATTACCGGAATATGGTTTCTGCTTTCGGATGTATTAGATTATGGCGTAGAGGTTTACCCGTGGCTGCCATATCAACCTCATTATCATATAATAAAAGGAGAGGCAATCATTTCCACTATTTTATTGTGGGTCATTCTATTTATTATGTTTGAGTATAGGCGGGATCGGGTTAGAAATTAAAAAGCAAAAGGAGAAGAGAAGATGAAAATTGGAGTGATTTCTGATACGCATATTCCCATGCGGGTAAAATCATTGCCTCCAGCGATATTTGAAGTTTTGGAGGGGGTAGAACTTATTCTTCATGCGGGAGATATCGTGTCTGAAAATGTATTAATAGATTTGAAGGCGATAGCGCCTTTGGAGGCGGTATCAGGCAATGTAGATCCTTTTGAGCTGCAAGCAAAATTACCTCGTAAAAAAATACTAAACCTAAATGGTTTTCGTATAGGTCTTATTCACGGGGATGGAAGAAGCGGAAAAACGTCTCAAAAAACATCTGAACGGGTACTCAATGCCTTTGAAGGTGAAAATGTTGATGTGATTGTTTTTGGCCACAGCCATAAGCCATTTAATGAACGGCGAGATGGTATTTTGCTTTTTAATCCTGGATCTCTGACAGATCCTCGTAGACAACCTAAACCTTCATATGGTATTATTCATTTGGACGAAACAATTAGGGGAGAAATTTTCTATATGGAGCGGGATTGAGAGAGAAGGAGAACTGAGAACTAAAACAAAGATAGGAGAGATATACAAGATGATATTAATCAGTGCATGCTTAGTAGGGATTGACTGTCGATATAATGGTGAAGGTAATTTAGTACCAGAGCTTAAAAAGTTAGTCGAAAAAGGGATGGCTATTCCCGTATGCCCGGAACAATTGGGTGGATTGACCACGCCTCGAGAGCCTTGTGAAATTACTGTTGAAGCTGATAATCAAAAAGAGCAAAAAGTAATAACCCAAGATGGACAGGATGTTACTTTTAACTTTAAAAAAGGGGCAGAAGAAACCTTGAAAATTGCTCAAATGGCAGATGTAACGTGTGCTTTATTTAAGGAACGCAGCCCTTCATGTGGCAGCAATAAAATTTACAATGGAAAATTTGAGGGAAAATTAATTCCGGGGCAAGGATTAGCGACACAAATATTGAAAAAAAGTGGGATAAGTGTTTTTTCTGAGGAAGATATGAATGCATTTTATGAGTATATTAGATAAAAAATTCCCTGTTTGGCAGGGACTTTTTTATTTTAGGGGAATTTAATATATTTATGCGTTATAGGTAATCTAAAATTATTATAGCAATTATCATTACAGTTTTCGTAAATTGGAGGAAGATTTCATGGTGAAGAAACAATCATTTTTAAAAGGTGTATTGATATTAGGGATTGCTGGTATAGTAATTAAAATACTAGGGGCATTTTATCGTATTCCTCTCATTCGTATGATTGGAGATACGGGTATTGGTTACTATCAAACAGCGTACCCGATATATGTTTTGTTATTGGTAGCGGCAACTGCAGGACTGCCTACTGCAATTTCTAAAATGGTTTCAGAGAGAACGGCTTTAGGGGATCATCGTGGTGCACATCGAATATTTCAGGTTTCATTGATAACACTTTTGGGGATTGGTATTTTTACTTGTACAATCTTATTATTGACCGCTCGTCCGTTGGTTAATAGGCTCGGTAATCCATTGGCTTATTATTCCATGATCAGTTTAGCACCTGCATTATTTTTTGGCTCTACGATGGCGGCTTTTCGTGGTTATTTTCAAGGGTTACAATCTATGGTGCCTACTGCTGTTTCCCAAGTTGTGGAACAACTTGGGCGTACGATTGGTGGTTTAATTTTAGCCTACATCTTATTAGCAAGAGGGCTGGAATGGGCCGCTGCAGGCGCTACTTTTGCAGCAACTATTGGGGCGATTTGTGGGACGATTATTATTGTTTTGATTTATCTAAAGCGCCGCAAAGGAATTTTAGAAGATGTAGCTCAATCAACCTCTGAAACAACCCTTGGTTCAACTAAAAATATTATATATCGTTTGATGACGATCGCAATTCCTATTACTTTAGGGGCATCTGTAATGCCGATTATGAATAATATAGATGTAGCCATTGTTATGCGTCGGCTTCAAGTAGCGGGCTTTTCCGTTGCAGAATCTAACGCATTATATGGGCAGCTTACGGGTATGGCTCAAACACTAATTAATTTACCGCAAGTGATTACAATGGCCTTAGCAACAAGTCTGGTACCTGCTATTTCTGAGGCTATGGCAAAAAATAATTTACTTTCTGTTCAAAAAAATACATTATCCGGATTGCGTATTAATATTCTTTTAGGTCTTCCAGCAGCAGTAGGATTGATTATTCTTGCAGACCCAATTATTTTGATGCTTTATAATTCTTCTGAAGCCAGTGCGGGAATTGCTTTACAAACATTAGCTATGGGTGTTATATTTCTGATGTTAATCCAAACGTTAACAGGTATTTTACAGGGAATCGGTAAGCCTGGTGTACCAGTAAAAAACTTGATGATTGGAGCATTATGTAAAGTTGTTGTTACCTATACATTAACCGGTATAGCGGTATTTAATATTAAAGGAGCAGCGTTAGGAACTGTAATGGGATATGTTGTAGCGGCAACATTAAATTATTTCGCAGTAAAGAAGTATACAAAAATAAAAATAAAATGGCTGGATATGATTGTAAAACCATTGCTTGGTGTTAGTCTAATGGCCATTGTTGTTTTACTTGTTTATCATCAATTAATTACTATAGGTGGTAATACAGTTGCAACAGCTATAGCTATTGTAGGAGGAGGAATGGTTTATGGTTTAGTTCTTTTATATAGCGGTAGCATAACATCACAAGATTTTGATATGTTGCCTAAAGGTAAATGGATGGTAGATGTTCTAAAAAAGGCTAAGCTTTTAAAAGATTAAATATATTAGAAAAACAGCTTTACTTTTTTTAGAGGGAAGAGTGAAGATGGAAGAAAAAGATTATAATACGGGGCATGATTTGCCTTATTTGATATAAAGCTTATATTTTTGTTACTATAATAAAAACCATTTGCATATATTTGATAATAAAACCATTTTTATGTTCTTAGAGAGAGGGTAAATGCAAATGGTCGATCAAAATGAAAACGTTAATACGGATTCTAATCCTTCCTATTGCAACAAGAAAGTAGTAATCAACCCTAAAGCACTCTTAATAGAAGAGTTTATTTTTAATGATGTTAATAACTTAAATACATTATTGACACAAATGGTTAATTCATATCGTTTGTTGGTCGGAGCAGCTGAAGAATTTAATCGAATTTCGTTTGCTAGTAAAGATGATGTGGATGATGCAGTTGCTAGAGCTGATGAATTGGGAGATTTGCTTGATGATGTGGTTCAGGTATTAGGCATAAAAACCAGACGTTTTTTGCGGTTGGTTAGTAGAAAAGATATTCTGCGAATTTTGCTAAATGAAGAAGTCGATGCTTTAGAGCGAATAAAACAAAAGCAAAAGTCAAACCCAAACCCAAATCCTGTAAACAATTCTAGTGAGGGAGATATTGAATTTGAATTTACCCAGAAAATACAGGAAGAATCTGATGATGAGTTAAATGAAGATTAATAAAACAATATAAAATGAGGTGAGAAAATAATGGGGAAAATGTCTAAAGATGAAAAAAGAATATGGATTAGAGAAATGCTTGCAACCTTTATAGCTGTGTTTATATGTAGTGTATTTGTAAAAAAAGTTTTTCATGGAAGCTTTATGTGGATTGATTCTTTACAATTAGCAGGTACACTAGGTATTGGTATTCCTCTTGCCACAATTGGCATGCGTAAATTGTTTCATCGGAATAGGAAATAATAGCTAAAAGCTTAAGGTTGAAAACTCCAGATAAAAACTGCAGTAGGTAGGTACTTCCCCTGTCTGCCCAAAACAGCCATAGGCTGTTTTTTAATAATATCAGCAATTATAAAAATTCTTTGAGGTATTTCTTTGAGCCTTTAGCCTTAAGTTTTTAGCTGAAAGACGGGGATCGCCGCTTTTTTTAATCATTACGTTGTTTCCAGATATTATTATAATCAATATTTTGTAAAGCCGTTAGCATTTTCGGATGGACATCAGGAAATTTCTTTTCTAAACATTTGATTAAATCTTTCATCTCTTCTCTTTTGGTGTGTTGATCAAGGGGACAAGGGTTGGTGATGACAGGTAAATGTTCCTTGTTGATTACCGTGGTAATTGTTTTTTCCTTAACATATACGAGTGGCCGCATAATTGAAAGATTTTTTTCTGTAAAATGGATATACGGATGAAAGGTACCCATTTTGCCTACGTAGAGGACGTTAAGGAGAAGGGTTTCAATGACATCGTCTGCATGATGACCTAAAGCAACTTTATTGCAACCCATTTTTTGTGCTACTGTATTTAATGCACCACGACGTAATTTAGCACAGAGAGAGCAGGGGTTTTTGGCTTTTTTATGATGAAAAACAATATCATAAATCTCTGTTTTTTCAGAATGAAAAGAAATATTATGTTGTTCGCAGAATGCAGCCAGCGGTTTTATATCTATTCCTAAACCCAGATCGATATGAATACCATGTAATTCATACGGAAATTGAGCATATTTGAGTAGATAGGAGAGCGTATATAAAAGGAAAATACTATCTTTACCCCCAGAAAGACCTAAAGCAATTTTATCACTAGGCTTAATCATTTCATAGTCTGAAATAGCACGACGTATATCATTTAGGAACCATTTGTTGTATGTTTTTTTCAAAAAAACCCTCCTTTAGATAAATGGGGACACACCACACGTACTCCGTGGAATGTCCCGCTGTCTGAGAGATATTATTTTTTTTCATAAGTCTTATTTTGAAACTCAGACTGAATCTCATGTAATTTTTTGGTACCCTCTAAGCGTTTTTGCCGCATATCTTCCTGAATTTGTTTGGTCTCATCAATACCCTGCATGATTGTTTGCCATGTTTTTTCTAATGTTTCTATTTTGATTGAACTGCCGGAAGAAAGCTCTGCTGTTAGTTTGGATTGCATCGCTGTATTCTCGGCATTTCTGAGTAACAGCTCATTAGTTTTTTCGTCAAGTGCGGCCATAGCCTTTGCCTGAACCGATTGCCTTTTTAAAGTAATGGATTGAATCAGGCATTGTTTGAATATAGGGAGTGTAATAATAAATGCCGAATTGATTTTGCGCACTAAATTATAATTTCCTTTTTGAATCAATTTAATCTGGGGCATCGTTTGCAGAGCAACATTTTTAGCGAGTTCCAAATCGTAGACGCGTTGCTCAATCATTTCAACCAATTGATAAGCATTGGATAAATTAACTTGATGGATTTGATCTGTAGACGTTTGTGCCTGGCGTTCAAATTCAGGGAGTAGGTTAGCTTTCAGATCATTAACAACCAGGTTACCAGCATAGATATACTTTTCCAGTAATTCGTAATAATCCATATTTTTGTGGAACATTTCCTCCAGTATTGCATTTGATTGTTTAATTTCCCCCTCATACTCTTTAAGATGAACATATACTTTATCTACTTCGCCGCCCATTGTATGATATTTTTTAAGTAATTCATCTACAGAATTTTTCGTTTTTTTCAAAAGTTTTTGCATAAGGCTTGGTTTCTTATCTTCAAAATCCTTGATGTCGAATTTATCCATTATTTTATTAAGCTGAGTTAAAAGCTTCCCAGAATCTTCTACAGAAGCGGTTTCCATGGAATGCAATATTTGATCAGCAAACTTCGATATTTCCTGTGCCGTATCTTGACCGTAATTGGTGATTGTCTCTACATTGTTTATATCTATTTGTTGTGCTAAGGCAGTTACTTCAGATGAAGTCTGTACCTTTAAAGCAATGTCATTCTTCGTTTTTTCCAAACTAAAAGTTTCTTCCTGTTGATCAGTAGATCTGTTTGTTTCAGTTGAATTGTTTAACATGAGAATCCCCCTTTTTTAATTTATAGCTTAAAAAAATTAGTAAAAAATGACTTTGACTTTTCTTTGTTATTTTTGTGGCTATGTTTGAAATCTGGCAATGGTAAGTCAAATTTTACGTCTTCTAATTTATGAATATCGTAATATTTTTCATGAATTATTTGCTCAATATTATTGTAGCCTGTTGGGGTAAAAAGTAATATATCCAAACCCATTAAATATAAAAATGCGAGCAAGATGGCACCTTCATCGCTAAATATATTTTCACTGTTATCATAAATAACTATTTTGGGAATTTGGAATGGATAATCAAATGTTTGGATTAAATTTAAGAATTGTTTATCCATGGTTAATAGCGTCATTAATATTTTTTGTTTAAATACGCTGTCAACAGGTTTCTTAAAGATAGACAGCTTCATTAAATAATTTATCTTACAAAAAATAGTTTCCTGCAGCGCGGTTTTTAAATAAGAGAATTTATATAAGGGACTGTTTAACAGGCGTTCTTTATCTAATAACTCATGTTGACCCAAAAGAGCGTTTGCTTTATTTAATTCATAACTTGAAAAATCAACCTTAATAAAGGGTAGTTCAGGAATAAACAGCATGTTTTCGGAAGATTTAAAAGCTATAAATTCTTGCCAGTATTTATTTAAATCATGATGTACGCCGCTGATTTTGGCAAATAAATTTGGAATGTAAACCGTGTTGTTTTCTATTTTAAATCCAGTCCTCATTCTAGCTTCTTCAGTCCATAGTATTTTTAATTCATCATAAGTTGTTTTTAGCGTAAGCGGTTGTGTTTTATAACTTTCAAATTGCCAGGGTTTGTACAAACCATCTTCATCATTATAGATTACATTTGCTATTTCACTAGATGCCTGGAAGGCTACTGTTTCTCTTCTTTGGAGTATTTCTTGCTGCGGAAATTCTTTTAAAGGTGCTTTTTGACTTAACTGAAAAAGCTTTGAATATCGTTCTGCTTTATCAATTGTCAAGAACGCTTCATCTTCGTATGAATTTATAAATAAAATGTCGCAGCCTAACTTTGATAAAAAAATTAAGAAATAGGCTTCATGCTTTTTTATATTGCCATAGTAGATTACCTTAGGATTGAATATTTCAGTGAGGGTGCTATCGCGAAAATTAACATTTTTAAATAGAGATGGAATAAATTCATGACTCCATTCTAGTAATTTTAAACTAAAGTTCTTAATCTTAGTTAAGTTAATATTTTGCTCATTTTTTATGTATAATTCTAACATACACTGAAAAGATTCTTCAATAGAGGTATTTATCAATGAATTGCTCAATTCTGGAAAAGATTTCGTCAGTTTCAGGGAAGTAAGTAGAAATTCTTTTTTAGTATCATTAAATATTTTTATATTTTTCCAAATGTTCTGGGTTTTGGCAACTATCTCCGTATTATTTATGATTGGTATTCCTTCTGTGAATTTCAGGTATAAATTTTCAAAACTTGATAGTTTTTTATCTAATCTATAAAGCTCATCATAGTAGGTTTCCGGGGTTTTCTTGATACCAATATATCTATAGAAATAAACAGGGATGATAGGTGATTTACTTCTTATAAACCCGGTTCTTTGGGTTAATGGTAGTAGTAAATCATCTAAAATTTGGTTTGATGTTTTGAGAGAAATATTTATCGTTTTTTTTGTATTAATCATTATGCGCTGCCTCCTTTCTCGTAATAATTGTAATAAATTATTTTTAGGGTATCAATAAGAAATTCCTAGTGAATGAAAAAATACCTATAAATTAGATGTGCTTCGCGTTTATAGAATATACAAGTGACTTCATTTTTTTAGGATAAATTATTTAATTACTTGATAATTCGAAATTTTAGGGGTGAAATCCTTTTTTATGCCCTAAAATGTATTGGTATTACTTGTTTTAGAAACAGGGAATTTACTTGAGTGTATTAAAGGGTGTTATTTACTTAGAAAATAAGACGTGAACTTTATCCTTTTGGGTAGAGAGATTGAGATATTAGAATTAGTGGCTGACGTGATGGTACTTACTCAATTAAATAAAAAACAAAGGATTTTTTAATTAATTGTATAATTAAGTTTTAAGTGTAATTTTTGTGGCATAATTATTATAGTTATATCTTTATGCAATGTGAATTAAACGGTATTTTTTACATTAAATACTTAAAGGAAGGAGAATATAAAAATGTTTGATTTTAGAATACAACAGGAATTAACTTGTGTTGCGGAGGGAGAAGGACACTTTTTTGCAAGAGTAGGGGCGATGATTGCATATAAAGGAAATTTTAAATCGGAGAAAGTGTTATTAGATACCAATCAAAATCAGAGTGTTTTAAAATCTGTGATGAATTTAGCGGCTAGAAAACTTACGGGTGAGAATATCCCTTTGATGAAAGTAAGCGGCAGCGGGGTATATTACATGGCCAATCATGCCCAGCATGTCAGCGTCATTACTCTGGAACCAGGGCAAAGTGTAGGTGTTGAAGGAGAAAATTTGCTTGCTTATACCCAGGATTGTAAATATGGGGTACGCTTTATTGGCGTGGGTGTGGCCTCACAAAAAGGGCTATTTACGTCAAAACTGACTGCCAACGGGAAAAACCCGAAAGTTATTATTACTTCTGATGGCAATCCCATTGTCTTGGAAACACCTTGTGTGGTTGATCCAGATGCTGTCATATGCTGGACTGGGCCAGATCCTAATTTTAAAGCGGATGTGAATTGGAAGACGTTTATCGGACAAACATCAGGAGAATCATATTTTATGGAATTTAATCATCCGGGTGAAGTCGTTATCGTACAGCCGTCTGAAAGAGCTTCTGGTGTACATATCGGTATTGATTAAAATGAGTGTCCGAAGTGGATCAAGCTGCATATTAGGAAGGAGTAAAGCACATGGTGTTGAGGGTGGATACCGGGAAAAAAGAAACACGTCCAGTGTTTAGAAATACTAAAATATCGATTGATACAGGAGACAAAACAGTACATACTGGAAATATAGGTTTAAGTGCGTCAGCAGTAAACCAACCGCGAAATCAGGAAAGGGTGGATGATGGAAGTAATAAACCTAGGATCTTGATTAATAAGAATGATTCACTACAAATGAAAAGAGGACAGAAGATCAGCTTAAATCAAATAAGTTCTGATTTATCGAAACTAATGGCTGGCTTAGAATGGAAAATTAATAATAAGAGTCAAGAGGTTTTTGACCTGGATGTATCGATATTTATGGTGGATCAATCTAATAAAACGGCAGAAGAGAATTTTATTTTCTATAATAATTTAAAAAGCAAGTGTGGCAGCATTACACTTGCAGGGGATCATCATACCGGGTTGAATGCAGGATATAAAGCAGCGATTGCTTTTAATTTAGATTTAGTACCGTTATCAATTGAAAAATTAGCGGTAACGGTAACCATTGACGAAGCAGAGGACCATGGTTGGAATTTTGGTCAAGTTGCCAGTGGTTATTTTACAATGATTGATACGATCAACAAAAAAGAAATCTTGCGCTATCATTTCAATGAGGCTTTAACCAATGAAACAGCTATCGTCGTGGCAGAACTATATCGCTACAAGAATGAATGGAAAATAAATACCATAGGTAGTGGATTTAATGGTGGATTGGAAGCTTTGTGTCATAATTATGGGATTGAAACGGAGTGAGCGAGATGGGATTTGGTAGATACAGTTTCTAGTTTGGGCGTAAAAAGAAAGAGCGGCCTGAATACGAGGATATGGCATATGAATTAGGATTATAGCAACAAAAATGTCATTGAATTGTAACAAAATTGTATTAATTATATGCTATACTCTAGTTTGGGGATAAGAAAAAAATAGTTTATTGATATTGCGAAGGTATTTTGATCCTTTTCGAGGTGTTTGATCGTGAGCATACTGGTTGTATGTAAGTGATTAAACAACGAAGAAAATGGTTAAAATAACAAGCAAGATTAGTGAAATTATTTTTTGATTATCCCTTAAGAAAATTATTTGGAGGGTAATCAATGTTAAAGGCAAATTATGGTGGATTGAATGCTTCACAGGTTGAAGAATCAAAAATGAAACACGGAACCAATCAACTTATGGAATTTGAAATGGAAACTTTTTGGGATAAGTTTAAAGGGAATTTTGAAGATCCCGTCATTAAAATTTTAGTTGTGGCACTTGCAATTGATTTGATATTTTACTTTATGAAATATGTTGAGTGGTTTGAACCAATGGGTATAGCCATTGCTGTTGCTATAGCGACTTTAGTTAGTACTTATTCCGAGTTTACCAATGAACAATCATTTCAAAAATTACAGGCTGATGCTTCACGAATATTTTGCAAGGTTTATCGTGATGGCAAGATTGAAGAGATTCTAATTGGGGATATTGTAGCTGGAGATTTAATATTGGTTCAAACCGGTGATAAAATTCCAGTTGACGGTATTCTAATTGATGGTCATTTATGTGTTAATCAAGCCGTTTTAAATGGAGAAAGTAAAGAAGCTGATAAGTATGTTGCACCTGTTGAATATCAATGCAGCGACAAAAATGCTGATTTTTTAGATGAATTCAAGGTATTTAGAGAAACTGTGGTTGTAGAAGGAGAAGCAGTCATAGAAGCGGTCACAATAGGTGATCAAACATTTTATGGACAGCTTTCAAAGGAATTGCAAACAGAAGAGAGGGATTCTCCTTTAAAAGTAAAATTAGGGAAGCTCGCAGATGGGATCAGTATGTTTGGGTATATAGGGGGTTCATTAATTGCGGCATCATTTATGTTTAAGAAAATTGTTCTGGATAGTTTAGCTCAAGGGGTTGCAATTTCTAGCTACTTTTCAAATTGGGCCGTTGTTGTTAGTGATCTGGTAACAGCAATAATTTTAGCAATCATTATTATAGTTGTTGCCGTTCCAGAAGGTCTGCCGATGATGATAGCCATGGTTTTATCACTCAATATGAGAAAGCTTTTAAAAGATAATATCCTGGTGAGAAAATTGATTGGTATCGAAACGGCAGGTTCATTGAATATATTGTTTAGCGATAAAACAGGTACGATTACCAAAGGTCAATTGGAAGTAGTTTCTTTTGTAGGTGGAGATAATAGAGCATATAAGAAGCATGATGATATTCCTCAAGAATTAAGCTCTATGTTGGATTTATCGATATCACAAAATACCAATGCGATATGTAACATTGAAGCAGACGGTGAATTAAAGGTTATCGGTGGTAATGCAACGGAAAGATCACTGCTGAAGTTTGTTCATTCAAAAGTATTGGATTATGATGTTGAGTTAGTTAATAATATTCCATTTAACAGTAAAGATAAGTTTTCCGCATCTCAAATTAAAGGGAAATATAATTCAACCTTGATTAAAGGTGCACCGGAAATTATTCTAGGCCAGTGTACTACATATTATGATTCAGAAGGTAATAAACAGAGTTTCACAGAAAATGAACTGAGTACGATTAATAACAGAATAAATGAATTGGCAGAGCGTTCTATAAGAATTATTGCCCTGGCAACATCAGAAAAAAATATTGGAGAAGATATTTTTGAATCACTTACCTTGGTGGGGATTGTTGGTATTCGAGATGATTTAAGAACGGAATCTGTTCAGGCCATTAAAGAAGCAATGGATGCAGGTATACAGGTGGTTATGATCACGGGGGATAGAAAAGAGACGGCGATGGCGATAGCCAAAGAAGCAGGTTTATTGCAGAATAAGGATGACCTAGTGTTAACGTCTGATGAAATTAGAAGCTTATCCAATGAAACGTTAAAGGAAAAACTGCCTAATATTAAAGTGATTGCCAGAGCCTTACCAACAGATAAAAGCCGTTTGGTACAAATCGCACAGGAACTAGATCTTGTCGTAGGTATGACAGGTGATGGTGTGAATGATTCCCCGGCCCTGAAAAAAGCAGATGTTGGTTTTGCTATGGGTTCTGGAACAGAAGTAGCAAAAGAAGCAGGCGATATTGTTATATTAGATGATAATTTTAATTCAATTGCTAAAACCGTATTGTATGGACGTACGATTTATAATTCTATTAGGAAGTTTATTGTTTATCAGCTAACAGTGAATGTAGGTGCGATATTAATTGCTTTCATAGGGCCCTTTATCGGGGTGGATCTGCCACTATCAATGACACAAATGCTTTGGGTTAATCTCGTAATGGACACCTTGGCAGCCATGGCTTTTGGCGGTGAAGTAGCCCTTCGCAAATATATGAATGAATTGCCCAAGAAGCGGACAGAGGCAATTATAAATAAAGATATGTGGAGTTCAATACTGATAAATGGAGGGCTAATAGCAGGATTAAGTGTATTCTTTCTGAAGTACGATGCATTTAAGGAAATGTTTAGATATAATGAAGCTGGTCCGACGAGTACAGAGCATATTTATTTTTATACTGCTTTCTTTGGATTTTTCATATTTTTAAATGCATTTAACATGTTTAATGCACGAACGGTAGAACTCAATTTATTTAAACATATCACCGAAAATAAAGGTTTCTTAAAAGTTGTTATAGGCATATTCGCTGTTCAAATTATAATGACCTATTTCGGTGGGGAAATATTAAGAACAGCTGGACTGAGAATCAATGAGTGGCTTATTATTACAGGTTTAGCCGTTATTATCATTCCTATCGATCTAATTCGGAAAGGATTAAGAAATAAGATTTTTGGAAAAGAAGTTTAAGTATACTTAAAAATAAAAAATAAGGAGGATTTAAAATGGCAATTAGCTTAAAAAAAGGACAAAAGGTAGATTTAACAAAAACAAATCCAGGTATGACTAAAGTTTTGGTGGGACTAGGCTGGGACACGAATAAATATGATGGTGGAAATGACTTTGATTTGGATGCGGCTGCATTTTTGGTAGGGGAAGATGGGAAGGTAACATCTGATAATGATTTCGTTTTTTACAATAATCCCAAAGATCCTTCAGGAGCGGTAAATCATTTAGGTGATAACTTAACGGGTGAAGGTGAAGGCGATGATGAACAAATTAAGATCGAATTAGCAAATGTGCCTGCTGCTATTCAAAAAATTGCTTTTACCGTCACCATTCATGAGGCAGTGGAAAGAGGACAGAATTTTGGTCAAGTATCCAATGCTTTTATTAGAGTTTTAAATGAAGGTACAAATGAAGAATTAATAAGATATGATTTAAGTGAGGATTATAGTATTGAAACGGCTGTTGTTGTTGCGGAACTTTATCGCCATGGAAGCGAATGGAAATTCAATGCGATTGGTAGCGGCTTTGAAGGTGGACTGGCGGCGTTATGTAGAAATTTTGGAATTAACATCTAGGAATATTAGCAGATAGAAAAATATTAAAGGGGGATGTAGAGAGATGTCAATTGTTTTAAAAAAAGGGCAAAAGATTAATTTGACTAAAGATAATCCAGGCTTAAAAAAAGCAATTATAGGATTGGGCTGGGATACGAATCAATATGACGGTGGTTATGATTTTGATTTAGATGCATCTGCATTTCTTGTTGGTGAAAATGGTAGAGTGAACAATGATTTGGATTTCATATTTTATAACAATTTAGAGCATGCAAGTGGTGGTGTTATTCATACAGGCGATAATAGAACAGGGGAAGGTGAAGGAGATGATGAAGCAATTATCATCGATTTTACTAAAGTTCCTGCAGATATTCATAAGATTGCCATAACAGTTACCATTCATGAGGCTGTTGAGCGCAGCCAAAATTTCGGTCAGGTTTCTAATGCTTTTTCACGCTTAGTAAATGAAGATTCAGGTGTAGAAATTTTGCGTTATGATTTATCAGAAGATTTTTCAGTTGAAACGGCTCTTGTATTTTGTGAGTTATATCGTCATGATGGTGAATGGAAGTTTAGTGCGGTTGGTAGTGGATTTCAGGGTGGTTTAGCTGCCCTTTGTAAAAACTATGGGTTGCAAGTATAATGAGAAAAACAGCCTGCAACTATTTTTCAGTAGGTAGCAACCAGCAGGTAGGAAAAGATTAAATTACGCTGAACGTTGAACGAGGAACGAAGAAGGAAGAGAAAGATTAAAGATTAGCTAAAGGCTGAAAGCTTAAAGCTAGAAAGTAAAAATCTAAAAATATATTGTGAGTAATACAATAAGTTGGGGGCATTCTACTACATGTGAGTGGCATGTCCCCATACATAAAATTTTTTTGCAAAAGGAGAGAAAAGCTGTGGGAATTAATTTGCAAAAAGGACAGAGAATTGATCTGACAAAAGGGAATGCAGGGTTGTCTAAAATTATGGTGGGATTAGGCTGGGATCCCATAAAACATGGTTTGGGTGGTAAAGGATTATTAGGTGGTTTGTTTGGCGGTGGAAGAGAAGCGGAAATAGATTGTGATGCTTCTGTTATGATGCTCAACGAAAATGATAAATTAAGTAGAAAACAGGATATTATTTACTTTGGAAATTTGAAAAGTAAAGATGGTAGTTTGACACACATGGGGGATAACCTTACTGGAGAGGGTGCAGGAGACGATGAGCAAATTATGATTGAGCTTTCTCGTATCTCTGCTAATATCCATAAACTAGTTTTTGTTGTAAATATTTACGACTGTGTTAAACGGAAGCAAGATTTTGGCATGATTGAAAATGCGTTTATCCGTATTGTTAATTTAGCTGATAACAAAGAATTATTGCGATTTAATTTAACTGAACAATATGGTGGTAAAACGGGATTAATTGTTGGTGAAGTATATCGACGTGGTAATGAATGGAAGTTTGCTGCCATTGGGGAAGGAACGAATGATACTTCTATAAGCAAAATGGCGCAAAATTATATGTAATTAATTAGAGATAGTACTTTGATTTTAATGAAATTTATATTTATCAGAATAATGGTATAATTCAGGAGATGAATGTCATTCATCTCCTGAATTATATATATTAAAGAAGAGGTTGAAAATATGAGACACTTCAATTACTTAACAGGTGAAGAAAAAAAGAAGATCTTTTTAGTTGAGCCTGCTTTTTTTGAGCGGGATAGCGTTCAAGAACTGATGGCCTGTGCTCTGGGGGCGATGCTTTATATGCCGGCTACCCGGGAAAAAATTGCTGAAGATATTATTTCTCAGAAACATAAAGGGTTAATGTCAATGGCGATTTGTTTGGAAGATGCTATTGGTGATCGCGAAGTCAAACAAGCTGAGGAATTATTGACAGCGCATTTACAAATACTGTATGAGGCCTTGCAAAATGAAGAAATGCAATATGAGATGCTCCCTTTAATTTTTGTTAGGGTGCGAAATCCAGAACAAATTACTCGAATTGCAGCTTTGGCGGGACAAACGCTTTCTTTATTAACAGGTTTTATATTTCCTAAATTTTCTTATGATAATGGCCGTTACTATTTCAGGGCGTTAGAGAAAATTAATCAATCTCTTGGAACAAAATTATATGGCATGCCAATTCTTGAAACACAGGATATCATTTACTGGGAAACGCGTCAGGAAACACTTGGAAAAATTAATGAAATATTAGGGGAATATCATGATTTGGTGTTGAATGTCAGGATTGGGGCCACAGATTTTTCTGGGTTATTTGGGATTCGAAGAGGCTCTGATCAGACTATATATGATATACAAGTGATTCGTGACTGTATGACGGACATTATTAATAATTTTTGCCGGGTAGAGCGGCAATATGTGGTCTCAGGCCCTGTGTGGGAATATTTTATGAGTAGTGATCGTGTTTTAAAACCTCAGTTGCGAAGAACACCTTTTAAACAACAGTATGGTGAAAATGGGCTAACCATTCGTTCTAAATTATTAGATGAGTGCTTGGATGGATTGATTTATGAGGTGTTATTGGATCGGGCCAATGGTTTGATTGGCAAGACAATTATTCATCCCAGCCACATTATCCCAGTGCAATCCTTGTATGTTGTTAATCACGAGGAATATGAGGATGCTTGTAGTATTTTGGAAAATAGTAATGGGAAAAAAGGCGTTATTAAAAGTATATATGCTAATAAGATGAATGAGATTAAGCCGCATACAAATTGGGCAAAAAGAATTATTATGCGCTCAAAATTATATGGTGTGTTTAATCCAGGGCAAGAATTTATTAGTTTACTGTAAGAGTGTTAAGGAGGCGGTTGTTTGAATTATCACATCCTGGATCAATTATCAATAGATATACAGATAGAAAGCAATGATTATAAGATTCCACCAGAAAAATTATTTGCAATGGCCGCACGAAAAAATCGCAAAAGGAATTTTTTGTTCGTCAGTAAGGTTCTAGGAAAACATATTCCGGTTATTCCTGCTATTGCCTTGTTAACAGGTCGTGCACTAGCAATGAAGTATCTTGAAGAAATAGATCATGGTCACTTTCCTCAAACGACAGAAATGATTTCTGTTTTAAGAACCCGGCAAAATGCACTAAAAACATATAATGCTTTAAAGCAAAAACCGCTTCAACTATCAGGAACGACTTTGTTTATTGGATTTGCAGAAACAGCAACCGCATTGGGGCATGCTATGTTTGAAAATTTTGCTGGTGAAGGGTTTTATATTCATACGACGCGAGAAATGATTCCGGAAATGAAGCGCATTATTACTTTTGAAGAAGAACATTCTCATGCTACTTCTCATCGTTTATATCCGATAGATCATACCATGCTGCAATCATCGTGTCCGCTGGTATTAGTAGATGACGAAATAACAACGGGAAAGACGGTGTTGAATATCATTGATGCACTTCATTCTCTTTATCCGCGCCAGAAATATACGGTTGTTTCAATTCTCGATTGGCGTTCTGCGTCAGATAAGGCATTATTTAAAGCTAAGGAACGAGAGTTAGGCATACAAATTAAAACGCTTTCCCTTATTTCCGGAAACATAGAAGTTAAAGGGAAAATTTCAGAAGAGAATGGGGATATTTTAAGTATACCCAAAATAACAGAAGAGAAATCTTTGTCTCAATCCGATATTTCTGTGGAATATTTATATTTAGATTCTTATTTTCCTGAAATTCTGTACTATTCTTCTGTTGATTGTAATGGTAGGGAAAATAACTGCCCTTATTTGGTCGGTACAGGTCGTTTTGGGATTTCTAAGGATAAACAATCTATAATTGTTCACCAAGTAGAGAAGGTTGCCGCATTCTTGAATCAATTCCGTAAAGAGTCGAAAACATTGTGTATGGGAACTGGTGAATTTATGTATATTCCAATGTTGATTGCAGCACATATGGGAGAAGATGTTTATTATCAATCAACAACGCGAAGTCCGATTTATCCTTATCACAGAGCAGAATATGGTGCCAGAAATGCCTTTTCTTTTGTTAGTCCTGATGATGAGCAAACAATGAATTATTTCTACAATATTCCAAATCATCATTATGATCATCTTTTCGTGTTTTTGGAACGCGAGGTAGAAAGTGATCGATTAGAACCGTTATTGCGACAATTAAAGAAATTAGGTATAAAAAATATATTTATTGTTATATGTACGAGGAAAAAAGGTGGCATGATAAATGTTTGAGAAATTAAATGAGAAAGCAATTCCTAAACCCCAACCGCTGGGAAGTTATTCACAGCAGGATGTCATTTTCCTCCTAAAAGATATTGCACATTTAATTAAAGAAAAAGGGAATGAAGAACGGGAGGCGGCCATTCAGTCGGGAATTCATTACTCGGAAATGTTGCCAATTGAATATGAGCCTTCTAAGCAATATATGCAAATTTTCTATGATTCCTTAGAGAAATATGATAGAAGAGTGGCTATTGCAACGGGTGTTGTTGCGGAAATGATTATTAATAAGAGGGGACGAAATATTATTTTAGTTTCTTTAGCAAGAGCAGGTACGCCGGTAGGTATTTTAATTAAGCGATACCTAGCATATAAATATGATATTGATATCCCACATTATAGCATTTCAATTATTAGAGGGAAAGGGATCGATGAAAATGCGATTCGGTACATTTTATTACATCATCCTGATGCGCAGATTCAATTTGTTGATGGATGGACGGGTAAGGGTGCGATTACGAATGAGCTTCAACAAGCATGTAGAAAATTTGAATTAAAATGGGACGTTTGTTTGAATGATGATTTAGCGGTTCTTGCAGATCCGGGACATTGTGTTCATACGTTTGGGACAAGAGAAGATTTTTTGATTCCCAGTGCGTGTTTAAATGCCACTGTATCTGGTTTGGTGAGCAGGACCGTTCATCGCAAGGATTTAATAAAAGAAAATGATTTTCATGGTGTTAAATTTTATAAGGAATTAGTAGATGTAGATGTATCCAGGTTATTTATTGAGACTATTTCTGCACAATTTCCCTTTGTCATAAATGCAATAAATGAACAGGTTTCCCATTTACTAATCTCCTCTAATGAACCGTTGTGGTTAGGTATGAAAGATGTTCGGCGTCTTCAAAAAACATTTCAAATTTCGAACATTCATTTTATAAAACCGGGTATTGGCGAGACGACAAGAGTTCTGTTAAGAAGAATTCCCTGGAAAATCATTATTAATGGTAATGAGGAACATTTACAACATATTATCCAGCTTGCAAAGGAACGTGCTGTCCCCGTTGAAACGCATCCTCTTTTGGCCTATCATTGTTGTGGACTGGTAAAATCTTTAAAAGGAGAATAGACACTATGCTATTTGCAAGCGATTTGGATCGGACATTGATTTATTCGGAAAAATTAATCGATGATTCCTTGAAAAAAGGATCGAATATTCGTCTAGTTGAGACTAAGAATGGTGAAGCAATTACCTTCATGACAGAAAAAGTGATTGAACAATTAAAGATAATCTCCAAGAAGGGGATGTTTATTCCCGTTACAACACGTACCATTGAACAGTACAAACGTATTTCTGTTTTTTATAAAGAAATGATTCCAGCGTATTCTGTTGTGAGCAATGGGGGGAATATTTTAATCAACGGTAGGTTAAACCGACAATGGAATGAAATTGTGAAACGTAAAATGGGACAAATGTGTTTAGCGTTAGAAGATGTGTTGGATCAGTTTAAAGAAATTCATTCCCCACAATGGGTGTATAAATTAAGGGTTGCAGATGAATTGTTTTTTTATTGTATTGTTGATGAATCGTGTATACCCATTGGAGCGCTTTCCTCCTTTTCGAAGATACTGGAAAAAAATAACTGGAGAACGGTACTGCACGGAAGGAAATTGTATTTTTTACCTAATTGTGTTAATAAAAGAGATGCAATTATATATATTGCCGAACGCGAAAAAATTGAGCATATTGTAGCAGCTGGAGATTCTTTCATAGATTTGGATATGGCCGATATTGCTAATCATTTCATTTCCCCTTGTCATGGTGAAATATTTAACTCAATTAAAGATGAGAAAAGTAAAAGAATGATACAATTTACGGCTTGTTCAGGTATTATGGCCGGAGATGAAATATTAGAAAATGCTATCAAGTTGCTTTTTAATTAGAGTATTGAAAATGACTTAGACATTCAGAAAATGTTAGAGAATTTATCAGTAGGATGGAGATTTCTCCATCCATTTTTGTACATACAACCGCTAACCTGTAAAGGAAGAATAAGTTGAACTAAGGAATGAATATAATTTCAAAGAAAGGAATGAATAGGTTGAAAAATAGTACTTCCAATGATAAAAGGGTTGAATCTATTTTAAATATTCTAGAACAAAAATATCCTGATCCTAAGCCAGCGTTGAATTTTTCTAGTGCTTTTGAATTATTAATTGCTACTATTTTATCAGCGCAGTCAACAGATCGGCAAGTTAATATAGTAACGGCTCAATTATTTAAAAAATATCACATTCCAGAAGATTTTGCACAGGTAGAACTTGGAATACTACAAGAAGAGATTAAGAGCTGTGGATTATTTAAGAATAAAAGTAAAAATATTATTGAAGCATCTAAGGTGTTAATTGAAAAATATGAAGGGGAAGTACCTGCTAACCGTGAAGCATTAATGATGCTGCCAGGTGTTGGGAGAAAAACGGCTAATGTTGTTTTGAGTAATGCTTTTAATCAAGATGCAATAGCTGTTGATACACATGTGTTTCGAGTAGCAAACCGTCTAGGCTTGGCAAGTAGCAAAAATGTGTTAGAAACGGAAAAGCAATTAATGGCTGTTATCCCTCAAAAAAAATGGTCAGATGCGCATCACTGGCTCATTTTTCATGGCCGACATACTTGTGCATCACGAAATCCAAAATGTTATCAATGTTTATTAAAGGATTTTTGTCCTTTTGAGGCGAAAAATTTAGAGTAATAAAGAGTTTATCCAAAACGTTTTAAAGGGAGAGTTTTAGATAAATGTATCATTAAAATATCCCGAATGATGGATTCGTTTACCTAAACTTTCAGGAAACTACTTATTTGTTAATCTGTGGAAAAAACTGTGGAAAAATGCGTTTATTGTGGATAAAATAGTAATATGTGGTAATAATAAATAGAATGTCTATTTTTACGAAGTAGTAGAATATTTAAAGGTTAGGTGATTTAATTCGATGTTAGATACTGTATTTGTCAGCTCCACAGTTATAGATTTAAAATTAGAGCGAAGATGTTTATCTCAGGTGATTAAAGATTTAGGATATAAAGCTATACTTTCCGAGGATTTGGAAACTCAGTCGCTATCCTCAGAGGAAGTTTGTACGAAATGGGCTCGAAATTGTGATGTTTATATCCTTGTTTTAGGGGAAAGATACGGTTGTATTATTCCCGAGTATGATATTTCTCCAACTGAACTAGAGTTTCAGGTGGCTAAAGAAAGTGATTCGGAAAAAATATTGGTTTATGTTAAAGATATTGAGCAAAGGGAACCTAGACAACAAGCGTTTGTCAGTCGTGTTGAAGATTTTACAGGGGGGTATTTTCGGGGTAATTCATTTCATGGTATAGATGAATTAGAACAGCGAGTAAGAATGGATTTAATGCGATTAATGGCTCGAAAGAGAGCCAAACAAGGGTACCCTCTTTTTCTCTCTAAAATGATTATTGACACGTCATTACAACAACAATTATTAACCTATTACAATAGGCTTGACCAACAAGGTAGACAACTACTCCATTTGCTTTATCATAACCCAGGTATTACAGAAAGAGAGATCATGAGGATTCAAAAAATAAACCAAAAGTATGTATTTCATGTTGTTTATCCCTTGGTACAAATGGATATGCTTTTTGCTGAAGGTCAGGAGAATATTTTTTTCTGTATTCCTGCTGATCGTAAGGCTTATTGGGATGCATTATATGATACGATTAATCGCATTCATTCTGCAGGTGAGAAAATTTGTTTTTTAACATTAGAAGATATATTTTATACCTATGAACATTATTTAGAGAATGATTAGTAAGACAGCCATGGGCTGTCTTTCATATGTAAACATATACATTGCAATAAATATGACATGAACTTTATAGTAAAAAATGAGACGGATAAACTTTCTCCCTATTTTGGATTTTAGGTTAAAGTGGAAAGTAGAAAGTGGAAAGATCGCTCACTACGTTCGCTGAAAGTTAAAAGACTAAAGACTAAAAACTAGAAATAAGAAATAGTGAAACATTCTATAATTTAATTCCTTTATCTTTTACTTCCAACTAACCAACTTTCCAACTAACCAACTGCCCTGTGAAATTAAACTCTAAGAAAAATATTTAATGCGTTCTATATATATCAGTTATTAGCGATCAGCTTAAAGGAAAGACAAAAAGATTAGATTAAAGGTGAAAAAAGAAAAACATTTATTGAAAGTTAAATATTAAATAATTAGGAGGAGCATAACTTTGTTAACACAACAAGATTTTGAAAAAAAAGTGTATGGGATTGACGGCAAAAGCTATAAAGCTTATAAGGATATGGCAGGTGTATATCAATTTGGTGTATTTGAGGTTTATTGTGATTATATACAAGGTGATCCCTTTGCTTCTCCCTCACGTATACGTGTGCGTTTGCCTCAAAAAACCGCAAAATTTCCATTCCTACTTTTTGAAAATAAGGTGGGTAAAATTGCAGTTGAAGACTTTTTGACACGGCGTTTTGCACAATGTATTAGACAGTTTGTTAAGGGAAATCGAGGGACGGGAAAGAGTGGTATGATTGCAATCGATAAATGTGGTCAGGAAATTTTGGAACGTTCATCTGTGCTTATTAATCAAGCGTTTGTGGAAGTGCGTTTTGTGATGGGATTGCCGGCACAAGGTCGGCGGGTGTTAGGAAAACATGCCGTAGAAATGTTCTGTAACGAATTACCACATATTATCAATCAAACATTATTCTATGAGCGAATTGATCAGGAGGCTTTGCAACAACATGTTGCGTTAGCAGAAGATCAACATTATATTAGGTGCTATTTAGAGACAAATAATTTGGTTGCTTTTGTTGCTAATGGTTCCATTTTGCCACGGCAAAGTGGTGTCAGTGATCGACCTTTGGAATATAGTAAAACAATTCCCTTTGAGTCACCGCCTGATATGAGAATTGAAATGACATTGCCTCATTATGGGGTTATAAAGGGGATGGCTATAAAGGAGGGTGTTACACTGATAGTAGGTGGAGGCTATCATGGAAAGTCAACCTTACTTAAAGCGTTAGAACGTGGTGTTTATGACCACATTAAAGGGGATGGAAGAGAATATGTGATTACTGTGAATGATGCAGTGAAAATTCGCGCTGAGGATGGGAGAAGGGTAGAAAAAGTGGACATCAGTCCTTTCATTAATAATCTTCCTTATGGTCGGGACACATCTCGTTTTTCCACGGATGACGCCAGCGGCAGTACCTCCCAAGCGACCAACATCATGGAGGCCATTGAAGTTGGTACCCATTTATTGCTGCTGGATGAGGATACAAGTGCTACGAACTTTATGATTCGCGATGCACGGATGCAAAGGTTGGTTGCCAAAGATAAAGAACCTATTACCCCTTTTATTGACCGTGTTAAACAGCTTTATAACCATATGGGGATTTCTACTGTGCTGGTCGTAGGGGGGTCAGGCGACTATTTTGACGTTGCAGATTCTGTGGTGATGTTGGATGAATATCGTCTTTACGAGGTCAGCGAGCAGGCAGAAAAAATTGCCTCGCAGTTTACAAGTTTGCGGTACCCTGAAGGGGGACAAACTATCAGTACTGCTAAGGAAAGGATTCTTTTGCGGCAGGGATTCGATCCCCAAAAAGGAAGAAAGATAAAGGTTGATGCCAAAGGCTTATATCATATTCTATTTGGAGATGAAAGTATAGATTTGCAGTCTGTAGAGCAAATGATTGATATCAGTCAGACACGGGCAATAGGTGCTTTTATTTACTATTGTTTAAGGCATATCATTGATGGGGACAAATCACTTAATGAAACGATAGATATTGGGATAAAAAAGATAGAAGAACAAGGGCTTGATATTCTGTCGCCATTTAATAATCAACCTTACGGCGATTTTGCAAAGCCCCGCAAATATGAAATAGCGGCTGCAATTAATCGATTGCGTACTTTAAAGGTAAAATAATTTTTGTAATTTTTTTGTCACTTTTTTATGATTATTTTCTGATAATATAAATTTAAAGCTATTTTTACATCGAAAATTGTCGCAATATGAACAGGGGAGATGGATAAGATGAATTTATGGACCAATAATAAATTTCGATTTTTGGGTATAAGTATGGTTATATTATTGCTATTGTTGGGTTTGTTTGGTTGTGGGAAAAAGCAAGAATTGTCCTCTAATGATCAAAATAGGCATCAAGAAACTGAAAAACAAGCTTCAGGAGAACCAGTTAAAATTGCGCTTGAAGAAAAACAAGAAGTAAAGCCTAAACTTAAAGCAGAAGAAGTGAAAGAAGCAGAAAAAACGCCGAAAAGCAATTCTGCTTCAACTGAAGAAGTTTTTGTTGATCAGGATACATCACTAAGCAATGAAAAACATGGTTGGGGTTTTAAACGGAGTGATCAGCATGAAACGCCAGGCTTTGGCAGCCGTACAACAACATTAATCAATAAGTATCAGGGTATTTTTGCGGATTCTACCGACCAAAAAGTTGTCTATTTAACTTTAGATGAAGGATACGAAAATGGATTCACACCACGAATTTTGGATACGTTGAAGGATAACCAGGTAAAAGTCGCTTTTTTCATTACAGGTGATTACATTACGAGAAATCCAGAACTTGTGAAACGCATGGTACAGGAAGGACATCTTGTAGGTAATCATTCATGGACGCATCCTAGTTTGCCGGATAAATCGAATGAGGAAATAAAAGAAGAAATTACAAAATTAGAAAATGCGTTTTTAGATTTAACGGGTCAACACATTGCACCGTATTTAAGGCCGCCCAGAGGCGAATATAGTGAGAGAACGTTAGCACTGACTCAGGAATTAGGATATCGAACAACATTCTGGAGTATGGCTTATAGAGATTGGGATCGTGATAACCAACCAGGTGCAGAGTATTCCTATAATCATGTCATGCAAAACATCCATCCCGGTGCAGTTATTTTGCTTCACGCTGTTTCAGAAAGTAATACACAAGCATTAGATCGAATCATCAAAGGATTGCGTAATGAGGGATATGTATTTAAGACGCTGGATGAGTTGCCATAAGATAATATTTTTGATTTTGAGTAGATAAGTAATATCTAGCAGGTAGCAACCAGGAGGTAGGAGGTAGGGAAAAACTAGTAGGATAGATAGGTGAAAAAACGATAAATATCAAATTAAAGCCTACCTGCTACCTGCTGTTCTCTACCTACTTTCTTTATAACTTGTAATGTTTTACGCCCGGTAATTGAACTCGAAAGAGATTGCGTTTTTTATCATTAATGAATTTGACACTTGTTTTATTTTCAAAGGATTCCTTTATTTTTCCTAACCCGAGTCCACTGTTTACAAATCTTTGTTTTTCATCTAGCGTCATTAGCTTTTGAAATAACCAAGGGTTACGAATAGGGGGATTAAAGTCATTATCTGATTTTTTTAAAACCGTTTCATCTAAAATCGTACCCGGATTGCTGATTTCAATCATGTTTTCTTGAATAAGAAGCGTTATATTATGAGAATAGATTAAATAATCACGATGAACAACGGCATTACATAGCGCTTCTCGAAGGGGAAGGAACGGGTAGGTATGATCCTTTAATATTTGTTTTAAATAATTTTCTGTTTTTTCCAGCATCTCAAGTAATGTGCCGGAAACATATTTAACAGAAGTTTTAGGGCCTTTTTTATGGATTTTATGGGTAATACGATCAACAATTTTGATTGTGTTATGAGGTAAGAATTTTTGTGGATCTTGGCCAAATAGGAGAATACCTCCCATGGTGGGAATATACTTTCCGATTTCAGGATCACGTTTAATAATCCCCATACTTTCCCAATGATAATATTGAGCTTGCTCTGGAGAAATATTGAATTTATTCAAGAGTTTATTGACTTTGCCTGAATCAACTTCTGTTAATTCTGCCTGGTGGATGGGCATTGCTTCGGGGAGAATAAGACCAACGTCTTGCATCATGGCGGCTACCTCTTCACGATGGGCAATATCTGTGGTTGATCCACGCCGAATATAAAAACTTCCTTGATAGCGGATTTGATGTGGACGTTGCTGGCTTTTAAAGATGGTAATGATCCCGATGTTTTTTCCTTGATAAGGGATGATGTCAACTCGAACAGGAATGGGAGGATCGCAGCGGTAGCTGATAATTTGTTGGATTTGTTCCTCATGGATTGCTTTGGGATTAATACCTACGATTTCTTTATTCTTATCAGCGATTCCAATGATTAAGTAGCCTCTTCCACCTCGAGAATTAGCAATAGCGCAAATGTCCTTTGCAAATTCTTTTTTATCACTTTCCGTATCTAAATTTAATTTTAATTTAAAATCCAGCTTTGGTCCTTCTTCCCTTTTAAGCAAAAAATTTAGCCGTTGCTCGTCCATCATGAAAAGACCTCCATTTTTTATTTGCACCACCTATATCTTAACATATATATATTAGATCTTAAAAGGAATGATTAATGGTTAAGAGAACAATACTAATTATTTTTTTGCTATGGATAGCAGATTTTAAAGATAAATCAATATTTAGTGAAAGAACGTTGATCCAACAAAAGATTAGAGAAAACAATAAATACTAAATGCTAGTGTTTTTTTATTTATAAGTAGGAATAAGGGTAATTTTTACATTGATATATTTATCTTATTTTATTATTATTATCATTAAGTGTGTTACAAGTGTATTTCTTAATAAATGAAGGGGAAGGGATGACTATGGAGACATCTAATATTAATATTGAAAAAAACGAAAAAATGCCCAAGTCTTTTGTATTAATTTTTATTATAACAGGGGTTATCTTAGTGAGTTTGGCAGGCGGAATATTTTTTGCTCTAGCACAAGATAAAGATGTTATTGTTTCTGGAGTAAGAATTAATGATATGGATGCTTCAGGATTATCTTGTAGTGCTGTTAAAACAAAACTTGAAGATCGTTTTCAGGGACAATACCAGGCTTCAAAACTTAACTTATCCTATCAAGGTAATACATGGGAAATACCCTTTGAAGCGATCAATGGAGAACCAGATTACGACGCCGCCATAGAACAAGCCTATGCGATTGGGCATGAAGGAAATATGATAGAACAATTATCACAGCGATATCGTAAGGGTGAAAAAATTATTAATATAGATATTCCTATTCGTTATAGTGAAGAAAAAGTGAGTGAGAACCTTAATTCTATAAAAGAAAAAATTGAGTCTTCTTCCCAAAATGCGGCGGTATTGTTTCAAGAAGGCGATATTGTTTTGCGGGAAGAAATCATTGGACGTACTTTAAATGAAAAGCGTACGTTAGAGATAATACGAGAATCGATGTATCAATACCCCATTGAACCAGTGATACTTTGTGTCGATGAGGACAAGCCAACCATTACAGATGATCTATTAAAGAATGTAGAAGATGTACTAGGGAAATTCACAACCAAATTTAATGCTGCAAATATACCAAGAAGCCATAATGTTGCCGTTGCCGCCCAAGCTATTAATAATACGATGGTTAAATCAGGGGAGATATTTTCATTTAATAAAGTAGTGGGTCTTCGGTCAAAAGCGAATGGTTATGTTGATGCACCGGTTATTGTTAATAATGAATTGGTTCCAGGAATAGGTGGAGGCGTCTGTCAAGTGTCAAGTACACTTTATAATGCGGTACTATATGGGAATCTTGGCGTCAAACAACGTTCCAACCATTCTCTCGCTGTGGGGTATGTTCCTTTAGGGCAAGATGCAACGGTTGCAGATGGGGCTATTGATTTTCAATTTATGAATACCACGGCTTACCCTGTCTATTTGAAGACTAAAGTTAAAGGAAACGCCCTAACCGTTTGGATTTTGGGGAAAAAAGAAATAGCAGGACAATCCGTGCAGGTTGTTTCTAACGTTGTTGAGGTTATAGAACCTTTGATTGAAACCCAGGAAGATGATTCTCTTTCAGTTGGAACTGTTGTGAAAGAAAAAGCCGCGAAAACGGGTTATAAAGTTCGGACCACTCGTATCGTAAGAGAAAATGGTAAGGTCATTAATGAGGAAGATGTTTTCAAAAGTTATTATCGGCCTGTTAAAGGAATGCATGTGATTGGTACAAAAAAGACAGAGGCAGATAATCCAAACGATTTAGATGAAGGCATACAGGATACGAATGACCCATCAGACCAGATTACACCAGAAGCTGATCCATCGAATGAAGCGATTGAAATACCTGTAGAAGATGAAGGCGTTATTCCTTCAAACCAAGAGGCAGAAGAGACTGCTGCTCCTTCTAATGATTCAAATGAAATACCTACAGAAGATGAAGAACTTGTGCCTAACATAGAACCTGAAGTGAATGATGAAAGCGCGGAACTAGAAATATAGTTTTTGTTGACAAAGAAATACGGAGAGCTTATAATATAAACGCGGTTATATAACTATATGATGATATAGTTATATATTAAAACTAGGAATGGAGATAAGGAAATGAGTAAAAGAACAGAATTATATTTGTTATCTGGTTTCTTAGGTGCAGGAAAAACAACTTTTTTACAAAATACTTTAAATGAACTATCGGATAAAAAAGTTGGCGTTATTATGAATGAATTTGGAAAAATTAGTATCGATGGCCCGATTATTGAAAAAAACGGAATGCAGATGATAGAAGTTAATCGTGGATCTATTTTCTGTTCCTGTTTGAAGCTGAATTTTGTCCAAGCTATGATGGACATGGCTGCTAATGAATTAGATTATTTGTTTGTAGAAAGTTCGGG
The DNA here is from genome assembly GCA_030625885.1 of Clostridia bacterium. Taxonomy (GTDB): domain Bacteria; phylum Bacillota; class DAOUPZ01; order DAOUPZ01; family DAOUPZ01; genus DAOUPZ01. The sequence continues at coordinate 194,249 of DAOUPZ010000001.1, forward strand.
ATTGGCTGATCCATCTAATATTGGAGATGTTCTTTATGGATTAGAAGATACAGATGGTGATGTGTATGATTATAAAGGTGCGATTTGCATTGTCGATGGCCTTCATTTTTTGGATCAGATTCAAGATTTAGAAACAGTAGAAAGACAACTGAAACACTGTCATCTTGCCGTTATTAGTAAAGCAGACTTAATCGATTCAAAGACATTAGAACGAATTATGGAAACGATGCGAGAAATCAATCCTATTGTAGATATAAAAACAGCTGCAGTTGGGAAAATAGATGAACCATTTTGGAATATGGATTTAATGAAAAATCAATGGGCTGAAACAGAAGAAACAACCAATTCTCCGGACAATAAACCTAAAACGCTGCATCTTACTTTTACTAAAGGTGTGGAAAAAGAAAAACTGAATCAATTTATAAATTCAATATCTTCTGATTCCTATCGTATTAAAGGGTTCTTTGAACTTGAAGATGGCTGGAATCAAGTAGATGTTGTGAATCAAAAAATTGATTATCAATCATCTGAAGCTAAAGAATCTTCTCAACTTGTTATTATTTCTAAAATTGGCCCTCAAATTATCCGCAGTATTGTGAATAACTGGAATGAAATCATCGGCGAAGAAATGAAATTAAGATAAATAAAAATGGTACAAAGCATTTGCTTTGTACCATTTTTATTTACTTCTCTCCACAATTAGTGTAAAATTACACTATACATACAAAAGAGCATGTAAGAACGGGGGAGAATGATGCTTACAGATGTTTTACGTAAAGTGATATTAGGGAAGAAAGAAAAGTTTTTGTTTACTCATTATCAGGAGGGAACCATTGACTTTAATGAAATAAATGGAGAGATTGGATTATACATACATATTCCCTTTTGTAAAACCCTTTGTCCCTATTGTCCTTATAATAAGATTGTTTATAAAGCAGACACGGCCCAAAAATATCAGCAAGCTTTAATTCAGGAGTTAGCTTTATATAAAGATAAAATGAATCATAGAACCATTTCTTCTATATACATTGGTGGAGGAACGCCGACATTATTAGTATCTGAATTGAAGGAAATCATTCAATACATCAAAGAATATTATTACTTTAATGGGGATATAGGAATAGAAGTGTATCCAACTGAAGTTAATCGTGAGTTGCTTGAAGCATTAAAGAAAATGGGTGTCAACCTGATTAGTTTAGGCGTACAGACATTTAATGATGAAAAATTACGGTTTTTAGGACGTCATTATACTCAAAAAGATATTAATGCTGCAATATCTCTGGTAAAAGCGTTTGACTTTAAATGTTTAGATGTTGATATGATGAGTAATATACCCGGACAAACCATTGAGGATATTAAATATGATGTAAAAACGGTTTTCTCTTACGATATCGATCAACTCTCTATATATCCTTTGATTGTTTTTCCTCTAACGGATATGGCTAGCGTGATAAAGCAAAGAGGGTTAAGTCGATTTGGTGAAATAGAAGAGAAAAGAATCTTAGCAATCATTGATGAAATTGCCGGGGAATATGGTTATAAAAGAACATCGATATGGACTTATGGAAAAGGCGATGACAATAGATACACTTCTGTAACACGAGAAAGCTTTGTTGGGCTAGGAGCTGGAGCAAGTTCGCATTTTGGCAATTACTTTTATCTTAATACGTTTGATGTTGAAGCATATATTAATGTACTTCATAATGAATCATTACCCATCAATATTGTTAATGTAATGACAGAGAAAGAAAAGATGATATTCTGGCTTTTTTGGCGGTGTTATGATGGTGTGATCGATGCAAATAGATTTCAGCAATTATTTAATAAAAATATGAAAAAGGAGTTTAAGTTGCTATTTACGGCATTAAAACTCATGGGATTGAGTAAAAAAGAAGGCGCGAAGATTGTTCTGACAGATTGGGGAAGGTTTGCGTATCATTTTATAGAAAAACAGTACTCCATTCACTACTTAAATACGGTATGGCAGAAATCCATGGAACAGCCCTGGATAAAAGAACTGCGAATATAAAGGAGAAAAAATGAAAAAGAGAGACTTTATGGATTTAGCTTGGTTTGGTTTAAAAACGATCATATTCAAGCAAAAGAAGCCGATTTTAGGCACCATCATATTAACGGATTACTGTAATTTGAGCTGTAAGCATTGTGCAGTTAATAACATTAATAAAAGAATGTATTCGTATGAAAGTATTTTAGAGGAAATGCACAACTTTTATAACGAGGGGATAAGAATCTTGTTTTTTTGTGGAGGAGAAACTTTACTTTGGGAAGATCGTAGGAGAAACATTAAAGATCTGATAAAAGAAGCGAAGCGGATTGGTTTTTATATCGTGAATGTTGTCACTAATGGAACGATTGATCTTGATCTACCTGAAGCAGATGTCATTTTTCTAAGTATTGATGGCAGCAGAGAAACCCATAATTTAATTAGAGGTGATACATACGATATCATTATGAAAAAATTAGATGAAGCAAAGCAATCTAACATATGTATTTACATGGCAATTAACAAGCTTAATTATCTGGAAATAGAAGCAGTGGGGAGACTGGCGAAGGAACATCCGCATATCCATTCAATTTCTTTTAATTTTCATACACCGTATAAAGGGACGGAATATCTTCAGCTTTGCAAGGAAGAAAAGAGAGAAAGTATCGAAAAAATTAAAAAGATGATGGGTGAAAATGTACCGGTTTTTAATTTGTTCAGTGCGCTGGATGTTTACATGGAGAACCAATGGCAAAGGCCGTGTTATCAGTGTATTGTGTCGGAGAATCATAAAAGATATATATGTGGTAGATGTGTGGAAGATGAGGGTTTGTGTGAGGAATGCGGGTACTTATTTGCAGCAGAATTTTCTCTGCTATTTAGCGGGAATATTAAGATAATCTGGGAAATGTTAAGAACCTATTTAAGATATGTTTAAAATAGTAGACTTTAAAGTTAAATAAATATTTGGCAAAAGAACGTTGATCCAACAAAAGATTAGAGAAAACGTAAACAGTAAGTTTTCTAGCTAATCTTTTGTAAGTTACGCCTTTTCTTTTGCCAAATATTCTAGAGTTTTTTATCTATAAAATAAGATAGCATAAAAATTAGTAAACTCGAGATGAAATAGGATGAAATTTATGGTAAAATCTTATATGAGTTTTATCATTTTTTATTGACAGAACAGTAGGGGGGAGAAAAGATGAAATATGAATTGAAGTATGCTAAGGGTACAGTGGAATTTGAAATAAATGATAAAAATTATATGGGAGAATTGCTGCCAAATGAAGTTGAATACGATTTAACAGGCGAAGCTGAGGTAGAACGTGCACTACAAAGCCCTATCGGGACAGCAACAATAAAGGATATTGTAACGCCTGGTGAAAAGATTGCAATCATTACCAGTGATATAACAAGGCCTATGCCAAGTAAAATCGTATTACCGCCTGTCATCAAAGCTCTTAAACAAGCTGGAATTAAAGAAGAAGATGTAACGGTTGTTTTGGCCCGTGGGAGTCATAGAGGGCATACGGAAGAAGAGAAAAGAAACCTGGTAGGGGAAGCGGTATTTGGAAGTAAAATAAATGTGATTGATAGTGACATGGACAATTGTATTAATCTAGGTAAATGCAATAACGGGACACCTGTAGATATATTTAGACCCGTTGCTGAAGCTGATCGAATTATCTGCATGGGCAATATAGAATACCATTACTTTGCAGGATATAGCGGCGGTTCAAAAGCGCTGATGCCCGGTGTATCCAGCCATGATGCCATTCAGGCTAACCACTCCAACATGGTAAAAGAAGAAGCCTATGCTGGAAACCTAGAAACGAATCCGGTTCGACAGGACATAGATCAAGTTGGAGCGTTTATAAAAATAGATTTTATTATAAATGTAGTACTCAACAAGAAGAAAGAAATTGTAAAAGCCGTAGCTGGTCATTATATAAAAGCGCATAGAGAAGGCTGCAAATATTTAGATAAGATGTATGGCATACCAATTGATAAACAAGCAGATATTGTTATATTATCTCCAGGTGGATTTCCCAAAGATATTAATATCTATCAGTCACAAAAGGGGCTGGATAATGCCAAACATGCCGTAAGAGAAGGCGGGATCATTATTCTCGCTGCTTCAGCAAAAGAGAAATTTGGTGAAAAGACATTTGAAGATTGGATGCTCAATAAAGCACCCCAAGAAATGATTAAAGAAATAAAGGAAAACTTTAAATTAGGTGGTCATAAGGCTGCAGCTATAGCGATGATTTTACAAAAGGCGAAAATATTCATGGTATCAGATCTGGAAGATGAACTGGTAAGAAAAATTAATTTTGAACCATTTGCAACCGTACAGGATGCAGTAGATGCAGCACTAAAAGAGTTAGGAGAAGATTCACAAATCATGATGCTGCCTGTTGCTGGATCCACTTTGCCAATATATAAGGGATAGTGTAGTTATTGAAGTATTTCTTTAAACATGAAAAAACGTGATATTAATGAGTTGAGGCATAAAACCTTGACTCATTTTTTTAATGGCCATGATTTTGGAAGCAGATCACAAATTTAACCATTATGTAAATGTTTTGTAATAAGTTTGTAACCTTTTTAGTTTGCTTTGAATTTACAATGTATACGAGATGTACATTTTAAACAAATAAGTATACTGAAAGGAGTTATGTAAATGTTTAAAAGATCAGTTTGTTTTATAATTGCCCTTATCTTAAGTATGACACTAACAATGAGTTGTGTATTTGCCCAATCTCCCCAAGTTGTGGAGACAGCTATGGAGGCAACTGCAAATACAACACAGCCTGCATTGACAGATGCGCAGATAAAAACATTTGTTCCGGAAAACGCTAATGTTGATGTCCAACGTGTTGCTTTAACAGGTAAAAAGATGTCAGAGGCGGTCATTGCATACTGGGTATTTGAGTCTGAGCCCGATGGTTCTGCCAAACCCAATGCAGGAACGATTGTACTTCAATTTAATGAAGACAATCAATTATGGGAGAAAATCTGGGAGCGAAAAGATGAAGACGCTTTTCATATGGAAATTTTAGATAGCGGGAAGTTATTTAATGATGAAACGGAGCAGGTGGCATTAGGCAGCTGGGAAGGTTCAGGAGCCTTCTTAAACTTTTATTTGCTGGGGAAAGATGAAAATGGTAAGATTGCTGTACTAATGGATAAAATGAACGAAGAAGACGGCTATTTATTTGGCGGTCTTAAAATAAAAGATGGTGATTTATGGGTTAGTTCCGCTTCACAGGGAACTTGTTTTCATTGGAACGGGAAAAAATTTGAAGAATCGCAGTTTATTGATAATCCTGATATAAATCTAGCAGGTGATGAAGATGTTATCATTCATTATTCGATTGATGACGATGGCAATATGACGGCCAGTTATCCTAATCATGCTGTGATAAAAATTGAACCCCATGACAGGATCTTCTTTGTTCGTGATAATTACAATGAAAAAGTTGAGAGAATACTTTACAGTGGTAACGGAACGATAGATGTGGATTTAAGCAAACACTACAAAGTGTATGAAGCGTTAGCGCCTGGCAAAACATCGATTGACATCATTCCTAACGGTTATGATTGGGATAAGTCATATACGTATGAAATTAAAGTGATTGGGTCAGAATCAAATGAACAAACATCTGGCAGTGATGCAGCTGAAGAAAGAGCACAAACCATACAGGTTAACTTCGATAAAGTTCATGTTAAAGTTAATGACCAGGATATTAAAACAAAAACCATTCTTTATAATGGAACGACTTATGTACCAATACGAGAAGCAGCTGAAATGCTAGGTAAGGATGTTATTTGGAATAGTGATACCTTTACAGCTCATATTCAAGATAAAAAGTAGGATGTAATGATATGAGAAATAAGAATATGATGGTATAATAAAAAGATACTCTTTGTAAGAGTATCTTTTTGCATTAGAATTTATATAAAACAAGAAATGATTGTAAATAAAAGGAGGTAAGGAACACGCCATATGCATGCAAATTGTAATAATTTAAATGAGAATGCACAAACAAATAAACCACTTTCCGAGACGATATTGAATGGTGTTAAGAGTGGGTTTCATGTTACTTGGAATCTAACAAAAATAATTGTACCTATTTATTTCTTTATTACTTTTTTAAAATATACCGGGGTATTGGAATGGATATCATTAAAATTTGCCCCCATGATGTCATTGTTTGGGTTGCCCGGTGAGGCGGCAATTGCTTTGGTATTTGGCAACGGCCTTCACCTGTACGCAGCTATTGGTGTCATTACGACATTATCGCTGACTCAAAAACAAATAACTGTCATAGCCATTATGTTGTTATTTTCTCATAGTTTGTTTATGGAGACTGCTGTGGCTAAAAAGACAGGTGTTAATGTATTTATCATTATATTAATCAGGATTTCATTAGCTGTGACATCAGGCATGGTATTAAATAGGTTAATTTAGGGGGGATCAAGTGGACATTATATTATTTATCAAAGAAGGATGCAGTGAGAGTTTGGTTTCCATTATTACAATTGCTAAAATTGTTATTCCTCTTATGATTGGGATAGAAATACTAAAAGATTTTAATATATTGGATAAGGTTTCATCTTTTTTAAACCCATTAGCTAAATTTTTGGGTATTTCCAAAGAATCTACATTACCCTTAGTGATAGGACTTGTATTAGGACTTTTTTATGGGGCAGGGGTCATTATTGAAAGCGCCAAAGAAGGAGAACTTTCTAAAAAAGATCTCTATTTGCTCATGATTTTCTTAGTAGCCTGCCACTCTATTTTTGAGGATATATTATTATTCGTTGCAATAGGGGCTAACGGATGGCTGTTATTAAGCGTTAGGTTGGTAACCGCAATCATATTAACTTCTTTAGTATCAAAGCATATTGATAAGGTTTTGAGCGTTGATTAAAGTGGGGAGACCGCGAAGAAAGTCTTTCACTGAATTATTAAATAAAGGAACGTGATTGAAATGGAACTGAGTAAAATAAAAGGTAATACGTATTTTATTAAATATACAACAAACATAGGTGTTTATACTTTTAAAAACAAAAACTGTATTGTTATTGATACAGGGATAAGCAATAGTTCTGGAAGGAGAATAGATCAAGTATTAGAAGAAAATCATTTGAAACCCAAGTATATCATTAATACGCATCATCATCTTGATCACTGTGGCGGTAATAAATATTTTTGTGAAAATCATCCTGGTGTAAACGTATGTACATCTGAAAAAACTCGGGTTCATTTTGAAAATCATTACATAGGGTCTGCAGTGATTTTTTCTGGGCATTTTCCTAAAGAACTAGAGGAAAAAAAATACACTAAAGTAGATTTTGCTCTAAATATTGGATTGAATAAATTTAATGACGAGAAATTTATGATTATGTCACTAAAGGGCCATTCTGATGATCAGATAGGAATCATAACGCCTGATAAAGTATGCTTTTTAGGGGATTCTATATTTAGCAGCAGCATTTTGAAAAAGTATTCATTTCCATATCTATATAATATTCAAGAGAGCATAGAAACACTTCAGTCATTAAAGGAAATTGAAGCGGACTACTTCGTCATTAGTCATGCTCGGGAAGTCTTGAAAAAAGACGAATTATGTGAATTAGCAGATGATAATGTAAACAACATCAATAATTATAAAGAACAAATATTGGAGCTTTTAAGTCAACCAATGACAAGAGAAGAATTGCTAGAAAATATTATCGTATTGAATGGGCTTTTTGTTAATTTTAAGCAGTATCATTTATATTTTTCTACTTTATCTTCGTTTATCACCGATCTATACGATAATGGACTCATAAAATGTTCGATTGAAGATGGAAAGTTGTATTATTATGCTTAGGGTCTGTGTGTCCAGCAAACAGGGTATATCGCATAAATAGAACTAGGATAGAGTTAAAAATCATAAGAATTAGTATCCCAGCTGATGTATTACCGGGTTTTTACGTTATGATATAAAAACGAAGAGGTGAATTATTTTGAACGGTATAAATTGTGAACGTAGGATATATGTCGATAAATTTAATACACATTCTCATTCATTTGCTCAATTAATTTTACCCCTTTATGGAATGCTTTATATAGAAACTAACTATAAAGAACTTATGCTAGATGATGAACATTTGTTCTTATTGCCTCCAGATTGTGAACACACCTTTAAGGCTGATAAGCGTAATGAATTTTTGGTTTTGGATATACCGCATCATATGGTCACTAAACATGATATGGAAAAGATACTGGGTGGTGCTAAGTTTTTATTTGATGATAAATGGAAGGCAATAAGGTTTTTATTATTGAATGAAATTGATGGTAAAAAAGGTTCTAGTTCAATTAACAGCTTATTTCATTATTTTTATCAAATGATTGCTAATGACAATACAGCTGATTCTGTAAAATATATTAATGAGAATTTCGCTGAAGAAATAGATTTAGAGACTTTAGCTCGTATTGAGCATTACAATATAAATTATTATAGCGAATGGTTTAAAAAGACGATGAAGGTTTCTCCTAAGGAATATATACAAAAATTAAGGGTTGAAAAGGCAAAAGAACTTCTTATAAACTCAGACTTTACAATATTACACATTGCTCAAATGGTAGGATATAGACATAATTCTTCCTTGACTAGAATATTCAAAGAGTTAGAAAAAATAACACCTGCAGAGTTTAGAAGGAGAATATGAAAATAAGCTAAGAAACAACTTGATTTAGGAAAAGATTTATTTAAGCGATGAATTATAATAATATACATAAGAAGTTTTATAAAGAGCTATTCTACAAAATAGTTCTTTATTTTTTACAATTTTTGAGGAGGTATGATAATGGAGAATTTGTTATCTAAAAGTAAAAAAATCAATGCATATTTTAATTTAGCGCTATGTATTTTATTATGGGCATCAATACCTGTAGCAACGAAAAAAATTCTTGTAGAGTTAGATAATTTACAAACGTTGTTTTATTCAACTATTTTATCAACACTTGTATTAGGGATATTGCTAATATTTCAGAAGAAAACGATAGATTTAAAAAAATACAATAAAAATCAATATATTAAAATGATTTCACTTGGATTTTTAGGTAACTATCTATATTATGTTTTCTTATATGGTGCACTTGAGAGAACAACCGCATCTGAAGGATTCATTTTAGCGTATACATGGCCTATGCTGGTTCTGGCATTGTCTTTTATAATACTTAAAGAAAAGATCACTACAAAAAAACTAATAGGTGTTTTTATTAGTTTTTTCGGAATAATTATCATAACAACCAAAGGTGATATAACAGGTTTCAACTTAACAAGCTTATCAGGGGATGTATTAGCAATTAATGGAGCATTTGTTTTTGCATTGTTTTCAGTATTAGGTAAAAAATTTAACTTTGATAAAACGATAAGTGTATTTATTTATTTTTTTACTGCTTTAATTTTCTTAATACCAACTGTTGCAATTTTTTCTAAATTTGTTTGGCCAAGTTCGAAAATTTTAATCTGGATAATATATAATGGGGTATTTGTAAATGGCATATCTTATATATTTTGGTTCAAAGCTTTAGAGAATGGGGAAACGCATATCATTTCAAATTTGCTGTATTTGACACCTTTTATTTCTTTAATTTATATTTCAATTTTTTTAAATGAAAAAATATTAACGAGTTCGATAATAGGACTTATAGTTATAATATTTGGAGTTTTATTACAATACTTTAAATTGCATATTTTCAGCCGTGAAAGTTGAGTTAATAATTAAAAAAAATATAATTAGGGAGGGTTTATAATATGTCAATTACTGAAGAAACAGGTCAATCACATGGTAATGATGGTGATGTAACTCGTTGTAGATTCGAAACAGACACTGTGGTTGAAGCTTCAAATCTCGAAGCACAGAAGGGAAAAGAGATAAGAAAGCTTAGAAGAAAGTATTTTGAAATAGACAGGGTTGATTTTGGGTCTGAGACAAAAATAGAGGGGACAAAGCTGTATATAAGAGAAGATATTCTTAAAGATGCAATTGCATCTCAAGAGTTGGTTGTAGATATGAAATTAGATATTATTACACCAGAAAGATACCAGGAATACAGTGAAACCATCATGGATGTTCAACCGATAGCGACAAAAGAAGAAGGAGAACTAGGTGAAGGAATTACTAGAGTTGTAGATGGTGTTATTGTTATGGTAACAGGTACAGATGAAAATGGCATTCAAATTGGAGAATTTGGTTCTTCAGAAGGAATACTAGATAGAAATATCATGTGGGGCAGACCGGGATCACCAGAAAAGGGTGAAATATTCATAAAAACTGAAGTGAAAGTAAAAGCTGGTACGAGCATGATAAGGCCAGGGCCTATTGCGGCTCATGAAGCTACAGATTTTATTACTCAAGAAATAAGAGATGCTCTTAAAAAAGCAGATGATTGCTTGGTTGTCAATGAAGAAGAATTTAATCAAGTACGACGTCTAGGGAAAAAGAAAGTAGTCATAGTCAAAGAAATTATGGGGCAAGGTGCAATGCATGATAATTTCATTTTGCCGGTAGAGCCAGCAGGAACATTAGGCGCTAAGCCAAATATTGATTTAGGAAATGTTCCGGTTGTTGTATCACCCCTTCAAGTATTAGACGGATGTATTCATGCATTAACATGTATTGGACCTGCTTCGAAGGAAACGACTAGACATTACTGGAGAGACCCTTTGGTAACAGAAGTAATGAATGATGAAGAATTGGACTTAGCAGGCGTAATTTTTGTTGGTTCGCCACAAGTAAACTCAGAAAAATTTTACGTATCAAAAATATTAGGGATGACAATAGAAGCAATGGATATAGAGGGTGCTATTGTTGCTACAGAAGGTTTTGGAAATAATCATATAGACTTTGCAAGTCATATTGAACAAATTGGTATGAGGGGAATTCCAGTGGTAGGGGTGACATACTCAGCAGTTCAAGGACAATTAGTCGTTGGAAATCAATATATGACTGCGTTAATTGATAACAATAAATCAGCCAAAGGTATTGAAAATGAAATTCTTGAAAACAACTGTCATACTTCAGAAGATGCAATACGTACAGTATGTATGTTGAAGGCCAAAATGGGAGGGGAAGAAATAAAGAAAGCTGAAAGAGAATGGAATCCAAATGTGAAATTAAAAAACATTGAAGCTATAGAAAATCAAATTGGAATAAAAATTGATCTAGTGCTTAATGAACAATCATTAGAAAAGAGTAAAAAGAGAAAAGAAATTTACGAAGTAGAATGAAAAAGGAGGGATAATGATGAATAGACTAAAATATATGTCTTCTGAAAAATTTTTCGAAGGAATTATTGTGGGAATAGATGATTGTTCTGTAACAATAGATTTAAAAGGAAGAATGGGGCAACTTAAGGTTCCTCGAAGATTAATAATAACGAATTATGAAATATTGCTAGGCCAAGAGGTTGGGTTTATGATGACTTATCCTGAAATATTAGGTCCGGATGTGGATGAAGAATATGAAGAAATTGCAATACGACAACGATAAATAGAAAAAATAAAAGAGAAATAATTTAAGAGGAGGGAAAATTATGAGTCTAACTATTGTAAAAGGACTACAATCTGAAATATTTGTTCCAATTACGCCTCCAATAGTATGGACACCTGTATGGAAATCACTAAATGAAATGGTTATTGCGCTAGTATCTGGTGCAGGAGTACATTTAAAATCAGATAAAAGATTTAATTTAGCTGGAGATACAAGCTTCAGAATTATTCCAGCAGATGCGTCATGTGATGAATTAATGGTATCTCATGGAGGATACGATAATAAAGATGTAAATAAGGATATTAACTGCATGTTTCCAATTGAGAGTATGCGGGAATTAGCAGAAAAAGGTATTATTAAAAGCCTTGCTCCAGTAAACATTAGTTTTATGGGAGGTGGTGGAGACATACGAGCTTTTACAGAAGAAACAGGTCCTGAAATAGCGAAAAAACTAAAAGAAGCGGGAATAGATGGCGTATTACTTACAGCAGGCTGAGGGACATGCCACCGCTCTGCCGTGATTGTGCAGAGAGCGATTGAGAAAGCTGGAATACCTACCATTATTATTGCCGCTTTACCTCCTGTAGCAAGACAAACTGGTGCCCCTAGAGTATCAGCTCCATTAGTTCCAATGGGAGCCAACGCTGGAGAACCAAACAATATTGAAATGCAAACTGCTATTACATTGGAAACTTTAAAAGCATTAGTTTCTATTGAAATGCCAGGGAGAATTGTAAGCCTTCCATATCAGTATATTGCGCAAATATAGTATAAATTCAAGGTTTCCCATCTTGATCTAGATCAAGATGGGAAACCAAATAAATGCTGTATTATTATAGTTAAGAAATTACCATCTTTTCATGCATCCGAAAATCTCTTCGAGATATCCCCAAACACAGACGGGAGACATTAATAATTGATACATTAATGTATACGCTATGAACCCGAAATGATTTCTACGTATGGTTAAATTGAGTTCTCCAAATACAGTGCTTTGATGCTTGTACATAACATAATTAATTAAAAAAGTAAGTGGGAGAACGGCTAATGTCATAGGGCCTGCTATCCAGAACTTGCCCAAAAAGGCTAGTACGATACCAGGAATATACACAAAAGTATAGGTAAAATCTATAATTGGAAAAAGCAGATCAAGTGCAATTAAGAATTTTGTCATAGAAATATTTTTATACAGTAAATTAAAATGATTTTTAAACCCTTCAATCATTCCTCTGGACCAGCGCCTTCTTTGGCGGGCAAACTGTTTGAAAGTTACTGGAACATCAGTAAAGCCGATGGCTGTTGACTCAAACCCAATGCGATATCCAGCTTTAATCATTCCCCACGTAAAAACAATATCTTCCCCAATACAATTTGACCACCCACCCAATGATCTTACAATTTCGGTTTTAAATAGACTAAAGGCACCTTGTGCGACAAGTGTACCTTGATAGAGAGATTGTTGTCTTTTGATAGAAGAAATCGCTAAAAAATAATCCCATTTTTGTAATTGAGTTATAAAAGAGTCCCTGGAATTTTTGGTTAATACACAACCAGCAACTGCTGATGTATGATTTGGATCACTCAACATTCTTGTCATGATTCGAGTAACAGCTTGGGGATGCAAAAAGGTATCTGCATCTAAAGTTATCATATGACCGTGTGAAATTTCTTGCAAACCACGATTTAAGGCAGCTGCTTTACCGCTATGATTATTCTTGATTAATTTAGTATTAGTCATGTTTGCTTTTAAGATAATATCTCTTGTTTTGTCAGTAGAACCATCATCAACAATAATGATCTCAAGTGGCGCCGTGTAATTTTGTTGTTTGATAGAACTTAATGTTTGGGCAATACATTTTTCTTCATTATAAGCCGCTATTAATAAAGAGACGGGGGGCAGATCGTCCTTCTGATTGAACTTTGGTGGTTTATCTAACAAGAGGCTTGTTAACAAAAACATATTTAAGTATCCAGGTATTAAAGCAATAAACAACACGATAAACCAAGCGGGAAACAAAGTTGTATGTTTTGACAGTGATATCACCCAACCGCAGCTTATGTAACAGGATAATACGAACCATACGATAGCAATGGTATTGGAGATTATAAATTTGTATTTGACTGGAATATAAAAATCTTCATAAAATGGAATTTGTAAGTATTTATTTTGGGATAAGGTATTATTTCGATTCATGTGCTATCATCCTTTAACTTGAATTCTTTTTTTATTGATAGACAAGCATGGTTTATGTTAACATATTATGTTTACCAATTGGTTAGATGAAGAAAAAATCCTTCATGTAAATGGTGGAGGGGTTTCCATTTCATTTATTTGTAAGAGAAAAGTGGATTGTATATGATAAAGGGAAGGGTATTATATACCGTGCACTGACAAAATCCAGGTAAATAAGTTAGTTATTAAAATATGATTAATCATATTTTAATAACTAATAAATGACATAAAAGAGATATAACAACATAAAATGTATTAAATATTCAGGTTAATAATATTCATAAAAATTAACTGAAAGGTGGTGTGATTCCTGGTTTTGTAATGGCCTTAATATTTTATAGTTTTACAAATACTGGGTTAAATCATGGGCGCTATTAAGAAAATAATGATTTGTGATGATTCAATAACCATTAGAAAAAAACTTTTTGGGGTGTTAGAGAAAGTTGAAGGCTGTGAGATAATAGAAGCTGAAAACGGACAAATAGCTGTTGATTTGTATAAACAATACAGTCCCGACATTGTCTTCATGGATATTATTATGCCGCAAAAAGATGGTATTGAGGCAGTTAGAGAAATAGTTGAATTTGACAAAGATGCAAATATTATTATGGCTTCTTCAGTTGGAACAAAAAATAATCTTAAACAGGCTTTAGAATCAGGTGCAAGGGATTTTATTCAAAAGCCATGGGATGATATAATGGTTATTAATTTGGTAAATAAATTAACTAAAGAAAGGTAGATCATTAATATGTTTAGTGAATTTTTTGGGAATTATCTATTAAATAAAGGTTTGGTTGATGGAGAAAGCTTAAAAGAATTGCTGGCAGTTAAAGAAGAGGTAAGGATAAAGCTTGGCGTTTTAGCAATAAATGCTGGTTATATGACTGCTAAAGAAATACAAGATATCAATGATTTACAAGCTACAATTGATAAAAGATTTGGTGAACTTGCAATTGAGAGAGGATATCTGACTAGCAGTCAGCTGACTAGTTTATTAAAAGAACAAAAAAAGGAACATCTTTTACTAGGACAGGTACTTGTTGATAGAAATTTTCTTACGCTTGAACAGTTTGAGAATGAATTGAATAACTACAAGAAAGCATATTCGTTGAGTGATGAACAATTTGAAGCACTAAAAGATGGAAACGCGGAAGAAATTATAAATGTTTTCTTGAAATTTGACAAAGCCATTGATGATAAGGTATATAAAGATTTTTCTTCTTTGTTTTTTAAGAATATTATAAGGTTTATTGATAATGGCGTTAGAATAGAAACTGCAGAAGAGGTAGAAGAGGGTCGGTATGAGTGGATTTTTTACCAGGAAGTTAAAGGTGAAATAGAGTTGTTTACAGCCATTGCTGGAAAAGAAAAACCGTTGTTAGGTTTAGCAGGGAAATTTGCAAAAGAGAATTTTAATTTAATGGATGATTATGCTCAAGATGCTATTGGAGAGTTTTTAAATCTCAACAATGGGTTATTCTTGGTTAATATGTCTGATAGAGGTATTGAGCTTAATCTCAGTATTCAAAAAACTGATAAAAATAAAAAGATAACTGGATTAAAAAACGCGTATGGGATTACATATTATTTACCTTTTGGTGAATTTGATTTATTAGTGGGAAGTAAAACTGTTTAAAGTGCGGTTTTCTGCTTTCTAAGTAAAATAGTTAAATCCAAGCAAGCGGAACCTTTAGATTATGAGGAGCTGCTTGCTTTTTAAATATATAGAACTTTTAATTGACCCTGATAAAGGGTGCCCTTTAAATGCTCTAAGAAACTTTTTTAGGAATTGTACCTTTATGAGAAAAATATGCGAAATTATAGAGGCTTTTGAATATTTTTGTAGAAAATATGTAGAAAATACGGAAAACGTCGCCTCTTTTTTGTCAGTCCTCACAGAGTGTTGTTTCAATGCTCTGCCAACGCTTCTAGAATATAGATAGAAGAATTTGTGGATTTTTGCAGGGGAATTAACTTTCTATTAAGTCTAATCAACAGAATCTGACGAAACAAAAGAACCATCCCTATGTTTCAACAGGATCAACAGGGCAAGCAGATGTACAACATACTTTGTTGTTTGTTTAGGAAAAGTGGAGTAAAATAGATGACTTTTAAATACTTTATTCAGGGAGGGCAATATGAAAAAAATAATTTGTTATATCATGGTTCTATCAATCGTCTTAGGTTTTGCTGGCTGTGGGGCAAAGGAGACTGTAAAACCGGAAACAGCAGAAGTACAAAAAGAAGTAGAAATGATAGAAATAAAAGATGATGAGATTATAACTACATATGCCTATAGGAATCTTGATGGTGTAGACGTATCTTCCCTAGGAGAGGTAGTAATCAATGCCGAGGAGATTACTAAAGGCGATGAAACTACAGGAGATATTTTTGAATATAAAGCAGCCTTTTTTGGAGAAGTTAAAAATGTAAAGATAAACTATAGTGGCTATACTTATGAGTATCGTGGGGAAGAGATAGGGAGTTATGATAGTCTAAAAGATACCTTACTGATTATCAAATCCAATAAGTTGGATGATTATGCTGGATTTTTTGTATGGTTTGAAGACGGAAGAGGTATAGAAAACCGATTTATAGTCGGTGATGGTATAGTGGGTGAGGGGAATAAAATAGAGTTGAAATCAGGATTTACAGCCCTAGAAAAAACACCATCACCTTATACAGCTTATGATATGTCTGATGTAGTCAATTGTATAGGTATGACGACAGATGAATTTGACAGTAGTGCTATGATGCAGTATGCAGAAAAGGAAATGGTAGATGGCATGGACGATCAGTTCTATAGCTATAATATGAACGATTTTATTAAGGGTTTGAAGATAGAATATAATGCATCGAAAACCGACAATACCATAACAACATGTTATATACGTACAGATCAAGAGACCTATGAAAATTTATCGGATGAAGAGAAATATAGCTTTCTAGGTATGGATTTTGATATGTCAGTTGTCAGAGCAAAATATAACATGGTCAAGCCGGATTTGTTAACTGGTTCAGATGTATGGGGGCAAACACCCGATAGTGCAATAGATACAATAGTACTTTATAAGTAGAATTATTTGAAGAAACAACAATTTATGTAAGTTGAATCTCTAAAGGAAAAAGAATAAAAGTAATAGCATTTAGCTGACGGTTACATTAGAATTATAGTAAATACTTAATAAAACATATAGGGGGAGATATTCCATCATTTTGCGTTTAAGTATCATCCTAGCGCATCAACACAGGATGATTGTACAGTGTTGATAGAGAAGAAAATCTTTGAATAGAGCTTTTGTATGATCATGATCCCCTTATAGTAGACACATAAAAAAAGAACCTTTTAATTGGTTCCTAAAATGTGTTTGCTATAAGGGGATTTTTCTATGTCTTTAATTTTATTATAGAACGAGTAATATGTCTAAAAGTGAAAACCATATCAAATGAGATACATTTATAAGAGCATAAGCTGTCGTAGCAATATTAATAATAATATTCGATATTTTTAATTGATAGTCTGTAGCTTTTTTTATTCTCAAAGATAGGTATAGTAGTAATATAGCTGGTAATACAATTTTCAATATAAAACTAATGGATAGATTTTGGACTGCTTTTATCATAAAAGGATTTGCCTCCATGTAGAATCCTGTATTCAAAAGTAAAAGTGTGAAAATGATATCAGTTACATTAAGAAAATATAAGATTACGAGTTTGTTTCTTATGTTTTCAAGATTATAGTTTTTTATAAACGCCATCATCTAAAACACCTCCATTGAAGGAGTATCTCCATTTAGATGAAAAATAAACGTCTGGTTATCTCTAATAAATTAGAATTTGAAATAGCTTTTCAAGAAGATGAGATAAAATAATTCGTTAAAATCTATATGTAATGCAATAAAGAACTTATATTGCCAGAGCCATTCTAAATGTAAAAACTTTAATAAGATATTGATTTCGAAGGGTTCTCACAAGTAATAGATACGTATTTAAATAGAATAAAAGAGACATTTTATAAATGAAGAAGGAGGCGTTTCGTCATGATTAAAGTTAATAATTTATATCATTCTTACAATAAAGATGGCAAATTTGCAGTTAAAGACGTGAGTTTTGAAGTGAAAGATGGAGAAATATTTGGTTTTCTTGGACCTTCCGGAGCAGGTAAATCAACCACACAAAATATTTTGACCGGTTTATTACAATTACAAAAAGGGGACGTTACAGTTGCTGGTTATGATATTAAAAAAATCTCCAACAAAATGTTTAATAAGATTGGCATGTCTTTTGAGGAATCGAATGTGTATAGTAAAATGACTGCCAAAGAGAATTTGGATTTTTATAGAAAATTGTTTGATGTAGAGACACGTGAACCAGAAGAATTATTAAAATTAGTAGGTCTAAGAGACAAAGCTAATGTAAGAGCTGGAGAGTTCTCTAAAGGTATGAAGCATCGGCTTACTTTTGCTAGATCAATGATTAACAATCCTTCATTATGGTTCTTAGATGAACCTACAACGGGTCTTGATCCTGCTATTGCATCTGAGATTAAAGATATTATTAAAGCTGAAAATAAAAAAGGCGTTACCATCTTCTTAACAACTCATAACATGTACATCGCAGATGAATTATGTGAACGTGTGGCCTTTATCGTAGATGGTGAGATTAAGTTGATTGATTCACCAAAAAATCTCAAGCTGCAATATGGCGATAAACTTGTAGAGGTTGAGTATATTAAAGATGGTGAGCCTAATAAGGAAACTTTATCGACGATACAAGAAGATGATATCAAATACCTACAAGATATTATTGGCAAATACGAAGTTCAGACAATGCACACTAAGGAGGCTACATTAGAAGAAATCTTTATTAAAGTAACTGGAAGGGGACTTGTATAAGATGAAATTATGGCATAGTTTTATAAAAGAACTCAAACTGTCTTCTAGAGGATTTTATTTCTATATCGAGTTGATTATGGCCATTATTATATTGACCGTCGTACTATTTGCTATTCCGGAAGATTTTGTCAGCAAAGATACAGAATATATGTATTTTGACTTGCCAGAAGAGATGATTGATGAATATAGAGCGGATATTTTAAAAGATGATTTGGATGGTAAAGCAGAGTATGTAGACGTCAAGAGTGGTAAAGATGTATTCTCTGCTGAATATTACGAAACCGATAAAAAGAAATACTATGTTGTTAAGAGTAAAGCGGCAGCTATTCAAATAGCGGAGACAGAAAGGCCTTTGGTTAGTGCGGTTATGACTTTAGATGATACAGGTAACGTTCATTATAAATATTATTTACAGGGATATGAAACAGAGCGGCTTAAAAACACTTATCTTGTCATTCATAATCTTGATATCAATTTATTAAAAGAAGAAGTGGATCATCAGGTCGTTCGTTCTTTATCCACAGATTATGAGAAGTTGACTGATCGCGAAAATGTGATTCCATCTTTATTAACTTTCAATGGCAGTTTAATGGGCCTATTTATTATAGCCGCGTATATCTTCTTAGATAAACAAGAAGGCATCATAAAAGCCTATGCGATCACAGCTTCTCCAGTGTGGATGTATTTAATGAGTAAAATTTGGGTTATTTTATTAACAAGTACGTTATCTAGTTTTATCATAGTTGTTCCAGTAATGGGTTTACAGCCTAACTACCTATTACTGCTATTGTTACTTATTACATCAGGATTCTTTGCTTCTTCATTAGGGTTGGTGATTGCAAGCTTTTATAAGAATATGATGCAAGCCTTTGGCGTTGTTTATTTACTGATGATCGCAATGATTCTGCCAAATATTGCTTATTTTATTCCGAGTTGGGAACCGATATGGATCAAAGTCATACCAACCTATCCTTTGATTCAAGGTTTTAAAGAAACGATTTTGGTAAATGGTGATACAACTTATATTCTAATGGCTTCTTTGGGATTCTTTGCTGGTGGTATGTTACTGTTTTTAATGGCTAATAAGCGATACAAAAAAACACTAGCAGCATAGTGGAAAGGCGGATTGTGATGATAAAAAAAATAGGGACCCTGTTTTTGAGGGATTTGAAAGTGAATAAAAGAGATTTTTTAGCAATGTATATTATCATTTTTCCAGTACTTTTTGCCTTGGGTATCAATTTACTCGCACCAAGCATTAATGATACCACTGTAAATTTAGCACTTATTGAAGGTGAAAATCCTGATCAAGTCACATATCTTGAAGACTTTGCACGTGTTGAGATGTTTAAAGATGTTGAAGCAGTAGAAAAGCGTGTGGCTAAACGAGACAATATTATAGGTGTACTTCCAGATGGTGATGATTATTATGTCTTACAGCAAGGGAATGAGGCAGAAGGTGTCGTTGATTTTGCCAAATTGCTCGTGACTTTCTATGAACAAGATGTTCAATTAGAAAATACCAATGCGGAGATTATTGAGCTGGGTCGTACTGTGCCGCCGCTTAAGAAATTACTCGTGAACATTGCGATACTTTTTACTTCTGTTCTTGGCGGTATGCTGATTGCCCTGAATATTGTAGAGGATAAGGTGGATCGTACCATTAGAGCGATTCACTTGTCACCGGTTTCCCGGAAAGCCTATATTCTTGGTAAGAGTGTGATTGGCGTATTGCTGCCAATCTATGGTACAGCAGTCCTGGTTTGGATCACAGGATTTAATGATATAAATGTGGGGCAGATGATGGTGATCGTTTTGGTGTCAACCATCCTAAGTCTTCTTGTAGGACTCATTGAGGGGCTTAATAATGATGATGTTATTAATGCAGCAGCCAATATTAAAATATTATTTCTGCCTATGGCAGCAGCTATTGTTGCTGTAGAATTACTAGGTGACAAATGGCAGAAATTCTTCTACTGGATTCCATTTTATTGGGCTTATAAAGGCAACGATGCTGTACTTGCTGGGGGCGCTACTTGGCAGCAGATTTTACTATACTCAGTCATCGTCTTGGGATTAAGTAGTGTTGTATATGTTTACTTAGCACCTAAGATTAGAAAGGGTTTAGAATAGGAGAAATCTTCAGTATATTGATAGTAAAAGATATGGTTCATTTGCTTTAAAATAAGACAAAGGATACCATTTTTATGATATAATTTACCAGTGTAAATGTATTAATAAGGATATGATTTGGGGAGTGTGAAAATGGATAAAATATTAATACTAAAGGGCAATATTATTTTCACGAGAACTGCTGATCGATTTGAGGTTTATCAAGACAGTTATATTGTATCCGTTGACGGCAAAGTAGAGGGCATATATAAAGTATTGCCTGAAAAATATATCAATTGCACGGTTGATGATTATGGAGGCCGATTAATTATTCCGGGGTTTGTTGATTTGCATTTGCATGCAGCTCAGTTTCTGCAATGTGGCATAGGTATGACCAAGCAATTGCTTGAGTGGTTAAATGATTATACATTTAACTTGGAAAAAGAATTTCAGAATGTAGAATTTGCAAAAGAAGTTTATACAAAATTTGCAGATAAACTCGTCGCAAACGGTACGCTTAGAGCCTGTATTTTCGCATCTTCATCCACTAAAGGTACGGAAGTATTGTTCGAAATATTGAAAGAAAAAGGAATAGGTGCTTATATAGGTAAAGTGAATATGGATCGAAATGCGCCTGATTTTATGATCGAAACGACGGAAGAATCAATAAAAGGGACAGAATACCTGATAGAAAAATATAAGGATGAAAAATTAGTTAAACCGATTATAACGCCCCGATTTGCACCTACTAGTACCGATGAATTATTAGAGAAATTAGGTGAATTAGCTAAAAAATATGTTTTGCCGGTACAATCTCATTTAAGTGAAAATATTGATGAAATAAATTGGGTTAGGGAACTTTACCCTGATTCAAATCATTATTCTGATGTTTATAATAAGCACCTTTTATTTGGACAGACACCGACAGTGATGGCACATGCCATTTATTTAGAGAAAGATGAAATTGAGTTGGTAAAAAGAAATAGCGTGACGCTGGTACATTGTCCTGATTCAAATATTAATGTGAGAAGCGGGATCATGCCTTTACGAAAATATTTAAACATAGGACTTTCAATTGGACTTGGCAGTGATATAGCAGGTGGACATAAAATTGCATTAAATGAAGCCATCGTGAGAACCATCCAGTTATCAAAATTATTAAGTATGGACCAGCCAGAATATGAGCCGCTTAGCGTGTCAGAATCATTTTATTTAGGTACTAAAGGCGGCGGGACGTTTTTTGGGAAGACAGGCAGTTTTGAAGAAGGTTATTTCTTTGATGCTTTAGTTATTGAAGATAATTCGATCATAGCTGATAGATATGGTTTAGAAGATAGATTAGAAAGATTTTTGTATGTAGGCGATGATCGAAATATTTGTGCTCGGTATGTAGAAGGAAATAAACTTAAGTAAGAAAACCCATTTAGGAATTTTTCGAGGGAAGCGTAAAGAAGGAAGAAAAAGAAATAGGGGGATTTGGATAAGAATATGGATATCATTAAAATGATTAGTAAAGAACTTCAGCTTCAAGAAAAATATGTTAGCCGTACGATATCACTTTTAGATGAAGGTAATACAGTTCCCTTTATCGCCCGCTATCGAAAAGAAATGACGGGATCAATGGATGAAGAGAAATTACGTGATCTTTTAGAGCGTCTAAATTACTTGCGTAATTTAGAAAAAAGACGTGGCGAGATTATTCATGCTTTGGAAGAACAGGAAAAAATCACACCTGAGTTATCCAAGGCTATTTTGCAGGCCGCAACTTTGACTGCATTAGAGGATATTTATAGACCTTATAAACCCAAACGACGTACTCGGGCAATGATTGCGCGAGAAAAGGGCTTGGAAGACTTGGCAATGCTTTTATTTAATCAGGAAACTATGGATCCTCATGCAGATGCAGCTAAGTTTATTAATGAAGAACTAGGGGTTCTAACACAAGAAGAAGCGTTTCAGGGTGCTATGGATATCATTGCTGAAATTATTGCAGATCAGTCGGAATACCGCCATGTTGTAAAGGATTTAATGATTAAATCTGGATTAATTACAACAAAAGGAGAAGGGGAAGACCATAACTATTTAGATTACCTTGATTATGCCGAACCAGTAGGCAAAATTCCATCTCATCGCATTCTTGCTATTAATAGGGGGGAAAGAGAAAAAATTCTTAATGTTAAGTTAGTTGTCAATGATGAGACAGCATTTCAAATGATTGCCCAAAAAATTATTAAAAAAATATCGCATCCAACGGTTGAATATATAACCAATGCGATTGAGGATGGCTATAAAAGATTACTCTTCCCTTCTTTAGAACGAGAAATTAGAAATGAACTCACTGAGAATGCCAGTAAGAAAGCAATCAACATTTTTTCACGGAACTTGAAGCAACTTTTATTACAGCCACCTGTAAAAAATAAAATAGTTTTGGGATTTGATCCCGCTTATCGTACCGGATGTAAATTGGCAGCTGTAGATCAATGGGGGAAGCTCGTCTACACGGGTTTAATCTTTCCGACACCGCCCCAGAGTGATATTAAAGGTGCTGCCAAGGTTTTGCTAGGATTAGTGGCAGAATTCCATATTAATGCGATTGCTATTGGTAATGGCACTGGATCGCGAGAATCAGAAAAATTTGTATCAGACGTCATTAAGGAAAATGAGTTGGCAGTTGAATATACCATCGTTAGCGAGGCTGGGGCTTCCGTATATAGTGCCTCAAAAATTGCTAAAGAGGAATTTCCTGACCTTGATGTTTCATATCGGGGTGCTATTTCTATTGCGCGTCGCATTCAAGATCCTTTGGCAGAATTAGTAAAGATTGACCCCAAAGCGATTGGTGTGGGACAATATCAGCATGACGTGAACCAAAAAGGATTATCTACTGCGGTAAACGGTGTTGTAGAGGATTGTGTTAACTCAGTAGGGGTAGACCTTAATACAGCTTCTTTTAGTTTGTTAAGTTATATAGCGGGGATTAATAGTCGGGTTGCCAAAAATATTGTTGCCATGAGAGAAGAAAAAGGGCAATTTTACAAACGTCAAGAACTATTGAAGGTTTCGGGGTTAGGGGCAAAAGCTTTTGAACAATGTGCTGGATTTTTGCGCATTCGTGATGGTGATGAACCGTTGGATAATACAGCTGTACATCCTGAAAGTTATGGTGTGGCAAAAAAAGTAAGTCATCTTAATAAGCAGGAACTTTTAGAACGCGCGAACCATAAACAGGAAATTATAAAAATGTCAGAAGACTTTCAAGTTGGTGAGTTGACATTAAGGGATATTATGCTGGAATTAGCTAAACCGGGAAGAGATCCACGTGATGAACTGCCTAAGCCCATTTTTCGTACGGATGTCCTAGAACTTAAAGATCTAAGTGAAGGCATGGTTCTAATGGGAACCGTTCGAAATATTGTTGATTTTGGTGCATTTGTTGATATTGGTGTTCATCAGGATGGGTTAGTTCATATTTCCCAAATGGCGGATCATTATATTAAACATCCTCTGGATGTTGTGAATATCGGAGATGTGGTAAAAGTAAAGATCATCTCTATTGATTCCAAAAGAGAACGTGTTGGTTTAAGTATGAAAAATATATAGGGAAAGAAAGGGGAAATCATTATGGCTAAAGATGTTTCTTTTGACCTTGTTTCACAAGTAAATATGGAAGAGGTAAAAAACGCAATCAATCAAACAACCAAAGAAATTAGTCAAAGATATGATTTTAAGAACAGCAAAACAGAGATCAGTTTTGAGGAAGAAAATATTAAAGTGATAGCAGATGATGATTTTAAACTGAAAAGTATCATCGATATTTTGCAGACTAAAATGATTCGTAGAAATGTTCCTATCAAGAATTTGGATTATGGTAAAGCAGAAGATGCCAGTGGGGGTATGGTACGTCAATTAATTAAGGTTAAACAAGGCATTGAAAGTGAAAAAGCTAAAAAGATTGTAAAAGATATTAAAGGATTAAAAATGAAGGTTCAGGCACAGATTATGGATGTTCAAGTGAGGGTTTCCGGTAAAAATAAAGATGATCTACAGCAAGTCATTCAGTTTTTGAAAGAACAAGATTATGAAGTAGAGTTGCAGTTTATTAATTATCGTTAGTTTAAATTTACAAAAAGATAACAAGACAAGGATGTAAAATAGTATACGGACTTGTAATTTTTTCGAATATGTTTTGATGCGGAAAATCTGTTATGATCAGGTTTTCCGCTTTTTTATTTTGAGAATAATGATGTAAATATTTACTACAATTGCTTTGTGATAATTTTGGGTGGTAATGGGAAGAGTTATATTTGAATTCATATATTTAATGAGGGTGGAAGTGATTGATGTGGTAGATCATAAAGCAAAAAGAGAACGGTTTTCTTCAAGTATTGCCGTGTTTTTCGCAACATTGAGTTCGACAGTAGGGTTAGGTAACATATGGAAATTCCCCTATTTAACAGGTAATTCTGGCGGTGGAGCCTTCCTTTTTGTTTATCTATTATGTATTGTGTTTGTAGGAATTCCGGTTATGATTAGTGAATTCTATATTGGCAGAACGACACGAAAAAATGCGATTGGTGCTTTTGAGCAATTAAAGCCCCGCACAAGTTGGAAGTATATTGGTGTTATGGGTGTTGTAGCAGCATATTTAATCATATTTTTTTATAGTTGTGTTGCGGGTTGGGTTTATTATTATGTGTTTAAAGCACTAAGAGGTGATTTTGTTAATGCTACAGCTAAATCAGTTGAATCACAATTTAATAATGTCGTTTTAGGACCATTTTCTCCTATTATATGGCAAATCGTTGTTATCGTTGTTGTATCAACCATACTTATTTTAGGGGTTCGAAAAGGAATTGAACAAATCACCAAAAGGCTTATGCCTTTATTATTCATTTTAATTATTATTTGCGATATCAGAGCCTTGACACTATCAGGTGCATCGGAAGGTTTAGCGTTTTTATTTAAAGTTGATTTTACAAAATTTAAACCTGCAATTATTTTAACAGCATTGGGTCTAGCGTTTTTTAAATTTTCAATTGGAATGGGTACAATGATTACCTATGGAAGCTATTTTACTGAAGATAATAATATGCTCAATACTTCTGCAAAAGTTGCACTATCCGATACAATTATTTCTCTATTGGCTGGAATTGCAATTTTCCCAGCAGTTTTCTCCTTTGGCATGGAACCTGGTGCTGGGCCGGGACTTCTTTTTATGACCTTACCACTTGTTTTTTCTAATATTCCGTTCGGCAATTATTTGTTGATTATATTCTTTTTACTGACATCTTTCGCAGCGACAATGGCGATGTTATCTATGGTGGAAGTACCTGTTGCTTATCTTTCCGAAGAGCAAGGTATATCTAGAAAGAATGCGGTGATCATAACGGCGATTATAGTCATTGGTATGGGAATGCTCGCATCACTTTCTGCAGGGGAAGCAAGCCTGCTTTCGAAAAATACGATATTTGGTATGCGCTTTTTTGATTTATTTGATTATTTTTCTTCAAATATTTTACTTCCAGCAGGTGGTTTTCTTATCGCCCTTTTTGTAGGTTTTGCCGTTCGGAAGGAAGACTTTAAATATGAAATTTCGAATCACGGTACACTAAAGATTGGTTTTTTTATTGAGATGTTCTATTTTTTGATAAAATATGTAACACCAGCTTTAATTTTTATTATATTTTTAAATTCTATCGGAATAATTTAAATAAGTTGTGAATTTATGGTTGTAATTATTCTCATTTTTGATTACAATGAACTGGTACATTAAAAAGTTTGGAAGAACCCAGAAATCTTGTTACCTTTTGTAAAAGTAAGGAGCAAAGATATTTGGAGTAATTCCACTTTTAAGTAAATTATTAAGGAGGCCAAACACATGGTTGGAAAAGTTAAATGGTTTAATGCACAGAAAGGTTTTGGATTTATTGAAAGAGAAGAAGGTGGAGATGTTTTCGTTCATTTTTCTGCTATTCAAGGAGATGGTTTCAAGTCTCTAGAAGAAGGACAAAGTGTTGAATTTGATGTTGTAGAAGGTGAACGCGGACCACAAGCTGCTAACGTTGTTTGCTTGTAAGATATAACGAATTAAATGATTGTGAAAAGGGTATTTTCCAATTTCACGGGAAATACCCTTTTTTATATGGTATAAAATTTTGGAAAATTATAAATAATATTATTAAATAGCAGGACAAAGGAGAATAAGAAATAATGACAACATTTAATCAATTGAAGCTTAATGACCCAGTGCTTCAAGCAATTAGCAATATGGGTTTTGAAGAAGCAACGCCCATTCAAGAAAAAACCATTCCCGTTGCTATAGATGGTAAAGATCTAATTGGTCAGGCACAGACTGGAACTGGAAAGACGGCAGCCTTTGGTATACCTATGATTGAGAAATTCGAGTTATATGAGAAGCAAATTCAGGGTATTGTAATAACGCCTACCCGTGAACTTGCTGTTCAGGTAGCCGAAGAGTTAAATAAGATTGGGCAATTTAAGGGAATACGTGCATTACCCATTTATGGGGGGCAGGATATTAATCGTCAGATTAAAGCGCTAAAGAAAAAACCACATATTATTGTAGGAACGCCAGGACGGTTAATAGATCATATAAAACGTAAGACAATTCGTCTTAATGAAATTAAAATGGCTATTCTAGACGAAGCCGACGAGATGCTTAATATGGGATTTATCGAAGATATCGAAGCGATACTTAAGGAAGTACCAGAAGAACGCCAAACGTTGCTTTTTTCTGCTACAATGCCTAAGCAGATACAGAACCTTGCTCAACAGTTTATGAGAAATCCCGAAATTATTAAGAATAAGTCTAAGGAAATTACTGTGCCTAATATTGAACAAAACTATATTGAAGTTCAGGAAAAACAAAAATTTGATGCTCTTTGCCGACTTTTAGATATTCAATCACCTGACTTAGCCATTGTCTTTGGTCGGACCAAGCGTCGTGTTGATGAACTTTCTGAAGCATTGAATAAACGCGGCTACTCAGCTGAAGGAATCCATGGTGATCTTAATCAGGCAAAACGAAACAGCGTACTCGCGCAATTTAAAGGAGGAAGCATTGAAGTATTGGTAGCGACTGATGTAGCTGCCAGGGGGTTGGATATCTCTGGAGTGACTCACGTTTATAACTTTGATATTCCTCAAGACCCAGAAAGTTATGTTCATCGAATTGGTCGTACGGGACGGGTTGGAAAAGCGGGTATAGCCATTACCTTTGTGACGTCTCGGGAAATGGGACACTTAAGAATAATTGAAAATACAACTAAGCGTAAAGTTGTTCGTAAGCCCCTTCCAACCATAACTGAGGCCATTAAAGGACAACAACTTGTGACGATAGATCGTTTACAACGCGTTATAGCAGAAGAAGATATCATGCAATACAAGGGATTAGCAGAGGATTTACTGGAGAAAACGGATTCAGTTACACTTTTATCAGCAGCCTTAAAAATGCTTACTAGAGAACCGAATACGACGCCTGTGAAACTGACAGAAGAAGTATCATTCAGGGGGAAAAAAGAAAAAAATTACCAATCTAAAAGGAATTATAGAGATAATAGAGATAGTGGAAAACAAAGAAGAAGCTATCGTGATGGGAGAAATAAAAGTAATCAAGGTACTTCCCAAAAAGGCAAAATGAGTTAAAACGATATCTTTTGTCATATATAAAAAGTGAGAAACCTAATGGCATCAGGTTCCCCACTTTTTTTGTTGTATAATTTATCAAGATAGGTCGTAATGGTTAGATTTACACATTGTTATTTTTGGTATAATTTAGTAAACCACCAGCTAGGACAATTTCAATTTGACGGGATGATAACCCGTGATACATTTCAAATTCAGTTCCCTTGGTCGTATTTTTAACAATAACCTTCTCATCATTTTTAATACGATTTACGACATTTGAAATTTCGAGAACATCATCGCGATCAATCGCAGCATAATCGCCTTCATTGACAAAAGTGAGCGGCAAAATGCCAAAATTAATAAGATTTGCTCGATGAATTCTAGCGAAAGATTTTGCAAGAATAGCTTTAACGCCTAGGTACATCGGGGCTAAAGCAGCATGCTCACGGCTGGAACCTTGGCCATAGTTATGGCCACCTATGATAAAGCCACCATTTCTTTCCTTTGCACGTTTTGAAAATTCTGCATCTACACCTGAGAATACATGTTCAGAGATAGCCGGGATATTAGAACGCAAGGGAAGAATTTTTGCCCCAGCAGGCATAATATGGTCAGTCGTTATGTTGTCTTCAACAACCAGCAGTGCGTCGCCATTTAGTGCTTCTGGCAATGATTGGCGTAAAGGTAATGGTTTGATGTTAGGACCTCGTCTTACCTCTAAAGTTTCCGGCTCTTTAGAAGGAGAAACGATCATGCTGTCATCAATGATAAATTGTTCCG
Organism: Clostridia bacterium; assembly: GCA_030625885.1. GTDB lineage: Bacteria > Bacillota > DAOUPZ01 > DAOUPZ01 > DAOUPZ01 > DAOUPZ01. The sequence continues at coordinate 223,473 of DAOUPZ010000001.1, forward strand.
GCATTTCTACTTCAATATAATCACCTAACTCACGTGGATCGGTTAACGCCCCAGTTAAAGCTGCAGCTGCAGCAACTTCTGGACTTGCCAGGTAAACACCCGCACTTTTAGTGCCGCTACGGCCTTCAAAGTTACGATTGAATGTTCTTACAGAGACAGCATTGGAACAGGGTGATTGTCCCATACCGATGCAAGGGCCGCAAGTAGCTTCTAAAACGCGTACACCAGCAGATACAATGTCAGCCAAAGCACCATTGCGTGAAAGCATTTCTAATACTTGTTTGGAGCCTGGGGACAATACAACACTGGTTTGTGGGTGAACGGTTTTTCCTTTTAGAATACCCGCTACACGCATTAAGTCGGTATAGGATGCGTTTGTACAGCTGCCAATTGCAACTTGATCGACTTTAATTTTGCCAACCTCTTTTACTTTAGCAACATGATCTGGACTGTGAGGTTGAGCAACCATGGGTTCCAAAGTATTCAAGTCAATTTCAATAATTTCATCGTATGTTGCACCTTCATCAGCTTTTAGTTCACACCAGTCCTGTTCACGGTTTTGCGCTGCCAGAAAACGGTGTGTTATTTCATCACTAGGGAAGATAGAAGTGGTTGCACCTAGTTCTGCACCCATATTAGTAATGGTCGCGCGTTCAGGTACAGATAATGTTTGAACACCTTCACCACTGTATTCTATGATTTTACCTACGCCGCCTTTTACAGACATAATACGCAATACTTCAAGAATAATATCTTTTGCAGAAACCCAGGGTTGTAATTGACCAGAAAGTTTTACGTTGACGACTTTGGGCATATTTAAGTAGAAGGGGCCGCCACCCATTGCGACAGCAACATCTAATCCACCTGCGCCAATAGCAAGCATGCCAATTCCGCCATTAGTCGGTGTATGACTATCAGAACCTAATAAAGTACAGCCAGGCATTCCAAACCGTTCAAGATGTACTTGATGGCAAATGCCATTACCCGGGCGGGAGAAGTAAATACCATGTTTAGCAGCCACGCTTTGTAAAAATAAATGATCATCTGCATTTTCGAAACCGGACTGTAACGTATTATGATCAACATAACTAACAGATAATTGTGTTTTAACTTGTGGAATTTCTAATGCTTCAAATTGTAAATATGCCATCGTTCCGGTAGCATCCTGAGTCAAGGTTTGATCAATGCGAATCGCAATTTCTTGACCTGGAATCATTTCACCGGAGACAAGATGTTCACTAATAATTCTTTGTGCAATATTTTTTCCCAAATAAAACCCTCCTTTTCTTATTTAACTAAAATTAATTTTCATATTTAATAATATACCAAAAAAACGGGTGGCTGTATAGGTTTTGGCTTATTATCTATGAATGATACGTTATTGGTTATGGTAAATAGTAGAAAATATGGTAAGTGGTAAGTGGTAAGAAGTGAAATTATTTGATGGTTTCTGCATACTTATATAAAATAGTGCTTATTAGATAACAGAATTTAAAATTAAATAAATACTGAGCAAAACAACTTTTATTCAACAAAAGGTTAGAGAAAAAATATTAAATCCTACAGTTTTTATCTATATTTAAAAGGGTTTAAGATATATATTTTTTAATGGAAAATGGATAATACTATATTAATATCTTAATTAAAATCATATTGTGAAAATTAGAAATGATCAAGGTAAATCCACTTACCACTTACTACTTACCATTTACCACAGCGACCGAAGGAAGCGTATAACTTTAAATATGGAAGGGTGAAAAACATGAAGCGAACAAAAATTATTTGTACAATAGGTCCTGCGAGCGAAACGGTTGAAAAAATAAAGACAATGGCATTAGGTGGAATGGATGTTGCTCGAATTAATCTTTCGCATGGTACGTTAGAAGATTTGAACCGTTATATACAAAATATTCATCAAGCCTCTGAAAAGATTAATAAGCCGATTCCCATTTTGTTGGATACTCAAGGTCCGGAAATTCGCATAGGTTCTTTTATAGATAATAAGGTGCAATTGGTAGCAGGGCGTTTATTCACGCTTACGATCGACGAGAAATTAGGGGATCAAAAATCTGTTTCAGTACTATACGATGGGTTTATTCATGAAGTAAAAGAAGGTATGGTGATATTATTAAATGATGGCTTGATTAAGCTTAGAGTAGAAAAAGAATGTGTTAGAGATATTGTTTGTAGGGTTGAGGTTGGCGGCGAATTGTCCAATCATAAAAAAATTAATATTCCTGAGTCACCCCTTTCTTTACCTTCCCTTTCACAGATGGATAAAGATAAATTGCGAAGGGGGATTACGTTAGGGATAGACTTTATTGCTGGATCGTTTATTCGCTCTGCACAAGATGTACAGGAAATCACACAATTTCTATCTGCGATTCATCGGGGACAAAAAATTAACATGATTGCTAAAATTGAAAATCAATCTGGAATTGATCACCTTGATGAGATTATAAAAGCAGCCGATGGTATTATGATTGCTAGAGGGGATTTAGGTGTAGAAATTATGACAGAAGCTGTTCCCGTTGTACAAAAAGAAATAATAAAAAAATGTAACGAGTGTGGAAAGCCTGTTATCACAGCGACGCAAATGTTAGAATCAATGACAGAACACTCTACACCTACTCGGGCTGAAGCGAGTGATGTGGCGAATGCTATTTTAGATGGTACTGATGCAGTCATGTTATCTGGGGAAACTGCGGTTGGGAAATTTGCAATTGAAGCAGTGGAGACAATGACGCGCATAGCTATTGAGACTGAGAAAATATTTCCATTTTCATTTCGTGCGGATAACGCCAAGAATAGTTTAGGCGTTCCTGATGTGATATGCCAATCTGCTGTATCTATGGCTAAGCAGTTAAATGCCAGGGTAATTATTACACCCACTCATTCTGGTTATACAGCGTGTCATGTTGCTAAATATCGACCGCAGGCACCTATTTTAGCTGTAACAGACCAAGAAAGTGTTTATCGACAACTATTTTTAGTATGGGGGACTGAGCCTTTCTTGACTTCTTTTGCAAAATCTACCGATCTAATGTTGGAAAAAGGAATTGAACATGCTAAATCCGATCATCGTGTTAAAGCTGGAGATTATATTGTGATTACAGCTGGGGTACCAGTTTGGGTTACGGGAACAACTAATCTTGTGAAAGTTCATCAGGTGTAATTAGTTCTCGGTTATCAGTTCTCAGCGCTCGACCTCCAAAGTATTTTATTATTTAATGTGAAAAAATCTTAATTATATATAACACATAAGAGAACTTACAGCGTTGAATTTGTATCATGGGAATACATCTCGTTCCAAGGAATGTCCCTGGGTGTTCATTGCTGTGGTTGCCGGAAAAGTATGAAGTATTGGGGACATTCCAGGATGTACGAGTGGTGTGTCTCCGGTATTGCATGGACAAAGCAGCAGAAATTTTGCTCTAAGGACTGAGAGCCGAGAACTGAGAACTTCTAACCAAACAACATTATTTTACATTGCAATCGACATCATACTTCGTTATAATCACAATGAATGATAGGTAGACAAGTTGAAGGGAAGATGGAGAAGTGAAATCAAATTATTTTTTATATGGGGCACGTTCTGCTATGCCAATTGTTTTAGGCTATGTTCCTTTAGGGTTTGCGTTTGGTGTATTAGCAGTTGATAGTGGCTTAACAATTTTTGAGGCGACATTGATGTCGTTATTGTGCATCACAGGGAGTGGGCAGTATATAGCTGCTAGTATGCTCAGTTTGGGTGCTTCTACCCTATCCATATTGTTAACAATATTATTAATAAATTTACGTTATTTGCTTATGAGTGCTTCTCTGGCTACAACGCATATGCGAAATTGGCGGACAGGCTTACTTGGATTAATATCATTTTGGATTACAGATGAGACATATGCTGTATCTATTATGAAACTAAAAAATGAAGAGCTAAAACCTGCCTTTTTCTTTGGATTGGACCTTCCATCTCATGGATCCTGGGTTTTTAGTTCATTTCTCGGTGCTGCTGTTGGCAACTTGATTAGTAATCCCGAAGCTTTAGGACTGAATTTTGCTTTGACAGCGATGTTTATATCTTTATTGATGATATTGGTTACTGAAAGACTAATGGTGATGGTTGCCACACTAGCGGGATTTGTTTCTATATTACTTGCAGCGGGTTTGCATATGAAAGGGAATATAATTATTGCAGCTGTTTTGGCTGCGACATTGGGGGTAATGTTAGAAAAATGGATCACAAAAAAATCTTCATTGTAATAATAGGCATGGGGCTTATTAATTATATATTACGGATGGTACCTTTAACATTTCTAAGTAAATTACCGATATCTGACACGATGAAACGCTGGCTTGATTTTATTCCTGTTGCAGTGTTGGGGGCGTTATTGGCGCCTGACTTGTTTTTAACTAACGGAAAGGTGAATCTCACTTTATCAAATTATTCTCTTGTTGCAAGTATTCCTTGCTTTTTTATTGCTATTAAAACGAAGAGTTTAATTTGGACTTTGATTGCAGGAATGGCTGCAATGGCCTTATTAAATAACTTTAATTTTCTGTAGAAATTAAATAACTTTATGTTTTTTATATAATCGTTACTAATCATTTACAAATACTTTTTATTAGTCTTGCCAAAATTTTTAGAAAATTGCAGGTTAAATGAACTTGCATGACGAAATATAATACAACAATTACATATACTATAGTAACAGGTGTGTGAGGGAAAAAAGAGTAGGAGGATGATAATCATGATAGTCAGAAATTGCTCTGGTGGTGTTGTTTTTAATAAGGGAAAAGTTTTTCTATTAAAAAATGACAAAAATGAATGGGTTTTACCTAAAGGTGTAATCCGTTCCGGTGAATTACCTCACGAAGTTGCAACAAACAGAGTAAAAGATGAGACAGGCTTAGAGTCAAAAATCCTTGCGTATGCGGGTAAAACCAGCTATGAGTTTTACTCCCTTTCACGACAAAACCCTGTATGCAACCACATTTCCTGGTATATTATGGAGTCTGCTTCTGAAGACTTTGATGTAAGTAAAGATGATGGCTTTATGGAAGGTGGGTTTTTTCCCATTGAAGAATCACTAAATAGAATTACTTATAGTCAGGATAAATCATTAGTAAATATCTCCTACAAAAAGTATTGTTCACTTTAAGGTTTCAAAAGATTAATAAGATATGAAAAAACAGCTTTAGGAATATTCCTAAAGCTGTTTTTTCATATCTTTTTCATATATTATATTATGTAGATCATTAGACCTAATGATCTAGCAGGTAATTTAGTCCCGGATGTTTAATAATAGTTAGTAAAGAAGTTTTATCTCAAACTACACATTAGTGCTTCTACATTTAGTGTTGTACAAAAAGAATCATATCAAATATATATGTAATGCAATAAAAAACTTACATTACAGGTTTGCAGGAAAAGTGAAGGAAAGATGGGGACATTCCGCGAGGTACGAGCGGTGTGTCCCCATGTTGCCAGAGCCATTTTAAATGTAAAAACTTTAATACGTTGTATATAGAAAAGAATTGATTGAATGTATGATGATCATTATTTTAATGAGAAGGTGAAAAATATGAATGAGAAAATGTATTATGAAAAAAATGTAATTTGTCCTATATGTAACGGGTCTTTTTCATTGTTAAAAATACGTAAGTCTGCTTTACGAGTTGTGAAGACAGATGATGATTTTTGTAATTATTATTCGCATGTTAACCCGATTTATTATTATGTTAGTATTTGTCCTCATTGTTATTACGCGGCTCCTGAAATTATTTTTGATAAAATATCTTACTTGGAAAAGAAAAGGTTAAAACCTGCTTTGCAAGCGTTTAAGAGTTCAATAGATTTTTGGGGGGAACGTTCTTTTGAGGTTGCAATTGTTAGTTTAAAGCTTGGCATTTATTGTTGTGAAGTCAGGCGAACACCAAAGAGTATCATAGCGGGCTTGTGTATCCGTTTAGCCTGGCTTTACCGAATGAATGAGGCGCAAGAACAAGAACATTATTTTTTAGGTCAAGCACTTTGTTTTTATGAAGAAGCTTTTTCATCGGAATCATTCCCTATAGGTGGTCTGTCAAGAGCGGGTGTCATGTACCTTATTGGGGAATTATATCGTCGTATGGGTGAATTATCTATTGCTTTAATGTGGATCAGTCGTGCTGTTGAAGATCCTTCTATAAAATCTCAACCTTTTATAAATAAGAAGGCAAGAGAACAATGGTCTAATATTCGGGAAGCAATTAAAAGATCATCTGATTCACTGTCTATATGATTTCATAAAAAACTTACTAAAATACATTATTTTAAAACTGTGTAGTAATCAAGACGTTGCACAGTTTTTTTGGTATAATTATAGAGAAAAGGATTATATAAGGGAGAGATAGGCGTGTCGCAGGGAAAATACTGGAACGAAGAAATTGAAACGATGCCGCGTGAAAAATTACAAGCTTTACAACTTAAGCGGCTTAAAGAAGTTGTGAAGAAGGCGTATGAGAATAATCGCTTTTATCGGTTACTTTATGATGAGGCAGGTGTACATCCAGAGGATATTAAATCGCTTTCCGATTTATCTAAATTACCTTTTATCCAAAAAGATACGGTTCGAGATGCCTATCCTTATGGAATGCTTATTTCACCCATTGAACAATGTGTGGAAATGCATGCCACATCTGGTACAACGGGGAAGTCTGTGCCAGTGTTTGCTACCAGAAGAGATTTGGATCATTGGGCAGAAGTAAATGCACGGGAATTATGGATGGTTGGATTACGTCCTGGGGATATACTGCAAAATGCATATGGATATGGTCTGCCAACAGGTGGTTTCGGTTTTCATTATGGTGCTATGAAGCTGGGTGCAATGGTTATTCCAACAGGAACAGGACAGACACAACGGCAGATTGAAACCATCATGGATTATGGCGTAACAGCGATATGCATGACACCTTCCTATGCACAATATTTAGGGCAGAAAGCTCTAGAACAGGGCATTGATTTGACTAAGCAGTCAAAGTTAAAAATAGGACTATTTGGGGCTGAACCCTGGCCGTTAGCAACAAGATATAAAATTGAAGAACTGCTCGGGATAACGGCTTATGATGAATTTGGGATGACGGAATTTCTTGGTCCCGGTATGAGTTGTGAATGTGAAGCACGTCAGGGTATGCACACCTGGGCGGACACTTTTTTGGTAGAATGTATTAATCCGGAAACGGGTCAGCCCGTACCAGATGGACAGGAAGGCGAGTTAGTATGGACCTGGTTGACATCAGAAGGAACAGCCATGATTCGCTACCGCAGTCGCGATTTATCATCTGTTTGTTGGGAAGATTGTCCTTGTGGACGAACACATCCCAAGATAGCGCCTATTAAAGGACGTACGGATGATGCAGTGGTCATCGGGGGGTTAATTGTTTTTCCAAGTCAAATTGAAGATATATTGGGGTCATTCCCAGAAATAGGTGCAAATTTTCGTTTGTATGTAGATCGAAACGTTCGGGGATTGGATTACTTTACCTTAAGTATTGAATTAAAAGAATATGGTTTGCTTGAGAAAGGAGAACTATTAAGTTTATTACAACGATGTATAAGGGAAAAAATCAAAAATGTAATCGGATTACTTCCCCAAAATATCAGCTTTGTCGCACCCGATGCTTTACCCAGGGTAACTTCGGGGGAAGGGAAAACGGCTTCGGCTAGATTGGAAGACAGGAGAAAATAACAAGCAGTAAATATCAAATTAAATCTTAACAGTTAACTATTAGCCCTTAATTCCTAATGATGATAAAGAAAGGAACGATAACGATGACAGATAAATTATTGATGAAAGGAAATGAAGCGGTCGCGGAAGCTGCTGTTCGTGCTGGTTGCCGCTTCTTTTATGGATATCCTATTACACCTCAAAGTGAAATACCGGAATATATGGCAAAAAGAATGCCGCAAGTTGAAGGCACTTTTTTACAGGCGGAAAGTGAAGTGGCAGCAATTAATATGATTTATGGGGCAGCAGCTACAGGAGAAAGGGCAATGACTTCTTCTTCTAGTCCTGGTATTAGCCTGATGCAAGAAGGGATTTCATATCTAGCAGCTTCAGAACTTCCCTGCTTGATCGTAAATATTGTTCGGGGCACTCCGGGACTGGGTGGCATCGGGCCTGCACAAGCAGATTATTTTCAAGCAACAAAAGGCGGCGGGCACGGAGATTATAAGACCATTGTTCTCGCACCAGGTTCTGTGCAGGAAATGGCGGATCATGTTGCTTTAGCATTTGACTTAGCCTTTAAATACCGCAATCCAGCTTTAATTTTGGGAGATGGTATCTTGGGTCAAATGATGGAACCCGTTACTTTTCCTAAGCTTTGTGATAAAGTTCCAGCGCCCGAATGGGCAGTACGAGGAAAAAGTTGTGGTGAAAAAAAAGTCATTCACTCTTGCTACTTAGCTAATGATGATGTAGAAAATCTTGTCCATCACTTGTTTGCAAAGTATGATGCGATAGAAAAAAATGAGAAACGCTGGGAGGCTTATCAGCTTGAAGATGCTGAATATGTTATTACTGCGTTTGGTACGACAGCTCGTATTGTTAAAACAGCAATAGAAAGGTTACGACAAGAAGGGATTAAAGTGGGTTTAATTCGCCCGATTACATTATGGCCTTTTCCTGAAGAGCCTTTTGTTACAATGAGAAGTAAAGTTAAATCATTTTTATGTGTGGAAATGAGTATGGGGCAAATGGTTGAGGATGTAGAGAGAGTAGTAGGCATAGAGGTTCCAGTTCATTTTTATGGCCGTACAGGGGGAAATGTACCTGAGATAGATAAAATTGTAGAAAAAGTGAAACAGATGATAAAATAATTTTTTGGAGGAAAAAGTAATGAAAAAGTTATTTGAAAGACCCAAAGCATTGTTAGATAAGCCGTTCCATTTTTGTCCCGGCTGTTCTCATGGAAAGATTTATCATTTGATAGCAGAAGTAATGGATGAACTGGATATTGTTAACCAAACAATAGGGGTAGCATGTGTGGGGTGTGGGGAACTGGCTTTTGAATATTTTAATTGTGATTTTATTCAGGTTGCTCACGGTCGTGCACCTGCTGCTGCTACTGGTGTTAAACGGGCTTTAAAGGATCGGACGGTGTTTACTTATCAAGGAGATGGTGATTTAGCGGCTATTGGAACTGCGGAAATAGTACATGCTGCAGCAAGGGGAGAAAATATAACGACTTTTTTTGTTAATAATAGTACATTTGGTATGACTGGGGGACAAATGGCACCCACATCTCTTTTGTCACAAAAAACGACAACGACACCTTATGGGAGGAATGCGGAATCGAATGGTTTTCCGATTCATGTACCTGAAATGCTAGCTGCGCTTTCAGGTGCCACATATCTTGCTCGAGGAAGTGTTCATGATTACAAAAGTATTATTGACACAAAGCAATATATTAAGAAAGCTTTTATAAACCAACTGGATGAAGGGGGTTTTTCCTTGGTTGAAATTCTTTCCCTTTGTCCCACAAACTGGGGATGTACGCCTATTGAAGCGATTAAACGTGTAGAAAATAAAATGATTCCCTATTATCCTTTAGGAGAAATAAAAAATGAAATGTAATTTTTATTAGCATCTTTTGGCGGATAGTGAATAATTGAAGGAATAATTAATAAACTATTCATGGGAGTTAAAGATATTTCTTTCCCCCTGTAATGAACTGAAGGGAGTATGATACGATATGAATTTTGTATTAGTAGAACCCGAAATCCCTTATAATACGGGAAATATCGCTCGTACCTGTGCTTTGACTAAAACAAGTTTGCATTTGGTGAAACCACTGGGATTTTCAGTAGATGATAAACATTTAAAAAGAGCTGGATTAGATTATTGGCATTTGGTCGATATTCATTACTATGATTCGTTTGGTGAATTACAGGCTAAATTTCCAGAAAGCAATTTTTATTTTGCAACAACTAAAACAACACAATCTTATGATGCTGTGCAGTATCAAGCAGATGATTTTATTGTTTTTGGAAAAGAAACAAAGGGTTTACCTCAGTCACTTTTGGATGAAAACAAAGAACATTGTATTCGTATTCCAATGCTAAATATTGGTCGTTCTTTAAATCTTTCTAATTCGGCGGCCATAATTATTTATGAAGCCCTTCGGCAGCAAGGTTTTGATAGTTTAGTATAAGTGTAAAAATATGTTTTTTTATAAATAATAATTTTATGGATTATGGTTTGGGTTACAAAACCCAAACCACTTTATTTAGAAAAAGAGAAACTCTTTTACGTGGCGTTCCAAGGTGTTTAGGGTAACATAATTAAGTATGGTGCCTCTATTTTTCTTGATGATAGGTATAAATTTTATTGGAGCTAGAAAAGCTTCTATTATAAATGTTTTTGAATCACCCTATTATTAATTTACATTTGCCAAAGGAGGAGTTACATGAACAGCAAGAGTAGTATTAAAACCATCGGTGTTTTAACAGGGGGAGGAGATTGTCCCGGAATTAATGCAGTTATTCGTGCTGTAGTAAAGACTGCTATTTACAAATATGGATTAAAAGTGGTTGGAATTCAGGACGGGTATAAAGGGATGGTTGAAAACAATACCGTTAATTTAACTATTGATGATGTTTCGGGTATATTACCTAGGGGTGGAACTATTTTGGGGACTACAAACCGTGATAATCCCTTTAAGTATACAGTAGAGATAGAGGGTGATAACCATATTGAAGACCGCTCTGATCAAGCTATTCAAAACATGAAGAATTTAGGAATTGACGGTATGGTGATTATTGGTGGAGACGGAACATTGACGATTGGGAATATGCTTTCTCAAAAAGGATTACCCGTTGTAGGTGTCCCTAAAACAATTGATAATGATTTGTCTGCTACGGATTATACGTTTGGTTTTGATACGGCTGTTCAAACAGCCACAGACGCTCTAGACAAGTTGCATACAACAGCTGAATCCCATCATCGAATTATGATTTTAGAGGTTATGGGCCGATATGCAGGATGGATTGCGCTCCATGCGGGCATTGGGGGTGGTGCTGATGTCATATTAATACCAGAAATGCCATACACCATTGAGAATGTCGTTAAAAAGATACAGAAGCGTCTAGAGGAAGGGAAGCGCTTTAGTATTATTGTTGTTGCGGAAGGTGCCAAACCTCAAGGCGGAGAAATGGTTATTAAAGAAATGGCTGATGATCCCACTCATCCTGTTCGGTTAGGCGGTGTTGGTCATAAAATTGCAAAAGATATTTCTTGTTCTACAGGTTTAGAAACGCGAGTAACGACTTTAGGGCATTTACAAAGAGGTGGGACACCTTCTTCAATGGATAGAACGCTATCAACATGCTTTGGTTCAAAAGCTGTTGACATTTTGATGGAAAGAAAGTTTGGATATATGGTTTGTCTTCGTACACCCCATATTAAAGAAACGCCGATCTTAGAAGCAGTGGGCAAATTGAAAACGGTTCCCATTGACAGCGATAAAATTTTAGCGGGAAAGGCCATTGGGATATCTTTTGGGGATGAATAAGGAAAGCAGCCTACGACTATTTTTAATCGAAAACTGATAATTTAAAATTAAAAATACTTATGAGATAAAAATAAAAGAGTTTATTAGTTAATCGTTGCGAAGAAAGGGTATGAATATGCTATGGATAAAAAGATTATACTAGAAGAAATAAAAGCTTTTTTAGAATCGGATCAGATTTTAATTGATGAACCACTGAAGAATCATACTTATTTTAAGATTGGTGGTCCTGCAGATATTGTTGTTATTCCTGAAAGCCCGGGGCAAATTAAGAGAATTATACAATTATGTCTCCGGGAATCAATTCCCTATTATGTGATTGGGAATGGTACGAACCTGTTAGCAGCTGACGAGGGTTTTCGAGGTATCATCATAAAGATGGCAAAACCATTTTGCGGTGCACGGATCAAGGAAAATAGAATTTGTGTTGGTGCTGGTATGTTATTACCTCATTTATCTCAGCTTGCCTTTAAGCATCGTTTAACAGGTATAGAATTTGCTTGTGGTATTCCAGGAAGCGTTGGCGGGGCTGTTATTATGAATGCCGGCGCTTACGGGGGTGAAATGAAAGATATTATATCTCGGGCAAAAGTGATTACCTCAAAAGGAGAAGAAAAAATATATAGTAAAGAGGATTTGAGCGTACAATATCGTCAAAGTATGGTTGATACAGAAGATATTGTCTATGAGATTGAACTTGAACTCAAACCATCTACTGAAGAGGAAATTAAGCGGGTCATGGATGATTTAACAGCTAAAAGGGAAGAAAAACAACCCTTAGAAATGCCTAGTGCAGGTAGTATATTCAAAAAGCCGGACGGACATTATGCAGGTGCTTTAATTGAGGATGCGGGATTAAAAGGCTTCAGGGTGGGGGATGCCCAAGTTTCTCCAAAGCATGCTGGGTTTATAGTCAATGTTGGGAATGCGACTGCTGCTGATGTTTTAGCACTTATTGATCAAATTAAGCAAAAGATAAAAGAAAAATTCAATGTAGAATTAGAGCAAGAAGTTAAGTATATTGGAGGTAATAACTAAATTTGTTACCAGAAAAAGAAGGATTTTAATAATTTTTAGATAATTAAATATATAATAAATGTATATCACTTATTCAGATGCTTTTTATAGTTCTCAGTAAAAAACGCGGAAAAGGAGAGATTCAGTGATGAAAAATTATTCACCAGCGAAAATTAGAAATATCGGTATTTTTGGACATGCAGGATCCGGAAAAACAGCTCTAATTGATGCAATGGCTTTTGATAGTGGAGCCGCCAAACGTTTGGGAAAAGTGGATGATGGAACTTCTATTGCCGATTATTTACCTGAAGAAATTGATAAAAAAGCTACTATAAGTACTGCGCTTGTTCCTATTGAATGGAACAAACATAAGATTAATATTCTTGATACACCTGGTTACGCAGACTTTGTAGGGGAAGTTTATAGTGTTATGCGTGTTGTTGATAATGCGTTATTAGTATTAGATGCTAAGTCCGGTGTGGAGGTAAGAACAGAAATTGCATGGGATATGGCCGCTAAAAAGGGTATTCCAGTTATGGCGATCGTCAGTAAAATGGATCGTGAAAATGCTAATTTTAATCAAGCTGTTGAACAAATGAGAGAAAAATTTAGTGGACGTAATATTGTACCTCTCCAAATTCCTATTGGAGAAGGAGAAAATTTCAAAGGGATTATTGATGTTTTGAAAAAGAAAGCTTATGTATATGATGGTAATGGTGGTAAATTTAATGAAACAGGTGTTCCAGCAGAATATCAAGATGATTTAGAAATGTATTATGCTTCGATTGCTGAAGCTGCGGCAGAAGCAGATGATGAGTTATTAATGAAATTTTTAGAAGAGGAACCTTTAACAGAAAAAGAAGTTAATGATGGTTTGTGTGCTGCTATTAAAGATAGTAAAGCTGTGCCTGTGCTGTGTGGATCAGGGCTGAATAATATTGCGGTTCCTCAGTTGTTGGATAGTATTATCGATTTTATGCCTTCACCGGAACAAATTGAAGGAGACAAAAAAGGTGAATCGTTAGCTGCTTTTATTTATAAAACGCTTTCAGACCCATTTGTTGGAAAACTTAGCTTCGTCCGGGTTTACCAAGGTGTTTTAAATGGAGATACAAAGCTTTATAACAGTAATAAAGAAATTGAAGAAAAAGTGGGTAAAATTTACTTTGTTCAGGGTAAAGAACAATTTCAAACAGAAGAAATTTCTGCTGGTGACTTTGGTGCAATTGTTAAACTGCAGGAGACAGCTACTGGTGATACATTCTGTATTAAAGAAGAACCGGTTACATTAGAAGGAATTGATTTCCCGGAACATAATTATTCCCTGGCTGTAGAACCTGCTACTAAAGCAGACGTAGATAAGATGGGTCATGCAATTATTCGTTTGCTTGAAGAAGATCCCACATTAAGTTTAGAGCGTCATGCGGAAACAAAAGAAAATGTTCTATCCGGGATTGGTGATACTCAATTAGACGTTGTTGTTATGAAGTTAAAACAAAAATTTGGTGTTGAAGTTATAACAAAAACACCGCTGATTCCTTATCGTGAAACAATTCGTACTAAAGTAGAAATAGAAGGGAAGCATAAGAAACAATCAGGGGGACATGGGCAGTATGGCCACGTATGGTTAAGAATGTCTCCTAATGATAATACAGAAGAGAATATTTCCTTTAGTCAAGAAATATTTGGCGGATCTGTTCCGAGAAATTATTTTCCAGCGGTAGAAAAAGGGGTAAAAGAAGCATCAGAAGAAGGTGCCTTAGCAGGCTATCCAGTAACTAATGTGAAGGTCGTTCTTTATGATGGTTCCTATCATCCTGTTGATTCCTCTGAAATGGCTTTTAAGATTGCGACAGTTCAAGGGTTTAAAAAAGGAATGGAAAAAGCACAGCCTATTCTTTTAGAACCCCTTATGAATGTAGATATTACGGTTCCAGATTATAATATGGGGGATATCGTTGACGATTTAAACACGAAACGTGGGCGTATTTTAGGAATGGAACCCAAAGATGGGCATCAAGTGATTAAAGCGCAGGTGCCTTTGTCAGAAATGATGCGTTACGCTATTGATTTAAAATCAATTACTCAAGGGCGTGGTGTTTTCCATATGGAATTTGCACAATACGAAGAGGTGCCGGCTCGTATAGCGGATCAGGTTATTGAACAAGCAAGAAAAGATAAAGAAGAAGCATAAAAAATGATATAAGAAGATCCCACCTTATTGTGTGGGATCTTTCTGTATATGGGGACTATTGCGTTTATTTTGTTTTTTTACTTGACGAACATCCTCTAGAAATTCGATATCTTCTTGATCAATGACGGCATAAGGTCCCCCCATTGTAATATCATTTCTCGTGATATTTTGACTTTTTAATAGTGGGTTATCTTCTAAGTTTAATTCTGTGGGATAATCTTTGTTTAAATCTACATTCTTTTTTCCTTTATCGTCGACCATGTAAACCCTCCTTAATCATTATCAATAAATTCTACATCTTCTTCTTCGATACCATAACTGAGGTCTCCCTTTACACTATTATTCTGTGTGACTTTTTGCTTTGTGGTTAGGGTATTGCCTTTTAAGTTATTTTTATCATGTTTTTCACATTTTTTATTGTTTTTATTATTCAATATTTCATCACTCCTAACTTTTCCTATTAATAGCGTGTCCAATTTATTAATTTTTATGATTTATTAATGTCCATAAAAAGGAAGGAATTTTCCGATATAGGAAGAATACTTATTTTAAATATTAATAACGGGGAGTGGTTAAAATGACAATGAAAGGGATTAATCATGTCGGTATTGCTGTCGTAGATATGGATAAAACGGTATCTTTTTATACAGAGGTTTTAGGATTATCAATGAGTCGTGAATATAATATTAAGGCTAGAAATCTACGAATTGTTTTTCTTCAGGTAGGAAACCAGGAACTAGAATTACTTCAATACGATTATGTAGAACCATCCGAAAAAGGGCAGCGTGCTCATAAAAATCAAGGGATAAATCATATTGCTTTAGAAGTAGATGATATTAAAAGTTATATACCCAAATTAAAGGAACAGGGTGTAGAATTTATCGATCAAGAACCTAGAGACGTGTTTGGCGGGCCTATGAAAATCTTGGATTTTTGGGGGCCGGATCAAGTTATTATTGAACTTTACCAGAGTAAGTAAAGGAAAGAGGACGTGTTTATGACTTCAGTTGCGATACAGAAATGCGCATATTATGAAAAAAAGATTGTTGAGCAAAAGGTTGCACAGATTGTGGCTGATTTAGGGGGTATAGAATCATATGTAAAGCCAGGTGATACCGTATTAGTTAAACCCAACCTATTAATGGCTAAACCTAAAGAAGCATCTGTTACAACTCATCCTGACGTTGTCAGAGCCGTATTGAAACTAGTACTAAAAGCAGGTGGTAAACCCATTGTTGGAGATAGTCCAGGTTTTGGTAATGGTGTTCGTATTGCTGAGAAAGCAGGAATTGGGTCAGTATGCCGGGAAATGGATGTTCCCGTTATTGAACTTAACCAATCTATTTCTGTTAAAGCCCCAAAGCAACATGTTTTTAAGGAGATAGAACTATCTCGTGAGGCTGTAGAAGCGGATGTGGTTATTAACTTACCTAAGCTGAAGACTCACAGTCAGATGATATTATCATTAGGTGTTAAAAATATCTTCGGTTGTGTCGTGGGTAGACGTAAACCTCAATGGCATATGAAGACTGGAAAAGATAAAGCTTTATTTGCCAAAGTTCTTGTAGAAATTTATGATTTAATCTCTCCTGAACTAACCATTGTGGATGGTATTATTGGCATGGAAGGAGATGGACCCAGTAATGGAACACCAAAAGAAATTGGATTGTTACTAGGTGCAACAGATTGTATTGCGCTGGATTGTATGATCAGCACGATTGTCGGTCTTTCTCCTGAACAACTTTATACCACTCAGGCAGCTCAGGAAATAGGGCTTGGAGAAACAAATATTGATAATGTGGAGATATTGGGTGACCAACTTGAGCATATCAAATTAAATAATTTCCGCATGCCTAGGTCAGTGACGTTAGATTTTGGTTTGCCGCCTTTTTTACGCCATGCTTTGAAGGATATGTTTTCTGCAAAGCCGATTATTAAACATGATGTTTGCCGACGCTGCAAACAATGTGTAGATATTTGTCCGCCTCAAGCGATGAAACTAAAATCTGATAAAGTTATTATAAATTATAAGGAATGTATCCGCTGCTTTTGTTGTCATGAAATGTGTCCTTATGATGCCATAGACGTTAAAAGAGGAATGAAATTTTGACACTTTAGTCAAATTATGCTATAGTAACCGTAGATAAGAAGAGTGTGAGATGAGGAGAGAAATGAATAACGAGAAAAGGTGAGCAGAGCAAAAAGTATATGTTCTGATAAATAAAGCCATGCTCATGAATTGAGATGGCTTCTTTTTTATTATAAATTTTCAATTAAAAACAGCCGCAGGCTGTTTTTGCTAGGGGGATTATGATGCAAAAACAACTATTAATGGGAAATGAAGCGATTGCTCGTGGGGCAGTTGAAGCAGGGGTAGAGGTTGTTACCGCTTATCCCGGAACACCTTCTTCGGAAATATTCTCGACTCTGGCTAAATTTGCCAAGCAGTATAACTATCAGGCTGAATGGTCATCTAATGAAAAAGTAGCTTTGGAAGTGGCTGCTGGGGCAGCTTATACCGGCGCACGGTGTATGGTTACTATGAAACAGGTGGGATTAAATGTTGCTGCAGATCCGTTAATGACATTGGCTTATATCGGGGTTAAAGGAGGAATGGTGCTAGCAGTTGCCGATGATCCCGGTCCACATAGCTCCCAAAATGAACAGGATACACGAGCCTTTGCTAAATTTGCTAAATTACCTGTTTTTGATCCGTCTTCACCACAAGAGGCCAAGGACATGACCAAATATGCATTTGGACTTTCTGAGGAATTAGAACTACCTGTCTTTATTAGACCCACTACCCGAATCTGTCATGGGTGTGCTGATGTTACTTTAGAAACCATTCCTGATCCTGATAAAAGACCAAAACATACATTTGAAAAAGATCCGAAATGGGCAATTATGCCAAAACTATCATATGAAAAACATAAATGGTTATCCTTGCAACAAGAGAAAATGCGTGAGATATTTAATGGTTTGTCTTTTAATCGGATCGAATCAGGAAATGAAATTGGTATTGTGGCCTCAGGTCTTTCATATCAGTATGTTAAAGATGCATTAAATGCTTTAGAAATTCCAGCAACGGTTTTGAAAATTGGTACACCTTATCCTTTGCCGGATCGGCCTGTTAAGGAATTTTTTAATAAAGTAAATAAAGTGCTTATAATAGAAGAACAGGACCCGGTAGTAGAAGAACAAATGATTCAATTGGCCTTCGCTCAAGGATTTCGTATATCCATATCCGGGAAATTGGATGGGATTGTTCCCCGGGAAGGCGAATTTAACGTTGACAAAGTTATGAAAATGATTCAACGATTTTTGGGTACGGCAGAAGGTGAAGAGACGTCTATTAGTTTACCGCCATTACCCGTCCGACAACCGGCTCTTTGTGCTGGGTGTCCTCATCGAGCTTCTTTCTTTGCTTTTAAAGAAGCTGCCAAGGGTTTGGATGCCGTTTTTACTGGAGATATAGGTTGCTATACTTTAGGTGTTACTGCGCCGTTGCAAGCTTTAGACACCTGTTTATGTATGGGTGCCGGGATTACTATGGCAGCCGGGCTTAATAAAGTAGAACCTAAACGTAGTCAAGTTGCTTTTATAGGTGATTCGACTTTCTTTCATACTGGAATTCCGGGATTGATTAATTGTGTTTATAATAAAGCAAATATTACGATCGTTGTTTTAGATAATGATACAACCGCTATGACGGGTTATCAACCTCATCCAGGTCTCAACGTCAATGCGGTGGGGGAACAAACGATTGGTATTTCCATACCCGCTATTGTCAAAGCATGTGGTGTTGAGTTCTTAGAAATTGTTGATCCAAATGATTTTGAAAAAGCTAAGAAAGTTGCCTGTGCGGCAATGGCTTATGATGGTCTAGCTGTTGTTATTATGAAGGCACCTTGTATCAAAATTAAGCGAGAGAAAAAGATGTTCTCTGTTAAGGCTGATTTATGTACGAATTGTCAAATTTGCATAAAAAAACTTGGATGTCCTTCGCTGTTTGTTTCAAATGGTAAAGTACAAGTGGATGAAACATGTACTGGCTGTGGTTTATGTACCTATGTTTGTCCGCAAAATGCGATTCAGGAGGTGGTACAGGATGGAATATAATGTGATGATTACAGGTGTAGGCGGTCAAGGTTCCGTTCTGGCTTCTCGTATTGTTGCCAATGCCGCTATGTTTGCCGGATATGAAGTACGTACTTCGGATACCATTGGAATGGCACAGCGGGGAGGATCGGTTATCAGCCATGTTCGTTTTGGTGATTGTATTGCTAGTCCGTTAATTGCTAATGGTAACGTGGATATACTATTAGGATTTGAATTGGCGGAAGCTGTTCGAGGATTGAAAATGTTAAAACCAGATGGCATGGCAGTGGTTAATGAACAAGTTATTGTTCCACCCAGTGTATATGCTGGAATTTCAGAATATCATGAAGCAGAGATAAAAGATTTCTTGGAAGCAACTGTGCCTCACTTACATCTTTTTAATGCGGTGCAAATAGCTCGTCAAGCGGGACACTGGAAATCAACCAATATTGTTTTGATTGGTGCATTATCACAAATAGAGGATTTTCCTTTGAATTCAGATCAACTTCTGGAAAGTATTATTCAAACAGTACCAGCAAAGATGAAAGAGCTTAATGAACGCGCATTTAGAATGGGAATAAGGCATATGGAGGAGCTTAAAAATGGCCATAAATAGAATTGAGTTGGGGGATAAACCTTTTACCGCTATGAATGAAGAAGAAGTGCGTATATACCAGGGAAATCAATTGCGTACATTAGTAAAAAATGTAGCACTAAATAGCTCTTTTTACCGGGATAAATTCCAATCATTAGGGTTAGAACCTCATGATATTCACTCTCTTGATGACATTACCAAGTTACCATTTACGGAGAAACAAGACTTAAGAGAGGGTTATCCACTTAAATATATGGCCGTCCCGGAGTCCGAAGTGGTGCGGATTCATTCATCTTCGGGGACAACCGGAAAACCTGTGATCATTCCTTATACGAAAAATGATGTGGATACGTTTACAGAAATGATGAGACGAACTATGGAGACGGTAGGCGTCCATTCTATGGATCGTGTGCAAATTACGCCGGGTTATGGGTTGTGGACCGCTGGTATTGGTTTTCAAGCGGGTGTAGAGAAATTGGGTGCATTGGCTATTCCTACCGGCCCGGGGAATACGAACAAACAACTACAAATGATGCAAGACTTAAAATCAACGGTATTGATTGGGACCTCATCATATGGACTTTTATTAGCGGAAGAAATAAAGAGGCGGGAAATAATGGATCAAACATCCCTTCGAATAGGCATTTTCGGTTCCGAACGGTGGGGAGATAAAATGCGTTTTCGGATTGAAGCGATTCTCGGTATTGAAACATTTGATATTTATGGTTTAACGGAAATCTATGGTCCTGGTATTGCTATTGATTGTCCTGAGCATCAGGGGTTACATTACTGGAATGATTATCTGATATTTGAAATTATTGATCCGCAAACAGGGCAGCCTTTACCGGTTGGTGAAAAAGGAGAACTGGTTATTACAACATTGACAAAAGAAGGGTTGCCGCTTATTCGTTATCGGACACATGATTTAACCTGTTTATTACCTGATCCTTGTCCTTGTGGGAGCCCGTATCCTTTAATTGACCGTGTTATGGGGCGATCTGATGATATGGTCAAAATTAAAGGCGTCAATATATATCCCGGACAAATTGATCATTTTATTAAGCAGATCAATGGTTTAAGCAGCGAATATCAATTGGTATTGAAACGATTTGAAGGTAAAGATCAGCTTCTATTGCGAGTTGAAGGGGAAGAAGATTATAATTTTGAAAGTTTGAAACAGGAAGCCATCCAGCAATTTAAGTCTCAAATCGGCATTATCATTGATATTGAAATTGTTCCTATAGGAACGTTGCCACGGACAGAAAAGAAAAGTAAACGGATATTGGATTATCGGGAACAGTAGGAAAGACAGCAAAGCTGTTTTTAAGTTGACAGTTGATAGTGGACAGTTGACAGTTAAAAGACAAAAACACAAAAATACTATATTTATCTTTATAAGGAAACGCGTTAACGCGTTTCCTTTTTTGGTATATTGCGCCATCGGTCATAATTTATAAGCATATTGGAGGATTATAAGGAATCCCGAGTATTTTTGTACAATATAAGCTTTGAGATGCATCATAAAGTTGTTATATGATTATATGAGCTTTGCTTGTCCTAAATGGTTTTGGTAGAATGGATAAGTATCATTGAAAATAATTAAGGAGGAGATTGTGAATGACAAGAAAGCGTTTTATTAAAATGATGACTTTATTTATTATCGTTGCCATGGTGGTAACGGTACTACCATGGAACTCAACAGCCCAAGCTGAAACGTTAACTTTTAACTTAGAAAATCGTAGTAGTAATAATATCAAATTGGTAAATGGATATACAGACAATTACAGTATACCAACAATAAACCTTATTGATCTATTCTCTATATCTGCACCAAAGCCTGTACCCGCTTCAGTTCCTGCTACACCAGTAGCAAAGCCAACCCCGGTTTCAGCAGTACCTGCAGTAGAAGCAGTACCTATTGCTAATCCATCTTCTGCTGTTGCGCCTGCTGAAGGTTTAACAGCTGAAGAACAACAAATGTTGAATAGGGTTAATCAAGAACGAGCTAAAGTTGGATTATCAGCATTAAAAGTAGATATGCAGTTAGTAAAATTAGCAAGAATGAAAAGTAAAGATATGATCGATAAAAATTACTTTGACCATAATTCACCCACGTATGGCTCGCCTTTTGATATGATGAAAACTTACGGTGTCAATTTCCGTACAGGTGGAGAAAACCTAGCGTGTGCACCGACTGTTGAACGGGCACACACAGGCTTGATGAACAGCCAGGGTCATAGAGAAAACATTTTACGCGACAGTTTTACACATATCGGTATCGGTATTGTAGATGGCGGGAAATGTGGTAAAATGTTTACGCAGTTGTTTGTAGGAAGATAATATTACAAAGCATGCTCAACATGAGCATGCTTTTTTGTATAGCACAAAATATACTAGTGACATATAATAAACTATATATTATAATAATAAAATATAATAAACTTTTTAGAATTGGCAATTATAAACTTTGATTTGTAGATAATATAGAATGTATAACAGAGAAATCTTAATAATCGATACCTAGTCAATTTTGGAAAAATGTGATAAGCTATGTAGTGAAAATATAAGGAGGGTCAGCATGACAAATATTTTCTCGCGTGAGGAGATTATGATTGGTAAAGAAGGCTTAGAAATATTACAAAAAGCAAAAGTGATTATATTAGGTATTGGTGGTGTTGGTTCATTTGCAGCAGAAGCATTGACGCGAGCAGGTATCGGTCATCTTATCTTAGTTGATCATGATATTGTCGATATAACCAATATTAATCGTCAATTACTTGCTACACAGCGTACGGTGGGTAAAATTAAAGTCCATGTGATGCAGGAACGGATACTAGATATTAATCCAGATATTCATGTTGATATCGTACCACAATTTGTTTCTGAAGATAATATTAAAGAGATCATACCAAATGATTGTGATTATATCGTTGATGCGATTGATACCATTTCTTCTAAAATTAATCTTATAGAATATGCATATCATAATAAGATACCGATTATATCTGCTATGGGTGCTGGTAATAAGTTTAATCCCACTCAGTTTAACGTGGCTGATATTTCACAAACCAGTGTATGTCCTTTAGCACGAATTGTCAGGAAGGAACTACGTAAAAAAGGGATAGAAAAAGGGGTAGAGGTGGTTTATTCTAAAGAATTACCAAAACAGGGCAAAAACCAAGTTCCAGGCAGTATTTCATTTGTACCATCTGTAGCAGGATTGGTTTGTGCAGCTGTTGTTGTTAATCGCTTGCTTAATCAACCGATATAGAGGAGGAGAACGATGATGGAAGAAAAAAAATTTGATGTTATTATTATAGGAGGGGGTCCTGCTGGTTTATCTGCAGGTATCAATTGTAACAGCCGTAATAAAAAAGCGGCTATATTTGAAAATGGACAATTATGTGAAAAAATTAGAAAAGCACCGCATGTTAATAATTTAATAGGTTTTCCTATGGTTACGGGAAAAGAGTTATCAGATCGCTTAATTAACCATGCTAGAGAAGCAAATTTGACATTTGTCTCTCAAACCATCAATAAAATTCATCCCGGGGGAGATACTTTTTATATACAAGCGGGTCAGGAATTTTATGAAACTAAAGCAGTTATTATAACTTCCGGGGTAGCGGTAAAAACAGATTTAAAAGGGGAACTTGATTTTATTGGTAAAGGCGTTAGCTACTGTGCGACATGTGATGGTTCTTTTTACAAAGGCAAAAAGGTTGCTGTGGTGAGTGACTATGAAAAAGGAGAGGAAGAAGCAAAATTCTTAAGCGAGATTGCTTCTGAGGTTTGTTATATTCCTCTTTATAGTAATGTAGGAGATTTACCAGATCGTATAAAGGTCATTAAGGATAAACCTCAGGAAATTATCGGAACAGGAAAAGTAGAAAAATTAATCCTTAAAGAAAATGATATTGAAGTGGATGGCATATTTTTAGAACGTCGTTCTATCCCATTGGTACAGTTGATTGAAGGATTAGAAAATGATGGTCGGCATATCAAGATAGATTGCGATATGGCAACCAATATTCCGGGAGTCTTTGCTGCAGGGGATTGTACGGGAGAACCCTATCAATTACCCAAAGCAATTGGTCAGGGTGCAACAGCAGCATTAAGCGCAGCGCAATGGATGGATAATCAGAATAAAAACTAATTAATTAAGTTGACAATTAACATAATATTTTTTATAATATAGCATAAATATATATGTAAAAGTTATGACAGGAAGAGTAATTAAAGGTTAGACGCTACAGAAAGCCGGGAGGGTGAGAACCGGTACGGATATCTTTGATGAAGGTCATCCTGGAACTGTATTCATTGAAAGACTTCGAGTAGATGGTACCGGGTATTGAAACTCGTTAGCAAATCAAAGTATCGGATGATGATCCTGTACTTGCAGAGATTATTATCGCAAGATAATGATGAATTTGGGTGGTAACACGAAGGCATGATTCCTTTCGTCCCTACACGATGTGTATTGGACGGGAGGTTTTTTTTATAACTTTAAGAAAGGAATGAAGAAGATGGGGTTAGTAAAACAATTGGATAAAGATACGTTATTTATTGCAGGTGAGAATAATGCACTTATTTGGGAAAAAACAGCTTTTGATCCCAGTGTTGATATTGAGCATTTTGAGGATAAAAAAATTGAGCGGGTTTATATTTCCCATGGACATGCTGATCATTTTCGTCAAGCAAGTTATTTAAGAGAAAAAGGGGCGAAGATATTAACAGCTAAGAAGGAGTCTGTTTTTGTGGAAGATCCTACCATGAACGTGCGTGCTATGTTTAGCTGGGCTGCATTACCGCCTAAAATGGTAACGCGCTTTTTCCGTGGTGAGGGTTGTAAGGTAGATGGGTATACGGAGGATGACATAGATAGCTCAATTATTTCTATCCCCTTACCGGGACATTCAGTAGGACACTTAGGTTTTCTTTTGCCGAACAAAGTTCTTTTCAGCGGAGATGCATTATGGCCAAAAGAATTATGGGACATATTCCCTTTTCCTTATACGATTGATATTAATCAGGCCCGCAATTCTTTGAAAAAGATCAAAACATTAGATTTCGAATGGTTAATTCCCGCTCATGGTAGTCTCCTTTCACATTCTGAAAGTTTAGAAAATATCGATTATCATTTAAAACGATTGGATATGATAGATGAAATGATATTAAATTTCCTCTCATCTCCTTTAAAAACCGAAGAATTAGCAGAATCGTTATCGAAACAGCTTAATCTAATTAATCGTTTAAACCAATATTGGTTAACGATTGTCATATTAAAAGGTTTTCTTTGCAGCTTATATGAACGGGGTTTGATTTCATGTGAGTATGATGAATATCAGGCAAAGTGGGTTAAGGAATAAACGTTCTCGGTTATCGGTTCTCAGGCTAAGGGAAAAAGGTAATACTTTGCTCTTGAACCTGAGAACTAATAACTGAGAACATTTTTTATTTTTTAATCCAGAGATGATCGACATTAACATGTTGTAATGAACTTAAAAGTCGATCACGGACGCCAGGAATTTGCCTTTCAAGTTGTTGAATCAAATCTTTCATTTCTTGACGTTTTGTAGTTGCGGCAGCCGGACAAAGATAAGGTAGAATGGGAAATTCCAGATCTTTTACGACTTGTTTGATCGCATCTTCTTTTACATAAATCATGGGTCGTATAACCGTAATGTTTTTGCGATCAAGATATGTTTTTGGCATAAAACAACTGTATCTTCCTTCGTAAAACATACATAACAATAACGTTTCAATAGCGTCATCTAGATGATGACCCAGAGCAACTTTATTACAGTCAAGTGTAATCGCTGTATTATTTAAGGCACCGCGTCGCAATTTAGCACATAATGAGCAAGGATTTTTTTCTTGACGCGCCTCAAAGACAATGGGCGCGATTTGTGTTAATTCATGATGAAAAGGAACTTGGATTTCTTCACAAAACGTTTTTAAAGGGGTGAAGTCTTGTTCCCAACCCATACCCAGATGAATAGCTTGCAAAGAAAAATCTACTTTACTAATCCGCTGTAAATGGCGCAGTGCATATAATAAGGTAATACTGTCTTTCCCACCGGAAATGCCAACAGCAATACGGTCTTCTTGCTCTATCAGATTATAATCTCCTATAGCCTGACCAATTTTACGCCAGACTCTTTGATGAAATGGTTTGCGCATCATACTCTCCTTTAAGAAAAATCTAATTTTTATTCTGGGACAATAATTAAGGCATCTGCAACTTTTCTTTGAATCCCACCTGAAGGAGAATTAATCACTTCCCCTTCGATAACCATTGTAGTTGAACCGCCGCCATCAAGGTTAACGGCTTCTTCTGCTCCAAATTCTTTCATAATTTCTGCTAACTCTACTAATGTTACCCCCATGCTTAAAGCGGGTTGACGTCCGTCTACCGTGACAAACAAAACTTTACCTCTTGAGGTCATACCAATCGCTGTACGAGGTGCGTGAGAATTAATAATGTCGGGTTTAAATAAGTCTTCCCATAATTCGGGTTCAACTAATCTGCCATTATCAATTAAACGCGGTCCTCCGTTTAATGCAAATCGTTCATCTTTATCAAATGGGGGATCAAAAATCCACTCCACATTAACTTGATCACCAATCTGTAAAGAAGTGAGCATTTCAATACTATTGCCATTAGCAGAAATAATATAGCCCTCTTGTGGAATGATGCTATTACCAGTATCGGGATAAATATCGATGATTTCATTATCTTGAACAACCCATTCCCAACCAAATTCATTCGTATGTGTTGTTTCTCCAGATTCAGGTGTATAAATAATAATTTCATCCATCATACGCTGGCGATTGATACCGTTTACAGGGTAATCTGTTTTATCAGTTGAAATTAAACCACCTTTAAACTGCAAATCCTTTATTTTAAATTGTCCATTTTCCTCAAATACAATACGATCCCAGCTTTCAATTGGCTCTGTCAGTAACATTCCATTATTGTATACTAAACCGACTGGCTTTCCATCCGTCAGATTAAAAAATGAACCGTTGACAGCAGCAATCGCATCAGTCCGTTCAGAAATATCACTGACTGTCTCTCTGCCCGTTAATTCTTGATAGGCCAGTTCTCTTTTAACCGATAAAGAAGAACGTCTAGGGTCCAATTCGAGTGCATGTATAGATAGTGGACCATTCTCGGTACCGCGATAAATATGTGTATATTTTAGTCCTTTTGTAATAGATTCTTTTTCAGTTTTTTCAAATATCTTGTCGCAATCAATGACAATTCTGGAAGGTTCTTTCAAGTCAAAATCCTTTATATCCTTAATACCATAGTTTAAATTAATTTCTACGATGGTTTTATCTTCTTGCTGAAAAGCTAATACGTCTTCAACAAGAGGACTGTCAAAGATAATATGACTGGAAGAGGAAAAGTCAGCCGTTTCAATAAAGTTTTCTGCATCTTCTATTTCAATGATAATTTGTTTGGAATAAGGTTCAAAATCAACATGATATGTACTTTCTTCACTTAAGTCCATTACAATTCTTTCATATTCCTCTTTGTTACCGATACGAATATCTTTCAGTGCATTTAATGATGTAATACGAACAAGGCGTTCATCACCTTCCCATTTGACTAAACGGGAAAAATTTTCTGAGATAAAACGCAGAGGGACTAATGTACGATCATTTTTAATTATGGGAGGTGTGTCTAGTATAATCTCATTTTCATTGATTAATACTTCCTCCTGATCAATGGTCAAGAGGATTTTCATTTCTGTTTCTGGATCGCTTAGGGTAACCTGTCGTGTTTCAGGCAACCACTCAACCATTGCGCCTAGTTTTTCAGAGATAACACGAAGAGGGACTAATACTCTATCATTCTGTATAATGGGCGGCACATCTGTTTCTGTTATTTCACGATTAATAATAATACGGATAGGTTCTTGAATATTAGAATCTATAGGTATACCATCATTTGTTATATTATCTTCAATTTCAGGATCACCAATAATACTGTGATCTTCCATTATACTACTTTCTAGAGTGTTGTTGTCATTTGTGTTGGAATTTTCCGTTGTATTATTTTCTAATGCAGTATTTTCATCAGTAAGATCATCTTCTACTGTATTATTTTCTGGATTATATTGTGTAATTGGATCTATTATTAAGTTGTCTTCAATTAAAGTATCCTCTGCTATGGATGAATCCTCGGGGGTGATTGCATTACTATATGCGGCTGGTGTTAATGTAAAGCAGAATATGATATTACCAATGACTAAATTTCTTAAAAATCTTTTCAAGTTATTTCCCTCCATTTTTACTTCGAATTACTTGTCTAATTATAACTTGCTGAACAACAAATTTCAATTTCAGGAAAAAATAAATTTTTCCTACTAAATTAAGCAATATATCATACGTAAAAACAATAAAGATTAAGGTAAGCTTTTGTACCTTTAAGAATGAAAAACGTCTTTTTCTCATAAGATGAAGTAATATCATGTAAACAGAGTATCATGAAATGGGATAGAATGGAGGAAAGCATATGAAAGAACAAAAATTTAAAGATATAGATAATGATAATGCTGAAAAAATTCATTCACCATTATCTGTGAGGAAAACGTTAAGCTATTTTATTAAAGATATAGGCGAAATCTGTATTAACACTGACAAAATCAATTTAGATGAAATAAATTTTGAAATATTTCGGCCGGCAAAACAGCTGGCTGAGAAAGAGGAAAGTACTGAAATTTCTAGCGATGATAGTAATAGGAAAGAAAAACAGCCTATTGAAACACAAGAGGTCGAAAAATTACCTGCTATGATGAATAATTCCAAGAATGAAAATAATGAACGTCATTTCATTTATTATAAAAATATTTCTCAGGTTAATTGTAAAAATAAACAAAATGTCTTACATTTAAAACAGAATAAGCTTCCAGACATTGATAGGAATAATAAAAAGTAGTTAAAACCATTAAGATTAATCAAAATAAAACAGGATACATGAAATGAGACAGTTTCACAAAAAATAATATTATGTATAATAGTGTGTTGTAATTTTTATAGATCAAAGGAGGTAAAACAATGGTGTTTAAGCCTGAAGAACATTTGATTCGTCTTAAAGGTAAAGATTATCTTCCGGTAGCATGGCGTTTAGTTTGGTTTCGCAGCGAACATCCCCTCTGGTCAATAGAAACTGAGGAGCGGGAAATAATAGAAAATTCAGCGCGGTTTCGTGCTATAATTAGAGATGATGATGGAAGAGTGCTATCGACTGGGACAGGCTCTGAAACCTTAAAGGATTTTCATGATTATATTGAGAAAGCAGAAACAAAAGCAATAGGAAGAGCACTTGCCACACTAGGATACGGTACTCAATTTGCTCCGGAATTAGAGGAAGGAGAACGTATTGTAGATACGCCAATTGACTTTAAACAAATTGATGAAGAATTAGCCACAGAAAATCAGATAAAGGCTATCCATGCAATCATTGGAGAACTCAAAATTGACGTAGAAAAATTAAAGTCTTATTTAAAGCAAATGTATCAAGTGGAAATTCCGGAAGAATTGACTAAGAAACAGGCATCTGATTTTATTGGTATTTTAAAATCTAAAAAAAGTAAATAGATAGATGTAGCAAATGTTTTTAATGATAAAAAGGAAAATATAATACAATAATTGAATATTGTAAGGGTATTGATTAAGGCATATTCAAAAAATAGCAAGTCAGTATGCGAGTTTATTTTGTGTCATACTGCATCAACAGAACCTGTTTCTTTGTCTGACACAAAATATCCGTCGCATGTTTGGTTTGTTATTCTTTTTCATAAGCCTAATAATTTAAAAGAAGGGTGATGTTTAATGCTTAGTCCGCAAAAAATGAGAAGTAAACGTTTTACCAAATGGGTAGCTATAATCATAACATTAGGTATGATTTTAACTTTTATTGCACCTGCTTTTTTAAGATAGAAATATAAAAAACCCCAATTAAAATTGGGGTTTTTTATATTTCTATCCTTTTATCCCAAAACATACTGGTCATATCTATATTTACTTTATCATACTTTTATAGAAAGTAAGCCATGAATGACTTACAAATTTTTGGGAGGTGAGAAAGTGGGATTTGATGCATATGGAATTGCGATTATTCCCATAATTGTTGGTTTAATTCAAGTGGTAAAAAAGTTTGGATTGCCTAGTAAACTTGCGCCTTTAGTATCATTATTATTAGGGATGATTGCAGGGTTTATTTATCTTTCACCCGATAATCCCAAGAAAGCAATACTTTATGGTCTTGTAGCAGGACTCAGTTCTGTAGGTTTATACTCTGGTGGAAAAAATACGATTACACGAAAATAACTTATTATATTTTTCTGAAAGTCTGATAATAGGTTTGAAAACATTTTTTTAGGGTATATTAATAATATTACAATAGAAAGGAGGGATTTTCATCAAAATTAATCTCCAAGGACATCACCTGATCTAAAAAATTAGCCTCAAAGCTGTATCGGAGGGAAATGAGATGAGTTTGTCCATAAGGGATAACAGGTGATGTTCTTCTCTTTTTGTACATATTAAACAAAGTTTATCATATTAAAAGATGGGAAGCCGTTTATCGGCTTCCCATTTTTTAATATGATAATAATCACATTAAAAGCGTTCAGTGTTAACCTCAGTAAAATAATCTATAACGAGTGACTTTCAGGAATAAAGTATTTGTATTTATTATCCTTTGCTTTTTTAGCAATAATCCCTTTTTCTTCAGCATCATTTAACCATTTTTCTATTTCTCCAGCAGTGGTTTTATTTTCCATTAATTTACTGATATAAAAGTAAATATCATTTTCAAAAACACAATCATTTTCTTTAATATATGATAAGACATTTTTTTCAATAACATAATGTACAATTTGATTCTCAATATTAGCCATTGACTTTTGGCTTTCCCTATAAATTAAAATATCGTGAAAGACTTGATTAATTCTTTCAACACAGAACTTTTTTTCGTAATCGATATTGTCCTGCAAGTTACATTTTGAAAAGTTTTTTTTATTTAAAAGGTTAAGACATTTTCTCCAATAGCTTAAACAGTCCTCTAATCTTTTTATATCTTTACTGCTGCGCGCTACTTTATGAAGATTTAAAGCTTTATTTGATAAAATAGTATATTTATTAATAATTTTCTCATAATTAGCTTGCTCATTTTTGGGATTTCCGAAGAGTAGCATCATTATTACCTTCCTTCTACTATACATTTAATTAAGTGTATCTTATATTTATATCGGCATTTAAATCAAAAATATTATAACAAATATGGATTCGAACTTAATTA
Source organism: Clostridia bacterium (assembly GCA_030625885.1). GTDB lineage: Bacteria > Bacillota > DAOUPZ01 > DAOUPZ01 > DAOUPZ01 > DAOUPZ01. The sequence goes on from DAOUPZ010000001.1 coordinate 254,244, forward strand.
TTATTAAATATTATAGTATATGGAAAAAATTACATTTTTTATCAAAATCACTTTGTTTTTCATGTTTATCATTCCTTAAATGTGGTATATAGTTGATGTATGATTATGCAAAGCATTATCCTTTGGAGGTGTAATAAGGACATGACGCAAAAAGAAAAGATTATTAAAGAGATTGTTGAGATAAAGTGGAAGATTGGGGCATCAGAGAACCAAAATGGGGATGGGATTTTACAGCTTAAAGATCGTTTGCATGATCTAATTTCTGAAATTATTAAAATTGAGCATTGTGGTCAATGATAATAATAAATGATGCGAAGTGAAATTTAAGATAAAAAGAAGGGTCTGAAACAGCTTTATTAATAAAGCTGTTTCAGACCCTTCTTTTTATCTTAATAAAAGTTTCAAATATTATTTGAAACTTTTATAAGGTTCTTGAAGACGTTGATATATAGTTATTACAGCAGAGAACAATATTAATTTCCTTTTAAATTTTAATATGCTGAAATCAAATGATAAAGTATGATAGATAGAAAAATGAACCAGTATTGCAGTTTGTTACCTGTTATAAATTAATAATATAAGTTGATAATAAGCAAGTAGGAATAGAAATATTAATCATAAAAAGGATCACATAATCCTAAAGAAAAGGTGACGAAATGGATAAAATAATCATTACAAATAATAAACTTGTTCACCAAGGTTATTATGAAAAAGTTGAAACGTTATTTTTAGGTGATTTCACTTACTTACAAGTTCTAGAGCTAGTTAGAGATAAGATCCATAAAGGACATAAGTTGCTGACACATCCCTTGTCTGGAAGTGTAAAACCTAATGAAACGCCGTTTAAGTCTATTATTATCAGTAAAAAGCAAAATGTAATGAGTTTTGCTGATTTATCCATTATTGAAGAGAGTATTGCTTCAGCAAAGCGATTTATGGGTAATCAAGTGACACCCGCCTGGAGTGAAAAAATCTTGAATGATTTTAGGATTATAGATTTATCCCTTATAGAGAATGGAATATGCAATATGTATTTTTAAAGCCCTTAAAATTAGGTATTGGAATAACGTAAGGAGGTGAGATTTTTAGGAAAAATTCAAGAACATTTTATCAAATAGGTCGAAATGGTGTTGAAGGGTGCTACAACATTAAATAAAAATCATAATTAATAGAGGTGAACTGTATGCATTTGGAATTAGGAAATATTTTCATTAATGACGTTCAGTTTGGAAGCCAAACAAAAGTAGAAAATAAAACATTATACGTCAATAAGGAAGAATTGATTACATTAATCAGCGAAGATGAGCACTTAAAAAGTGTAGACGTTGAATTAGCTAAACCAGGTGAAAGCATTAGAATTACGCCTGTTAAAGATGTGATTGAACCCAGGGTGAAAGTAGCCGGTAGTGGCGGTATATTCCCCGGGGTATTAACGAAGGTTGATACGGTAGGTGCAGGAAGAACACATGTATTAAAAGGTGCAGCAGTCGTTACAACGGGTAAAGTGGTTGGGTTCCAGGAAGGAATCATTGATATGACCGGTACTGGCGCTGAGTACACCCCATTCTCCAAGTTAAACAATGTGGTATTAATCTGCCAACCTGTAGATGACATTAAGCCTCATGATCATGAAAGGGCACTTAGAATGGCCGGACTAAAAGCAGCAGAATATTTTGGGAAAGCGGGTAAGGATATTGAACCTGATGAAGTTTTATCCTTCGAAACACTTCCCTTATTAAAATCAATTGAAAAGTATCCAAAGCTTCCTAAAGTTGCTTATGTACAAATGCTGCAAAGTCAGGGATTACTTCATGATACTTACGTGTATGGTGTTGATGCGAAGCAAACTTTGCCAACACTGATTAAGCCTACCGAATTGATGGACGGTGCAATCATCAGTGGTAACTGTGTATCTGCATGTGATAAAAATACGACTTATCATCATTTGAATAATCCCATCGTTCAAGATTTATTTAAACAACATGGTAAAGAGATCAACTTTGTTGGGGTTATCATTACCAACGAAAATGTCTTTCTGGCGGACAAACAACGTTCCTCTAACTGGACCGCTGATTTAGCTGAGTATCTTGGTGTAGAAGGTGTGGTTGTTTCTCAAGAAGGTTTTGGTAATCCTGATACAGATTTAATCATGAATTGCAAGAAGATTGAAGAAAAAGGCATTAAAACCGTTATCGTAACCGATGAGTATGCCGGAAGGAATGGCGCATCACAATCCTTAGCAGACGCGGATCCCAAAGCAGATGCTGTTGTTACGGGTGGTAACGCCAATGAAGTGATTAAGCTGCCGCCAATGGAGAAGATCATCGGTGATCTTAGTATCGTTAACACCATTGCTGGTGGATTTGATGGCAGTGTACAAAAAGATGGTTCCTTAGTCGTTGAGCTTCAAACCATTACGGGTGCTACTAATGAATTGGGATTTAACAAATTAACTGCTAAAGGTTTTTAATAGTAAAGTACTTTTAGTTTAAGGAATTACTAGAGAATTTAACCCTAATGCATAGTTTGGAAGGAGGACAATATTTTGGGTAAAGTAAGAATCGTTCATTATATTAATCAATTTTTTGCAGGAATCGGGGGGGAAGAAAAAGCTGATTATAAGCCAGAAGTAAGAGAAGGCGTTGTAGGTCCTGGTATGGAGTTTAATAAAAAATTTGGTGATGATGCCGAAATCGTCGCTACCATCATCTGTGGGGACTCTTATTTTAATGAGAATCTAGATGAAGCAAAAGCAGAAGTCATTGAAATGGTTAAGAAATACAACCCTGATTTATTTATTGCAGGTCCTGCTTTTAATGCAGGCCGTTATGGTGTTGCTTGTGGGGCCATTGCTGAAGCCGTTGAAGAAGAATTAAAAATTCCGGTATTAAGTGGTATGTATATTGAAAACCCCGGTGCGGATATGTTTAAATCAAGCGTATATATTGTTTCTACTAAAAATAGTGCGGCAGGTATGAGACATGCGGTTAAAACCATGGCACCACTTGCTCTCAAATTGGCAAAAGGTGAGGCAATAGGTGCACCTGATGCAGAAGGCTATATCCCAAGAGGCATCAGAAAGAACTACTTTGCAGAAAAACGCGGTGCTCAAAGAGCAGTAGAGATGTTAATTAAGAAGTTGAAAGGTGAGACATATATCACAGAGTATCCAATGCCTGATTTTGATCGGGTAGAACCCAACCCAGCTGTTAAAGATATCACCAAAGCAAAGATTGCATTAGTTACATCCGGTGGGGTTGTGCCTAAAGGCAATCCAGATCACATTGAGGCTTCTAGTGCTTCTAAGTATGGAAAATACTCTATTGCTGGTGTTGATGATTTAACAGAAGAAACCTACGAAACAGCACATGGTGGATATGATCCAATATATTGTAATCAAGATTCTGATCGTGTATTACCGGTAGATGTATTGAGGGATTTAGAGAAAGAAGGAAAAATTGGCAAGCTTCATGATTTCTTTTATACAACTACTGGTAACGGGACGGGGGTTAAAATATCAAAATCATTTGCAGAAACATTCTCTAAAGAACTGGTTGCAGATGGTGTTGATGCAGTTGTATTGACATCTACCTGAGGTACCTGTACACGTTGCGGTGCAACTTTAGTAAAAGAAATTGAAAGAGCAGGAATTCCCGTGGTTCATATGTGTACAGTAACACCTATTTCCTTAACAGTAGGTGCGAACAGAATTATACCAACCATTGCCATTCCCTATCCACTTGGTGATCCAAAACTAACAAAAGAAGAAGAAAAAGTATTAAGAAGAAAATTAGTTGAAAAAGCATTAAAAGCACTAGAGACTGAAGTAGACGGACAAACTGTTTTTGAGGACTAAAGACTATATGTAACGCAATAAAGAACTTACATTGCAGGTTTGCAGGAAAAGCGAAGGAAAGATGGGGAAATTCCACGAGGCACGAGTGGTGTGTCCCCATGTTGCCAGAGCCATTTTAAATGCAAAAACTTCAATGCAATTTATATGGTAATGAAGGAGGGGTAACAGCTGACCTCCTTCCTTTAAAAATATAGGTTTCCCATACAAGATAAATATATATGTATAAATAAAAGTATAGGATTAAATGAGAGATGGACCAAGAGATGGAATAACAATATAAAATTACTAACTAATATACCAATAACATGTTATAGGAGGTCTGACATGGAAAGAGCTATAGAATTTTTTGGAATGATTGATTCATTAGTATGGGGACCACCACTTCTTATATTACTTGTCGGGACGGGTATATATCTAACATTTAGACTCGGTTTTTTGCAAATTATAAAGCTGCCGTTAGCACTTAAATATCTATTTTCTAAGGAGAAAGAGGATGATATGGGTGAAGGTGACGTATCAAGTTTTGGTGCATTGTCAACAGCGTTGGCAGCAACAATTGGTACCGGAAATATCGTTGGTGTTGCGACTGCAATTGCGTTGGGTGGACCAGGCGCGTTATTTTGGATGTGGG
>DAOUPZ010000024.1 GCA_030625885.1 Clostridia bacterium
GACACATTTACAATACCATTGGCATCAATATTAAACGTTACTTCAATTTGAGGAACACCGCGTGGTGCTGGTGGAATACCTGTCAGTTGGAAACGACCCAGGGTTTTATTATCCCCAGCCATTGATCTTTCCCCTTGGAGAACATGTATATCTACTGCTGTCTGACCATCTGCTGCCGTTGAAAAGACCTGACTTTTCGATGTCGGTATCGTTGTATTTCTTTCAATCAACTTCGTAGACACGCCACCTAAAGTTTCAATCCCTAATGATAACGGTGTGACATCCAATAGCAAAATTTCATCTTTTACTTCACCGGATAATTTCCCTGCTTGAACAGCTGCACCTAATGCAACACATTCATCCGGATTGATGCCTTTAAATGGATCTTTATCTGTGATTTTTTTAACTGCTTCTTGAACAGCAGGAATCCGAGTAGACCCCCCCACCAAAATGACTTTTTCAATATCTTTAGGGCTTAAATCGGCATCTTTCAAAGCCTGTCGTAAAGGTCCCATTGTTTTCTCTACTAAATCAGCAGTTAATTCGTCAAATTTTGCCCGCGTTAATGTTATATCCATATGTTTAGGCCCGGAAGCATCTGCTGTAATAAACGGCAAATTAATATTCGTACTAACAACGCTGGAAAGTTCAATTTTTGCTTTTTCAGCTGCTTCTTTTAACCGTTGCATTGCCATTTTGTCTTTCTTTAAATCAATACCCTGATCCTTCTTAAATTCTTCCACCATATGATTCATAACACGCTCATCAAAATCGTCGCCACCCAACTGATTATTTCCGCTGGTTGCAAGTACTTCTATAACTTTATCACCAATCTCTAATATAGAAACATCAAAAGTTCCGCCGCCTAAATCATATACCATAATCGTTTGTTCCTTATCATTATCAAACCCATAAGCCAAAGAAGCTGCCGTTGGCTCGTTGATAATCCGTAGTACTTCCAAACCAGCTATTTTGCCAGCATCTTTGGTAGCTTGACGTTGACTATCATTAAAATAAGCAGGAACAGTAATAACGGCTTTGGTAACTTTTTCCCCCAAATAATTCTCTGCATCTTGCTTTAATTTTTGCAGAATCATAGCAGAAATTTCTTGAGGTGTATAATTTTTACCCTCAATTTCCACTTTATAATTTGTCCCCATATGTCTTTTGATGGATGTGATTGTTTTGTCAGGATTGGTTACAGCCTGACGTTTCGCAACTTGTCCAACCAATCTTTCTCCATCTTTAGAAAATGCGACTACTGAAGGAGTCGTACGATTACCTTCAGCATTAGGAATAACCGTTGGATCCCCACCCTCCATCACTGCAACACAAGAATTAGTTGTACCTAAATCAATACCTATTACTTTACTCATTGTTTTTACCTCCTTAATGGTTATATAATATTAATTCAATGAAATGAATTCTCATTACTTTGCTACGGTTACCTTGGTAGGACGAATCACTTTTGACTTCAAAGTATAGCCCTTTTGAAATTCATCTACCACTTGATTAGATTCTACCTCATCTTTTTCAACTTGCATCATCGCTTCATGTTTATTAATATCAAACGGTTCCCCTACAGCTGAAATAGCTTCTAGTCCTTCTCCTGTTAAAATATCCATTAATTGTCGAAAAACCATTTGCATGCCCTCTTTTAAAACCTGCTTCGTGGATTCTTCATTCTCAAAAGCTTGTAATGCGCGTTCAAAGTTATCAATAACAGGTAGGATTCCACAAATAAGTGTTTCTTTAGTCATCTGTCCAATTTGTTGTTTTTCCTTTTGCGAACGCCTTCTTAGATTGTCATAATCAGCTTGTAGTCGTTGCAACCGTATTATGTACTTCTCAACTTCTTCATTTTCAATCACTGCTTTCGCGTCTTCTACAATTTTATCAGCATTTTCTGTCGTCTCTACCTGTTCTTCGTTTAGAAGTACATCATCTTGCTTAATTTCCTCCTCAATATTCGTTTGACCCTCTGCTTCTTTTTCACACATTTTATCACCTGCTTTATTATTTTATGCTAATTTAATACAACACTAACATTACATTTGATCAATTTAAAATATTTTTAAGGATATTCTCTATATTCGTAGAAATATAATCTACCACCGCTACCACCTTATCATATTCCATTCGGGTAGGGCCTAATACACCTATTTTCCCGATTAATTGTCCATTTAAATGATAAGTTGCAGTAACTAAACTACAATCTTGTATAGGGAGACTTTCGTTTTCGCTGCCAATTGAAATAATCACTTTATTAGTTTGTTCCCGATCTAACAAACAAGCCATTAAATGTTCTTCTTCCAAAAACCTAATGATTTTTTTTACTTTTTCGCGGTCTTTAAACTCTGGAATATCTAAAATGTTAGAGGTTCCTCCAAGATATATCTTTTCTGTACAAAAACTATTTTCTTCAATCCCCTTCATGATATTCTGCATAATAATAGCCGCTTGTTGTTCTACAATTTCCTGATCCAAAATTGAAATTAAATAGCGTTCTATCTCTTCAAGAGACATTCCTTTAAAATATTTGTTCAATAAGACAGAAATTTCGTCTAGTTTCTCTTCTTTTATACCAAAAGGAAACTCCAAAATCTTTTTTTCTATGGTACCCAGTTCAGTTATTAATACCAATAAGACGCGAAATCCATCTAATGATACCAGATGTCCATGGATATATTTATTGGTTTTCATATGTGGATGAGACACCATGGAGGTATAGGGGATAATGTGAGAGATAATCTTAGCCGTTTGTTGAACGATATTATCAATCTCATCTAATGCCTGCTGATAACCTGTGTTGATATAATTCCTTTCTTTCTGTGTTAAGCTTTTAATCGGCATCAATTGATCAACATAAAACCGATATCCTTTTTGCGTAGGTGTACGACCAGCAGACGTATGCGGTTGTTCTAAATACCCCATTTCCTCTAGATCGGACATTTCATTCCGAACAGTGGCAGCGCTGATACCTAAATTATAACTTTTTGCTATGGTTCGTGAACTTACTGGTTCAGCCTTATTAATGAAATCCTTGATAATAATCTCCAGTATTTTTCCTTGTCTACTGGTTAATTTCACCGGCTTCACCTCTTTTCTATATCTTATTAGCACTCTCTCTCGATGAGTGCTAATATTCTTAATAAAAAAATACCATCACTTCATCTATTTGTCAAGACATAAATAGCAAAGAATATGTTTATCTTATATTGATGGATGTTTTATTCAAAATAAATTGCAATAAGTAGAAACTGGTAAAAGGTTGAAGGTAAAAGATTTTTAACTTTTACTTTCTACCTTTTACGTCTTTGGGGTTACTACAACAAAAACTTTTCAAATACACAATTGCCTAACAATACACCTCTAGACGTCAGGTGTAAAAGTCCTTCCTCTTCTACCAGCAATCCCCATGTTTTTAAATCATTTATTACATCACCGTATACCCTTTCAATATTCAGTGCAAAACGATTATAAAAATATTCTCGACTAATACCATGGCGCATACGCAAGTGCATAATCATCGTTTCGGTCATTTCTGTATTGATATCAATATGCTCGTGCTTTTCTACAGGTGATTGTTCATTTTCCATACACTTAATATAATCTTCCAATCCTTCTTTATTCTCCCAACGGGTCCCTCCCAGAAAAGACCATGCTCCGGCTCCGAACCCTATATACCCTTCGTTTCGCCAATAAATTTGGTTATGTACGCATTCGTACCCCGGTTTTGCAAAGTTGGAAATTTCATAATGATTATAACCTGATACTTTTAGGTAATCCATCGCCCATTCAAACATTTCCGCCTGCTCGTCATCACAAGGTAATGTAATCTTCCCCTGTTCCCGCCATTGGTGCAATGGCGTACCCGGTTCTACTTTTAAACCGTATACCGATAAATGTTCCGGCTCTAATGATACGGCTTGCTTAATCGTCTCCTGGAAATGATGTATATTCTGCTCTGGTAATCCAAACATTAAATCCAAATTAACATTTTGATATCCTACTTCGCGAGCCATCTTGTAACTTTCCTGAACTATCTTAACCGTGTGAATTCTACCAATCTTTTTTAAAAATGAGTCATGAAAATCCTGCACCCCAAAGCTTAATCTATTCACACCGGTTTCACGCAATATGCCTAAATTATGTCGATCCACTGTCCCTGGATTACACTCTATGGTAATCTCTGCCTGGTCCAATACATTAAAATTTGTATGACAAATCTGCAACATGCCTTTCAGGCTTTCCCCTGAAAGGCATGTTGGCGTGCCACCTCCCAAAAAAATGGTAGCTATATCATTAGAAAAATCCCCAGGTTTTTCAATTTCTTGCTTAACCGCGCTGACATAACGTTTCTTGATTTCTTTGCTTTGAACCTCATAAGAATTAAATGCACAATAAGCACACTTCCGAACACAGAATGGAATATGTATATATATCCCTAATGATTCATTCATCTTTATCCACACTTTCTAATCCATCTTTAACACAGCCATAAATGCTTCCTGCGGAATTTCCACTGACCCAACTTGCTTCATTCGTTTCTTTCCTTCTTTTTGCTTTTCTAATAATTTGCGCTTACGGGTAATATCTCCTCCATAACATTTTGCTAATACATTTTTGCGCAATGCTCTTACTGTTTCCCGGGCAATCACTTTATTGCCTACTGCTGCTTGAATAGGTACTTCAAACATTTGTCGCGGAATAATATTTTTTAATTTTTCTACCATTATGCGTCCCCTATTATAGGCGCTATCTCTAAAAACAATAAACGATAAAGCATCTACTACTTCTGCATTGAGAAGAATATCAAGCTTAACAAGATCAGATTCTTTATAATCTGTCATTTCATAGTCAAAAGAAGCATAACCGCGAGTACGTGATTTCAATTGATCATAAAAATCATAAATAATCTCTGCAAGCGGTAATTCATAAGATAATGTAACCCTTTTTTCATCCAAATATTCCATGTTAATGAAAGTGCCGCGTCTTTCTTGGCAAAGTTCCATGATCGCACCTACAAAATCCTGAGGAACAATAATGTTTGCTTTAATATACGGTTCAAATGTTTTAGAAATCGAATCAGGGTTAGGAAAATTAGTAGGATTTGAGATATTTACGATTTCCCCATTTGTTTTAACGATCCGATAAATAACACTAGGTGCCGTCGTAATCAAATTTAATTCATATTCACGTTCCAAACGTTCTTGAATGATTTCCATATGTAAAAGACCTAAAAATCCACAACGAAAGCCAAACCCTAACGCAACTGATGTTTCCGGTTCATAAAAAATAGCAGCATCATTCAGCTTTAATTTTTCCAAAGCATCCCGTAAGTCTTCGTAGTCACCCCCATCAACTGGGTAAAGACCACAGTAAACAACAGATTGAACTTCTTTGTATCCTGGCAAAGACGCTTCTGCTGGCCGGCTGGCATCTGTGATCGTATCCCCGACGCGGGTATCTTTTACGTTCTTAATGGCAGCTGCAACATATCCAACATCTCCAGGAGTTAGGGATTTAACTGATTTTAATGCAGGATAAAAAGCCCCCACTTCAGTGACCTCAAATACTTTCCCGGAAGCCATCATTTTTATATTCGTCCCCACATTTAAGGTGCCATTCATAATACGAACATTTGCAATAACCCCTTTATAAGGATCAAAATACGAATCAAAAATAAGCGCTTGTAATGGGTCTTTTTCTTCCCCTTGCGGTACAGGTATTTTTTCAACAACAGCTTCCAATACTTCTTTTATGCCTATGCCTTCTTTAGCACTGACTAATAAGACATCCTCACAATCCAATCCGATTAAATCTTCAATTTCTTTCTTAACCATAGGGACATCGGAACTGGGCAAATCAATCTTATTAATGACAGGAATAATTTCTAGATCATGCTCTAAAGCCAAATACACATTAGCCAATGTTTGCGCTTCTACCCCCTGAGTAGCGTCCACAACCAGCAAAGCCCCCTCACAGGCTGCCAGACTTCGAGAAACTTCATAAGTAAAATCAACATGACCAGGCGTATCAATCAAGTTTAATTCATATGCTTCTCCATTATCTGCTTGATAATTAAGACGTACTGCCTGTGCTTTAATCGTAATTCCTCGCTCACGCTCTAAATCCATAGAATCTAAAAATTGTTCTTTAATATCTCTTTGAGAGATTGAACCTGTATATTCTAATAACCGATCTGCCAATGTTGATTTACCATGGTCAATATGTGCAATAATACAAAAATTGCGAATATGTGTTTGTTTTACTTTTTTAATTTGAGTCATAGTATAATAATTCCTCCATTATTATTTAATCATAGTCATTATTTCTTTCATCTATCCAACATCTGTCTATCTTATCTATTTTATATGATTATTTTTTTGATTACAAGAGCAAGAAAAACAGCATACGCTGTTTTTGTAAATTTTTATTTATTTTTTCACACCTTTCAAGCGAAACATATGATCAAAAACCATGGCATCTTTATTAAATTGAAGGGTTACTCTTCCATCCCTTATCTTCATTCTTCCAACACTTAATAGCTGTCTTATATTAAGTACTTTGCCTAAAAAAGATATTTGGTAATTCCCTGGTTCAATCATTTCAAAACTCAATGCATGACCATCATACTGATAATTTGTTAAATCATTAATTCCCTTTTCCGCCCCAGTTATGCCTACAATCAATAAAAGAAGTATAACAATAATCCCTTTCCAAATAAAGATGAAATCACTCAAATAATCCTTATTATTTATTTTTCTTACCCATTTTAGCATGATCATCATCTCCTATTCTTATCATTTCAGAATAAGAGAAAATTATGCTATGATTCAGGTATTTCTTGCAAAACTGCCTCTATAATATTAGCCAAAGCATCTGCGGATCTCTCTGCTTCTTCAATCTTATTCTCATGCCCACCCACTTCAAAAATCAAAGTATGCTCAAAAAAGTGCTGATTATATCGTCCTTTACCAATTATAATTCCTCGGGATAATCCAGGATAAAGCACCTCCATCTTTGCTACAATCTGTTCTGCAAATGCATAATTTTTCTTCCAGTTGGGATGCTCTAAACCTAGTTTATCCGTCCCAATAACGATCGCTACCTTAGCAAAGTCTTCCCCTTTTAATTTCACAGTTGCTGTATCTTTTGACAAAGAATCCCGATGTAAATCAATCAGCATTTCAAGCGAAGGATATTTATTGACCATCTCTTTTACTGTATAAATTGACTTTCCATAAGCTTTCATGAACTCGGGATAATCATGGATCTCTCCGGAATGTACCGTTTCAATTCCTTTTTTCTCCAATGCGTTTTTTAGAGTTTCACCTACTTTATAGACGTCACCATTTTGTCCCGCTGCATGCGTCATGGCTGAAGTTGGCACGTAGCATTCCGAATTATGCGTATGATAGATCCCTACCAACGGCTTCCCTTTTGGTAATTCCCGTTTTGGTAATTTTTTTTCAGATAGGCCTCTTTCTTTTGCTGCATTCTTTAAACGATCCCATAAACTGACTTCATGGCTTCGGCTGGATTGTTCCATTTCCTTACGAATTTCTCGAGGTAATTTGTGTTTAATAACATCGAATTCTACATCCGCTGCCGTCATAATAGGCATCTCTGATTTCAAAAAAGTATGAGGCTTTGTAAGTTGTACATTCATCATACAATAAACCGTATTATTTAATATATCTGATGTTGTTCCAAAAGCACCTCGATATACCCTGTCTTTTGAACAAAGCAATGGAATCGATTCATTTAAAATGGCACGATAAAACTCTGATTCATTATGGAAAGAATTGAACATTGACTTACGTTCAACCATTTTTTGATTATCAACTTGTCCTCCCAGCCCTCCCATAACTGGAACCGCTTCGAAATCTTCTGCAGAATTTCTTAATAGTATTGTAAAACTCAAAACAATACATATTAATATAATATTAAAAATAAAAATACTAATAATGGTTCTTCCACATACATAAACGCAAGGCACTTTAGCGCCTTTTTGCTGCAAATAGTTCAAAAATCGAATCATTAAGCATTCCCCTCCTAAGTAAAAAACCATCTATTCTTCCCTTCTATACTCATATGCAATAAAAAAATAATTTATACCTATAGTTAACCTTGCATTTTTTAAAAACACATGATACAATTATTTCATTGTGTAAGTATATATTGAAATAATATATTAATGTTCTTTTCAAGGAGGTGAAAATCCCATGCCTAACATAAAATCACAGATTAAACGTGTTAAAACTTCCCAAGCACAAAACCGTGTAAACGTTGCTGCTCGTTCAGCTTTAAAAACAGCTGTTAAAAACTTTGAAGTTGCTGTAGAGAACAACAATGTTGAAAGTGCTAAAGTAAGCTTACAAAAAGCTATTTGTACGCTTGACAAAGCTGTGTCTAAGGGAATTATTCATAAAAATAAAGCATCCCGCAAAAAATCTCGCTTAACAAAAAGGCTTGGTAAATTAATTCAAGTAAGCTAAAAAAGATCCTCAGTGAAATCACTGAGGATTTTTATTTTCCGTTTAATTCAATGATAAGATTTTCTAAAACAATTTGCGGCTCTAATCCAGTTGATTTAAGAGCAATATCTGCCTCAAGTAGCAGCTCCATGCCTGAGGATAATTGTGAAAAAGAATAATTATTTGCCTGTTTTAAACATTTACTAATAACAAAAGGATGCTGCCCGATAATTGAAGCAATCTCTTTACTTGAATATCCTTGCTTTTGCAGAGACTTACACTGAAAAATCAGGCGCACTTGTCGTGATATCATAAATAACAGTTTTAATGGAGGCTCTCCCTGCTCAAGCATATCATGCAATACTTTAAGTGCTTCAGATGTTTTTCCCAAACCCACTGCATCTGTTAGCACAAAGATATTATTTTCCATTTTTACAGCAACTAATTCATCAATATCTGCAGCTTGTATTTCCTCTTTATTTCCTATATACGCCACGATCTTCTTAATTTCTGAATCTAATCGATAAAGATCTAATATTCCTATCCTTTCAATCAAATATTGAGCATTACTTAATAATATTTTTTTTCCCATTATTTCAACTTGATTGGTTATCCATTTTTCACACTGCTTCGCTGTAAGCGTTTTAAATTCAAAGATTTTACCACGTTTCTCAATCTCTTTAAATAGCTTCTTCCTTTTATCAATTTTTCCTTCTACACTAAACATTAATATCGTCCATGGCGCTGGATTTTGCAAATAATCTAATAATGAAGAAATATCCTGTTCCTTATTTTTCTTATTTTGTGATTTCACTTTGGATGTTACAGGAATAATGCCTTTATAGTTTTTGACTAGCACAAGACGTTTATCACTCAAAAACGGGTAAGTTTCACACTGTCTAACAATCTCATTCTCATCCATGTCTTTATTATCATAAATACTATAATTCATTTCTTTTTCTTGATTCTTAAATCCAATCTCTTTAATGAAGTTCTGAACTGCCTCTTTTAAAAGAAATTGTTCTTCTCCGTAAAATAAATAAACTGGTAAAATTTTATTCATAGCAGGAAATTTACCCTCTTTCCAAAACAAGAAGTCCTACTTATCGGGGTAGGACTTCTTATTTTAATAAAACATATTTTTTCTACTGAGCAACTTCATTAATCTTAGAAATTAAGTCGTTTACATCCACCCCATGAACAGCTGCTGCTTCTTCAATTGATTCCATCGTTGCACTAGGACACCCTAAACAATGCATACCAATTCCTAAAAATATTTCAGCTGTTAGCGGGTACTGTTTTAGGACTTCGCCAATTGTCATATCTTTTGTAATTTTCATTTCAGTTAACTCCTTTCACTTTTCTTTTCCTTGATATATTCAAGTTATACAATGAAATCCCTTCTTATTCTAATAATTTTATAAAACAAAATAATTTCATAATAAATAGGGAAACATAACCATGTCCTAAGTATAAACTTTCACAGCAAGGGGGAACTAACAAATGATAAAGTATTCATCTGCTTACACGGATTTAGCCGTTGAAGCGCATCAAATGATTTCTGAAGAAAGAGGGAAAGAACTACCGGGCGTATCTGTGGAAACCGAAGAACATTCATATGATTTTGTAACACGGGTAAAAGTTACCACAGAAGAAGGCGCAAAGTTAATCGGCAAATCAATTGGAAACTATATTACCATCGATGCGCCAAAATTAAGAAATCATGATCGAATCATTGATAAAGAAATCGGAAAAACAGTCGCTAGAGAACTGACCAGCATGAACCATCTACATGAGGATGCAACCATTTTAGTCGTTGGATTAGGAAACTGGAATGCTACCCCCGATGCTCTGGGACCACGTGTAGTTGATCAGGTATTGGTAACGAGACATCTCCATAACTATGCACCAGAACTCAAAGGGGGCACACGACCTTTATGTACTATTGCACCCGGCGTTTTGGGTATTACGGGCATCGAAACAGGGGAAATCATCAAAGGTATTGTGGATAAAATCAAACCCAATTTGGTAATTGCAGTTGATGCTTTAGCTGCTTCCAGTATTGAACGAATTGGTACAACGATTCAAATGGCAGATAGCGGAATTAGTCCTGGCTCAGGTGTCGGTAATAAGCGTATGGGAATTAATGAAAAAAGTATTGGTGTTCCTGTCATTGCTATTGGTGTACCGACCGTTGTTCATGCAGCTACGATTGCCTTTAATACACTTAACGCCATTATAGAATCTTCCAGTGAAACACACCGGGAAGAAATAAAAAAAGATGCCGATAAAATCTATGAAAAAGCAATTCCCAAAGATGATGGCAGTTTGTTTGTTACGCCAAAGGATATTGATGTATTGATTAAGGATATATCGAGAATAATTGCTGGTAGTATCAATACAGCCTATCAGCCAGATGTAGATCTAAAAGATATGATGACTTACCTTAATTAGGCTTATGAAAGAAAATAATAAGTCAAATTGGAATATGCATTATTAACGAAATAAGAAAACAGCCTGCTAAAGGCTGTTTTCCCCTTTTTCAATCATCTTTCTGACGATCATTCCTGCTTCTCTGGCAGAAAGACTTTCCCAACCACCTGATTTGATTTTATCTGAAAGCCCTAATTCTTGTGCAATTTCATAACGAAATTTTTCGCTAGTTAATCTTTTTCTATTATTTGTCATTAAAAATCCCCCCTTTTTTTAAGGCATATGAAAGAAAATAATAAGCCAAAGATACGAGGTGCTAACTTGTTATTTTTTCGAATGTGCCTAAATCATATTATCAACTAATTATTTGTTTTTATGCTGGAATGATCTATTAAAAAGACCATACGTAAGTTATCATGGAAAATATAATAAACGGGTAAAAAGAATATTTTCACCCGTTTATACGCAAAATATGAATATAGAACTAAAGATTGTTTTCAGCTCTTTCAATCATCTTTTTAACCATAGCACCGCCGATGGAACCTGCTTCTTTAGTAGTTAAAGTTTCAGGATTATCTAATTTAGCGCCTAAGCCTAATTCTTGAGCAACTTCATATTTAAATTGATTAAGGGCTTGTTTTTTTCCTGGAACAACTGCTTTGTTAGTATTTGTCATGGAATTTCACCTCCTTATTACTCTGTTGATAATAGTATTACCCGCTGTTTTTTATGTATACTAGAAATTTATTCCGTTTCCGTCATGATTGTGAAACAACCCCCCTCTTCTCTTATTCATTTTTTTATAAAACACCTTTGCATGTAATGACGTTTTCACCAAAAAAAGCAGGCGATGTCCTCGCCTGCTTTTTTCATCTATTCAAACTCGCGCATGAAAATGACGTTTCTTTATATTAAAGATTATTTTCAGATCTTTCAATCATTCTTTTAACCATAAGACCACCAATGGAGCCAGCTTCTTTTGTAGTTAAGCTATCCCAACCCTGGCTGTCAATTTTTGCAGATAAACCTAGTTCTGAAGCAATTTCATATTTGAATTGTTCCAAAGCAGCTTTTGCTTGAGGATTTGCTAAACGATTTCCACGTGCCATGCCGTCTCACCTCCTTTTTTTATACTAGTCCTAGTATGAACGAAAATTCAAAATATACTCTAGTAATATTTGTATCAATTACTAGGGATAGGATACGCACGTGAAATCATTCTTTTAACAATAATATTTTCACCATCAGAAACAAATGTGATCCCCCCATCAACTTGTGTTAAAAATATTTTGCAGTTTAAAGATCTCAATCGCTTAATAACCTCATCTGATGGATGACCGAAATTATTTTCCCCAACTGATATAGCACTAAACTGAGGCTTTACGGCTTGCAAAAATTTCAAAGTACTAGAAGAATCACTACCATGATGCGCTACTTTTAAAATATCAGAAGTTAAATCAACATGACTTTTTAATAAGTATTCCTCAGCTTCTCTTTCCATATCACCCGTTAACAAACAGGTGATATTTTTATAGTGCAGTTTTAAAACTAACGAATGATTATTGATATTATCTCCTGCTATCTTTAACGAATTTTCATTTGGGTAAAGCACATCGAGGTACATATCAGAGGACCATTGAATACGATTACCTTGACCTATTGCTTTATAAGAAACGCCTTTTTCCTTTAAAATACCACTCATCTCATAAAAGAGATCGCTCTTTAAATTTTCTGCTGCTCCCATCACTACCCCAACGGGTATCTCCTGTAAAACGTAACTCAATCCTCCAATATGATCTTCATGGGGATGAGAAACAATAATTGCATCAAGGGTATGAATGTGTTGACTATAAAGATACGGCACAATAATCCTTTCACCTGTATCAAACCCCTGATGCTCTTCCCCACCGCTTCCCCCATCTAGTAAGATATGATGATGTTTCGGTGTTTCAATAATAATACTATCTCCTTGACCTACATCTAAAACCGTTATCTTTAAAGGTTGTGGAATAAAAAGCATAATGCTTTTAATAGAAATACTGGCAATGATAATCGCTAACAACCATTTATTCAATGGAGGACACCCCATTTTATCCGTCCATGGTTTTTCTTGCCATCGATCAAATATTGCCATTAAAAAGGCATAGTATAAAATTATTTCCCACCCTGAAAAACACAATCCTTTAATTTGACCATAAGGAAAACTAGCAAATATATCTGAAATGATAATAATGCCTTTAAGCAACAGCCATAAATATGGAGCAAATATTTTTAATATGAAAAAAGGAACAAAAATGCTTATAAAAACAAGCATAAAGCCAAGATAAACAACTAAGCTGACCATGGGTACAACAATTAAATTGGCGATTAAACCGATTAAAGAAAATTGATGAAAGTATATCATCATAAGGGGTAATGTAACACTTTGTGCTGCTAAAGTAACACTCAAAGGAATTCTTAACCATTGTGGTAAAAAACAAAAGCATTTTTGCAAAGGTGAAACAAGCAAAACAATGCCCAAAGTTGCAACAAACGAAAGTTGAAATCCAATATCAAAAAGTTGCTGCGGTTGAAATAAGAGAATAAAAAAAGCAGCACAACAGATAGAATTGACGATTTCTGTATCCCGCTCCAGTATAATACCTCCGAGAACCAAAATGCCCATCAACCCGGCTCGTAGTACTGAAGGGTATCCTCCTGTCATTATGACATAAAAGATGATGATCATCATCGTCAATAAGGCTCGTGCCCTAGGCCTTACGCCTGCTTGCACCGTTATAAAATAAAAAAAAGATAATAATACCCCTACATGAAAACCTGATATAGCAAACAAATGAAATATGCCTGAACTTTTAAAATTCTCTAAAATATCCACAGGAATTTCACTGCGCTCACCAAAAACAATCCCATTTAACAATGCACCTTCTTCAAAAGGTAATAATTTACGAATAATGCGTTCTCTATTTTGCTTAAACAGGAAAATTTTTCCCAAAGCACTACTTTTTTCACCCATTTTCTTAATATTACTTTGTCCTGAAAATAAACAAGCAACGATTCGTTGCCGAAGCAAATATTTCCGATAATCAAAACCGCCTGGATTACGCTTTCCTGAAGGGGTCTGTAATTTCCCTTTAATGCAAATAATATCACCATAATCATATAATGTCTTATGATCATCTTGGTTATATACAGATACCTGTAAATAACCTTTAATTTTTTTGTTCTCTCCGTTAATTTGGTAAACTTTCAATTTATAAATCGACTTTTCTAAAGAATGATGGGAAACATCCATAATGCGACCCTGAACTTCTACATTTTCGTTGTTATAGCTAATCATTTTATTCTCTAATAACCCTTTTATTTCCCATTGATAAAGGGTCATTCCCAAACAGAAACAAATCCAAATAATCAATCCCCTGCGCCAATGTTTTCTACCCGCTATCATTAATATGAACAAAAGAAAAAGGAGCACTGCTGTCTCCATGAATAAGTGATTTAATAAATTGCTGACTATAATCCCTGCTATATATGCAATGGTCATTCCAATCATAGGACGGTAGTCATAATATGTCATGTCTCTCACCCTTGTTTTTCGCTTTAAATTCTTATTATCTACAAAAAATTGCTTTGCTTATCCCTTAATACAAAGTAATTTGTTCTTTAAAACTTTCGTATTTCTTATCTCCAATTCCACTGACCTTTTTTAAGTCTTCAAGATGATGAAATGGACCGTTGTCATTACGATAATCAACAATTCGCTGGGCTAACTTTTCACCAATACCATCTAAGGCTTCCAGTTGCTCCACATTGGCCGTATTGATATTAACTTTACCATTTCCATTGACCTGTCCCATTGAAATGTCTCCTGTATCCCCATTCCCAACTATACGGATTGTTGGAACCATAACCTGCTGCCCATCATATAAAGGCGCCGCTAGGTTAATCGCATCCAAACAGGCATATTCCGTTTCCCCTCCAGCTGTGCGAATAGCGTCAATGACCCGAGCGTCTTCTTTCATCTCATAAACATCCGGGCATTTAACTTCTCCACAGATATGCACTTTAATGATTCTTGAAGGTTGCTGAGCTTCTTTAGATATATCCGACGTATCATCCTGCTCTTCAATAATCCTCAAGTTCTCATTTTGACGACTCCAACCCTGATACCCTATAATACCCAGCACAACAATCACTAGGGAAAACACACCAAGTAAAATCATTTTTCGTTTATCCATCAACATTAATTTTTCACCTCTTAGCACTTTAGGTCATTGTTTCTATATATTGTAAATTAATTCCTTCAATAAAATAAAAAACTGTGATATTTATCACAGTTTTTTTTACATCTTTTAATCTTCTATCATAAACACGTATAGCCTAACATCTTACTTAACAACGATATTGACTAATTTCTTAGGGATAGCAATCACCTTTACAATTTGTTTATCTTTAATAAAACCCTGTATTTTTTCACTATCTAACGCCAATTTCTCTAATTCAACTTTGTCAGTTTCAACTGAAACAACTATTTTATCTCTCACTTTACCATTGACCTGAACCACTACAGTCATTTCGTCTTTCTTTAATGCTTCTAATGACCAGGTTGGCCATACTTGATTATGAATACTATCCGCATGACCCATATTGTGCCATAAATCTTCTGTAATATGAGGCGCAAAGGGTGCTAAAAGCACTAAAAGTTTCTCAATACCTTCCTTGCGTACCAGAATATCCCCCTCTAGGTTTGCATTCAAACCATTCACTAATTCCATAATCGCACTAATAGCCGTATTAAAATTCATGCGTTCTTCAATATCTTCAGTCACTCGCTTTACAACTTCATGAATGAGGCGATATAGTGCTTTGTCTTTTTTATCTAGTTTACTGAGTTCAACTTGACCATCAACTGCTTTCAACGCTTCAGTTTGCCCTTTTACAAGACGCCATACACGATTAAGGAACCGGTAAGATCCTTCCACGCCCTGATCGCTCCATTCCAAGTCTCTTTCTGGAGGCGCAGCAAAAAGAATAAACAAGCGTGCCGTATCCGCACCATAAGCATTTATAATATCATCTGGACTTACCACATTTCCTTTTGATTTAGACATCTTAGAGCCATCTTTAATAACCATGCCTTGTGTCAGTAATTGCTTAAAGGGCTCATCCACATCAGCCAAACCCGCATCCCGAAGTACTTTTGTGAAAAACCGTGCATAAAGCAAATGAAGAATGGCATGTTCGATACCACCAATATATTGATCGACTGGCATCCAGTAATTCACCTTTTCTTTTGCAAAAGCTTCCTCTTCATTGCGAGGATCTGTATACCGCATAAAGTACCAAGAAGAACATATGAATGTATCCATTGTATCGGTTTCGCGGCGTGCAGGCTTACCGCATTTCGGACATATTGTCTGCATAAAAGAATCAGAAGTTGTTAGTGGTGAAGCACCACCTGCTTTAAATGCCACATCCTCCGGCAGCTTAACGGGTAATTGTTCCTCCGGAACCGGTACAATACCACATTCGTCACAGTAAATAACAGGAATAGGCGCGCCCCAATATCGTTGACGAGAAACCAGCCAATCTCGAAGACGATAATTTACAGTCTTTCTACCAAACCCCTGTTCTTCTAAATAATTAGCAATGGCGCTAATTGCATCCGTGTTCATCATGCCATTAAAGTGAGCTGAATCTGCCATGATTCCCGGCTGTGTATACGCTTGAGTCATTTCACCAGGGATCAATGTCTCTCCTTCAGGCTGAATGACAACTTTTAAATCCAAACTATATTTTTTCGCAAATTCGAAATCACGCTGATCATGCGTAGGAACAGCCATAACAGCCCCTGTCCCATAATCCATTAATACATAGTTAGCAATCCATACAGGTACTTTATCTCCAGTAAGCGGATTAATAACATTAACCCCCAAGGGTATTCCAGTCTTCTCAACTTCGGTAGACACCCGATCCAATTCAGTTTGATTACGCATCTTTTTGACAAATGAGAAAACTTCCTGCTCTCTTTCAGTTCCTTTTACCAGCTTTGCAACTAAAGGATGCTCTGGAGCCAATACCATATAAGTAACCCCGTACAGCGTATCCGGCCGTGTCGTAAACACAGTTACTTTTTCCTCTTGCCCTTCAATCGAGAAGTCAACTTCAGCGCCCGTACTACGACCAATCCAGTTCTCTTGCATCGTGCGTACGCGTTCTGGCCATCCATCTAATAAATCTAAATCTTTTAATAATTCATCAGCATAATCCGTAATTTTAAAGAACCATTGTTCTAAATCTTTTTTTACAACTTGAGAGTCACACCGCCAGCATTGTCCATCAATGACCTGTTCATTTGCCAGAACAGTTTGACACTCAGGACACCAGTTAACCGGTGATTTTTTCCGATAAGCAAGTCCTTTTTCAAGAAACTTTAAAAACATATATTGTGTCCATTTATAGTAACCAGGATGACAAGTGGCCACTTCGCGTTTCCAGTCATAACTTAATCCCAATTCCTTGAGTTGTTCACGCATATTATCAATGTTGCTCCACGTCCATTTTTGAGGATGAATCTGGTGCTTAATTGCTGCATTTTCGGCCGGAAGGCCAAATGAATCCCATCCCATAGGATGGATTACATTAAATCCGCGCATCTTCTTAAAACGTGCAATCACATCCCCTATAGAATAATTCCGAACATGACCCATGTGCAATTTACCAGATGGATAAGGAAACATTTCCAGTACATAGTATTTTTTCTTATTCTCATCGTTTATAACTCGAAACGTATCTTCTTCTTCCCACGTGCTTTGCCATTTCTTTTCTACTTCTTGGAAAGGATAGCGGTCTTCCATTATTTTTCCCCCTCAGCTCAATTTATTAATAAAAATTCTCATTCCCCAAGGTTTTCATACACTCAAGAATGAGAAGCGATATACGCTTTTTTCACAGTAATATTATAACATAAATATATATACTGTCTAGTTGTATCTTATTTTTACACATAATTATGCAAATATACAAATGGAAATAAATTCTCATTAATGGTTTATTTCTGCTTAAAAGTTTGAAAGGAAAGCTGTACATAAAAATAATACAAACACAAATTCCAAACTCAAGGAATATAATGGTAATAGGCAGTGTTTGATAGAAAAGAGGTGTTAAATATGGGGGATTTATTTCAATTAATGATCATTGCATTTTTAACAGAGACAATAACTGAAATTATTAAAGATTCTATTCCCTGTCAGTTCTCTAAAAAAATTAATAAATATATGTCAGTAGCAGTTGCGCTACTCTTTACCTTTGGCAGTAAATTAGATTTATTTTCTTTATTCGAAATGCAATTCCACATTCCGTATATTGGATATATTTTTTCTGGATTAATTGTTTCTAGAGGTTCTAATTACGTACATAATTTTCTCGGTCATGCTAATGATTTAAGACTTCACAGCAAAGAAAATCCAAATAATTCGCAATAACTAGCTCCTTAAAACAAAAAACCGTGTTTAAACACGGCTATGATTTAACGATATGATGTGGTGTTTGACCTGTAAGAGCAAGACGAACATTTTCTGCAGCGCTTCGTGTCATTTCTTTCACTGAATCCTCTGAATAAAAAGCAACATGTGGGGTTATAATCACATTATCCAAAGTCAATATCTTATGATTCCAATTTGGAGGCTCAGGATCAAAAACATCCAAACCGGCGCCGGCTATACGACCTTCTTTTAGAGTTTCGTAAAGCGCATCCGTATCAACAATTCTCCCCCGTGCTGTGTTAATGAAATATGCATGCGGTTTCATTTTCGAAAAATATTCTCTTCCAATCATTCGATGTGTCTCTGTCGTAAGCGGTAAATGAACAGAAACGATATCCGATTTTGCAAACACCTCATCCAAAGATGTAAAGTTGACCGAAAAATCCTTCTGCTCAAATTTCTGTATGTATTTATCATACGCTAAAAAATCAAATCCAAAAGAAGCCATTCGCTGACAAATCGTCTGCGCTATTTTCCCAAACCCAACAAATCCTACTGTAAGTCCCTTCATTCTATAAATCGGTTTATCAAACATGACCTTCCATTCTTTATCTTTTACGATCTGGTTATAATCCAGCATCCTACGCACAAGCATAAACATTAATCCAATCGTATATTCTGCAACTTCGTGAAGACAGTAATCCGGCACATGAGATACAATAATTCCTTTGTCATTTAAAGCTTTAAGGTTAATATTATCAATACCAATATTATAAGAAGATACGATCTTGCATTGCTTCAGATGGGCAGCAACTTTTTCACTGATGGGTGCATAATCTGTAATAATTGCATCTGCATCCCGTGCAACAGTAATAACTTCTTCTTCAGTTTCACACTGATATGATTCTACTGTTGCGATGCCATTTAAAACTGATTTTTCCATTTCAGTTGTTTCCAGATCATGATCCGTAATAACAACCTTAAATTTTTTACCCATAAACGCCCCTCCCATATATTAGATCATTATCCTTTCATTATTTAATATAACCCTTTTTATTTATGCTAAACACTTCATATACCCTAACTTATTATTAATTATTTTATGCAATGACAAATGACTTAATACGATAACTCATCCTTTCCTGATTAAAAATAAACCTGCATGCTATGTTATAAACAAGATCATGCAGATATACTTATACAATATTAATTTTTCTATATCTCTAAGTATTAAACGTTTGGAATGTTTTCATTCGCCCATTTCAGCACAGATTTTCAGAAATAATATTTCGTACGTTCTCTGCTAACGCTTTTGTATCTTTGTCTAAACCTTGCTCCATCTTTATTGCAGGGGAAATAACGACTTCCACCTCAGCAGGCTTGATAATAAAGCTTCCCTTTTTCATAATTTGGTTTGAACCCTTTATTGTCACAGGAACAATACATACGCCGGACTTGGTAGCAAGCTTGAACGCGCCGGGTTTAAATACCCCTAATGTCCCATCCTTACTTCTAGTCCCTTCAGGAAATATCACGAGGGAATAACCCTCTTTCAATATTTTGGCTCCATGATTAATTGCTTTTATTGATTCTCTCGGATTATCCCTATCCATAAATATGCAGTTCATGTATTTCATCCATGTACCAATAATCGGAAATTTTCGCAGTTCATTTTTCGCAACAAACGCTTTAGGCTTTTTTATAAAACCCAGCAATATTGGAATATCAAAATTACCCTGATGATTGCTGACAAAAAGCACTGCCTCATCTTCAGGTATATGTTCTTCTCCTGTAACCTCCACCTTACACCCACTTAATGAAACGAGTGATCTTGCCCATCCTTTTGCCTTGTTACTAACAAGCGCATCGCGTTCAACAATATTGCCTGCTTTGTCCAGTGCTTTGATTCTACACAAAGATGGTTGTAAAGTAAATAAATGCCACCAAAAATAAATAAACCACACGATTGTTCTAACCATAAAATCACTCCTATTTTAAATTAAATTTTTCAATACCACCGGGCTTCTCCCCCAACTATAGAAACATTCTATCAAATAATGCTTCAAAATAAAAGCAATAAACTTCCCTTCCCTCTCTAAGGATAAATATTGAACACTTTGCAGTTTGTGGTTATACTGTATGTATGTATATTTAATACAAGCCATAAATATGGAGGAAATATGCTATGCAAACCATTAACTTTTCAAAAGAGTTGAAAAAACAAATGATTGACGACATCAAAAAATATTTTTTAGAAGAAAGAGATGAAGAAATTGGTGATTTAGCTGCCGGACTATTTTTAGACTTTATAACGAGAAAAATGGGGTCTGCATTTTACAATCAAGCTATTCAAGACGCACATTTATTTATAAACGAAAAGTTAGACGATTTGTATGCACTCGAAAAACATCCGTCGCTTTAACTTGATCATAATTAAAGTTATTTTCTTATAAAACGATTGCAGAAGTTTACGCTATTGCAAAAATAGTATTTATTTCTAGGATTTAAGAAAAAACCAAAATCAGCTTAGGAGTTGACCTTTATGCAAAAAGGGAATAAATATGGTTTACACCGGGTTATTGAACCCCCTGGAACTTTACCTCAACCTGCCTGGAAGGTTGATAATACGCCCGTTATTTATGATAACGAAATTCTCATTGATGTCAATGTATTAAATATTACTGCTTCCGCTTTTACCAGAATTGAAAAGGAAGCTGGTAAAGACGAGGAAAAAATTAAACAAATCATTTTAGACATTATCAGCGAACGCGGAAAATTCAACGACCCCGTAACCGGCTCTGGCGGAATTTTAATCGGTGAAGTAGCCCAAATCGGTTCTGCTTTACAGGGAAAGATAGATTTAGCCGTAGGTGAGGCCATTGCAACCCTGGTTTCTTTATCAGTAACACCACTCTATGTCGAAGAGATTACAGGCATCGATGTAAGTAAAGATCAAGTCTATGTAAAAGGAAAAGCAATCCTTTTCGAAAGTGGTATTTATGCAAAATTGCCACATGATTTGCCGGAAGCATTATCCGTGGCCATGCTGGATGTAGCAGGCGCTCCGGCGTGGATGGCAAAAATTGCAAAAGCTGGTGATATTGTGGTTGTTATCGGTACCGGTAAAGCCGGCATGCTCTGTCTGCATGAAGCAAAAAAACGCGCGGGCATAACGGGCAAAGTAATTGCCATAGATTATTTAAAGGAACAATGTGACCTTGTCGCCTCACTGGGGCTGGCTGATATAGTCATTCAAGGTAATGCTACCAAACCGCTTGAGATACTGGAAAAGGTATCTTCAGTTACAAATGGCAGAATGGCAGACGTTACCTTTAATACGGTTGACGTTGAAAATACAGAGATGGCTACGATTCTTTCTACAAAGGAACATGGTACCATCTATTTCTTCAGTATGTCTATTTCTTTTACCAAAGCTGCCTTAGGTGCAGAAAGCATCGGCAAGGTAGTGAACATGCTGGTTGGTACCGGTTATACAGAAGGCCATGCGGATATCACTTTGCAAATTTTACGGGAAAATCCAAGCCTTTATAATTACTTTACAAAACTGTATCAATAAGTTTTCCATAAAACTCATTTTAAAATCTCGGGGACATTCCACGAAGTACGAATGGTGTGTCCCCATGTTGCAAGAGCATTTCTAAATGTAAAATCATTATTGAAAAGCATATAGCTGTTTAATATAAGGAGCACAATATGAATAATTTAAAGCTATTAAAATCAATAAAAAGTTATCTATTTGCGTTATCCTTTATATTTTGTTTTATTGGATGTTTTTTATATCTCAATAATAAAAGTCCACATTTACCATTCATTCTTCAGTTGACTTGCTTATTGATCTATTATCCTCTAGAACTTTACTACCATATTAACTATCGCAAAAAGCATTATGAAAACAAAGAAAAATAGCAAGAGCCTAAAACCCTTGCTATCACTACATCAGTTGCACTCAAAATGAAAACAAAATAGTTTCTTGCATTGTATATGCAATCCTCGGATTCATTCATTCTCTCTTTCAAATGCCCTTTCTAAGCCCGCTGGTTCCCCGTATCCTTAATACCCGTCGCCTGCGCTTCCCGCTCTCTTTCAAAGACCACCGTCTTTTTTTTGGTTTGCATTTTCATATACCCATTAGTTATTCCTCCTTTGAAATATATACGCAAGTTATTTGATTGACAGAAGCAGCCCCGGTATTAACATAAGCATCACCCGAGCTTATATGGGGATATCTTAAATGTGTCATGGTCTATATTATGATATATAATACAAATTTGTTACTTTTTTCCTAATGATGCCTTTCTCTAATAATAACAAACAAAAAAATATTTAGTAATATCTGTTGATTAAGTTAAATAGTAGTCTTAAAATAGTTATATACTTCATAAGAGAGGGTCGGATTATGGATAAAAATAAAACGGGTAACACATTACAAAACATAGGTATCATATACAATTTTGCAAACATAATTATCTCTTACTTCATTCCTTTTGGAATCTTTAATGTTAAAAACCTTCATTTTACAATACTACCTGGCGTTTTAATTCTAGTCGTTGGTACTTTAATGAGGGAAAAATAAACTGATTTATTTGAAGGGTAACTATAATAAAAAAGAAACTAGTTGGAGCTAAAATGTCCTTGACATAGGGTAAATTTTAACTTAAGTATAGCTTTTTAGCATTTCATATTTTCCGGGCAAACCAGTATTTGCGCGATAAAGACATTTTCATGAAAAAATCCAGAAAAATATTAAGTATTCGTGCAATCACCTTCTCAGACTCAATTTCAGGTGAATTAAAGGCATATAAAAAGACTCAAACAAAAAAGGCCTGCCGTATTTGACAAGTCTAAAATTCAAAAAAATATACGATTACTAATCTCACTACATTTCACCTTCTAAAATAATATCTATTTGAATAACAATCAAATATGGAGGTGAATATGTGAATTATTTATTGTTTATTTTATTCACATTGTTATTTACATTAGGAACTGTAAATTATTTTCATTTAGATAAAAATTATTGGTTAATACTTTGTGTATTTTTACCTTGTTATAGCGGCTATAAGGTAGTTATAAAAAATAGCGATCTTTTAGTTGATAATTTTGGAGATAATATACTCCATCTAGTTGATAATGTACACAATCTAGTTAATCATATACTCAATCAAATTAATAATATATTAAAAGGAATAACATCTTGTTTGATAAATTATAAGTTAACACTACTTATTCTTATCATAATTTTTGCAATCTTATTACTAAGTAATGGTTTATTATCTTGGTATAAAAATCGTATATAAAAATTTTAGCATTTAAGGTTGTTCTTGCAACATGGGGACACACCACTCGTACCTCATGGAATGTCCCCGATCTTGCCTTCGCTTTTCCTGCAAGCCAGCAATGTAAATTCTTTATTGCATTATATATAGTTATATTCTTTGTTACAGTTTCAGTATAAGATTAGTTTTCGTAAAAAGAAAATGTTAATCAGTTAATTATTTGATAATGATATAGGACGATTTTTGAGCATCATAACCACCCCTAAGAGGGGTGGTTATGATTTATTATATGAGTATTTTTCACAGTATCATAGATTTTGAAATTGTAGTTCGAGCTTCTGCAGCTCACGAAGGCGAACTTTTTCATTTGCTCGGTCTTTCATCTCTTTGATATTTGGATATAGTCATCTTCTGTCATTGTTAACACCTCATGATAGTATTGGATATCTGTAGATGTTTTCCTGCTTATGGCATAAAAACAAGGGCAGGAAATTAATCCTGCCCTTTGCAATATTTTCAATACTAATCATTATTGGCTTTTTCTTTAAACTTGTTATACCTCTTAATCTTTAACTCCTCCAATTCTTCTTCCTTTACATTATTTCTCAAATAACAATCAGCTATATTGATTAGGTTAGGTCTATCATCTCTGCATATTTGTGCTCTTGGTTATCATTGATAAGCATTGCTACTTCTTCCAAATGCTTTAATAATTGTTCTTGAATAAATACATTATCTTTCCATTTAGGTGATAATGAGACAACATCAAATAAAACAGAGTCCTTTTCATTCATAGCAAACACAACCTTTAATTTTTAAATAAATTATAGCATAAAAAAACAGGGCAGGATCACTCCTGCACCTTCACAACATCTTCCCATTGCTCCCCAAATTCAGCTTTAAGCCTTTTAAGGCTTGCTTCAATTAATACTTTTATCTCTTCCTCGCTAATACACAACCCATGCTTTCCTGCCTCTGTCGCCAACCATTGAGCTGCTTGCTCGTATTTTTGTGGTCCTTCAAAATCTCTGTAGAACTGCTGCACAAACTGTACTGCCAGCCTAGCCAATTCCTGCTTTGCTTCCAACTCTTTCTGAATTCCCTGCATCTTCTCCACATCTAACACAAACCATTTAGTAGCTTTATCGTCTGGATTATGATCATCAGTAATTATCCCTTTCTCCTTAGCTTGTTTAATGATGTTTAATTTCCATTGGTCAGGCATCTTTTTCTCTTCCTCCTTTTTGGCACTCCTGTAATGCTGAATGAATGCATCAGGCGTCTTCCAATTCCTAATTAGCGTTTTAACACTCTTTCCTACAACGTACTTTGGATCCTCAAAATGAGGGTAGTCAACAAAACTTTTAAAATCACCATCCCAGAAAAGGCCAAGACTTTTTCCCAAAGCCCCTACTTTTTTGTAAAGATCAATGCGGTTCCAATTCACTTTACCATCGACTTTAACAGCAATATCAAAGGCAACTCCCCAACAGTGGGGTGAATATGGGTATCTCGCATTTGTAACCTTTCTACCTGGCTTGGTCCGTCCTTCGGCATATAGATCTGTCTGCTCTTTTTTCGTCCGGAGCATTTGAGTAATAATGATTTCTATGCCATTCTGCTTGCAAAGCTCAATTAGCTTACAGCATTTCTCTTCTATTTCTGGATGCAGTAGACTGATATCACGCATTATATTACACCTCCAATATCATCAGTATTATTGTTCTTTCTACTTCTCACCCACCCAGTTCCAACCTTTTGGCCAGTTGCTCCTAATACTGCAGCAACTACAATATCAGCAAAATTAGTATCCATAGATCCATATCGCCAATACAGCACCAAACTACCAAGCCCCAGCATAATGGCCAGTATATCCACAACTGTTAGGCCATCGTCGTCATTCCAAAAAACTTTGATACTACCTGCCTCCTAACTGCTGCACGTACCAAAACAAAAAGCCAATGACTGAACTTGAAAAAATATGTGTCATGGCTTTTATCCAACCTGCTAAATTATCTAATTTCGCGCATAGATTTTTCATTCTTTCTTCAAAAGTTGCATCCTTTGTTTATAGTCTTCCTATCCTTTTAGTGTGATCAGAAAGAATAGTTATTACTTCTTCATGTCTCTCGCACGTCATTGTTTCCCCTCCTTTTGAGCATAAAAAATAACGCCTATTGGGCGTTAGCTTTCTTACCTAAGTTCTACACATTTATATCTTCCAATAAAATCCCCCCATTCTATCAATGGAGGAATTTTATTGGTTTAAATCATATTACTGAGTTACCTGTCCAGAAGCACTATCTTCTGTAATTTCCTCTGTGTTATCAGAAGATTGTGTTTCTTCTTGAGTTGTTCCGCTTTCATCAGTCTGCTCAGTAGTTTCTGAATCCTCAGCAGGTTGTATTGTTTGATCTGTTGTTTGATCTGTTGTTTGATCTGTTATTTCCTCTTCAGTTGTCTGGTCAAGTTCATCTTCAGCAGCAACATCATTTTCAACCATATCAGCTATTCTTGATAACATAGCCGCAAATTGAGCTCGAGTTACAGAACTGTTAGGATTAAATTTACCATCTGGAGTACCTTTGATAATTCCAGCTTCTTTTAGTGCCAAGATATAACCAATATCTTCAGAAGATATCAGATTTCCATCCACAAAATTCATCTCGGAAATATCAACAGGCTCCAAACCAAATGCTTTGGCTAGCATAACTGCTGACTGTGCTCTTGTAGCCTGTACCTGACTATGGAATCGATTTTGATTAATAATCTTTAGTCTAAAAGCTTTCTTAGCTGCATTTTTTGCCCAACCTGGTACTTCAGGAGCTTCCTCTTCCTCAGCAACTTCTTCTCCCTCAGCAACTTCTTCTCCCTCATCATTATTTTCTTCTTCAATAGCTTCTTCTTCAATAACTTCCTCATCGCTGACTTCATCTTCCAAATCCAAACTATCTGCTAAGCGCACTGCCATAACCATTGCTTCTGTACTACTAACAGATGCATCAGGTTTAAATGTATCATCCTCATAACCTTTAATAAACCCTAAACTCTGTGCCTTTTGGATAGCATCTTTAGCCCAGTGAGTTTCTACATCTTTAAGCTGACGCTTAATAGTCTGTTTTTTCTGTTCTTGGAATCGCTGACGAATTTTTTGTTTCTGTTCAGGTGTCATATTTTGAAGTTGAGTCTGAACTCTTTCCTTTACCTCTGTCCTTGCTTTATTTTCTAACTTTTCCTTTTTTACATCTACCTTTACTTTATACTCCCTTCCAGAATTGTTACCAGTTACAGGCTTGCTCTTAACAGAGTTTCCATTACCTGGAGCTGCAAAAACAGGATACACCACCATAGATAAAGAAATAACAATTGATAATAAAATCAAACCTACTTTTTTCACAATTAACGCCTCCTTTTCATTGATAGTAAAATACAATTTTTTTGAATAATAACTGCTACTAGTATATTTTATATTACATAGAAAAATTTTCTATTACAATAGGTAAAATGAACCAAATTTTTGCATAGTTTTGCCCTAATATGATACTAAATACTCACTAACTGCAATACGATAATCTTCGGGAACAACACTTTTTGTACCACCTTCAACTGGTTCTACAATCTTTACTAAGTATACATAAGCACAAATCAGATAACCTTTTAACATAGTTAATTACCTCCATAAATAAAATTGACGAAAATAAAACATACGGATCAATTAATATCACAGTAGGTCAATTAGAAAGAACTAATCAAATCATGGTTTACTATAAAAAGAGAGTAACTCATAAGGACAGAGTTACAACGGAGAAGAGTTTATTGTTTTTAATGAATAATACTGGAGAATTTTTACCCCTCCCCTTCTCTCGCAACCTAATAACACAACTAAAGCTACATCCTAGCGGTATAGTTTTTTAACATTTGTACCATTTAAAAGTTTAATCTCAAAGAATATCATAAATTTACCTATAAATACATTGAACAAAAGTGCATCAAAATAAAAATTTAGGGCAAATAAAAAAATAGCAAGAGTCCGAAAACCCTTGCTATTACTGTGTTCTTAGTGGTGGAGATAAGGGGACTTGAACCCCTGACCTTCTGACTGCCAGTCAGACGCGCTCCCAGCTGCGCCATACCCCCAATTTAATAATATATCTTATTACTTGCAAGAAATATTATAACAAAATTACATTTTCGTGTCAACTTTGAGCTTATTCTAATCAGCTAATTCCAAATCACCTAATTCAACAACTTTAGCATCTTTCCAAAGTCGTTCCAATTCATAAAATTCGCGTTGTTCCTGAGCGAAAATATGAACCATCACATCAGCATAATCTAAAACGACCCATTTCGTCGCTTCCATTCCTTCACGGTTAATGGGATAAATATTCTTCTCTTCTAATTTATCCATAACATTCTCAATAATTGCTTTAGTTTGCAGGTTATTATGTCCACTGCAGATTACAAAATAGTCGGCAATGGTCGTAATGTCTCTAATATCTAACACCATCACATCATTTGCTTTTTTTTCCTCTGCTGCCTCGGCTATGATCTTTACTAACTCTAATCCCATTTCAGGCATTTATTTCCCTCCAAATTTTTATTTTTCATTATTATTGTATTCTTCAATATATGTTTTGGTTCATAAGTCAAATTGTATAATGCTTATGTTTTAATTTGCTTAACCCAAATCCAAATTTCTTTAGCCAGTATAGTTTTCCCCAATAATAATTAATACATCACGTTTTATTTTATCATCCTCAATAAGATCTGCTGAACCAATCGCTTTTTCTATTGTCTCTGATACGGTTTTAAATCCGGGTTTATAATGAACTTGGCTTTTAGAATAATAGAAATGATCTGCATTACCTACCTCTTTCACCTCAAAACCCTTTTTTTCAAACTCTTTTTGAAGTATTGCGGCTTGGCCTTTCTGCCCATTTCCATTTTGAATCTCCAAAGTGACCTGAGCAAAATCAGTTTGTTCTTTAATTTGCTTATTATCGGATTC
Source organism: Clostridia bacterium (assembly GCA_030625885.1). Taxonomy (GTDB): domain Bacteria; phylum Bacillota; class DAOUPZ01; order DAOUPZ01; family DAOUPZ01; genus DAOUPZ01. The sequence goes on from DAOUPZ010000024.1 coordinate 28,703, forward strand.
CTTTTGCTTTTCTTTGCTATAAATACTATCAATCAGTTGCTCAATTTTAACATGATCGGCAAGCCAATAACTTCCTCCTCCAATACTGCCATCATTTCCAGGTAATCGGCTCGTTTGTATACTTTCTTTATCTATGCTGCCACCCGCTAACACTAATTTTAACATTTCGCCAGGCGATACATTTGTACGAACATATTCCGTCATTTCTCCTAAAATAGATGGATATTTAGGAATCATACTAGGCCGCAATACTTTATCTAATACCGCTTGGATAAATTTCTGCTGCCGTGCTATTCTTCCAATATCGCCCAACCCATCAGCACGGTACCGTACATATTGCTCTGCTTTTTTACCATTCAAATGTTGTTGCCCTTTCTGTAAATCAATCACTAAGTTTTGCACAGGATCTACATAATACATTCTTTTCTCGACATTGTAGTCTACACCACCAATAATATCTACAATGCGTCGAAAACCCGCATAGTTAGTAACTACATAATAAGGAATATCAACATTTAAAACATTCTCCACTGTGGAGCGCGCTAAATCCGGCCCGCCATAAGCAAAAGCCGCATTGATTTTATCATGATGCTGTCTGGAACCCTCAATGGCTACACGTGTGTCCCGTGGGACAGATATTAAATCTAAGTCTTTGGTTTTTTTATTAAAACACACCAAAATCATTGTATCTGTACGGTGATTTCCTCCACCCGATAAACTGGATGAACCTTTGCCCCATCCATCAATTCCCAAAAACAAAATATTGATTATATCTGGATTTCCTTCTTTGGGATCTTCCGGTGATAGGCTTGGACCATCTACTGGGCGAGCTTCCGGTTTAACAAATATATTATCTAAAATCATAAAACCGCCAATACCAATTCCAATACAAAACATGAGAAAAGCTAATAACCCCACAAAAAAAACCTTTTTTATAGTTTTTCTTCGCATTCGCCGTGGATGTGACTTACTTGTCCTTTTTCTCATCGTGTTCCATCCTCTCCGCATACTATTACTACATATCGTATTTTCCCTTTTGCATATAATAATTTCTAGTTTTTAAAGTCAAAGGATGTATCACCTTGTGGCCGCGTATTAAATATATGAGACTAGATTGAGCAGTCAAGTAAACCGCTTTATCTAAATTGATTTCTGCACTTTCCCTTATAACGTGTATATATGAGAAAGAACGTGCTGGCTCAATGGTATCTGATACATAGATAATCTTAGCTAAATTACCCATCCCCGGTTTACCCATTGTATGTACTTCTATGGCTTCTAATATATCTGGATCATCAATATCATATGTATTTTTTGCTCTCATTTTCCCTACCAAACCATGAAGCAATTTAGGGTAAGACTTCTGTATACAATCAACTGCTATCCCAAAACGGTATGCTTCTAACAATAACTTTTCCGGAGATAGCTCCCGTGCACAATCATGAAGCAATCCCGCTAAATAAGCATTTTGTTTATCAACGCCATGCGTAACGGCTAGTTTTTCAGCCGTTTCAGCAACACCCAAAGTATGGATATAACGTGCTGGAGATAACACCTCTTGCAATTTCTGCTGTATTCTTGTAATACTTTGAACCATTTATTCACCACCATCAAAATGATTATACTCTGATTAACGATTTATACCGTTATTTGTTACACATTTGTCATAAAAAAATTCCCAATTCAACAAATTGGGAATCGGTATCATACATATTATAACATAGTTGTCTTACTGGAACAAACCATATTTAAACTAAATTTGAGCGATATGGCTTGATGAATTAAAAAAGAATACAAAACGTGCAATGTAAGTTTTGCATTGCGTTACATTTAGATACTTAATGGTTAACGATAAAGATGATGTTGATAAATAAAATATTCCACATTTTTAGGAACTAAATATCGAATAGATAATTCTTTCTTAATACGCATGCGAATATTTGTGGAGGAAATTTCAATGAGCGGCAAATGGGTAATATATATGCCCTTAGGCTGCCAATCTTCCATCATTTGAGAAAGTGATGATCTAACCTGATCCAATTGATATCCAGATCGGATCACCGCAATAAACTCACAAAGCTCTACCAATTGCTTTGCTTCTTTCCATGTGTCCAATTCTAGAATGGCATCGGCACCCGTAATAAAAAACCATTCCACTTTTTCCTCATATTGATGCTCCAGTTGTCGTACGGTATCAATTGCATATGAATAACCGACACGATGCAATTCACATGCGCAAATTTCAAAATAAGGGTTATCTTTAATGGCCATTTCAACCATATTAAATCGTGCCAGTGCATCACACACTTTACGACCTTCTTTATGCGGTGGACACCCTGAAGGAATGAATAATATTTTATCTAAATTATATGCTTCACGTACCCATTCGGCAATGGTTAAATGGCCATGATGTATCGGGTCAAAGGTGCCGCCCATGATCCCAAATCGCTTCACACCTTCTTTTTTTGGCCGATTTAGTAACGCATCACTTCCTGTGTATATGTTGGATATCATTCTATCCACTCCTTTCTCCAAGTCATTCATAAAATTATAACACATTTTTATGTATATACGCCAAGAACATAAGAAAACAGCCTAGGCTGTTTTCTTATTGTTTAAAATCATTTTTAGGGTAAGGTTCCTGTCCTTTTTTCTTTTGTCTATTGACACGATTAATATCATCCAAAAATTCATCATCTTCCTCATTAATAACAATCTCAGGACCACCCATTGTTATATTATCTCTTGTAAACGTATGTCCTGTCAAAATAGGAGTACCTGATCGTTCCGCTTCTGTACGATCATCATGCTCTACATCAGAATTTAATTTTCTTTTGTGGTCAGACATCAAATTCCTCCTTCTCATATAGACATCATCACAAAACCCCATCATTCCACCTCCACATTATTTACTCTAAACAAAAAATGAGCTTCAAAGCTCAAATGTCCTATTTATAAAAATAGTGACATGTAGTAAGAAGCACATCGCCGTTTTTTAGCAAGTGGTAAGTAGCAAGTGTAAATCTTTTCCCACTTACCACTTACCCCAAAAAACCGCAGGTTGTGAGCCACTTACCTTTTAACGAACGCCTTTTAACGAACGCCTATTAACGCTCAATATTATCCCATACTTCTTGAGGTGTTCTTCCTTTAGCGTTAATAATAGGTGCATTAATAAGAACATCCTGCATACCCATCAAGTTTTCATCACTTCCAGAAAGTACGACAGCATCGACTTTATTATTCTTTGCTGCTTGCACATCAATAACGCGACATCCTTTTTCTGCCAAAAAATTCTTTACTGAGGCAAGATTATCTTCTACAGCAATCACTTTATTCATCTTGTTCACCTCCACCACAATATTCAATGGATATGGTTAGTATGCTTCAACTCGTAATTCTTTATGCTGGAACAAAGTTAAATTCTTTTAAACTTTCTTTTACTTCATCATCTTCCAATTGTTCAAAAGACTGATAAAACTGACCCACTGCATAAAAATTATCGGATTTAATCAAACAAACAACTTCATCTGCTTCTCTTACTAACCGATCAATCGTATCCATTGGAGCAACCGGGACAGCTAATATGAGTTTAGAAATGCCTTCTTTGTGTAAAGATTTTAATGCTGCTTGTATGGTAAAACCTGTCGCGATGCCATCATCCACTACGATTACAGTACGTTCTTTCATGGCAGGATATTCTTTTTTACCTCGATAAAATGCCATACGCCGCTTTATTTCTCTAATTTGTTTTTCTTTTTCCTCATCAATATAGGATTGATTCATACACATTTTTTTCACCAGTTCATTATTTAAAAGGAGTGTACCGTTGGGTGTAACAGCTCCAATCGCACATTCAGGATTAAAGGGTGCACCAATTTTACGCGTGATAATTAAGTCCAGTTCCCCATTTAATTTGCGGGCAATTTCAGCTCCCAAAGTAACGCCCCCACGTGGAATTGCCAATATCAATGGATCTTGGTTCTTATATTCTATTAACGCTTCTGCTAATTTTATACCTGCTTCTCTTCGATCTTTAAATTTCATGTACCCCTCCTTTTAACCTTAAAACCCCTCTGTATAACACGATATATTTTTAGTATAAACTTAAAAAAACATTTTATTCCCCAAAATGCGATTTCATTGTTAAACTATTTTATATAAAAAAAGTCACTACTAATTATAATTAGTAGTGACTCTTCCCATTATCCGGACTGAAATTTTCTCTTAATAAAATAATGTACGCCAACAAATGTAATACCAATTGCCCCTAAAGCCAAAGGAATACTTTCTGTAAAAAAATATACACCTGCACCTGCTAACCCCGTACTCAAACCATAAATACGTCCAATCGCTTTATCTTTTTGATATTTTTCCGGATTCTTTATATCTAACTTAAACCAATTTCTATTTAGCATACTAAGACTCCTTTCTTCAAAACGTATATCGCCTGCACTTTAAGGAAGGATTCAAACAAGCTACTTGCTGACATGTTTCCGCTTCTTCTTTATTTTCCCTTCCAGAGCCTTTTGAAACGAATTTCCAGGTTGAAATGTCAAATAATGATATGTCTCATCCTTTTTATAACCAATCACCCAGGGGGTCCCATTAAGTGGAAGTACAAATCGCCTTAATGATCCTTTTTTTTCTCCTGTGCTCATTTCTTTTTGCACCTGCCGGTCAAGTGGTTTAAAAAGGAAAATATCTCTAATAAAGAAAGAAAGCTCAATATTTTTTCGCCGATAGATTTCCAATTCTTCCCCACTGATCATAAACCGTATGCCAAAGTTAACAATAATTCTAATAATCATAGAAGAAACATACCAAGCCATTACAGCTATAATCAGAAAATACCGCTTAATATCGAGTTGCATCATCATCAGCATACCTAAGAAAGGAACCATAACTAAAACAATAATCGGTAACGTACGAACTTTTTCTTCAGTTACTTTATTCATGGTTTTCGCTCCTAACTCCACAATTATTTTCTAATTTGCCCATTGCCAAAAACAATAAATTTTGTGGAAGTCAGTTGCTCCATTCCCATAGGGCCTCTAGCATGTAATTTTTGTGTACTAATACCTATCTCAGCACCTAAACCAAATTGCTCACCATCGCTAAACCGGGTAGATGCATTCACATAAACAACTGCCGAATCGACTTCTTTTAAAAAGCGCCGTGCCAAAGAGTAGTTTTCCGTAATAATGACTTCAGAATGTTTGGTGCTAAATGTTTCTATATGTTCGATCGCCTCATCAATATTAGAAACAATTTTCGCAGCTATAATCATATCTAAATATTCAGTCGCCCAATCCGCCTCAGAAGCAGGTGTAATATCCGGCAAAATTTCCAATGTCCGGCTACACCCTCGCAATTCCACACCTGCTTTTTGTAACACACTATATAACGCTGGTAAAAATTCTACAGCAACATTTTTATGAACTAAAACTGTTTCCAACGCATTACAAACACCAGGTCGATGCGTTTTGCCGTTAAAAACAATTGCAAGCGCTTTTTCTAAGTCTGCATATGCATCAACATAGGCATGGCAGTTACCCATTCCCGTCTGAATAACCGGCACAGTGGCATGTTCAATCACCGTATTAATAAGGCCTGCCCCACCTCGGGGAATCACAACATCGATCCATTCATTCAGTTTAAGCATCACAAGAACGCCTTCCCGAGACACATCTTCTACAAGCTGAATAGCCCCTTGCGGAATACCTACACTTTCCCCAGCTTGTGCTAACAAAGAAGCAATTGCTATATTAGAATGAATCGCACTGGGATCCCCTCTAAGTATGACAGCATTTCCAGATTTAAGGCATAAACCTGCAGCATCAGCAGTTACATTAGGACGCGCTTCATAAATCATGCCGATCACACCTAAGGGCACCTTAACCTGGCCTACTTCCAATTCATTCGGCAGTTTTTTCATCCCCATAACATTACCAATAGGATCAGGTAAATCAGCCACTTGCCTTAATCCTGCTGCCATACCTTCGATGCGTTGCGCCGTTAGTTTAAGGCGGTCATAAAAAGCAGTTGATACCCCATTCTCTTTAGCCAATAGCAGATCTTTTTCATTAGCAAGCATTATCTTTTCCTTATTCATTTCTAGACTCTGTGCCATCGCTAAAAGCGCTTCATTTTTACAAGCAGTAGATAAAGTAGCTAATTTTCGAGCAGCTATTTTCGCCTTTTTTGCTTTCTGAATAATTTCATTCTCCATCTTTTTCTCCCCCTTTACCTGATGACTACACATTTAGTATGAAACTTCCTCTGAAAAGTTTAAATATCATAGCCGAGCCATATTATCTCGATGAACGACTGCATCAGAAACATAATAACCCAGTATGCTTTCAATATGTTTGGAGTGGTGTCCTTTTATTTTTTCTAAATCTTCTGCTGCGTAGTTCACTAGACCCCGTGCAATTTCATGATTGTCAATATCTTTAATCATAATACCATCACCTACCCCAAAATCACCTTCAACGTCTATAACACCTGATGGCAAAAGACTTTTACCTTGATGAGTAATTGCTTTCTTTGCACCTTCATCCACCTTAACACTCCCATGCATAGGCAGACCAAAAGCAATCCAATGTTTTCTTTTTTCCAGACGATTATCCTTAGGCAAAAAGAAAGTACCTATGGATTCGCCTTTCACTGCACTATGAATAATTTGTGGAAGAGAACCATTTCCTATAACCATGCCAATTCCAGAAGCCATAGCAATTTGAGCAGCTTTCAGCTTACTTTCCATACCACCTGTTCCTCGCATACTGCCAGAACCGCCAGCCATATCAAATATCTTGCCATTCACCTCTGAAACACATGAGATTAATTTGGCGCTTTTATTAATTCGCGGATCGCAGTCATATAATCCTTCTGTATCCGTTAAAATAATTAATAAATCAGCATCCACCAGTTCGGCAACTAATACAGATAGTAAATCATTATCTGTAAACTTGATTTCTTCTACAACCACTGTATCATTTTCATTAATAATCGGTATCACATGTAAAGAAAGTAAATGCTGCAATGTATTTCGGGCATTAAGATACCGCTTGCGATCACCCATATCATCCCGTGTTAATAATACTTGGCCAGCTATATGACCATATTCCCCAAAGAATTTGGTATACATCTGCATTAAAGCACCCTGTCCTACTGATGAAGCCGCCTGCTTTTCTGGAATAGACAGCGCCCTTTCATGAAGACCTAAAACACCCATTCCTGCACCAACTGCTCCAGAACTGACGAGAATAACATCCAGTCCCTCATTCTTTAAATCAGCTAATTCTCTCACTAGCCGCTCCATAACAGCTAAATTCAATTTTCCCGTTTCATACGTCAAAGTACTGGTCCCTACTTTAACGACAACGCGTTTTATAGAATTAGAAAAATATTTCGTTCGCTCCATCTCTATCCTCTTCCTCTAATGTGGTAACTCAATTGTCGGTTTTTCTTCTGATTCTTTATAGATTAATATTTTGCTTCCAATCGTTTGAACGACATCTGCGCCCGCTTCAGCAGCAATTTGATCCGCTACTTCACGTACAGAAGCCATGCAATTATTTAATACTTTCATCTTTATTAATTCTCTAGCCTCCAATGTTTCTACCACCTGGACAATTAATGATTCTGTTACACCCGCTTTTCCTACTTGAACAATAGGTTCCATTGTATTTCCTAATCCTCTTAAATAACTCCGTTGTTTACTCGTTAGCATGGTTTTCACCCCCCATTATTTGAATAATCCTCTTATATTGAATCTTCTTAATATGCTTTGTACTCAAACTCAAATTCATTAATGTGTACGGTATCTCCTTCTTGAACGCCACTTTCTTTCAATGCATCTTCAATACCCATTTTTTTGAAAATACGCTGAAACCGCTCCAATCCTTCTTCACTTGCGAAATCCGTCATAGCCACTAATTTTTCAATATCTTTACCGTATATTTTATAAATTTCTTGTTCTTTTATAATCTTAAAAGGCGGCTCAAAACGTGCCTTAAAACACGCTTCATCCTCCACTTCTTCAATAATTAATGGCTCTACTTCTATTTCGTCTAGAAGTATTGCAGCCCTGCGCATCAACTCTTTTAATCCTTCGCCAGTAACAGCAGAAATACCATATACTTCAAAGCCCTGCTCTTCCATTTTCTCTTTAAATTGAAGGAATTTTTCCTTTCCTTCCGCCAAGTCCATCTTGTTAGCTGCAATAATTTGTTTTCTTTGAGCTAATTTCTCATTATACAAAATAAGCTCACCATTAATCTTTTCAAAATCACTTATAGGATCTCGGCCTTCAGAACCCGAAATATCCAATACATGAATTAAAAGACGTGTGCGCTCAATATGTCGCAAAAATTCATGTCCTAATCCGATTCCTTCATGAGCGCCTTCAATTAATCCCGGAATATCCGCCATTACAAAGGATTTTTCTTCACCAACAGCAACCACACCTAAATTAGGTGCTATAGTCGTAAAATGATAATTGGCTATTTTAGGTCTTGCAGCCGTTACATGGGAAAGCAATGTAGATTTCCCCACATTAGGGAACCCAATTAAACCCACGTCTGCTAATAACTTCAATTCCAAGTTTAACCATCTTTCTTCTCCTGGTTCCCCTTTTTCAGCAAATTTTGGTGCTTTGTTATTGGCTGTAGCAAACCGAGCATTTCCTCTCCCCCCACGTCCACCGTGAGCTACAATTACTTTCTCTCCAACTTGTGTGATATCACCAATTAATTGTTCCGTATCTCCATCACGAACAATGGTTCCTAAAGGAACATGTATGATTAAATCACTTGCTCCCCTACCATGTTTATTACTTCCTTGCCCATGCTCTCCACGCAATGCTTTATAATGCCGTTGATAACGGAAATCCATAAGGGTTCTTAACCCTTCATCTCCAATAAAGATAACATTGCCACCTCTTCCGCCGTCGCCTCCATCCGGACCACCATAAGGAACATATTTTTCACGGCGAAAACTCATTTGACCTGCACCGCCATCTCCACCTTTAGCATAAATACGCGCTTTATCATAAAACATGTCGTCAACACACCACCTTTCAGCCTTTAACTTTTTTTGTTAGTATTCACGTCTACAGGACTTTTATGCTTTATTAATTAGTAGAAAGCTGAAGGTTAAAGGTAGAAGGTTTTTAAATTTTTTACCTTCCACATTCTACGTCTTTTTTCTTTCTCTAATACATATGAAGAAACCCAGCACCTGAGTGCTGGGCTATACATCATTCATTACATAACAAATCGTTCTTCATAGATGCTAACTTGTTTACTATTTTTCCCTTTTCTTTCGTACTTAACATAGCCATCCATTTTTGCAAACAAGGTATCATCTTTTCCTAAACCAACATTAGTACCAGGTTTGATTCTTGTCCCTCTTTGACGAACTAAGATACTCCCAGAAGTAACAAATTCACCGTCGTATTCCTTAATTCCTAGACGTTGTGCATTACTGTCACGACCATTTCTAGTACTACCCATACCTTTTTTATGCGCGAATAATTGAAGGTTTAATTTTATCATTTGTTACACCTCCCTCATCATTACAATATTTATACTTTCAGGATACTGTTTATTTATTTCTTGAAGTCCAATCAACATCGTTTCCAATATAGCTGCCGCTTTTTCTGCTTTTAAGGCATCCAGTTTTTGTCTCAAATGACATTTCAAAAATCCATCTTTAATTTCTACCTTAGGTGATAGGTTTAAATATCCTTCTAATCCCATCACTGCAGTCTGCAATAGAATAGAAATAGCTGCACATACTATGTCTTGGCCTTGATATCCATAACCAGAATGACCAAAAGCTTCAAATGAAACGATTTGCTCTATATCATTACGCCAAACCTTGACGTTTACCATGCTGAAAGTTCGCCCCTTACCTTAAGCTTCAATTTTTTCAATAACAACTTTTGTATAAGGCTGACGATGACCTTTTTTCTTACGGTAGTCTTTTTTAGCTTTAAACTTGAAAATAACAACTTTTTTATCTTTTCCTTGTTCAATAACTTTTGCAGTTACTTTGGCACCTTCAACAAAAGGTTTTCCAACAGTTAGTTCATTATTGTCATTGGAAACAGCTAATATGTTATTAAATTCTACCATTTCTCCTGTTTCAAACGGCATCTTTTCTACTTTTACCCAATCGCCTTCTTGCACTTTAAATTGTTTTCCGCCCGTTTCTAAAATTGCGTACATGTCTTGTCCACCTCCTAATCTAGACTCACCGAAATCTAGGCAAACATCTTCATCAATGTTATTTATGACCCGCTTCGTGTGGTTGAGATAGCACGGTAGCACTATCTTTGCTATTATAGCATAGTTCCAAACAAGTGTCAATGTCGTGTTTTATTGTAAATCATTAGCAATAATGACGGTTTGGCAGGTAGCAACTAGCAGGTATCTTTCCCCCTACCTGCTAACTGCTACCTGCCAAGAATCATCTCAAAATCAATACCGCTTTAGCATAGGTTCTATTGACACGAGTAATCTCTACTTTTACTCGCTCTCCAATAAATTTCCCACCACCCTCAATATCAATAACATAACCTTCTAACTTCGTAATACCATTATATGGATTTGATGCATGGGGTTCTTTTACTTCTAAATCAATAATTTGACCTTGTTGTACTGGCAATGCTTTTTTTTCAACTTCTTCTTTGGAACCAATACTCATAATTTCAAGTTCTTCAATCGGCAATTCATCTTTTCCCTTAATAAATATGTTTTTTTGCGTCTGTTCTTCAAACTTATCAAGACCCGCACCCCCTGATCCAATTAATACGGATGCAACCAAAGGATGTACTGCCACAAGCACAGCTTCTGCTGCAGTTTGTTGCAAAACACTATTCAACTTTCGTTTTACTCGTGCTGCCATTGTCTTTTCATCTAAAACAGTTCCCCGTCCATCACATTCAGGACAAGTTTTCAATAGGGTATGACTAAGACTCTTCCCTGATTTCTTTCGCGTCATTTCTACAAGTCCTAAAATCGTTAACCCTAAAACATTGACTTTAACTCGATCTCTTTTTGTTGCTTCTGTTAAAGTGTCAAGAACTTTATCTTTGTGTTCCTGCGTTTCCATATCAATGAAATCAATAATAATTATACCACCAAAGTTACGCAGCCGAATTTGGCGGGCTATTTCTTTAGCTGCCTCTACATTGGTCTTTACGACTGTATCTGCCAGATTAATGCCGCCAACATATTTACCTGTATTCACGTCAATAGATATAAGCGCTTCCGTTTCATCAATAACAAGATAGCCTCCATTTTTCAGCCATACTTTTCTTTTAAGCGCTTTATCAATTTCTCCTTGTATCCCAAAGGTATCAAAAACATTTGGTTTCTTCGTATACAATTGAACACGTGGTTTTAAATGGGAGGCAATATAATCTAAAGTATCTAATGTGTTCTCATAATCACTATGGGAATCAATAACTAAACGATCCACCTCTATACTAAAAAAATCACGTATCATTCGATTAATTAAATCTAGATCTTTATAAATAAGCTCTGGTGCCTTCGCCTTTTTATCTTTTTGCTGAACTTTGCGCCATAACTTCACTAAAAAATCAATATCTTGTGCAATTTCCTTTTCTGTCTTTCCTTCAGCAACGGTACGAACAATAAGTCCCATCCCAAAAGGCTTAATTTTTTCGGCAATTTGATGTAAACGTTCCCGTTCTGCCTCATCTTCTATTCGCCTAGAAATACCAATATAATCCACCGTAGGCATTAAGACAAGATATCTTCCTGGTAATGTAATATGAGTTGTAATTCTAGCACCTTTAGTCCCTACCGGTTCTTTTGTTACTTGAACAACAACTTCCTGGCCTACATGCAACACATCAGCTACTGAAAGTTTTGACGTATCAAACTCAAATCCTTCTTCATCAAAGTGCCCATTTTTTACCGGAACCGCATCAGCAACGTATAAAAATGCGTTTTTTTCTAAACCAACATTGACAAATGCCGCTTGCATACCAGGCAAAACATTTTCTACCTTACCTTTATAAATATTACCTACAATCCGATGATTAACAGCTGTTTCATAATATAATTCAGCCAAAACATCATCTTCTAATATTGCTACCCGCGTTAAATCTTCTTCAACATTAACCACTATTTCTAATGACATCATTCTCATCTCCCCAAAATTTCAAATAAACCTAAACTGCCTCTACATGATTTCCCAAGGGGTTATGACCTTTGAACCTTCTTGTAAATATAAAGCAATACGATGTACACGTATCCATTCAGGCTCAACATTCAATAATTCATACTTGAGCATTCCCTCTATCACCTGTTCAGGTCTAACATTTCCAGTATTCCCAGTTACAAGCACCAACTCCAATGTAAAAACATCATTCTCTTGGGAAATAACAGTCATATCCTCAATCAAGGGGCGAATATTGATTTCTTTCATCCCCCTTTTTGTCTTTTTCGTGAGTGAAATAACTTCTTTTTTTAAGTAACTATGAATCGCATCCTCTAAATATTCTTGCTCCATACCTGTTAACATCAACTTAACCTGATATACTATTCTATTTAATTTTCCCTGTAATGAAGGTATTTTCACGGGCATCTCTCGTGCTTCAATAACATGAAACCCAGGTGGCAACTGTTTGTTTAAATGCGCCATAAATGTTTCAGGTTCTAAAGACATCTTTAACTCAAAATCAATATACTCGACTTCACTTGTAGCTCCCACAGGTAATATGGACCCAAATGAAATTTTTAAATGAGGGTTAAACCCTTGTGTTAGCGCTACAGGCAATCTTGCACGACGAATTACCCGCGTTAATACACGCAAAAAATCTAAATGAGATACAAACCTAACACGATCATCCTTTGAAAGTCGAACTCTAATCCGTTGCATCAGAATGCTCACCGCCTATAATCTTCATTTCTACGTCTAAGGTATTGCATAACCCACATCCTATACATTGTTCAAAACGACAATCGGGCGTTAATTGAATTTTATAAGCTTTTTCTCTTTCTTTCCATAAATATTGTTTGCTTACACCGCAAAGAATATGATCCCATGGGAGAACTTCATCATATTCTCGCTGACGATTAGCATAAAAGTAAGGATCTAAATTTACCTCTTTAAAAGCCTGCATCCATTTATCATACTGAAAATAATCAGTCCACCCATCAAATTTGCACCCTAGTTCCCAAGCATGATAAAGTGCTTGAGATACTTTTCGATCCCCTCGAGCAAATACTGCCTCCACAAAACTTAGCTCCGCATCATGATAGTTGTATTTAACTTGCTTTCGAGGCAAATGCTGTTTTAAATATAATTGCTCTTCTTTCAATTCGTCAATCGAAAATTGGGCTTCCCATTGAAAGGGTGTATCACATTTGGGTACAAAAGAAGATGTACTTACGGTAATATTAACTTTTTTACCTTTCCGCTTTCCTTCTCTCAATAAGCCTTGATCTAATTTAATGATTTTTTCCACAAGATTTACGATACCATCTAGATCTTCTTGAGCTTCTGTTGGTAATCCTATCATAAAATAGAGCTTAAACGATGACCAACCGGCTTTTAGTGCACTTTCTGTTGCTGATAATAGATCCTCTTCCGTTACACCCTTGTTAATGACATCTCTTAAACGCTGCGTACCTGCTTCTGGAGCAAAAGTCAGACCTGTTTTGCGAACACGTTGTACTTCCTCAGCTAAATCAAGGGAAAATGCATCAACACGTTGTGAAGGAAGCGAAATACCGACTCCAAATTCTCCGTACTGATCAATTAAATCCTTAGTTAATTGACCCACTTGTGAATAATCACTCGACGAAAGAGAAGTTAAAGATATTTCATCATATCCAGTATTATTAAATATCTTAGATGCTTGTTCTTTTAATACCTGAGGCGATTTTTCTCTTATTGGCCGATAAATCATCCCTGCCTGGCAAAAACGACATCCCCTGGTACACCCTCGAAACAATTCCAACACCATTCGGTCATGAACAATATCCATATACGGCACAATAGGACAAGTCGGATAGTCTACAGCATTTAAATCTTTAACAACCCTTTTTTGAATCATAGTACTTACATTTGAAGCATTTGCCTCCAATTCTTTCAATGTACCATCCATATTGTAAGAAGGTTTGTAAAAACATGGGACATATACTCCCTTAATCGCCGCTAAAGATTCCAGTAGATCTAATTTACTTGTGCTTTTTGATTGTTTCCAGTCTTTATAGCAATCAAAAAGTTCCTGCATGACTTCTTCACCTTCACCAATAACAAACAGATCAAAAAAATCCGCCAAAGGTTCGGGATTAAACGCGCAAGGGCCTCCTGCAATAATCAGAGGCATATGATCCTGTCGTTCACGCGACCATTTTGGTATACCCGCCAAATCTAACATGTTTAGAATATTAGAATAGCTCATTTCATATTGAAGCGTAAACCCAATCATATCAAATTGGTCAAGAGGCGTCTTGGTCTCCAGACTAAATAACGGTATCTTCAACTCCCGCATTTTCTCTTCCATATCGACCCATGGCGTATAGACCCTTTCCAGCACAGCATCATTTCGCTTGTTAAGAGTGGAATAAAGAATATGAGATCCCAAATGAGACATACCCACTTCGTAAACATCAGGAAATGCAAAAGCAAAAGTTATATCCACATCTTCATGGTTTTTATGAATTGCGTTCAACTCATTGCCCAGATATCGAGTCGGTTTTGCCACAAAAGGAAAAATTGTATCTTCAATAACACGTGTGAGATATTTATTCACAGAGTCTTCTCCTTTCATTACTACATAATTTTTTCATGGTCTGCTATGAATTAGTTTCTTTAACTATAAGAAGTTCTATGCTTTTTCTTTAATTCCTTTTTAATCCAAAAATTTTACTTTGTTTTGGTAAAGTATTTGTTTCATTGTAATGCTAATCCCTTTTTCCATTAATATATCAACAACCTGAGATTCAGTAATCATGCCCGCTATTTCCCAATGATGATTCATAATTACAAACGTGTGATACTTTTGTGGTAATGCATAATTAATGACTTCCCCTACAGGCGTCGTTTCCAAAACAACTAATTGTTCCCCTGAAATGATACCTTTCTTTAATAGATCTTCTTTCTTCTTCGTATAATTCTTCATAATAACATATAATGTCATCTGTTTCTCTTGATTGCTGGCACCGAAAAGAAAAATAGCAATTACAATCACCAAAGCATTGACATAACCCAAGTAAAAGCCAATACTTCCCCCTATCATTAAAATAACACTTATAAATCGACTCATTCCAAAAGCCTTTTCTGATGCTTTTTTAAATCCAATTTTTCGTGCAAGAAGAGAACGATAAATTCTCCCCCCATCTAGAGGCAATGCGGGTATGAAATTAAATAGGGCCATAAATAAGTTAACTTTAATAAAAAAAAATGTGAGATCAGGATTCCAAACATGACAATACTGCATCAACCACCCTACTCCCATTAAAGCTAAATTATTTAGAGGCCCTGCAATCGCTATATTAAATTCAGAATGCACATCACATCCTAGCATATTATCAATTTTTGCTACTCCTCCGAAAGGCATGACCTCTATTTCAATAACATGATACCCTTCATTTATAGCCACAAATACATGTGCCATTTCATGCAAAAAGGCTACTCCAAAAACAATTAATGCTTGGGGTAATAAATCAATCATTGCATATACAAGCATTAAAAAAACGAACCATTTATTTAATTTGATTTTCACGCCTACAATTTTCCCAATGATCATTCATATGCCCCACTTTCAGACATAGCTATTACTCTTTAAATTGAATAAACGTTTCTGGATCAATGTTTTCGTCATCTTTTAAAATTTCAAAATGCAAATGAGGCCCCGTGGAGATACCACTTTGCCCAACTTCAGCAATTACTTCTCCTTTTTCTACTTTCTGCTCTTCTTTAACCAGGATTTTCAAACAATGTCCATATCGCGTTTCAAGACCTTCGCTATGATCAATTTTTACCACCCATCCAGATGTTTTAGTAAAGGAAACTTCTTTAACAGTACCCGCTAAAACAGCCTTAATGGATTTGCCTTCGGGTGCTGCAACGTCCACCCCTTCATGAAACCGTTTTTCGTTATAGATTGGATGAATTCGCCAACCATATGGAGAAGATAATATACCATCAACAGGAACCACCATAACTTGATCTTGTGAGTTTGTTTGTAACTCTAATACATCACTTTTTTTTTTGTTTTCATCATTATCTATCACATCTTTTGATTCCAATTTGATGTTCTGCTTTTCCAAAAGTGTATTGGCAGCACTTTCTTCATCCTTATATTGATAGTCACCAGAAAAGTCTTCTTTTTTCCATTCTTGAATCAATGGTGTTAAAGGACCTAAATGTTCTTCGAAAACTGGTATATTAAGCGTATTTTTCGGAATATGCCACTGTTTTATCTTTTTTATTGCAGGCACAATTTGATAGTTAATTGTCATTGCATGAAAAATCTTTTTTTCAAACTGCTTAGCTAAAGGATTACTTATCTTATTCAATGAAAAAAGCACTAGAAATATTACGATGCATATTAGCGTTTGTCTAATAAATTTTAAAAATCTTTTATAGCTCGAAATTGAATTTGATATTTTATGTTCCATATGCAACCTCCCAAAGTCATAAATGATCGTTGTAAATATTCACTCAACATAGTTATATATATTACAACGTCAGATGTATTATGACCTCAAAGGGACAGGTTATAAAAAAACTGAGTCTAATAATGACTCAGCTAAAACATAATTTTCTGTCGACGCATCCTCACGTTTAAAATGATTCCTAATGCAATCATGTTAGCTAATGTAGAACTCCCCCCATAACTCATAAACGGAAGCGGAATACCTGTAATAGGCATCAGCCCAATCGTCATCCCTACATTTTCAAGAATATGAAATGTATACATAGAAAGAACGCCAACTACCAATAGTGTTCCAAACTTATCCTTCGCTGCCATGGCAATTTTAATGCCTTTCCATAACAAAAAAAGATAGAGACTCAAAAGAACAATTGCACCTATAAAACCTAGTTCCTCGCCAATAACCGAAAAAATAAAGTCTGTATGCTGCTCTGGTAAAAAATTCAATAAGTTCTGTGTTCCTTTAAACAATCCTTTTCCCATCAAGCCACCTGACCCTACCGCGATCTTAGACTGAATCACATGATAACCAGCCCCCAGAGGATCAACATTAGGGTCAATAAAGACAATTAAACGGTTTTTTTGGTACTTATCTAAAAAATTCCATAATATCGGTAACGCTGCGATGCCACTCCCTGCAATCAACATCAATTTTTTTATCGGAACACCACCCGCAAAGAGCATCCCAAATAAGATAGCAAAAAAAACCAGAGCTGTCCCCAAATCGGGTTGCTTTAAAATAAATAAAAGTGGTATCCCAACATACAAAAATGCAAGAAAGATTCCTCTCCATGTTTTAATTAAAGTCTCATTTTCTGATAAGTATTTTGCTAATATAATGATAATGATGATCTTAGAAAATTCAGATGGCTGCATAGAAAACGGTCCAATATCAATCCAACTTTTGGCACCACCATGTTCAGCTCCAATAAGCAAAACTGCTAAAAGCAATACGATCATAAAACCATATAAATAGCGCGAGGCCTTTTTAATAACATTATAATCGATAGATAAAATAAATATTAAGATCGATATTCCAAGAATATCCCATACAATTTGTCTTTTTAAATAATAATAAACATCCGCGAATTGACCAAATGATGCACTGGTAATAATGAATAAGCTGTAACTCAATAGTATACACACCGTTATGACAACGGAATAATCCAAATTTTTTAATAACTTTCTATCCATATCTTCCCCCTAGATTCTTCACAAAAATAATATATACAAACCATTTTATTATATCATAATTTCAAAATAAAATTCCATAAAAAAAGAAAAATAGCGTTTACACTATTTTTCTTTTTTTATATTTTAATATTTTAAATTCTATGCTATAAATTACAAACTTCTCTTAACCTGAACAATAGGGATGTTTGCGACTAACGCGACAGAATCATCTACATTACTTAAGTTAACCTCTAAAGCTTCCTGATCAACTTCTAAATATTTATTAATAACTGTAATTAAGTCTTCTTTTAATGATTGAAGTAGTTCCGGTGACATATTAGCACGATCATGAATTAAAACCAGACGCAATCTTTCTTTAGCAACATCTT
Organism: Clostridia bacterium; assembly: GCA_030625885.1. Taxonomy (GTDB): domain Bacteria; phylum Bacillota; class DAOUPZ01; order DAOUPZ01; family DAOUPZ01; genus DAOUPZ01. Next base: position 46,970 of record DAOUPZ010000024.1, read on the forward strand.
TACTATTGGTATCTTTTTGAAAAAGCTTAGAAAATATATCTAACATTTATTCCTCCCCCCCTATACGCTTAACTTCCCAGGCCAATCAATTTTTTCAGTTTTCCAAAAAAAGTTGTTTCTGCCTCCATTGGCATGAGGGGTACATCCTCACCTAAAATACGTCTAACAATATTCTTATAAGATTTACTAGATAATGATATTTCATCTAATATTGCAGGTTCCCCTCGATTTGTGGAAATAACAATCTTCTCATCATCAGGAACCACCCCTAATAATTCAATGGCTAAAATATCAATCATATCATTGATGTTCATCATATCTTTTTGAGCTACTAAATTAAGCTTTATACGGTTAACAACCAGTTTAGGATTACGTATTTCAGCTGCTTCTAATAATCCGATAATTCGGTCTGCATCGCGAACAGCAGAAACTTCTGGCGTGGTCACAATAACAGCCCAATCAGCGCCACTAATAGCATTCTTAAAACCTTGCTCAATTCCCGCTGGACAGTCAATCAAAATATAATCAAAATCCTTTTTTAATTCTACACACAATTTCTTCATCTGATCCGGTGAAACAGCATCTTTATCTCGCGTTTGTGCAGCAGGAAGTAAATATAAATTATCAAAACGCTTGTCCTTAATTAAAGCTTGTCGCAAACGACAATTTTCTTCCACTACATCCACCAAATCATAAACAATCCTATTTTCCAATCCCATTACTAGATCAAGGTTTCTAAGTCCAATATCCGCATCTATTAATACAACTTTTTTTCCATTAATCGCTAATCCTGTACCCAAATTAGCAGTTGTTGTCGTTTTGCCAACACCACCTTTTCCGGATGTTATAACAATAACTTCTCCCATTCAATCGCCTCCTATCGTCATAAGAACATTCAGGCATCTCCAAAAAAAATAACTAGCCAGTATGACAGCCTATTTTGAACTATACTGCGTTATCAGAACCTACTGATAGCTCTGCTATCAGCAGAACCTAATGCCTTGTCTATCTCAAAATATTTCTACCATCCTTGACTCGTTATTTCCTTTGCGATGCCTAACTCCCATAACTATCTCGATTTGGTATATATTTTTCAATCATAATGGTTCCATCTTTAACACGTGCAATTTCAGGCTCTACAATCTGTTGCATTTCCCCATCCGGTGCTCGAGTAATATACTGTGCAATACGTAATTGCATAGGCTTAAGATAAAAGGCAGTTACAACTGCATTATCATTTCCCTTAGCGCCGGCATGCGCGATCCCCCGCAAGGTACCCATAACAATAATATCTCCCCCTGCAATAATTTCAGACCCCGGATTCACATCACCTAAAATAATAACATTTCCATCAAACTCTACTCGCTGTCCGGAACGTATCGTTCGTTTTATCAGTAATGCATTTGCTCCATTTTGAATATAATGATTATTATTCATATCTTTTTTCCCTGTTATATTATCTTTCTTAAGTTTATTTTTAGACTCTTTTTCCCATAAATCATGTGAAGCAGGGCAATATTTCCATTGCCACTCCCTTCCTTCTACTCTAATAAGTTCTAAGTGATAACGTTCAACAATAATTTCCTTAATATTATCTAATTCTGTTTTGTCTAAATCGCGATCACCTACGTCGAAAATAACCTGTGCTCCATTGAAAAAATACTGAGCCTCACCAATTGCTTTGTCAATTTCTTCATAAATTTGAGATAAAGGATAAGATTCATTAACAATAATCCAAATTCCTTCTTTAGTTCCTTTAAATACAATGTTTTTTTCCTTCATGTCTCTCCCCTTCACCATTGGGAATATAATTATCTATTCAATTATTGAAATATTCTTCATAAATATCCTAATTCCTGCCTTAAATGAAAAAAAGTGCCTAGCACTTTTTTCTCATTTTTTTATTCCCCTGTACCTACAATAGGCAAATTACTATCCTCTTCAGATATGTTTGAATGTTCCTGTAAAGACGGTTGCTGGTTTTCTTCAGATGTAACTTGAGATTCTATGGCTTCAGATGGAGGCGGTGTTTGAACTGCTTCATTCTGTGCAGGAACAGGTTGAGGCTGCTGAGGTAATGGTTGAGATGGACTAATATCTTGTTCCTGAGGTTTTTCAATACCGAAAAAAGCATCCAACATCGCTCTGGCAATCGGACCTGCAGCAGAACCACCATGACCCCCTTGTTCAACGAGGATTGCAATAGCAATTTGCGGATCATCCACAGGCGCAAAGCAAACAAACCAGCCATGATCATCTCCTTGTGAATTCTGGGCTGTCCCAGTTTTGCCCCCTACTGGAATAGGAAAATCTTTGAAATAATTATAAGCCGTTCCACCGGGTTGGGTCACCCTACTCATACCTTCTTTAATAATTTCAAAAGTTTCCTTTTTAATAGGTAATTGTCTTCTCACTTGAGGATCATATTGTTTTAATAATTTACCTTCAGGCGTAACAATTCGATCTAACACATAAGGCCTATAAAGCGTTCCCTCGTTTGCAATCGTAGCAATATAATTCACAATTTGTAGAGGTGTATAACTATGAAACCCTTGACCAATAGCAATACTGAGTGTTTCCCCAGGATACCATGGTTCATTATACGTTTCTTGTTTCCATTCTTTTGAAGGAACGACACCGGGTTTTTCCTCTGGTATCAATGCCAACCCTGTCTTTTCACCCAATCCAAACATTTTTGCATATCTGCTAATCACATCAATCCCTAAACGATTTCCCATTTCATAGAAATAGACATTACAGGATTGCTGAAGTGCTTTATAAATATCCACTTTTCCATGCCCGCTAGATTTCCAACAACGCGGTTTATGCCACAACCAATATCTTCCTGTACAGGTTATCGTTTCATCTGATGTTACCTGACCCTCTTCTAAAGCAGCAATACCCATTAAAGGTTTAAAAGGAGAACCTGGTGGGTATTCCCCTATCGTAACATTATTATTTGACCATCCAGTACCTTGCATTTCTTCCCATTTCTTTTTAGGTAGTCCCTTGATAAATAAATTAGGATCAAAAGAAGTTTTACTGGACATGGCTAAAATCTTGCCGTTTTTAGGATTAATGGCGACTGCAGCCGCTTTCTGCGCATTGGGAAATCCGTTTTTTTGCACATGTTCCATCGTCTCTTGCATGGATTTTTCAGTTGCGATCTGTAGCGTTTTATCAATCGTCAAATAAAGATCATTTCCCGGAATAGGGTTTTTCTGCCCTAATATTTTCACTGGTCGTCCTCGGTTATCCACTTCCACCTGTTGTCCACCGTCTACACCACGGATTAATTTATCATAAAGCTTTTCTAATCCCATTTTGCCAATAATATCCCCTATTTTATAACCATCTTTTTTCATAACCTTTAGTTCCTCTTCGTCGATTCCCCGCACATATCCAATTAAGTGAGAGGCAAAATCCCCTTGGAGATAATCTCTAACTGGTTGCTCTTCAATCATAACGCCAGGTAATTCAAGACTCTTTTCTTCGATTTTTACCAGCGTCTCATCAGAAATATCCGTTTTGACCGGAATCGGATAATACGAGGGTAATTTCTTCTTTTGAGCCGCCTCAACTTGTTCCCTAATATCTTTATGTGTCATATTAAGTAGTGGACTCAATTCTCCAATAACCGCTTCCATATTTTTAATTTCCATGGGAACCAGTGAGACAGTATAGGCATAACGTGTTGATACAATAGGCTCATTATCAGAATCAAACATCTGTCCTCTAGGTGCACGCTGCGTAATTAAGCGAATACGATTCCCTTCAGATAAACGTTGGAATTCTTCATTTTGTAAGATTTGTAAATATCCTAAACGGAGACTTATAACTACAAAAATTGTAATAATAAAAGCTAACAAAACTTTCAAACGACTCTCTAATTTCATTGAAGTCATTTTTATCTTCCCCTTCTAGTCAAAAACTTTTATATCTTAATATATAAGCAATCTATTTACTTCTTAGAAATAGTTCAATTAAAAAAGGAAGGCATTATTTGCTCTTCCTCATTTAATTTACTATTATATTATACCATATGGATACATTCTTAGATACTTAAAAATAGGCAATCGATAAATCAAGTAATAAACAAAAGGCGCCATAATTGCATTATAAATTGCTTCTGGAAAAACAACAACGCCAAAGCTCGAAATAAAGGACACTGAGATACCACTATAACGTAACAATATGTACTCCAAAAAACCTTTTATAAAGGTACCGACAAAGCAAAAAACCAAGGGTAACAAAAAATTATCCTTAAAAACCTTTTTTTCCATCAAACCTGATGAAAATCCTATCAAGGTATAAACACTTGCATAAATGCCTACTGTTCCCCCTGTTGAAATGTCAAGTAATAACCCTGCTATAAATCCAAATAGCGTTCCCATTTTAAAGCCCAGCAAAACACTGATCGCAATAATGACCATCAAGACAATATCAGGATGAACATTAATTATTTTCAGGAAAGGCACTAAGGTTGATTGAAGTATAATACAACCCATAACTAAAATCATTAGCCTCCAATATTTCATGGTTTACTGCCCTCCAATTGATTCACTCATTTCTTCAGGAGAAGGTATTTCAGGTATTTCCTTAAGCACACGTTTAATTAAAAAAACCTTCTCAAGTGTATTAAAATCTGCATAAGGCTTAATCATTGCCTCCGTAGAAATCCCTTGCAAACCGTTTTTTACACTACTAACTTCTCCGATGATAATCCCCTTTGGAAAAATACCGAGGCCTGACGTAGTCACTGTTTGTCCTTTCTTTACTTTTGCGCTACGGGGAAGACGTTCCATAATACACTGAATTTTTGTATTAGAGGCCACGCCTCTAATCACACCCGTCTCCCGCGTTTCCTCAATTCTTCCACCTACTCTACTATACTGATCGATGAGGGGTAAAACAACCGCATAGCGATCTCCCACTGAGAAAACTCTTCCAACCAGTTCCATCCCAAGTGAAACAACTGTCATATCCTTTTCTATTCCATTTTTAATTCCTTTATTAATTATAAACGACCCTTGCCAATTAGAAGGGGAGCGATTTATAACCTCTGCTACCATTAAATCAAAATTCTCATTATTAGCCTTCAATTCGGCCATTTGGCGAAGTTCATTGTTCTCCAATTGTACTTCTTTTAGTTTATGCGATAAGGCTTCATAATCTTGCATTCTTTCTTCTAACACTTTATTTTCTTTATGTGTATTAAGTAAGCTAACCATTCCATCAAACGAATTTTTTACTGCTTCTGTCGCATCCGTTAACACATTTTCTACCGGACGAAAAATGGTTGAAATCACTTGTTCTACCTTACTAAAACGTTCCCGTTCAATACCAGTATGTTTAATCACGACACTCATTAATATTGCAAAAACAATCACTATTACCAAAAGATATCTATTTCTCCACATCCATCTCACATGAGACACGTCCTTCTTATATCAAATTCTTTTTAGGAATTATAAATACACGTTTAAAGACGTCTATAGAATCCAATGCCATTCCTGTTCCCTTAGCAACACATAGTAAAGGCTCCTCAGCTAAATGCACTGGCATACCGGTCTCTTTCATTAATAATGTATTAAATCCTTTTAATAATGATCCGCCTCCAGCCATAACAATGCCGCGATCCATAATATCTGAGGCCAATTCCGGTGGTGTATTTTCCAGCGTTTGCTTAACCCCTTCTACAATAGCCCCCACAGGTTCAGATAATGCTTTCAATATCTCTTCAGATGTTATTGTGATGGTTTTAGGTAAGCCCGTTACCAAATCCCGCCCCCTGACATCCATCGTTTCTTTTTCTTCCTGAGGATAAGCTGAACCTATTTGTATTTTAAGTTCTTCTGCTGTTCGTTCCCCAATCATCAAATTATACGTACGCTTGACATGCTGAACGATGGACTCATCCATTTCATCGCCGCCAACACGAATTGATCGGCTAGAAACGATCCCTTCCAGCGATATAACGGCCACTTCCGTCGTTCCACCACCAATATCCACAATCATATTCCCTGTTGGTTCTTGAACTGGCAATCCAGCACCAATAGCCGCCGCCATGGGTTCCTCAATTAAATATGCTTCACGAGCACCTGCTTGAATCGTTGCATCCGTAACGGCTCTTTTTTCTACACCTGTACATCCTGATGGAACACCAACGATAACGCGAGGTCCAATAATCCCCTTGCGTTTTAGCACTTTGGCAATAAAATATTTGATCATCGCCTGAGTAATATCAAAATCAGCAATAACACCATCTTTCAGTGGACGTATGGCAATAATATCTCCGGGCGTCCTACCCAACATCTTTTTTGCCTCATTCCCAACAGCTAATACCTCCCGGGTATTGCGATTGATTGCTACCACTGAAGGTTCACTTGCAATAATTCCTTTTCCTTTAAGATAAATTAATGTATTAGCAGTCCCTAAGTCCATTCCCATATCTTTTGAGAACCTATTAAATAAAAAGCCAAAGGCCATTTCTATTTCTCCTTTCAAAAAGTTATCCTTATTCTTATTTTATAACATCCCTTTTTCACGTAAACTTATGTATTTATTATCACCAAATATAATATGGTCTAATACACGAATCCCAACTAATTCTCCAACTTCACATAATCGTTTCGTAATTTGCAAATCTTCATTGCTTGGAGACGGATCACCGCTGGGGTGATTATGTGCTAAAATCAAAGCAGCACTACTGTGTTTAATGGCTTCCTTATATAGTTCCCTTGGATGAACCAACGAAGCATTTAAGTGCCCAATTGAAATGGTTTCAACTTTTATCACCACATTTTTAGTGTTTAGAAGTACAGCTTTAAAGTGTTCCTTTTCCAAAAAACGCATTTCCTGCATTAATAAATTTGCAACACTTTCAGGAGATCGAATCACCATTTCTACGCCTGAACTTGTAGCCGCCAACCGCTTTCCCAATTCAAAAACAGCCTTGAGTTGAGTTGCTTTTGCCATTCCGATTCCGTTGATTCTACTTAATTCCTCTACACTCGCTTTTAATAAAGGCTGAATGCCTCCAAAAACTGAAAGCAGCTGTTCAGCAATTTGCACGGCACTTTGCGCATGCGTTCCAGTCCGGATAATAATTGCAATCAATTCAGAAAGCGATAGGTATTCTGCACCCAATTTAAGTAAACGTTCTCGTGGTCTTTCCTCACAAGGTAAATCTTTAATTGTCACATGATATCCTACTTCTTCAAGCTTCGTCATGTTGCCAATACACCTCTTTATGGATACCAGCCTTTTCTAACATAGCGGCAGTCTTTCTTAATGGAAGCCCCACAACATTTGAATAAGATCCTTCAATCTTTTGAATAAAAACGGCAGCCTTTCCTTGAATACCATAAGCGCCAGCTTTATCAAATGGTTCACCCGTATTAATATAGGCCATCATTTCTTGTGTTTGCAAAGGCGCAAAAAGCACTTTGGTTTTTTCATAATCTAAATCATATGAGCCGATCTCAGCATTAACCAAAGCGATCCCTGTTATAACCCAATGACTCTGATTACTCAGTTTCTTTAGCATTTCAAATGCATCTTGGGTGTCTTTGGGTTTTCCTAAAATTTCGTTTCCCAAAACAACAATCGTATCTGCCCCTAAAACCCAGCCTTTTTCAATGCTTTTTGCCACTTCCATTGCCTTACGGAGTGCTAACGCTTCTACAACTTTTTCTGGGGAGCATGTTTTCTCAATGGTTTCATCTACCCTGCTTGTTATAACTGTAAACGGCACACCGATTTGCTCCAGAAGTTCTTTTCTCCTTGGTGAAGCTGATGCTAAAACAACAGAATTCATTATATCACCTTCTTAAACAATAGAAAAGCCAATACCATACCAATTACACTCGCAACATTCAACTTTAAAGTAAAGCCAAATGTTAATGTAATAATCTTTAAATCCAAAATTAATGGTGAGGTTAACCCAGCTGTTATACCTTTACTTAACAGCGGAAACGTTGTAGAAAAAGCTTCTCCTAATATTGATCCAAGAAGAACACCAATAATCATGATAATTATGAGTTTCCATCCATTCACGCTCTTCATATAACCTCCCGTATAGATACGATAAGTAAATTTCCCAACATGATCGAAAGCTTAATTATTAAAAAACCTATATTGTCATGTTTAAAGACAGTCTTTTCAAGTGATTTCCTACCATTTTTGCAATAATTCCTGTTCCAATTCCCATAGGTAATGCCCAAAAAAGCAAGAAAGGTAAATAATAAAAAATACCAACTGTTTCTACAATAAAATAGGCAACACATAATTGTGTTACATTATGAATGACTGCACCAACAACGCTAACACCGATAATACTTAAACTCAGTACAAAACGAATAAGAAGTGCCATAGCCAACGTACTGACAAGCGCACCTGAAAAACTTAGGAAAAAAGAGGTTGTCAAAAAAGTACCACCAATCAAAGAACCAATCAAAACGCGCAAAATTGAGATCATTATTCCTTCCTTGAATCCAAATAACATCAAAGCAAGAAGTGTTACAACATTAGCCAGTCCTAATTTAACACCTGGCAGAGATAATGGGTTGGGAATAAAAGCTTCTATTACATGAAGGACTGAGGCTAACGCAACCAGTAATGCAATAAATACCATTTTCTTTGTTTTTCCCATCATAACGACCCCTTATTGCGTAATATCATCAATACTTTCATCGTTACCTTTAATTTTTATGACAATTTCATTTGGAACACATACAATGGCTTCACCTGATCGTTCGATCCATCCACGATTTATACAAACCCGATCAGGACATGGCGATTCTACCATACGAATACGGCTATTCTCCACCTCAATTATACTTAACCCTTGCGCACCTTGTATGTGCAAATCTTTTGCCTTCTCTACCTTTGACAGGTCAATTGTCTCAACAATATCACCTTTGACTTGAATAATTGCAACAACAGACTGCCCTTGAGAATGAAACCCTTTCACAAGAAACAACGCAATCAAACCACTCAGTAATACCCCTAACATTAAAATTTTATCCATTTTTGTCATAGGTATACTCCTTACTAGGTTGAATCTCTACTTTATTACTCATTCCTGAAGAAGTAACAATTTTATTATCAGCTCCAACGAAACAGGCTTCTACGCCCTCTAACTGTTCTACTAATTCCAATCCCTTTTGGGATCCCATCACAAATAATACAGTAGATAAAACATCTGCCTTTGCAGAGTTCTTGGTAATAACCGTTATACTCATGGTGTTCCGAGATGGCTTACCTGTTTTAGGTGAAAGAATATGATGATAACGTATACCATTTTCCTCAAAATAGCGTTGGTAATCTCCTGATGTCACAGCAGCTTCATCAATTAAAGATAAAACCCCTACCAGATTCTTGCTATTTCTAGGATCCTGTATACCAATTCTCCAAGCCTGTCCATCATATTTTTTCCCAATAACATCTATATTGCCGCCTGCATTAATAATAGCATGCTCAATACCTGTTTCTACTAATACAGAAGCTGCCTTCTCCGTTGCATAACCCTTGGCTATTGCCCCTAAATCAATTTTCATACCGTCCTCTTGCAGAAATACTGTTTTTTCACTTTCATTCAAAATAATTTTATTACTATTGACTAGTATCATTTTTTCTTGAAGCTCAGCATCCAAAGGAATATGTTTCTCCTCATTTCCAAATCCCCACAAATCCATCACAGGTCCAATCGTAATATCAAATAATCCATCTGTTAATTCATAATACGATTTGGCCACTTCAATCATCTCATAAACATCTTCGCTAACCTTGACAGGCTGTTTCCCTGCTGCTTGGTTAATTCTGTAAACATCGCTAAACTCTACTTCCCCTGTCCCTTCCTGAGCAAATCGGTCGGTTAATCGTTCAATCCGTTTCATCTCTGCAAAAGCACTTAAGACCGCTTTTTTTACCTCTTCTTCATCATTTCCATAGGCTTTAATACTAACAATCGTATCCATTAGAAATTGTTCACTGGTATATTCTACAGGTGTTGCCACAAAAGAACAACCTTCTAACCCAATAATAAGAAGAATACTTAGAAAAATAAAAAGAGACCGATGTTTTTTAAGCATGTGATCATGACTCCTCACTCTTAATATTTCTGTTACAACTTATCACAATTTCACTATTATAGTTTATCATTTTAACTATATGATGACAAGCTTTTGTATGCAAAACAGGCAAAGGCTGTTTTACAGCAGGTAGCACGTTCGCTTCACTCACTGTAGCAGGTAGCAGGTAGGTCTTAACTTGATATTTTTCTGCTTATTTCAGTAAAGTTTTTTACTAAATTTCAATTCACAACCAACACTTACTGAAAATCATCAATCTTTCTAGTAATACCCTACCTGCTACCTGCTGTTCGCTACCTGTCTGATTAAATAAAAAAGCAGGACTGAATGAAATCATCCAGTCCTGCTAAAAAATACGCTTGAATTAATCTTTCACCATCTCAATGGCATCTTTCTTACATTTCTCTACGCATAAACCACAAGCCACACATTTATCGCGGTCAACAACATGCTTTTGCTTGACTTCACCGCTAATGGCATCTACAGGGCATACCCGCTTACAT
>DAOUPZ010000021.1 GCA_030625885.1 Clostridia bacterium
AACTTTTTCGTTACAGTTACCAGCGTTGTTAACTGCAATACCACCGTAGAAATCTAAGTATGCATTACCTTCTGAATCATAAATGTACATATCTTTAGCTTTTACTGCTACGAAAGGCATCCGTGGATACGTTTCGATCATGTACTTCTCGGTCAATTCAATAACTTGCTCTTTTGTTAAACCTACATCTTGTAATTGCATAATAAAAATCCCCCTTTGCAAATTTGAACTTTTACCTACACATAAACTTAAGCCCTCTAAAAGCTGGCAAAACCAAACTGCAGAACGAGAACCGCACCTCCTTTCTGACACTGTTTTAATTTTTTTATTCATCAGACGGCTTTTCACCCTCTGTCGAATACATTGATAAAAGCTAAAACTAAATTAGTATGATATATATAAATCAACAATCAAAATATGATCTACAATTATAAGGCACTTAGGTATTCTACATACAGTATTATAATCCTTCTAAAATTTAAAAAAATTTAAACTTTTTTTAATAATTTAATAATAATAAAAAATTACCAGCACAAAAGCAAAATCCGTCTTTTCACATCTATTATTTCATCATACCAAAAGAAAAGATGCGTTTTAAAACGCATCTTTTCTTTTGGGCGGCCGCGGCCCAAAATATTGATAATAATCAACTCTAATTTTGCCGTTATAGAGTTTTCGTTTTTTTGTAGCCGGTTTACCAAAAAACCGTTCAAATTCCGGATAAGATGTCAGGATATAGTAAGACCATGTATCCAGATTGCTAAAAACTTTGCCCATCCCTCTATATAATCTTTCTATTTCTTTTAAATTTCCTAAACGTTCACCATACGGTGGATTACAAATAATCTTGCCATACTTTTTCTTAGATCGAAGGTCTGAAACGGGCATCGCTTGAAAATGAATCAACTCATCTACCCCTGCTTCATAAGCATTTTTCCGCGCCATTTTAATCACTTCATTATCGATATCGGTTCCTATAATCTCTAAGGTTTTATCGTAATGCGCTAGATCATGCGTCTCTTTTCTTGCCTGACGCCATAAATCTCTAGGCAGCGTTGGCCAATGCTCTGAAACAAATTCGCGATTCATACCTGGTGCAATATTTTGACCAATAAGTGATGCCTCAATAGGGATTGTCCCCGATCCGCAAAGAGGATCTATTAAAATGGTATCCGGATGCCAGCGAGATAATAAAATTAATGAAGCCGCTAACGTTTCTTTTAAAGGTGCATCACCAGCAGCCTCCCGATAACCTCTCTTATGCAAGCCAACGCCACTCGTATCAATCGTCAAAGTCGCAATATCCTTTAATAAAGCAACTTCAATCTTGTATAAAGGCCCTTTTTCTTCAAACCATTGACAATGATATTTTTTTTTCATACTTTCTACGATTGCTTTTTTGACAATGGCCTGACAATCTGAAACACTAAATAATGTGGAGTTAACAGACTTCCCTTCCACAGGAAAAGTTGCATCTGATGGAATCAATTCAGCCCAGGGAAGCGCTTTAGTTTGCTCAAAAAGTGATTCAAATGTCGTCGCTTTAAATTCTCCTACTTTTAGTCGAACCCGATCTGCCGTCCGCAGCCAAAGATTACAGCGACAAATAGCACTTTCATCTGCTTTAAAAGTAACTTTCCCATTTTCAACCGTCACATCTTGATATCCTAAATCTTTTACTTCTTGTGCTACAATTGCTTCTAAGCCAAAAGTAGATGTGGCAATAAGTTCTACTTGTGCCATAAAATTCACCTAACCTTTTATGTTTTTAATTAACTTGACTATTTAGTTATATCCAATTATTAATGGTTAAACACACGATCTTTCAGTGGAAAGCGGAAAGGTCGAAGCTAAGGCTGCTGAAAGGGAAAATCAAAAGATTTTAAAAGATAAAACCTTAGACCTCAAGGCCTAAGTTTTTATTATGTTATGATAATCCTTTAACCTTATATATTACTGGTTTTAACACTTTCAAACTCTTCAATTATTTCATCACTTGGCGCTTTATCTAAAAGACTAATCACAATAATGGCAAGTGTAGAAAGTATAAACCCTGGAACAATTTCATAGAGTTCAAAAATACCCCCATGCAATCTCTGCCATATTAACACGACTAAACCACCCACAATCATACCACCAAGCGCTCCATTTCTCGTCATTCTCTTCCATATCAGCGATAGTATAATAGCTGGACCGAAACCAGCACCAAAACCTGCCCAAGCATATGAAACAAGCACCAACACCGAACTATCTGGATTTAATGCCAGTACAAAAGCAATAAGGGCTACTGCTATGACTGTGAATCGACTGACCCAAACTAACTCTTTATCACTTGCTTCCTTTCTAAATAACGCTTTATACATATCTTCCGTTAAAGCTGAAGCCGTAACCAAAAGCTGAGAATCGGCTGTACTCATGATCGCTGCTAAAATGGCAGCTAATAAAATTCCCGCTATTACAGTGGGAAAAGTTGTATTCACCATGACCATAAACACTGTCTCAGCTGCATTTCCTTCTAATACATCCGTCAAATATACTTTTCCTACTATTCCTACAAAAACAGCTGCTGCCAAAGATATAGTAACCCATACCATAGCGATTATTCTTGCTTTTTTAATCTCATTAGATGACCTAATGGCCATAAAACGACATAATATATGCGGTTGACCAAAATAACCAGGACCCCATGCCAATAGCGAAATGATAGAAATGACTGATAATGCGTTTCCATCAACCGTTGTAAACGGATTTAATAATTCTGGATTTAAGATATTGATGGCATTAATGGTTTCGCCATACCCTCCTAGTAATTGCATACATGTAATCGGTACAATTAATATGGCAAAGAACATTAACATCCCCTGAAAGAAGTCTGTCCAGCACACTGCCATAAATCCACCTAAAAATGTATAGGTAATGATTACCAAAGTGCCAACAGCCAAAGCATAAATATAAGACATGCCAAAAACAGTACTAAATAACTTACCGCCTGCAACCAATCCTGAAACCGTATAAATCAAAAAGAATACTAGAATCAAAATAGCTGATGTCACTCTGAGAACTTTTGATTTGTCCTTAAATCTATTTTGTAAATAAGACGATATCGTGATTGAATCTCCAGCGATTTCCGTATATTTTCTAAGCCGCTTCGCAACAAACTTCCAGTTTAAGTAGGTTCCTAAACCCAATCCAATTGCAATCCATATCGCTTCCATCCCACTTCCATACGCATATCCCGGCAAACCTAATAATAACCACCCGCTCATATCAGATGCTTGGGAACTCAGTGCAGTAACCCAACTGTTGAGTTTTCGATTACCTAAAAAGTATTCCGCTAAATTTCCTGTTTTTCGGTAATACATTAACCCGATAGACAACATAAAAAGTAAGTATACAACAAACGTAATGACAATGCTTAAACCATGACTGCTCATCTTTTCATCTCCCTGTATTTAATAATTATCTATAATTAAGCATAAGCATAAGAATGACACGTTTTTCATTCTTGCTTACGGTTTAAAAAAAACAAAAAACTTCGCCCTAAATATCCTTAGGGACGAAGTTTATCCGCGTTACCACCCTTATTAACTAATTATAAAATCAGCTCTCTTAAGAAACATATAACGGTATCACCCGTCTAGATATACCTGCGTTTAATCTAGAAGCTCCAAGCCGGGTTCAATATTCAGAGGATCAGAAATCTCTCAGCCCCGGATTCCCTCTCTTAAGATCATAAATATCTACTATCACTTTTCTCAGCTATTTAAATATTATGTATCATTGTCTAATATATTGTAATAAATATGCAATTGTTTGTCAATTAATTTCCTTAAGTAAATTTTATTCCATTCCGCCAGCGCCAATTCAACCGGCATAAAAACACAACCTAAGTATCTACTTAAGGAAAGTACTAAAATCCTATGATACTAAACTTGACAAAACAGATACCCGTACAATAATACCCTGAAGCCGCTCATTTTCATCAAGAACAGCAATGGGATATTTCCCCTCCGTTGCATAAGGTATGAGGTCCTGCAAGTAAGTATCCGGATTTGTTGTATGATAATCATGAATCAAAATGTCCTTTAATTTTCTGTTCTCCTTAACCGCCTTAATTGCATCATCAATTGTCACAATACCTTGTAATTTTCTATCTTTATCCACAACAAATACGCTAGAAATACCACTTTGTTCCATTTCTTTAATAGCAATCTTTGGCCCATCTTTCATGGAAATAATCGACGAAGGCTTGAACATAACATTTCTAGCCTGCAGAATTTTTGTGCGATCAATATCTTGAACAAAGTTCTGTACATACTCATTAATTGGATTTGCCAAAATCTCATCAGGCATACCGATTTGTTCGATAATACCATCTTTCATAATGGCTACTCGATCACCTAATTTAAAAGCTTCATTGATATCATGAGTGATAAAAATAATTGTTTTTTTCAAGTCAGACTGCAAATCTAATAATTCCTGTTGCATCTCTCTTCTAATCAAAGGATCTAACGCACTAAAGGGTTCATCCATTAGAAGAATATCTGGATCATTTGCTAAAGCACGAGCAAGCCCTACTCTTTGCTGCATACCACCACTCAATTCATTAGGATAACTATCTGCCCAACCGTCTAATCCAACCGTATCTAGAGTTTTTTTCGCAATTTTATATCTTTTCTCTCTGGAAATCCCCTTAATTTCTAACCCATAAGCCACATTATCCAGAACTGTCCGATGTGTAAAAAGGCCAAAATGTTGAAATACCATGCCTACTTTCTTTTGTCTATATTCTCGTAATTGAGCCTTATTATATTCTACAACATTTTCTCCATCAACATAAATCTTTCCATCTGTTACTTTATTCAATAGATTAAGACAACGAATCAATGTCGATTTACCACTACCCGATAAACCCATAATAACAAACATTTCGCCTTCATTTACTTCAAAAGAAGCATCATTCACACCTACTGTATGCCCGTTTTCTTTAAAAATTTTCTCTTTGGAAACACCATTTTTTACTTTCTTCAAAACTGCTTTCGAATTACGCCCAAATATTTTATATAAATTTTCTACCTTTACTTTAACCGTCATATCTTCCCCTACTTTCTATTCCGGATACTTAAACCTACTTGCTATCCCTTGAGAAACGCGATCAATAATAATCGCCATAAAGACAATACTGATTCCCGAATTAAAGCCGCGACCAATATCCAGCCGATTAATTCCTATAAGCACTTCATCTCCCAGCCCTTTTACGCCGATCATGGATGTCACAACCACCATAGACAAGGCCATCATGGTTGTCTGATTAATACCCGTCATAATAGTCGGAAGCGCCTGAGGTAACTCTACCTTTATTAAAGTCTGCCAAAAAGAGGACCCGTATGAATGAGCGGCCTCTACCATTTCTTTGGGAACACGGTGAATACCCAAGCGCGTCAATCTAATCACTGGGGGAACAGCATAAATCGTCGTGGCAAAAACACCCGGTACTTTTCCCATTCCAAAGAGCATAATAGCCGGAATCAGGTAGACAAAGCTTGGCATCGTCTGCATCGCATCTAAAATCGGTTTTATAACAACACTGACCCGAACATTGTAAGCCATTAAAATACCAATAGGAACACCTATAAGAAGTGAAAAAACAACGGATGTCAACACAATTGCTAAGGTCATCATCATTAACTTCCAATACCCAAATGTTCCAATTAAAAATAGTAATACTGCAAACGTAAACCCTGAACGCGTATTTTTTGTCCGCCATCCCACTATAAACACAATGCCTAACACCATCCACCACGGAACCCACATTAATAGTTTTTCTATCTGCAGTAAAAATGCTAATACCCCATTAGAAATAGCCTCAAATACATCTCCATAATTAACCGTTAGCCACTTAACAAAACGCTCTACATATATCCCTAAATCTAATCGTAAAGTCTCAGGAAATAAACTCATAAGCATCAACTCATTTCTATAATAGTTTTTCCAGATGAAGACAAAGTAGTTGGCTTAAAACAGCCAACTACTTTGTAAACAATATCCTTGTTATCTTAATTATTTGAGCGCTGCTTTAACCTTTTCAGCAGCTTCTGCAGGAACCCACTGGTTCCATAATTCTTCATGTTCTGTTAAAAACCACTTGGCCGCTTCATCCGTATCCACATCATTTTTCTGCATATAGGCCAACGCTTCATTTATTAAAGTATTACCTGTTTGATAGTTTTTCAAAAATTCAACCACATCAGGGGCTTTTTCATCAAAATCCTTATGGGCAGCAACCGTACAGGTATTAGATGGAAACTCACATTGATAACCATTATTCCATTTTTCATCACTATAGGGCTCATCTGCCAATAACGTCATATCATATAACCCCATAATCCACGTCGGTTCCCAATAGTACCCAACCCAAGGCTTCCCTTTTTCAATCGCTTGGACAAGAGAGGCAGCTAATGCCGTATCGGAACCGGGATTGAAATAATTGTAGGTTTTATCTAATCCGTAATTTTTTACTTTTTCCTGCATGACTTCATCCATGGAATATCCTGATGGCGCCCCATAAATACGTCCCTTTTCCGGTACTTCGGGATCTTTAAATAGTTCCCAATATTTTGGCAAATCTTTAACAGATTTTAAATCAGGCGCCATTGGCTCAATCCCCCGCTCAGGGTCACCTTTTATGATATAAGTAGGAACATAAAACCCTTGGGCATTATCATTAAAGTTTACAGAAAGTTCTAATATGTCTCCCTTATCCCGCGCTGCAAAATAGGATTCACCATAATTTTCCGTCCATGTTTCCATCAATACATCTATATCTCCATTTATAACACCCTGTAAAACAATAGGTGATGATCCCGAAACCACATCCGTCTCATAACCATATCCATTTTCAATAATGAATTGTGCTACACTATTATGAAAGCGGATACTATCCCACTGCGGATCAGCAAAAAGAATCGTTGGTTTTTCTGCATCCGATGTTGCAGAACTGCCCCCACACCCTGTAATAGAAAACGTTAAAAGAACAAGTAATAAAACAGTTAAAACCTTAGAGAATTTCATTTTTTTTATATTAATCATTTTTCAGCCTCCTAATTGTTTTATTTAATTCTACTTTTCTTCCATCACACACATTAAAGAGACGAAGTCATATGCTCAGAAATATATTAATAACCGGTTATATTCATCTAAATAAAAATATGATGGAATGACAGAACTCATAAAAATATCACTTTATCATCACCTCCCATAAAGTTAAAAATAAAACCCCGTGGTATAGCCTCAATACCTTCCGGGGTGAAAAACGCAAAATAGAATATAGACTTATCTACGAATCCCTTCTACACTTACAAAGTTAGCTTTCACATTAAAACACAAAAATCACCCTGCCTTTTCCAACATCCTTAATGTATTTACCCCATATCATTACACCTAAACCTTAAAATAGAAAAAAGGAGTCAGATTATTTCTGATCCCCTTTATGAAAACAAATATTTATATCTATATATCATACTTTCACACAATGTAACCTATTTATCAAGACTACCAACTCCACCGCCGCCTGGCGTTTCAATACGAAGAATGCCACCTGATTCTATTATCTCACTAAACTTGCCGGGCCGCTCTTGAATCTGTCCATTTTTAATAATGATATTTTTACCTGACTCCCCGGACTCGCCACCCGCTAACCCATATGGAAGATGCACACGCCGTTCTGAAATAACCGTCACTTCAGCATCCGTAAGCATGCGCATCTCCCGCACAATGCCGTCACCCCCGCGTTGTTTGCCTTCCCCGCCTGTATGCCTTCGGATGGCATATTCGTTGACGACAAAAGGGTAACTGTATTCTAACGCTTCTATCGGCGTATTAAGCGTATTCGTCATATGAGAATGAACAGCATGCTCACCAGTTGTCATGTGGCTCGCCCCCATGCCGCCGCCAATGGTTTCATAGTAAACAAAAGGCCGCTCACTACGCGGGTCCATCCCCCCAATGGTCACGTTATTCATTGTTCCCTGGCTTGCCGCCGGAATCTGCTCTGGAAGGGCCTTGGCCAATGCACCTAAAATCACATCCACAATACGCTGAGAGGTTTCCACATTTCCTGCTGCTACCGCTGCGGGAAACACAGCATCCACAATGCTCCCTTTCCGTGTAATCACCTCAATGGGACGCAAGCATCCTGTATTTGCGGGAATATCACCTTCTACCAAACAGCGAAATACATACAACACTGCTGAAAGGGTAATCGCATAGACCGCATTCACACTGCCCTTGACTTGGTCATCGGACTGGCTAAAGTCAAGAATGGCTTGATATCCTTTAATCATAAGACTTAAATGAATCCGAATATCTTTTGTACCCACCCCGTCATCATCTAAATAATCTACAAATTCGTAACAACCGTCAGGAATCCTAGTAATGGTTTGACGCATCATTCTTTCTCCATAATCAACGAGATGATGCGCATAAAAATCAACCGTCTCAAACCCATATTTTTCAATTAACTCTTTAAGCCGCCGAGCACCCGTCATATTAGCCATAATTTGTGCTGCAAAATCGCCTTCACTTTCCTGCGGTGTACGCACATTATTCAAAATTAGACCCATCAATTTTTCATCAACTCTGCCGTTCTCCACAATTTTCATGGGGGGAATAACAAGCCCTTCTTGATAAAGCGAAGTGGATAAGGGCATGGAACCCGCTGTTATCCCCCCCACATCCACATGATGCGCGCGATTAGCAAGATAGAAGACAGGTTTTTTATTACCTTTTGTAAATACCGGTACGACAATTGAAATATCCGGCAGATGCGTCCCGCCTTTAAAAGGATCATTTAAAATGACCATGTCTCCTTCTGCAAAATCTGTGTCCGTAATTGCCGCTTCAAGCGACATCGGCATAGAACCGAGGTGAACTGGAATATGAGCAGCCTGGGCGACCATTTGCCCATCTTTATCAAAAAGGGCACAGGAATAATCCCGCCGCTCTTTAATATTGGGTGAATAAGCTGTCCGATTTAATGTCATACCCATCTCTTCCGCAATAGAGGAAAATCGGTTTTTAAAAACCTCGAGTAATATTGGATTAAATTCCATGATGTTCCTCCTTCTGTTCAATCTCAATGATTAAATTGCCAAGGGCATCAATCATGCCCCTTGTATGGGGTGGAAGTACAATCGTCGATGAATACTCAATCACAATAGCCGGCCCCTCTATCCTATTTCCATAATGTAAGTGAGTACGATCATATATTGCCGCAGCATATACATTAGAGTCAAAAATAACCTCTCGAGTCCCTATTTTGGCCTGCCTTAAGGGTGTACTGGTCGGATTTTCTGCTTTCTTAAGCTCCGGTTTTTGCGACACACCACGTGCTTGCAACCTAACATTGACAATCTCTACGTTTTTCCCTTCATGACGGTATCCATATCGTTTTTCATGGGCTGCATGAAAACGCTGGACAAAATCTTTATCAAAAGGAACCATGATTTCATAAGATTGACCTTGATAACGCATGTCCAAATACCGCTCCAAGAAAATAGTTTCTTCTTTAAGCCCTTCTGCGGCAAGATCCTTTAGACCTTGCATTTCCAATTGAGAAAAAAGTTCTTGAAGTATGACTGTATCTACTGTATTTCCCATTAGCATAACCGTCTGAGAATAGTTCCGTATCACATCTGCCATTAACATGCCCATAGCAGAAAGAATACCGCAATTACGAGGCACCAAAACACGAGGAATACTTAACAGTTGTGCTAAAAATACCGCATGCATACCCCCGGCACCCCCAAAGGAAACCAATGTAAATTCACGCGGATCAAAACCTCGTTCTACTGAAATAACGCGAATGGCTCGCTCCATAGCCGTATTAGCGACTGCACATATACCCTCTGCCAACTCTTGAGATGTAATTTGCGCTAATTTTGCCATCCTATCGAAATGAAATAAAAGATGTTGCTCATTTAATGTCATATTGCCACCCAAAAAATATTCTGGCAATAACCGTCCCAAAAAAAGATTAGCATCGGTTACAGTAATCGCTTCCCCTTTGCCATAACAAATAGGACCAGGGTCTGCGCCGGCACTCTCAGGACCAACCGTCAGCGCCCCCCCCTTATCAATCCGCGCAATTGAACCGCCACCCGCACCCACGGTGTGAATATCAATCATGGGAACCCGTACGGGATATGTGGAAATCTCAGAATCGACCGTTAGCGGCAAATCACCATCTATGAGGGATACATCTGTAGATGTACCGCCCATATCAAAAGTAATCAAACGCTCAAACCCAGCTGCACGTCCCATCTCAAAAGCCCCTACTGCACCCCCCGCTGGCCCGGATAGAATGGTTCTTACAGGTTCATGCATGGCTGTCTTAGCATGGATTCTTCCCCCATTCGACTGCATAATCACTAGATTTTCTTCATTGACCGTATTGGCAATGCGGCCGATATATCGATGCATAACCGGTGAAACATACGCGTTAATCAATGTTGTTGACGTTCGTTCAAATTCACGGAATTCTGCTAAAATTTCATGAGATAGGGATACAGACAAACCCCATTCGGATAAGATTTCTCCCATCCTTTTTTCATGGCTTTCATTTAAAAAAGAGAAAAGAAAAGATACCGCTACGGATTCAACACCTAAGCGTGCAATTTGCTCTGCTACCCTCCGAGCTTCAACTTCATCAAAAGGTATCTCTTCCTCACCAGTAGATAGAATTCGCCCTCCAACGCCAAACCGTAATTCCCGGAGCGCAAGATGCGGTTCTCGGTGATAGTTAAAACTATATAATACGGAACGGTTTTGCCGTCCAATTTCAATCATATCCTCAAACCCTTTGTTGGTAATCAAAGCTGTTCTTGCCCCTTTACGTTCTAAAATCGCATTGGTGGCAACGGTCGAACCGTGTACAACCCGAGGGCATTTTTCTTTGGCAATATGAGCAATCCCCTTGAGAACCGCTTCTGCAGGGTCATGAGGCGTAGATAAAACCTTATACACACCCCATTCTTTCTCATCTTTGTAAATAAAGTCTGTAAATGTTCCACCCGTATCAACACCTATAAGCACAATTCAACCTCCTAATCGCTTTTAAAGTATTTTTTCTTAATTTTATCACATTGCATAGGGTCAAACAAACTTTTCCAAGACATATGCCTTGCAATAAAGATTTTGCATTTAGAATTGCTCTTGCAAACCCGCAATGTAAAATCCTTATTATAAACTATACAGTTTAATAAGGATTGGATAAAAAGAAAAAGCAGATGCACTCATTCGGCAACTGCTAAATCAGCTTATTTAATTATACCCTCAACGCCTATGGTAACTTCCTGGTAAGGGAGAATTGTTTTCGCATCCAGCATCGCTTGTTTTACCGCACTTACCATACCATTGCAACATGGCACTTCCATTTTAACAACTGTAATACTGTTAATATGATTATTGACGAAAATCTCCGTCAACTTTTCCGTATAATATGCATTATCGTCCAGTTTTGGACAACCCATTACGACCACACGGTCTTTGATGAAATCTTTATGAAAATCACCATATGCAAAAGCTGTACAATCTGCAGCAATCAACAGATCTGCATTTTCTAAATAATCTTCCCGTGGATGAACAAGGTGCAGCTGTACTGGCCATTGGCGAAGTTCAGAAGGCCTCTTACCATCGTCACCAAGGGGCTCTTGCACTCCTTTTTTTACTGGCTCATCCATTCTATCGATTCGCCTTGCCATTGTTCCCGGGCAACCACCAAGAAGCGTTTTACTTTCCTTAGCTTTCTTTTCTATCCTACGTTTAACAGCCTCCTCATCATACGCCTCTGCTTCCCGCTCAGTAATCTCTATTGCACCAGTCGGACAAGCCGGCAAGCAATCACCCAGCCCATCACAGTATTTATCGCTTACCAATTTGGCCTTACCCTCAACCATTTGAATCGCACCTTCATGACAAGCATTCACACATAACTCGCAACCATTACATAACTTTTCATCTATTGTAATAATCTTTCGTTTCATGATTAAACCCTCCTTTAAAGTATCTTGATTTGTAACCCTATTATAATAAAATGATCCATAATAATCAGTAACCTATGTTACGAAAAACGTTTTATGGCAACATGGGGACACACCACTCGTACCTCGTGGAATGTCCCCATCTTTCCTTTAACAAGTAACAGATGAAAAAATACGTTAGCTATATTCCTATAATCTTATTATGCTTTCCTATAACCTTCAAAAAATACCTGTAGCTGCTTTCAATTTATTGAAAGCAGCTACAGGTAAATCATTATAAATTCCTATATTTTTTTAACTCAAATCCAAATCTTACCCCTTTATCTACATTTACAGCATAATACTCACTCTGATGCAATTCTAATATGTTTCGAGAGATTGCCAGCCCCAAGCCCGTTCCCATTTTTACATCCTTCACCTTGTAAAAGCTTTGCCAAATATAGGGCAAATCTTTTAGCGGGATAGCCTCACCCGTATTAAACACCGAAACATCTATTCTGTCATCTTTCTGCAACACTCGAACTTGAACCAAACCCTTTTCTTCCGTATGCCGAATCGCATTATTTAAAAAGTTAGTGACAACTTGCTCCATTCTCCCTTCATCTGCATAAACTTTAAAATTTCTCAGATCGCTTTCAAATGTTAATTTAATTTCTTTTTCCAAACAAATTTTTTGATACTTTTCCACAATATGAGCCACACTGCTGATCATATCAAAAGATTTAGGACAAATCTTAAATACACCCGATTCCAGTTGTGATAAATCCAGCAAATCTCGGATCATTTGGCTCATTTTATGGGTTTCACCTTGAATAACATCGTAGTAATTTAGCTGTTCTTCAAAATCTTCAACAATCCCGTCAGATAAGGCTTCCGCATATCCCTGAATAACAGAAATAGGCGTTTGCAATTCATGAGAAACCTGTGCCACAAACTGTTTCCGCAAACGATCCAAATTCTTTTCCTTTTGCAGTTCTTCTTCCAATCTGCCTATGGTCTTTTCCAATTTCTCTGACATCATATTAAATGTCCGTCCTAGATGACCAATCTCGTCTACTCTTTTTTCATCATATCTCACGGAAAAGTTGAGTTTTTGAATTTCCTGAGCCATCTGATCTAAACGGATTAACGGCTTGGTAACAATCTTCGAAAACAGGAATGCTAACAAAACAGCAACAATTATGGCAACCAAAATAATATACCCATAAAACCCTTGAATAATGGTTACCGCCTCTCTAATAGAATGAAACGGTATTTGAAAAACCAGCCATGCCTCTGGCGTTAATTGTTTCTCATAGATCAACCATTCTACATCTCCAGTTTGCCCAGTCAATTTGTACATTAATGATTGTTGTCCTGCATCCAATTTAAACCGCTTCAAAACCCCCCACCCTCTATTACTGCCTCCCGTCATGTAAATCACATCTCGGCTAGAATCTAAAAGTGAGACTTTCCCTCCAACATGCTCCGCGATATCGTCCAACTCTTTGCGTAATGTTTGATCAGATTGAGTCTGATAAATGTCTTGAATATACAGCGCATCTTCTTGAATGGTTTCAATTTTTTTATCCTCATAATAGTCTGGCAAAAAATATGCTGTTAAAGCCCATCCCAGAAGCAATATCAACCATACCAATCCTAAGAAAATTCCAAACATTTTAAAGGAAATGGACTGTTTTTTCATAGTTTCACCTCAAAACGATAACCTAATCCCCTTACCGTTGACAGGTATTCACTCATTTCCTGAAGCTTTTTCCGCAACCGTTTGACGTGGGTATCTACCGTTCGCAAATCACCAAAGTAATCATGTCCCCATACCCCATCTAGTATTTTCTCACGGCTCAACGCAATATTTTTATTATTGATAAAGTATACCAATAAGTCGTATTCTTTAGGTGTCAATTCGATCACTTCTTCATTAATAAACACCATATGATATTTTGTATTTATCTTTAAAGTTCCAAAAACAATTTCATCCTCAAAAGATGTTTTGCCGCTTCTTTTAAGCAGGGCCTTTACTCTGGCAACCAATTCCTTCGTACTGAATGGCTTGGTCACATAATCATCAACCCCCAGCTCAAAGCCAAATAATTTATCATTCTCTTCACTTCTCGCTGTTAGCATCATAATTGGAACCCGGCTCTCCCGCCGAATATTGCGGCAAACTGTCCAACCGTCATACTCTGGAAGCATCACATCTAAAATGACCAGATCAATCTCACTTTCCGACCATCTCTCCATTGCTATTTTCCCGTCTTCGGCCTCCACGACTTCAAAATCCTCTTTCCTCAAATAAGTAGCGACTAGCTTCCGCAACCGCATATCATCCTCAACAAGTAAGATTTTTAAGCTATTCATCCATGATCACCTTCTATTTTTCTGCCTTTTTCAAGGCCTCTTCAACTGCATTTTTTATCGCGTC
This sequence comes from Clostridia bacterium, assembly GCA_030625885.1. Classification (GTDB taxonomy): domain Bacteria; phylum Bacillota; class DAOUPZ01; order DAOUPZ01; family DAOUPZ01; genus DAOUPZ01. The sequence continues at coordinate 14,461 of DAOUPZ010000021.1, forward strand.
ACTGGTTAATGTTGCCCCGGTGATATTGTCAACATTTACGGACTGTTTCTCAATAATCAGCAGCGGAATAGATACTATTGGCTCTTCATAATATCCCCGTGATTCATTATGAGATAAAATATCAATATTCACTATTTTATCATTATTTATGGTAACGGCTGCCTTAACATCAGATCGATAACCTCTGGCCGTTCCGGTAAAAGTACCCTCATTATATTTTTCAGATATTTTTTCTTCATTTTGTTCTAAATGATTTTCTAATATTACTTCATGTACGGCTTCTTGTTTTGCTGTATTGGATATTGACGGTTCTTCCTGAGGATTATTAATTAACCGTTGCAATTCATTCTTAACAGCTGAAAAGGTCAGCCCTTTTTCTGCACAGAAATCACGTACGCTGATTCCTGAATCATTGAAAGAATAGCCAATAACCCTTTCAATCTGATCTTTGGTAAGACCCATATCATACAATTCCCCAAATGTCGTTTTCCCCTTTATAGCAACTTCATTTTCTTCATGAACCGAATTCTGGATCGTTGCCTGCTCTTTTTGAGATTTGGAATCGCTCAAACCCCCAAAATCAATGGTGTGCTTTTCAAGATATTCTAATTGCGCATCTGAAAGATCAGCTTTTTCCTTCAAAATAGCTACTGCAGCAGCAGGCAAATACGTTTCTTCTTCCATATCATAAGGAAGCCCTGTATAAAGCGCCACAAACAGTCGTACCGAACCTGTTCCAATTTCTTCCTCATCTTCCTCACTGATTGCATAATTTTCTTTAACACTTTTACATTGAAAAGTTACCGCATCTATAGCTGTTGGTAATTCAAATGCTTCTTGTAGATCTTCCAACGATATCGTAAAATTTTTTACAATATCACCAAATGTATATGAACCTCTGATATCCGCCGGATTGCTTTCCCCGGCAAACACCCCTGTTTGAATCTTAGCCGGAACTTTACTAGACTCCGTTTGCCAGTATCCTAATGATTTAGTTACCCCAATTCCTCCAAATAAAACCACAAAAATAACCACTGCCATGGATACAGATTTAATTTTCATTTGCTGCACCCCCATCCACAATATGACCAGCCGTATCCCCAGTTTCCTTACTTCCCATGACAAGTTCTACGGTATCTGCAACCGGACAAGCATTTTCAGACGTGCATTTCATACAAACAATACATTGATGGTTTCTAATATTTTCTCCTCTGGAAACGGATATATTCATAGGACAAACACGATCACAATTACCACAGGAAATACAAGTTGCCGAATTTCGCCTGATTTTAAATACTTTGAAAAGATTAAACAAACCTAATAATGCGCCATAAGGACAAAGATATTTGCACCACGGCCTTTCGACAAACAACGAGCTAATGATTGTAATTGCCAGAACAATCAACCCCCCCACAGCAGCTTCACCGTTCCAAAAATTAAATAACGCATGATAGGGATCAATATGATTGAATTTTAAGTAACCCACTTTTGCAGTAATATAAATAATCCAAAACAACAAACCATATCTCAAAAAACGTAAATATTTATCATATTGATAGGGAATAAAATGATTATATCTTTTTCCGAATATTTTCTTTCCAATACCACTAATCCATTCCTGGAAACTTCCCAAAGGACAAATCCAACCGCAGAAAACAGGTCCAAAGCCTATTGCCAAAATAAACATAATAAACATTAAAATAAAGGAAGATTCATGAATCCATTTTACAAACATCCCCGTTGTCAAATATTTATAAATGCTGACGACACCGCCAAAAGGACACAGTCCATGAAGTGAAGCAGAAGATAACCACGGAATGCCCCCGCCATTTTCCGCCAAAGTATGATTAACTGCTATTAAACCTATAAGTGCAAAAAAGAATATTTGGATACCTAATCTAATATAATTCTTCTTGTGGATAGAGTTATATTTAACCTTTCTTTTAAAATCCACCATACGATCACCTCCTGTAATTTTAGCCGGGAAACCAATCATAGCTCCCCGGCGATAAAAATATTTTCTAATAACAATTGTTATCTTGAATTTCTCCCATAGCCTCTACCATATCCTCTTTCCTGATCAGCATTTCCATGAAAACCGGAACCACCTTGCAAATGTAATCCTTCGCCATTTCCATAGCCCATTCCTCTTCCATTTGTACCTTTTCCGAAACCAATGCCATATTCTCTTCCTAACCGTTGTTCCCCGGGTCCCGCACATTCATGATCTTCAATCGCTTGTAGTAATTCATCTGCTCTTTCCCGAGTCATGGTGCCTTCTGCCACTCTTTCTTCAATAATGGCTTTTCTACTTTCCAACATTTGTGCTTCAAATTCATCCAGGTTTCCTGCTTCTTCAGCCAACTGCCCAAAAGTCTTGTCCGTTCCTCTTTCCTCATACGCTTCTTCCACTGTAACGCCTTGTAATCCAGAATAAATTTCTGCTGGCCGTTTGACCGCATCTGCTGCAAAAGCAGTCGCTCCCAATAGTGATACTCCTAGTAATCCCATTGCCGTTAATTTTGTGATTTTTCTCATTTTAATAGCCTCCTTTAAAATTTATGTGTTTCATTTGTTACTTATACTATAACCCACTTCTGTGACAGTTTTATGGCAAGAATATGAAAAAACAGCCGTTGGCTGTTTTTAAAATAAATGATAATCTTTTGAACTACTCCATCTTCAGTTTAAAAGAGATATAGTTAATTCCCGAAATCCGGATATGGCTGACTTCCTGCCCCATCTTGCTTAATAATACCAATCCTAGCTGATCCAGTTCCTCCTGAGTGGCAAGAGTCATATCTTTTGCTGCTTCGATCCTATCAATCTCATCAGCCGTAGACCGATCCTGTACTTCCACCGCAATGCCATCCTCTTGCTGAATGAAGGTAAATAAAGTATGATTGCTCAAGCCCTCTTTTTGCTGTATATTGCAAAGATAAATAAATACCTCCTCACATAAAAGCTGGAGATTAAGTACCAATTTGTGAGTCAGTTTAAAGCTTTTTTCCATTTCACTGATAAATTCATTCAGTTCTTCCAAAGCCCCTGTCTCTGACTTTAACTTTAGGTTTAATCTGTGTTTAGGCATTAACTGAAACAGAAAACTTAAAAGAAAGGCAACTGTTCCCCCGGTAGCAATTCCATTATTCAGTAAAGGCGCTAAAGCAGGTGGAATAAGGTTTGGAAAAAAGAGATTGTTTTGTGCCACAAACCCCGACCAAAAAGATAAACCGATAATCAAAACAGATTGATAATTGACCCCTGAAAGCGTTGCGATCTGAATCCCAGTCACAAAGAGCATCGCTTGAAAAATAAGCATAGATGCTCCCAGTACCGGCTGGGGTATATTAATAATCAGCATGCTCAGTTTAGGGAAAAAGGCCAGAAAGGCAATAATCGCCGCACCAAACATGCCCACCTGGCGGGAAGCAACCCCCGTCAACTCAACCATCGCAATATTCCCAGAAAAAGTAGTGTTAGGAACTGTTCCAGCTAACCCTGCCATAAAATTCCCAATCCCATCAGAATAAAGACTTCCCTGCACACTTTCATAGTCAATCTTTTTAAAATTACGCAGTGATACACGCTGAATGGCCATCGCATCCCCCACGGTTTCTACTGATCCGACAATAGTTACAATGATAAAGCTAAGGAGCAATGGTAAATATTCCCTTTTAAGCTCAAATTGAACCCCCGGCCAGCTTCCTCGCGGCAAACCAAAGAACGCTGCTTCCCGGACAGAAGATAGATCAACCCTACCTAAAAAAGCAGCCAAAATATACCCTAATATAATCCCAATAATAGGTCCCCACAAACGAATGGTTTTATTACCATAGATGGACGCCCCTAATATGATTATGAACGTCACCAAGCCTATCAACAGATTTTCTATAGAGCCATACGCCGGACTTCCGGGTTGCCCCACCCATAAACTAATAGCAATAGGAACCAGCGTAACTGGAACCAACATAATCACCACCCCGCCCACCGCAGAGGTAATGATTTTCCGCAAACGTCCAAGAAAATAGGAAAATAAAAACTCAATGGGAGCCGCCAGCATTGACATAGTAGCCACCAAAGCAAAGCCACCCAGTTCCGCCGCTGAAAGGCTACAGGCCAAAAACGCCCCAGACGTCCCCATAAACAAGGTATACCCTGAACCAATTTTTCCAACTCGTACTGATTGTATCAACGTCGAAATACTAGTTACGATCATGGACGCAAATACGATATATTCTATTTCTTGTGCCGGAACATGGACGGCATTAGCAATAATAATCGGTACAACAACAATGCTGCTATAAATCGTCAGCACATGCTGCAATGCCTGAAAAATAGTGATCATTACAGGTGGCTTTTCATCTACAGCATATAAAAGTGTTCCCGCTTGCTTTGCTTTATCCAATTTCATCCTCTCCTTTAGCTCATTTCAGTATATGAATCATATTATTCATAATCAATCGTCACCATGCCTATTACCGCTAGGCAAGCTGCCTTTTAGCCAGTTTAGCAAAAAGGCCTTCCTTGTTAATCAGTTCTTCATAGGTACCATTCTGCACAATCCGCCCATTATGCAACACATAAATCCGATCCGCATTCATAACCGTACTAAGACGGTGCGCTACTACTACCCGGGTAGCCTGCAAGTTATCCAAGCTTTCACTGACAATTGCCTGTGTCCGATTATCCAGCGCACTCGTCGCTTCGTCAAAAAAGAGCATATGTGGTTTTTTGACAATGGCCCGGGCAATTAAAAGGCGCTGCCGCTGTCCTCCCGACAAAGTACCCGCTCCTTCCGTAAGAAAAGTATGCATCCCCATCGGCATTTGCCTGATATCTTCGTCTAATCCAGCCATCCGTGCAGCTTCCCAGGCATCATCCAGCGTCAAATTTGCCGATCCGATAATATTGGTAAAAATATCACCGGAAAGCACTTTGTCATTTTGGAGAACAACACCAATCTGGCGCCGAACACTTTGAACATCCAGCCCATCTAAACCCTGTCCATCATAATAAATCGCCCCTGACTCAGGTGTTTCAAAACCCAACAACAACCTAAAAAGCGTTGATTTTCCGCTTCCAGACGGGCCAACAAATGCCACAAATTCACCCGATTTAATATGTACAGAAACATCATCCAAAATAAATCTCCCATCTGTTTTATAACGAAAACAGGCATGATTGACTTCAATTTCACCTGCCAGTTCACCGACCTCCGCTTTCGCTTCATCTACTTCTGGCAATTCCTGCAAAATGACTTTTCCTCGCTCATACAAAGGGATAATATTTAGAAGCATCATCCCAATAGATGACAAAGCAATCATAGCCATTAGGAAAGAGGTAAATGCAGCATTAAAAGCCAGAAAATTTCCTGTAGACAAGTGCACATTCTGCGAAGAAACATACATGGTGAAAATAATCATTGTCGTTATAACAGGATATGTCCCATTAAATACTGAGAGATAATTGAAAATCATTCGCAACTTAAAAGCAATTTTCCTCTGAATACTGAATTGTTTTGCCCAAAGATAAAAAGCTCTGTTCTCTGCACCAGCAACACGAAATTTAGCAATACCATTAATAATCTGGAGCACAAGCCCGGATATTTTTCCTTCAATATCCGCATACAATCGATGATAACGTATTTGCCCAACGCTTAAAAGAACTATAACACCTATAAACACGCCCCCTAAAGCAACTGCTGTCCATGCTAACGTCATATCGTAAAAAAACAAAACCACCAAATTAAAAAGAGAAATCACACTCGTAAACAACGTAGACATAACCGCACCCGAAAAAGCCTCATGAATCGCATCAATCCCCAGTGCTCTTGTTGTCAAATCCCCTGCCGTAAAACGTCTAAAAAATGTCACCGGCAATCTTAATAGCCGATCCCAGACCGCTGCCTGCAAAGAAGCATTCATCTTTCCTTCTATCCGTATCAACGTAACAGCGCGAGTAATTTGAAAGAAAAATGCTGCTAAAGAACCTGACATTAGGAGTACGGTCATCCATATCAACTGTCCCCTTTCTGATTCCGGGATAATACGATCAAATAATATCCCTGTAGCCACGGGGATCATAATACCTAGCAATCCACCCAAAATACCCATTAAAATCACAGTTAGCATATCTTTTCTGGCAATATCTTTCATTTCAAATCGGAGTAAATCAACCCAAGTAATTGAACGCGCTGGAAAAGGACGATAAAAACTATAGGCAAGTGGCTTTAACCTTTCCGCAATTTCTTGGGAAACACGCATTTTTACCTGCTTTTGCGGGTCGATTAACTCATAAGAACTAGAACCCACCGGCAGTAAAGCAACAGGTCTTCCATCTTGTTCCATGTAACCAACAAGAGGACCATTATCCCTACACCACCACTCTCCCTTTAAAATTACCTGGCGCATACGAATACGAGAAGCCCGGGCAATATCTCCCAGGGGGTCGTTCTGTTGTCCACTATTTTTCCCCAACAACTGCGGCACGATTTCAATTTCCATAGCATCACCCACCAGTTGGCAAACCCTCAACAGTGGATCAGATACACCCTCTTTAAAAGCCTGTGTCTCCTCATTTTCATCCACTACAACAGCTGCCAGTTCTGATAGGGCATCTTCCACAAATTTCTGTTCTCTTACAGCTTTTTTCCTAAAACGGTTTCCTTCCTTCGCTTCCTGTTCTTTTCTATGCCTCCCAATATACTGCAATACTAGATCATGAAATAAATCCAAAGATTCTTCGGCAATATCTTGTTTGATAAAGTCTTCTGTCTTGATAACCTGTAGGTCGCTATCTATATGTGAATATAACCATATCTTCTTATTAAGCGGGTAAAAAACCGCGTTTTTTACACAAGGCCATTCCGCTCCAATAAAACTCAATTTACCTGACAGCGGCTGAACCCACAGTATCTCTTCCTCTGGTCGAATGAACGAATTTTTCCCCACACTCAATGTCCCATCAGCACAGACCCGGATAAAATCCTTCGGAGGAATATCCTGATTAACGGCCATAGAAAGTTCGTTTACCCAGCGCTGGAGCAAAACAGCAATATATTGTTGATATTTCACATCATTTGCTAATGCGAACAATTTGGATTTGGGAATCTTAAGAAGGCGTGTACCAGAAGCACCATATGCTAAAAGTCCCATCTCCTCCTCTTTCTGTGGCTTTAACCCAAATAATCCTATGCCTGCTCTTACACGATAAAAATGTCTTAACCTCCCTGACGGCTTACCATTCCTCATTGGCACAGAAAAAATATCTAATCTTCCGTTCTGAACAATCCACACATACTCTGAATCATTCAATAATAACGGCTTATTGCCCTCTAAACATATCATGTCGCCCTCTGCTAAAAAAACATTCCCTATATCAGGCATATAATATCCCTCTCTTCAACTTCACATAATCTCTAATTCATACTAATGAGTTGCTTATAGGGGCCAACCACATCTTTCATTTCCTCATGCGTTCCCCGCTGTACGATTTTTCCCTTATCCAAAACAATAATCTCATGACAATCTCTAATTGTACTCAATCGATGCGCAACTATAATACATGTACAGCCACGGCGCCGAATGTAATCGTTAACCTGTCTTTCCGTTTCAGCATCTAATGCACTCGTTGCCTCGTCAAGGATGAGAATGGTAGGATTCGCTGCCAATGATCGTGCAATTTCCAATCGCTGCAACTGACCACCGCTGAAGTTCCTGCCGTTTTCTTCCAACATATGTTCATAGCCATCTTCCCGAGCCAGAATATCACTATGAATACAAGCATCTTTAGCACCATTTATGACCTGAGATTCAGGAATCGTGGTATCCCAGAGTGTTAGATTGTCCCTAATCGTCCCTTCAAACATACTGATATCTTGATCCACCAACGTTAGAGAATGATTGATCACGGATCGAGGCCATTCATTTCGTGTTTTTCCATCAAACAATATTTCTCCCGACCAAGGTTGATATAAGCCCGCAATCAATTTGGCAAGCGTTGATTTACCGCTCCCCGAACCACCTACCAACGCTACCCGATCACCCGGATGCAGTTTTAAATTAAAATTTTCAATAAGAGGAGACTCCAAGCGGCTGTAGCCAAAGGTGACGTTTCGCAATTCAACATACCCATTCAATTTACAGGAAATATCTAAATCTTCTGACACGGTTAGCTTATCCTCAACCTGCTTGTCCACAGGATAACGCAACACATCATCCAGACGATTGATATCTCCTTCCACCTCTTGCAGTTGTCCGCCCAAACTTACCAAGTTGTTCACAGGTGCCATAAAACTAGCCATTAAACTTTGAAATGCCACCAACGCACCCACTGTCAAATGCCCATTCATAACATGTATACCACCCACTGATAGGATCGCTGTATGATTCAATGCTGTCAGCAATGGCGGCACTGCAGAAAGCAACTGACTGGAAACTTCCAGTTCCTGTTCTGAATTAACCAGTTTAGCATGATAGCCAGCCCATTTTGCAAAAAAATCTGACTCTCCGCCACTTGCCTTAAGTGTTTCAATAATTTGCAAACCTGCCATGGACGTACTAAGCAGCTTTCCCCTTTCCTGCAACAATCTTTGGTTTTGATCAACCCGCCGCCGAGATATATATCTTAAAAAAGCAACATTCAATAACGCCATAACAAGGCCGATTAAGGTAAGTGTTATATCATACTGTAACATCAATAACAGAAAAAAAACAATCATCATCGCATCTAAAATATTCGTTGCCAGCTGCCCGGAAAGTAACCGTGCAATCCGATCATTAAGCAATACGCGGGTTCCTATTTCCCCCCCAAAACGCTGACTAAAAAACTCAATCGGCAAATGAAGTACATGCCAAAAAAATTTGCTTGATGTACTCAAAGCAAGTTTCATTTCCAAACGCAAAAGATAATACTGTTGTAACCAGGATAATACACCCCGCAAAACGGCCGTAGCCCCCATCCCCATAAGAAGTGGGAACAACCATTCTTTCATTTCTCCTAACAAGATATGGTCCACAAAAACCTTCGATAATACCGGAATGACCAATCCGGGAATAACCAAAGCTACGCCCACTAACACAACATAGGTTAATGCCATACCATCACCTGTTAGTCTTCTTTTTAATCCGTTAATAATGGTTCTTTTTTCACCACCAGGCTTAAAAGCATCACCCGTTTCAAAAGTTAGGACAATTCCCGTAAAGGACTGGTCAAACTCTTCTTCAGAAACAATACGAGGTCCTACACCGGGATCATTTAAATAAACCCTGCCTTTTTTGAATCCTTCTAAAACAACAAAATGGTTAAAATTCCAGTGAATAATCATTGGACTAGCCATTTCCCGTAATGCTGCTGGTTCTTTCCGATATCCCTTAGCAATCAATCCATATTCCCTTGCGGCTTTTATAACATTGCTGGCCTTGCTGCCATCCCGGGAAACCCCGCAAGCAAGACGCAATTCTTCCAGAGGAACCAGTTTTCCATAGTAACCTAAGATAATGCCCAGTGCAGCCGCCCCACACTCCACAGCTTCCATTTGTAACACAGTGGGTGTTTTAACCCGTTTAGGTAATTTTTCTCGATTGTTATTTTGTTTTAACTTTGTTTTTATTTGTATCTGCATCAGGTTAACAACTCCTCAACGGAAAGGAATAATCATTTGAATGGGTCGTTCTTTTTTCACAATAATCGATGACGCACACAGCGTACCACTCGTCATTTTCATATCTGGTCCTTCCTTTGATGACCATTTATATCCACTCAGCATACCCTCATCGGGTATCAAATCCACGCGCACTTCGATCGGCGCCCCTTTTCCCAATAACATTTGAACCAGTTCATCTTTTCCTAAAACACGCATCATTTCCCTGTATGTAACCGGATATTTAGAAACTGAAACCACTCTGCCCATCATAAATCCATATTCCTCTTTCTTAACAATGGTAGGTGCAATTTGCACATCCATACCGGGCAATATTTTTTTCCCTTCTTCCAGAGGGATATATACAACAGCTTCCAAATTCTTCACCGTATCACCTTCCAGTTCTAGACTGACAACTGGTGAACCTAAATCAATAAAATCCCCTTTTTGTACCTTTACTTCCAAAACGCGTCCTTCATAGGAACTGACAACTCGAGAATCTATCTCCAATCTCTCTTTCAAATGATCGATTTCGCGTTCCAATTTATCAGCATTACCGTTAACTATCCCATTTTTGATTTCTTGCAAGTCAAATTCCATATCACAGATCTGTTCAGTAATTTCTGTATGATCCATTCTCGCAATAACTTCACCTTTATGAACATGATCCCCCGCAACCACTCTAATATCCGCAATTTGCCCTTCTGAAAGCGCAATAACGTCGGAAATACCGCCGCCTTTAATCAAAACGCCCTGTCCGTTCACCTGAGTGGAAATGGTACCGAATATACTCCATAAAATGACGCCAATAAGTAAACAACCCAGACCGATCAAAGCCACCCACCCCCGGGGCGTCGTAACAGTCAGTAACTGATCCAGTTGTTCTGGAGACGAGAGCCGCTCCAATGCTACTTTACGAAATAATTGCTTTTTCATCTCAATTTCTATCCTTTCCCAGTCAGATAATTTAAGCTTTATCTACTCCAGTAAGTAATCAAACGTCCCCTCCTGCACCACTTTTTTAATCACTAATTTATCCGAAACCTCCCCCATCTCATCAAATGTATGGAAGCCGGTCACCCCGGGCCAGATACTGGTGGTCCGTAACGCAGCCGCTATTTCATCGGGAACAGTAGAGCTCGCCAATTCCATAGCATGGGCAAGCAACATGACCGCATCATACCCCTGGGCTGCCCAGGCATCAGGCATGTTACCATATTCTTCTGCAAATGCTTTAATAAATTTCCCTACTTTGGGGCGTTTGTCATACGGATTAAATATGGAAGCTACAACTGTCCCTTCTGCTGCTTCCCCACAAATTTCCAAAAATTCCGGTAAATCCAAACCATCCCCACTGATAATGGGAACCGCAACCCCTTCTTCCCGTAGTGTACGAATAAATTCAGCCCCCTCCGGAACCGTATCTGCTACAAAAACACCGTCAAAGTTAAAAATTCGCCATTTATCCAATGTTCGTTTAAACGTTTCATGGTCGCTTATATTGGTACACCGATCAACAATTGAGATACCTTCTTCCTGCGCCTGGTCCTCAAACGAATTAGCCAATCCCCGCCCGTATTCATTATCCGCATAAACGATCACCATCCGTCGACAACCCTTTTCCATAGCAAATTGAGCCATTTGGCTGCCAATTTCCGTATCACTGGGAATACTACGAAAAATACGTTTATAGCCCATTTGTGTGAGCTTAGGACTCGTAGAACCCGGTGTCAACATCAAAAGCCCCGTCTTCTCGTAAATTGCTGAAGCCGGCAGGGACACAAAGGAATTACCATGACCGATTACAGCTACTATATCCAAATTATCTGCAAAATCCTGCGCTATTGTCATCCCTCTAGTCGTCAAACCTTCATCATCTTGACGTATTAGACGAATCTTACGGCTCATTACCCCCCCTGTTGAATTAAGTTCCTGTGCTGCCAGTTGAATGCCTTCCCAAATCATATCATTCCGCTTGGAAAAAGGCCAAGCGACGCCGATTACAATATCCCCTTTTGCTTTTTTAGCCTTGGCAGCCCGCTCACCAGCTAGATCATGCTCACCTAAACAACCTGTCATAAAAATCATGACACAAATTAATACCGCTAAAACCTTATATTTCATAGTAAAGTAAGGCTTATTCAACAAGTAAGCCTGCCTCCTCCCTTTCGTAAGTTAAGGACTATTACTTAATTATACTAATATTTCCACAATTTAACCTAAAATCCCTTCTATAATACAACAAACCTTCCCTTAATTAAGCATTAATCACTAAGTTTCAACAACACTTTTTTCGCATTAGGCTGCAGCGCATGCTTAAACGCTTCTTTAAATTCCCGGAACGGGTAAACCCCTTCAATAAGCGGCCGAACATCAACCAGGCCGTTTCTCAAAAAAGACAATGCCAGTCTAATATCCCCACAACGCGAACCAACCAAATGAATCTCATCCACGACCACCTTTGCAAGATTAATTTGAGACAGTTCGTGAGATGTCGTTTTTAGTACAATCGTTCCTTCCGGCCGGACAAATTGGAGCGCATCATTGACACCATCTGCCTGCCCCGTCGCTTCAATTACAATATCAAAATGATGCGGCAATTTTATATCAGAAGAAACCTGAATAGTATTTATCCCCTGGCTTTTTGCAATTTCCAACTTGCTTTCATGCTTGCCAACCAGCAAAAGATCAGGATTATAATGTTTCAAAGCAAGCGCAATTAACAATCCCAGTTTCCCATCTCCTAAAACCAAAACCTTTAAATCGCTGGTCATATGAATTTGCTGACTGATTTCCAGCGCAGCAGCTAGAGGCTCGGCAAACACAGCTGCTTCAGTAGCAACAATATCATCAACCAGATAAATATTTTTCAAGGGAACCTTAACATACTGAGCAAACGCACCATCCATCCCTTTAATCCCTACTGTTTTCCGCGATACACAGTGACGATGATTGCCTTTTAAACACCAGCTGCAAGTCCCGCAGCCACAATTAATATCCGCCACAGCTCTTTTACCTTGCCACTCCGGTCGTTGTGGCGCCTTTTCAATAACGCCCACAAATTCGTGTCCGGGTACTCCTGCAAAATCATAATACCCTCGATAAAGCTCTACATCCGTATTGCAGATACCAGCCATTAACACTCTAATTAATACTTCATCTTCTTCAGGTACCGGTATCGGTTGATCTATAAACTCAATACGCTGATTTTGAAATTTGATGCATTTCATAAATAACCCATTCCTTTCTTGTTTCTTTCTTTTTAAGTTCCACACCATGCATACGGTAACCTTTTTCATATTTTTATTAATTGTTATGTTTAACTTTACAACTGACGGGTATATATAAGACAAGCCCAATTAAATATGCAAGAATAATATGGGACAGTCAGTATGACAAAAATTCAAATGACTAGAAAGGAGGGAGATTCCTTTAATATGGAATCAACACCACCAAAAACAGAATGAAGAGAACCTTGTGTTAAATACCTCAAGCCACTGCTGAGTGAATTTAAAAATACAAGGTTCTCTTCATTTTATCCTTCTTTATATTCTCATCTAAATCTTATGATGCTTCCTCCGTCGTAAATAACATTCGGACGCCTTTAATTAGCCGCTTCCCGTCTAGATCCCTTACATTATCAGTGATATAGAGAAAATAACTTTCCCCTGGCTGGTACTGTGCCTCATTTGCCAATGCGATCGTCACTTTACGACCTGTTTCATTCATAGTAACAGCTGTTGGTATCAGCATACCCTCTAAATCCTCAATGTAAATATTATCATGATTGATGCTTTCCAGATCAACAGATACATTAAATTGAACCATCCATTCCTTATTTAAAGAGATATTTTTCTTAACATCATCCCATTTCCTATATTTAATACCGTCTAACGTATCATCAATCTTTGCCAGCAGCGCTTCTTTAGCCGCAATAGCTTTTTCATAGGTATCATCCAAAGATAACGCATGATAATAAGCACTTAAAGCCTGTCCGTCTTTTCCCTGCCCTTCTAAAATCAACCCTTTGTTTTTATATAGTACAGCTTGACTGGTATCTATCCCAATCCCCCTTGTAACAGCGACCATTGCTTCATCATATTTCTCAAGATACCATAATGCTTTGGCTTTATTGTTATAAGACAGAGCTATAATATATGGATCGACATCCATGTTTATAATAATATCATATGTATCCGCTGCTTCCTGGTAACGTTCCAAGGCGATTAACATCATCCCCTTGTAGAAATTATTTTTATCATAAGAGTAAAGTTTAATACTTTCTTCAAAAGCAGCCAAGGCGCTCTCTGCATCACCCTGCATAAACAGGCAAATTCCTTTCCACTCATAAGGGTTATAATGGGGCTGGATTGCTATTGACTGTTCAAACGCTGCCAGCGCATCATCAACACGTTTCAGGTAAAACAAACAACCTCCTTTATACGCATAGCACTCTCCATGATCAGGATTTAATGCAATTTCCTGCTCAAATTGCTCCAAAGCTTCCTGGTATTTCTCTTGTTCATATAAAGCAATGCCATTCTCAAAATAGGTGTTTTCATCCGTCTCTGTTATGTCCACTGTCATTATATCCAGTTTTACAGGTAACATTTCGTCTGCTGCCAATGCACCCGTTACATTGAAGAATATTGCCAACATCATAATGATGATACATATCCGTTTCATTTACCATCCCTCCTAAGTCATTTATACAGCTAAAGTGTTTTTTTTATGAACCATGCATGCGAAAAGAACATGAACTTATCTTTTACATTCAAAAATATCACCATCTCTAATATTCAACCGTTTTCCTATAATAAAAACAGCCTCAGGCTGTTTTTATTATTAATTAGATTTGCCATAAGGTGGTGGTGTCTCAGGATAACCGCCTGCCACTTGATCGAGGTCTTTTTCTTCTAACGCCTCATCTTCCAAATTCTTTTTCTCTTCTTTCTTCAGGTCTTCCATGATCTCCATAACCTCCTTTATACTTTGATAACAAACCATTGAGTAACCGCATAATATTAATATATGATTTATACCCCTATAATAATATTAACATATATTATTTATAATTAATACCATAAATTAACTTTATATACAATAATGTCCTAGTGGATATTAACATTCATTTGAACTCATATTCTATAACATATAGATAATATAAAAAAGACAGTTGACAATATCATCATCAACCGTCCTATATTTTATGCTTTACAATTTTTCCGTTTTAACTCAAACCCATATGTACTTTCCTTGTCACTTGCAATTAGAGCTGCAGCAGCACAATTAGGATAAAAATTAATAAGAGTCAATATGGGATCTAAAACAGGATCCAGAGCAATCAAAATGACCACAATAGCTGCCGAAGGAATACCCAGAGGCGATAAAATCATACTAATCATCGTAACCGCAATAATTCCGGGTGCACCCGTAGACGCTACTGCTGCCAAAACGGATGTAATAATAATAATTAAAAGGCTTTGCAAATCCAAGTGATATCCGTACAATTGCGTTGCAAAAATTGAACCCACTGAAAACATTAAAATATCACCATAACGACATAAAGTAACACCCAGTGGAACCGATAAATTGATACGATCTTCGTTAAGCTCTAACCCTTTATGCAAGCCAGTTATGGCAGCAGGAATGGCCGCAAAACTATTCCTTGCTCCTAAACAAATAATAATAACATCACCTAATACCTTAAATTGACGCCAATACTTATTAGAAGCAGCCCACCCTATGACTAAAGTACAAACGAAGAATATGGCGACAGCCGCAACATAAACAAGCATAACCAGTTTAATAAGAGAAATAAGAATCGTAAAACCAACCTGCGCAAATTGATCTGCCATTAAAGCACATAACCCAAAAGGCAAAAAATACATCGAAACATTAATAAGTTTTTGAAAACCCTCAAAACACCCTTCAAATAGAAGAATTATGTTGTTATAAGCCGGTTCAGAAATAAAATTAATCAATACCCCCAGTACGATAAAGAAAAAAATAATCTTTAAATTTTCCCCGTTCGTTAAGGCCGTAAATATATTTTTAGGCACAATATTAATAAAAAAATCTATTAAACCGGGTTTTTCTTCCTTCTCCAAAAGCGAAGAATCATAGCGGGAATCAATTTCCTTCATAATGGAACCAAATTCCATCTCCTCGCCCCCATTTGCATTTTGCAGCATCATAGATCCAATTGTTTTTTGGGTTGCAGTACTTACGGTTAATAACGGCCTAGCTATAAGAGAAACACTAATACTGATTAATGAAGCAGAAAAAAGAAAGATAATAAATACCTTTAAAATCTTAGTTAAATACCTGCTTTCATTATGAGATTTTAATAACTTGGCAATACTCACAACGACAGCTGAAGCCATAATCGGAATAACACACATTTGCAGAATAGAAAGATAAATATCACCTAACGGTTTAAGATATAATGCAAGATCTTTGAATTTTATACCAATGATAACACCTGCAATCATACCAGCTAAAATAGCCCAAGGGCTTAACAAAAATGCAAATTTTTCTTTACGCATGCTTATTCCTCCGCTAAATAAAATATTTATAAATCAGGATTTTTCTCATATATTTCGGG
The DNA here is from genome assembly GCA_030625885.1 of Clostridia bacterium. Taxonomy (GTDB): domain Bacteria; phylum Bacillota; class DAOUPZ01; order DAOUPZ01; family DAOUPZ01; genus DAOUPZ01. The sequence goes on from DAOUPZ010000021.1 coordinate 30,711, forward strand.
ATATTCCTTTATTAAAGTTTTTACGTCTTTTTTTACATCATATGTTTCTAGATAGGTATTAATCCAGGATAACAGGTGAGTACTTTCCCAGGGTACAGCAATAGCAATCGCATCCTTTTGATCTTTTAACACATACGCAGAAGTATATAAAACCATATCCGGTCTCTGCCTGATAATTTTAGTCACTTCGTTCTCATCATATATAGCTGCAACAATTTCACCTTTTATAAGCGCATCTGCAACATCAGGCCACGCTTTATATGTCTTAATTTCTGCATTTTCAAATAGTGTTTTTGCAAACTCAACATAAGAGGTTCCTGCTTCTACACCAATCTTTACCCTGGCTTTTCTTAAATAATGCATTGGATAATCCTCAATATCATGCTTGGCAGCTTCAACTTTATTAACCAGTAAAGCCTGACGGAAATTAGCATAAGGTTGACTATATCGAATATACTTAGACCTCTCAAACGTCCTGCTAAATTGAGAAATAACAACATCCACTTCCCCTTTAGCCACCATTTCAAACAACTCCTGATAACTTTGGGCCTGACGATTAAATTCCGCATCTACATGAAGACAACGGGCAATATCTTTCGCGATCTTTACATCTACCCCATAGAGTTCTCCATTTTTATCCCTCATAAAAAACGGAGGTTTATCTTCATAATACATCCCAACGGTTAGCTTTCCTTTTTCAATAATTTTTTTCATAGCCGGAGCAATCGGTAAATCCTTTATGGTAATTTCTTCTTTAAGTGCCCCTATTTCCTCGCTGTTTTTAAAGATTTCGCTTTCTTTAATCATACTATCCTCAAAATCATTTTGCTTCGCCTGTATTTTAGCCGTATTTAACTTAATTCCATAAAATCCTAGTAATATAACAATTATAATAACAATATACTTTTTATTATTCCACAACATAATCACCTCTTGTTAGTAGCTTTTCACTATAATTAATTACATTATGGTATAAATATACCATAATAATTGTACATCACCCATTTTATCAGTAAAATAATTAATTGTAAATAAAAGCGCTACCCCCATTTTTCAGGGGTAGCGCTTTTGCTTTAGCAATTATTTTTAATTCAAGATCACTCTTTGGTATCAACAATTCGTCCCTCAACTTGACCGCTAATTTGGCCTTTTTCTTTAATCTCATCCATTAGAACGTCCCGCAACAAACCATAACTATTTTCCCATTTGCTATCTTTAAATGTTACAAATCCGTCCTGTCCTCCGGCTAAAAAATCATTGGTAGCCACTGTATAGATCTCTTCCATATTTATAGGTTTCCCGTCTATTAGCATTATCTCTGCTACTCTTTCTCCTTCAGGTTTTATGGAATCATACGTAAAATTCAACCCAGATATTTGCAACATCCCTTTATATAACGTTACACTTTGTTCCAAGACTGCTTTAATTTGAGCACCCGTCATTTTACCGGCAACCATCATATTGTCAAAAGGTAAAACTTTGTATAGATCTCCCACCGTAATATCCCCTTCAAAAAGATCATTCCTTATACCGCCTTCATTGAAAAATGCTACTTGCGACCCGGTTGTCTCCCGCATCACATCTGTAATCCAATTGCCAATTGATGATTCATGATCTTTATTTCGCGTTAAATCATGCGCTGCTTTTCCAAGCACTTCCCTTAATAAGGGTTCCAATTCCTGCTTATACCGTTGAACCATGGCTTGTACTTCTCCATCTGGCACAACAGAGAGATCCCCTTTGCGTACTTCGATGAGCTCAGCATCTTGTTCTACAACTTCCTGCTTTATCGTGTTGTAAACTAAAGCAATATGCCCCAGCATCCGTCCATTTTTATACGCTTCAATGACTGGAATATCATTGACTATACCCGCTACCGAATTATGGCTATGCCCGCCGATTACACCATCTACCCCTTGAACATTTTGGGCTAGTTCAGCTAGTTGACCGCTAATATGTTTGGTTTGCAAATCCTGCTCACCAGGAATATGACCGAGTACAATAATCAAATCAATTCCTTTGGCTTTGATTTCCGGAACCAACTGATTTGTAATCTCTAACGGATCTTTAAATTTATAATCCTTGACATATTCCATACTGGTTGTAATAGCTGTTTCTGGCGTTGTTAGGCCAATAACTGCGATTTTCAAACCTTTTCTTTCAATAACCGTATACGGCTTGATCCACTCTACAGGCTGATCATCTTCGTAAATGTTAGCAGAAACCACTTCAAATTGAGCCTGCTCTAATGACTGTAAAATGGTTTCAATCCCCCAGTCAAATTCATGATTTCCTAACGTCATAACATCATACCCGATCGAGTTCATCATCTCCACTACTGGCTTTCCTCTATGCAAGTTAGAAAGAGATGTCCCTTGAAACACATCCCCTGCATCTAAAACAAGTGATCCTGCGGGATTCTGTCCTCTGTAATAATCAACATACGTTGCCAATTTTCCAGCGCCTGCTTCCCTGCCGCCTTCTAAAGCACCATGGAAATCATTCGTCGTCCATATATCAATGGCTTTTAAGGTTGGAATATGAATTTTTTGCCCCGGAAAAATAAGATTGGGGTTGTTTATACCATTACTTTCTGCGAGTTCCTGCCAGGACAGACCGAAATCACGACCAACCCGCCACAATACATCATCTTTTTTTACAACATAACATTCAGAATCACTCACAGAACCTGCAAAAGCAAATGTAAAACTTGAAAAAATAATGATTAATAATCCTACAACCAGCCAATTGAGTTTACAGAAGTTTTTTTTCATTAATACGCCTCCTAAGTAACCATTATTTATTGCTTAAAAAATATTAAGGTGCTTTATATATAAATTACATTAAAGTTTTTACACCTAGAATTGCTCTGGCAACATGGGGACACACCACTCGTGCCTCGTGGAATATCCCCATCTTTCCTTCGCTTTTCCTGCAAACTTGCAATGTAATTTCTTTATTGCATGACATATATTTATTTCTCACTTGTTTCAATATCTTCCTGCTTTACCACAAAATATTAACATTCATATTGACTGAAGGCTGCGTTCTTTCCTCTATCATCCTTCTTTTATCTTTTGCCTTACGCTTTGAGCTTTCAGCCTTTGGCAATCTTTTATCTTTAATCTTTTATCTTTAATCTTTTATCTTTAATCTTTTATCTTTAATCTTTTAACTGTCAATTGTTAATTGTCAACTGTTAATTATTAACCCCTTTCCCCTAAAAATTGTATATATGCATGATTCCTTTAAAAATTCGCCATACTTTTAATAAAGCATATAACTCATGAAAGAGGTGTAAATATTGTATCCAATGAATTTTCCCCCACAGCATCAGGAACAGCATCCCGGTATAGAATCTATCATGGACCCGCGTCCCGTTTCAGAAAACCTGAACTATTGCGGTAGTGGTAAACTTTTAAATAAGATAGCCATCATAACCGGTGGAGACAGCGGTATTGGCCGAGCAGCGGCCATTGCTTTTGCTAAAGAAGGTGCTGATCTTGTCATCCCTTATTTTGATGAACATGATGATGCCCAGGAAACCAAGCTACGCATTGAACAAATTGGGCGCAAATGCCTTCTGCTCTCAGGAGATATAAGTGAGGAATCATTCTGTCACCAAATTATAGCCCAAACAATAGCAACCTTTAACCACCTTGATATTCTCGTCAACAATGCTGCTGTGCAATATACCCAAAACAGTATTGAAGCTATTACGGCGGCACAGTTGGAAAAAACGTTTCGTACCAATATTTTTTCTTTCTTTTATCTTAGTAAAGCTGCATTACCCCATTTGAAAAAAGGAAGTTGTATCATCAATACCACTTCTGTGACGGCTTATGAAGGCCATGAACAATTAATTGATTATGCTTCTACCAAAGGTGCCATCGTCTCCTTTACCCGCTCCTTATCTCAATCTCTAGCAGGTAAAGGCATTCGCGTCAACGGGGTAGCCCCAGGCCCAATTTGGACCCCACTGATTCCATCAAGCTTCTCGTCACAGCATGTTGCCACATTCGGCAACAATACACCAATGGGACGAGCAGGACAGCCGGCAGAACTGGCCCCCAGTTACGTATTTCTGGCGTCCGATGATGCATCTTATATGACCGGGCAAATCCTACATGTTAATGGAGGAACCATGGTAAGCAGCTAAAAAACGGCTTAATCCTTTTTTTAATTGACAATTTACAATGCACAATTGACAATTAAAAGATTAAAATCATTAGTAAACTCGTCCAACTTCGCTGAATATTGATGCTTAAGATGGAGAAGCTACAAAGGTTCACAGCCACCTTATCGTGACTGTGAACCTCAATATACTTTTTATAAGATATTTTATATTAATTATTAATTTTATTAAAAATTTAACATACTCATAAAGAGTAACCATTTTATTTTATATAAAAATGTACTATAATTAAAACAACCAATAAATAGGAGGCGCAAAATGAAAACCATAGATATTTCTTCAAAAATCGAAAAGCCTTTGATAAGTAGATATTCGTTAAAAGAAGAAATTGCGAATAGCATCACACATGGGGTTGGCGTTTTATTTAGTATTGTAACTTTAACCATTCTCTTAGTTTATGCTATTTGGAATAAAAGTCCTGTTAAAATTGTCAGTTTTAGTGTTTATGGTGTTTGTTCTATCTGTCTATACTTAGCTTCAACGCTATACCATAGCTTTAGACGTGAAAAACTCAAAAAAATATTCAGGATAATGGATCACTCTTCTATCTATTTATGTATTGCAGGTACATACACACCTATTACTTTGCTTTGTATGAAAGGAATATGGGGGTTTAGCCTATTGACAGCTGTATGGACGATGGCTATTGCAGGAATACTTTTCAAAATATTTGCTAAGAACAAGTTAGAAAGATATAATGTTATTTCAGTAGGACTCTATATCGCCATGGGTTGGCTTCTTGTAATTGCAATAAAACCAATGCTTCAAATAGTGCCTATAGGTTTTTTAATGTGGATATTAGCAGGCGGCTTATTTTATACGATTGGTGTCATTTTTTATATGATTAAAAAAATCCCATATAATCATGCTATATGGCATGCTTTTGTATTAGGAGGAAGCATCATGCACTTTGAAGGCATATTCCTATATTTAAGGTAAGGCATATTCAAAAAAATAGCAAATCAGTATGCTCGTCTATTTTGCATCATACTACATCAACAGGTTCCTCTGATAGAGCTAACTATCAACGGAACCTGTTTCTTTTTCTGATATAAAATATCCATAAATTGTTATTTTTTTCCATAAGCCTAACAACTTTAATTTAACTGACATCAATCTATTGTTTAGGAAACCGATAATGCCTGACAATATTCGAAATATTTTCATGCCAGTACAATAATGCATCCTGCTCTGTGGTATGAGGCCCGCCGTTATGAACCATATAGGGTACACCATCGCTTCTTCTTACATCAGATACAATAGCAACATGATTGACAGGCGCCCCAAATACCACGATATCGCCACCCTGCCATTCTTTTAAATTGTCACTATCATTAGGAATAATATCAGTGGTTAATGATGTGGCATACTTATCAAAAAATGAAATTAAATTAGGCACACGGCGAAAATCAATATTAGGGTCTGGTTTACCATCTACCCGTGGATAATCTCCCGTATGCACCTTAATATCTTTATCTATCATATCCTTCAGATTATAGCCGCCATTTTTTAATGAACGCCAGATCACATCTGTACACACCCCTTCATCATCAGGAGGATATCCACCTGAATAATAAGCGCTATGATAACGGGGTTTATTTACAGCGCCTTTTCTCGCTCCCTCTAAAATATCGTCTAAATCTTTGATACCATCCTCATCTTGATCGTGATCAACTTCTACTTTAGGAATATCCAGATGACATTGATTAACATCACTTTCCTCTATCCCCTCTAATTCATGATTTAAACGATCATCTGTTAGTTCGTTCCATAAATTCCTGATATACAACGAGCCAATATATATTTTATCCTTATGATAATATAACCCCCAATAGGTACAAGCCAAAATTAAGATACTCAATAATGCTATCTTTTTATGCATAACACATCCCCCTTATAATCATTCATATACATATAACGCCTTATCCCCTAATTTTTCACTATTGATCATTTCCTCATAGCCTTTAGGAACCGAAATACGCTTTGGATTCCCATCGGAAATATACCGGCGTTCCGGATGCAGTTCATATTGTTTAAAATACCACCATAAGTCCATCGTATTTCCTTCCGTCCCACAAACGCGAGGTACGTTTAATGGTTGAAAATCTTTATGTATTGGCGAAACAAAATAAGGTTTTCTAGGTGCCTCCCTGAGGATCACTCTATGCTGATAAGGCTTTCCATTATATACACCTTTTTCAACCACGCCTCTTAACCCTTCATGAGGTCGAACACCAAAAGGATATGCAAAATAAACCAGCGATGTTTCCGTAAAAACATCTTGAACCATCTCATTGACTTTGCCAATTTCTTCTTCAATCTTCTCCTCTCTCAATTTATCCAACCGAGCATGAGAATAGGTATGATTACCAATTTCATAACCATTTTGCAACAAATATTCTAATCTTTGTTTTAACGTCCCTAGCCCTCTACCATTTTTTATAATATCATATTTAAACGGATTGGCATTAATAAAAAATGTTGCGGCCTTACCAAAGTCGGGGTGCACTTTTGCAAATTGATTCATAATGTCTACCAGACAATCTTGTTCCGGCTTCAATTCACCATCTTCTTCTATCAATGAAAAGGTTGTACTCAGTCCATCATCAAACGTTAATACAATGGGTGTATATCCCGGAGCAATGTCTATACTGTTATTCATATAATCTTTCATAGTAACAGGGCAATAGCCATGCTCATACATGTATTGTAAATCTTTCTTAAACCCTTCTGCGGTTCGCTGATAGATACTCGAAGCATTACTTTTTGCCAGTCCATGATACATTACAACCAGTATTTCACCTGCTTCGTTAGGCTGCACTTTTTGATAATCAATTTCCTCTAGTTGGGCTGTTAACCCTTGCTCTGTTTCGTTATTTTGTTCTTGTTGTCCATATTGCATGGCTTGTTTAGAAGCACATCCCGTTATAAGAAGTATACCTAACAACATCATTGGGATAACCTGTAATCTTAGAGTCTTCATCAAACGACATCCTTTCTAAGCAATCTTGAAATATATTAGCTGCTTTTAAAATAAGTTTATCAAACATTACACGATAGAGCATTACAAAATAGTTACAAAATAACATAATAAATGGTAATCATTCATTAGGAAAAAACCAATCCCTTTGGTCGCTGAAAGTAGAAAGTGAGCCTGGGCTGAAGACTCAAGGCAAAAGATAAAAGATGCTAACTTTTTAGATTAGCATCTTTTATCACTACTTTTTAAATAAATACGGATACATCGTTGCTTTATTCATGAATCACAATCTGATTTGCCCTCGCTTGTGACGGATAAGATTCATTAACAAATGAAAAATAGGCTTAAATTTCAATTCCTTCTTTTATATCCTCATATTTACCCCCTAAAATTTCAGTCGTTACATTAATGGTAATATATATTTTATCATATTCATTTTCGCTAGGATTTTCATTTTCTAAATAAACAATCATCCCGTCTTTTCCATATTCAATGCTTTTAATCATTCCTTTTTGAGAAATAAATGCTTTTTGCTGATCTTTTATCCAAATATTGCGAATCATATTATCCCAATCTACTTTATACCCCAAAGATTCAGAAATAAATCTTATCGGAACCAATGTCCTGCTTTCTACTATTTTAGCAGGTACATCAATAGTAACTTCGTTCCCATTGACTACTGCTGTACAGCTTCCAATTTCAAAGCTTATCCGGGTCTCATTTTTAATTGCCGTAACGGTCTTTGTAACATCATCCCACGTAACCTCTGTTCCTAAAGCTTCAAATATTGCTCTGAATGGAACCAATGTTCTTCCCTTTTCAATAATCGGTTTTACATCCATTTGTACCGCGTTATGGTTTACAAATACATTGATATCTTTTTTATTTGTTATTGGTTCTACCTTTTCAAATTTATAATCCGTATTAAGTTCCAGTAACGTATAGGGATATGTGATGACTTGAGCTACCATTTGGTCTCGCTCAGGTGATTGAACTTCTGAATCCACATATAATACCTTTTTGTTATATGGATCATCATATGAAAACAGTTCATTGACAATGATAGAATATCCAGCGGTGCTACATTCCCCTGCAGCAATTAAAACATAATCTTTGTCATCTACGTTTTTATAATAAATCCCCTTCGTACTATAATGGTTTCGTACCCACCCACTTAATACAACATGATTGGAGATATCATCACTTACTTTTTTATAATTCGTAATGCCAATTTTATCTGGATCATGATCAACATCATGCTTTATTTCCGTATCTTCTGGGATAACCGTTATTGAATATTGATGGGTTTCCAGCGTTACTTCTGCACCTTCAAAGTCTCTATATAAACTAAATGTCAGGGTTGTCGTCCCTTCTTTCTTGGCCTTAAAATTCCAGTAATGAACAGATGGACCACCAATTAATTGAGGATTAATAATTTCTGAACCATCATCTAAAAAATTGATAATCCCCTGATTATCAATGGTATAATGCCATATATAACCCGTTGTTGCATTTTCCTCTAACTTCACAGCAAAGGTCTGTCCTGACCTTATATATTTTTCTTCTGTAGTGGTTACATCTATAACGGCAACCGGAAAATCTCCTGCTTCATTTGCTGCTTCTTGCATAACGTATTCGAGATCGTCATTCTTAATGTTTACATGGTCATTTGCTTTAGCGATTGAAAACATAGATGAAGAAAGAAAAAGCACCCCCATTACTAATAATAATATAATTTTTTTTGATTTTATCATTGCCAATCATCCTCTCAATGTATCGTGAAATTTTTTAATAGACATAACATTAATAATAACGGAAAAGTAATAAAAACGTTACCATTTGATAAAACATTCTACTAAATAGTAATATTTTCCTTTAAGAGAATAAAAATACCTGAAGGTTTTTTTACATCTTCAGGTATTTTTATTCTCTTATCATTAAGACTGAATCTCTTTCTTAAGTTTTTTTCCTGTTGGCGTCGCTGCTATACCGCCTTCTGCCGTTTCACGCAAGGCACAAGGCATCGTTCTCCCTACCTCGTACATTGCATGCACCACTTCATCAAAAGGGATGATACTTTCAATGCCTGCCAGGGCCATTTCAGCAGAAATCAATGCATTTGCCGTTCCAATCGCATTGCGTTTAGAACAAGGCGCTTCTACCAACCCTGCAACGGGATCACAAATCAGACCCATTAAATTCTTTAAGGCAATAGCTGCCCCATGAAGCGCCTGACCCGGTGTTCCCCCTTGTATCTCCACGATTGCAGCTGCAGCCATAGCGGCTGCGGAGCCAATTTCAGCCTGACATCCACCTTCTGCTCCTGATAAACAAGCATTCTTAGCAATGACAATTCCTACCGCGCTCGCCGTTAAAAGACCCTGAACCATTTGTTCGTCAGTAACTTGATGGGTTTCTTTTATACTGAATAAAACTCCTGGCAATACACCACAGGATCCGGCTGTTGGTGATGCCACAATCCTGCCCATAGAAGCATTGACTTCAAGACAACTTAAAGCAAAGCTCATTGCCCGAGCCATTGTCAATCCACAGACCGGGTTTATCCTTTCATACCTTTCCCGTAGTTTCCGTGCTTCTCCGCCAATCATTTTCCCTTGTAGCTTTTCTTGTTCTGTATTCAATCCGCTTTCAATGCTTTCTCCCATAACTTGTAAATGGTTTCGCATAACCCCAATGATTTCTGCTTTTGTTTTTCCTGATTTACTTTTTTCATATTGGAGCGCAACATCATATATGTGCATATCGTATTGCTGACAAATTTCTAGCAGATCCTGTCCCGTCATTAATTGCATCATTTAGATACTCCTTTCATTAAATCACTTTCAATTTCTTAGATGGGTTCAAGTACCATCGCATTTAGAATATATTCATTCGCTGTCATTTCCTTAACCGCCATATCCTGAATCGTTTCATCCGTTTCTACTATGAGTACAGCTTTCGAAGCCTTGGCCTCCCGAAACAATTTCATAAAAGCAATATTCACTTCGTATTTTGCAAGAACGGCTGTAATATTGGCTACAACACCCGGATAATCCTCATGATAAGTAATAAGGGTTGTATACTCTCCCTCAAACGCAACGTCCATCCCATTGATCTGGGTGATTCTCACTTTCCCGCCGCCAATAGAAGAGCCTATCACCTGCCATTCAACACCAGAAACTGTTTTCATTACAATGTTTACGGTATTAGGATGTACTTCCCCCAAATTTTGCTGTTCAAATCCATAGACTATTTGTCTTTGTTCTGCAATCTCAAAAGCATTTCTAATTCTCTCATCATGAGGCAACATACCCATAACACCTGCCAGTAAAGCTCGATCCGTTCCATGGCCCTGATACGTTTTGGCAAACGACCCATGCAAATAAAAAATTGCTTCCCTGATTTCTTCTCCCGCAATTTTTCTCGCCATATACCCAATCCGTGCTGCCCCTGCAGTGTGAGAACTGGAAGGGCCAATCATCACTGGCCCGATAATATCAAATATGCTATATTCTTTCATACCATTCACCCTTTAGTTTTTCTATTTTTTAATAGCATCAAACAATCTAAGCTAATTTATACTAAATTTTATACACCGTTCATAATATATTAAAGAATCGCGGTAGCTTCTTCTCCGCGACTCTTTTCATTGACTCTTTGATTATTGAATTTAATATAGTTATTTTTCTATAATCCTTATTAAAAATTAGGTGGTGTACTAATCCATAGTATGAATGCTTTACCTTTACCCGCATTTGAAATATTATGATTCGCATTCGCTTTGTAATAAAAGGAATCCCCTTTTTTTGCTTTCAACTTCCTATTTCCAATATGCACATAAATACTTCCACAAATGACATAGCCAAACTCTTCTCCCTCATGAGGATCATCTTCTTTATAACAACCACCTGGCTCCAATATTAATAAAATAGGTTCCATAGCGTTTTTTTGCGAATTGGAAACGAGCCACCTTAATTCATACTGATTTTCAGAGTCTTGTTTTATAAAGACATCATCTTGTGTAAAAACAATCTTTTCTTCTTCTCGGTCATTGAAGAAATTCTGAAGGTTAGTACCAAGACTTTCTAAAATATCAACTAATGTTGCGATCGAAGGGGATGTTAAATTCCTTTCAACCTGAGAAATAAAACCTTTAGAAAGTTCACTTCTATTAGCTAACTCCTCTTGGGTTAAAGAATGCCTTATCCTTAATTGCTTAATCTTATTTCCAATATTCATCTCTCACACCTCATTATAATATCCCCGTATATTAAGCTCGTTGTTTAGCAATGCTAAACCTTTTACTATTTTAGTATACTTATCCTTTAAAATATATGCAAGCGCATTTATAAATAAAATAAAAATGCGGTCAACAAAAAAAATCTATTTTTTATAAATATTTCCACATGGTACAAAAAATTATAATCATTATTTTACTAGGTTATAATAAAGATATCAATTTATAAAACAGCAAATAATATAATTAAAAAGTTCATTATTATTTAATTAAAGGATATTATATGATAAAATTAATAGGTGAAAAATAAGCATTCATTTAGTTAATTTGATCATTATGCCTATTAACTAAAATATATAAAGATGTGAAAGTTTATTATTTATGGCAACTTTTAATAAATAAATATATATATATAATATGGAGGCGTGTTCTATGAAATATGGTGACAAATATCTAGGTTATCAAAAAGAAGGTTATAAGGTGTTTTGGGGCAACACTTCAACTGGTTGGGAAATATTTTGTGAAGAAAACTTAGTAAAACAAGTTGCCTGTACCAACGAAAATAATGAAAAAATTGCGATGATTGACGCTTTAGAAATAGCCATTGACTATGTTGATTGTCAAATAACTTAAACCCAAACTAATGTCATTTTTATTCATTTACTGAGTCATATGTAAAAATAATTTCTAAGTTAATAAAAAAATGCCTAATGTTTGCAAACATTAGGCATTTTTTTATTAACTTTTTTTAGTTGTCTTTTAATTTTTCAATAATCTCTTTTAAAGTATCATCGGCTTGAGTATTATCAATCTGGCATGTTCCGGCATTTTTATGACCACCACCACCATACTCAAGCATTAACTCACCTATATTTACGTTAGAAGTTTTATTAAATATTGACTTTCCAACTGTAAACACGGTGTTTTGTTTTTTTAATCCCCAAATGACTTGAATAGAAATATTCGTTTCAGGATAAAGCGCATATTTAATAAACCTATTTCCTGGATACATAAGCGCTTCCTCTTTTAAATTAACAACTAAGACATTATCATAAACACTCACATTGTTCTTTATTTGCTCATTAAATTGATCCTGATATGAAAAATACAAATCAACGCGTTCTTTTACATCAGAAAGCTGCAATATTTCTTCAATTGTATGATCTTTACAGTAGTCAATTAAATCCATCATGAGATCATAATTTGAAATTCTAAAGTTTCTAAATCTACCTAAACCTGTTCGAGCATCCATCATAAAATTTAATAGTTCCCAACCCTTAGGATTAAGAACATCCGCTTTAGTAAACTGAGCAGAATCAGATTTATCAACTGCTTCCATCATTTCTTCAGATACATTGATAAATTTTCCTTTTCCTCCAAAATGTTCATAAACCACCCTCGCAGCAGATGGTGCATCAGGATCAATAATATGATTTTCTTTTTTCCCTTTCAATCTAATTGTTTCACTTAAATGGTGATCAAATGCTAAATGAACACCTTCAACATATGGTAAATTAGTGGTAATATCTTTATCGGTAACTTCAATAATTCCATCTTGCATATCTTTCGGATGAACAAATTTTATATCATCTATCAAATCAAGTTCCTTCAATAATACAGCACATACTAACCCATCAAAATCACTTCTAGTAATTAAACGATATTTTATTGACATAGGGTACCTCCTTATGAAATTCTTAGTTAATGAGTAAATTATATCAATATATTGCTTTTTTATCAATAAATAATCATTTTTGCATCTATAAAGTTTTTCTGCTTAAAAAATTTTGCTTTAGGTGAACTAAAATAAAACGCTAGCCTATTCCACTTTGCAAACTAACTATATCCTTTAGATGTGTATGTACTTTCAGTGTACTCTATATGTGCTTTATATGTGCTTTTATACAAGAAAAATATAAAAGTTATAGAGAACCATTACGTAATGGTTCTCTATAACTTTTATCTTATTATTTTTAATATAATCTAATCCGATGAATTGCGGGTTATCCCTGGTACTAAATTAATCATTAAAATCCCCATAGATACAAATAATAACCCCACAAACATAGACAGGGTCAGTTTTTCTCCAGGAATAAACAACGTTGATAGAATGGTACCTGATACAGGTATTAAAAATTTATAAAGCGTTACTTCTCCCGCCTTATTGTACTTCAAAAGCGCATACCAAAGAGAAAATGCAGTTGCTGATAAAAATGCAGCATAGATAAAAAGAATGACCGTTAATGGGGTGAATTTCATTATAACTGCGGTCACTCTTGACCAGCCAAATAACAGTAAAAATAACGAACCTATAAACATTTGCCAAGCTGTTATTAAAAATGGATGTGATTCTTTTGAAAGCTCCTTGGCCAGCAATGTGCCCACTGCACTAACCAATCCGGAAATAATCATATAGCCCTCACCTCGAAAAGAAAATACCCATGAAAATTCTTTTCCCCAATTAACAAATAAAATACCAGCAAAACCCAAGAGCAGACCTAACCCTTTTTTATAGTTCATCCGGTCATTTCTATACAAGAAATGCGCAAAAATAACCACAAAAAAGCTTCCTATTGAAGAAAGTACCGCTCCTTTCATACCCGTTGTATAAGCCAACCCATTATAGAAAAAGTAGTATAATAGGCTGGTTTGAAATAGGCCCAGCAAAATCACCTTAAATCCAATTTTATTTTTAATACTATGATTGATAAGTCTTACTCTTAAGAAAACCTTACAGAAAATAAAAATAAAACAAGAAGCTAACAAAAAACGCATTCCGGCAAAAACAGTTTTATCAAGTGCATTGGCGGGTATCAACTGCATTTCCGTAAAACTAATCTTTAATACGGGAAATGCACTCCCCCATAATGTACAACTGAGTACCGCAACGAGAAAAATACCTAATCTATTGGTTAATATCTTTTTATATTCCATTAATTACGCTCCAAATGTGCCTTAATATGCGCTTATTTTATTTCAAACCTATTAAGTTTGGCATATAATATACCATCTAACTCCGCGTCAACCAAAATATATTCATCTTTATACTCTAATTGAAAGACCTGTCCGTCTTCGTAAATCTTTGTCAACCATTTACTATGATCATAAGGAATACCCAGCAAAATGCGATATCGCCCCGGAATAAAATGCTGCAGCATTAACTCCATTAACTTTTCAAATCCATGTCCCGTTCTTGCAATCACTTCTACAGAAGGATACTCAGAAGATGTAATAACCGGTAAAGTCCCTTGATAACAATCAACCTTATTTAAAACTAGAATTTGAGATTTGTCATTCATCCCTAACTTATTAATAACGCTCTCCACAACGGCAATTTGTCTTTCAAAATCATCATAACCAGTGTCTACCACATGTAGTATAGCATCAGCCGTTTTTACTTCCTCTAACGTAGCTTGAAAAGCTGAAATCAGTTGGTGAGGAATTTTTTGTATAAAGCCAACCGTATCACTAATGTCAATTGGATAACCCCCTGGCAGTTCAATACGGCGTAATATGGGATCTATTGTAGCAAATAGTTTATCTTCACCTTTGCGCTCCTCTTTATGGCTCTCTGTTTGCATACCATATTGCTTAACCAATTCATACTGCAGCGTGGATTTACCTGCATTTGTATACCCCACAATCGCCACAACAGGCACACGAGTCCCTCTTCCTTCACGTTGTAATACACGATGTTTACTCACCGTTTCCAGACTCGCTTTAATATCCGTCATCCGATCTCTTATTCGACGCCGGTTTAATTCTAACTTCGTCTCACCAGGACCACGGGTTCCAATCCCGCCCCCTTGCCGTGAAAATGTTTGCCCTGTTCCAATTAAATGTGATAATTGATACTGTAACTGAGCAAGTTCAACTTGCAATTTACCTTCTCGCGTTTGTGCCCTTTGTGCAAAAATATCCAAAATAAGGGTTGTCCGATCAATAATAGGCTGTTTAATCATATGCTCTAAATTCTTCATCTGCACACCTGATAATTCATCATCAAAAATAACCAAATCCGCCTCTAACTCTTCTGCTCTCTGAGCAATCTCTTCTACCATACCTTTTCCCACAAAAGTAGCGGGATGCGGTTTCTCCCTTTTTTGAATAATACGTTCTATTACTTTAGCGCCAGCCGTTTCAGCCAACCGTTCTAATTCATCCAGTGATTGATGGACTGGAAATTCATCCTTCAAAAAATAACGATCAACGGCTACTAAAATAGCACGTTCCTGTTTGTTTTCTTCAATTTCATATAATATGATAACCACTCCCTATATCACATAACATTCTTTTAGGCATATGAAAGAAAATAACAAGCCAAAGATACGAACATACTGACTTGTTATTTTTTTGAATGTGCCTTAACTTAATTTATATTATAACCTATTATCCCTATTACTTGTGATCAGGTTCTCAATAATTAAAAAACGGGTGGTTTTTCAACAAACAAGAACATCCCTACTTGCTTTCATACAGCTTATCGATTGCTTTTTGAGTTGCTTCATTTTCAAAAAATTCATCAAATGTAGTTGATTTATCAAAAACTCCATTTGGCGTTATTTCAATGACTCTATTTGCAATCGTCTGAATAAACTTATGGTCATGAGATGAAAATAACATCGTACCTGAAAAAGCAATTAGGCCATTGTTAACAGATTGAATAGATTCTAAATCCAAGTGATTGGTTGGTTCATCAAGAATTATAACATTTGCCCCAGAAAGCATTAATTTTGAAAACATGCATCTTACTTTTTCTCCCCCAGATAGTACATTTACCATTTTCAAAGCCTCATCACCAGAAAATAACATTTTACCTAAGAACCCTCTGATAAACGTTTCTGATTTTTCTTCAGAATATTGTCTTAACCAGTCTACTAAGTTTAAGTCCATATCAGTAAAATAGTCTGCATTATCTTTTGCAAAATAGGACCTAGACGTCGTGACACCCCACTTAAATGTGCCCTGATCAGGTTCTATTTCACCCATTAAGATTTTAAACAAAACCGTTTTTGCCATCTCATTTCTGCCAAGAAAAATAATTTTGTCTCCCTTGCCTACCGTAAATGAAATATTATTTAAAACTTTTACCCCATCAATCGTTTTACTTATTCCATCTACTGTTAAAATATCTTTCCCCGCTTCTCTTTCTGGTGTAAACCCCACGAAAGGATATCGCCTTGATGAAGGTTGAATATCATCTACTGTAATTTTATCTAATGTTTTCTTTCTTGAAGTCGCTTGTTTCGCTTTTGAAGCATTCGAACTAAACCTGGCAATAAATGTCTGAAGTTCTTTAATCTTTTCTTCCTTTTTCTTGTTCTGATCCTTCATTAATTTTAATGCTAACTGGCTAGATTCATACCAAAAATCATAGTTACCTACAAATAATTTTGCTTTCCCAAAATCAATATCTAACATATGTGTACAGACTTTATTTAGAAAATGCCGATCATGTGATACCACAATAACTGTATTTTCATAGTTTAATAGAAATTCTTCTAACCAGCTGATTGCTTTAAAATCCAAATGATTTGTAGGCTCATCTAGTAAAAGAATATCTGGATTGCCAAAAAGTGATTGTGCTAATAAAACTTTTACTTTTTCACTACCTTTTAGCTCTTTCATTGTTTTTAAATGTAAATCCTTATTAATTCCTAAGCCCATTAATAACTTTTCTGCATTTATTTCTGCTTCCCAACCCTCTAATTCTGCAAACTCTGCTTCTAATTCAGATGCCTTTATGCCATCTGTCTCACTAAAATCTTCTTTTTGATAAAGTGCATCCTTTTCTTGCATTATTTCAAAAATTCTTTTATGTCCCATAATAACTGTATTTAAAACCATGACATCATCAAATTCAAAGTGATCTTGTTTTAATACCGCTAGTCTTTCACCTGGTGTTATAGATACCGATCCTGTACTCGGCTGAAGCTCACCAGATAATATCTTTAAAAAGGTTGATTTACCTGCACCATTTGCACCTATTACCCCATAACAATTTCCTGGCGTAAATTTTACATTGACATCTTCAAATAACTTTTTATCCACGAACCTTAAACTTAAACCTGCAACTGTAATCAAATTATTAATTTGTTATACAACGATCTGTATAACATCCTCCTTTCAGTTTTGAAAATAAAAAATTGCACAATGTGTTGTGCAATTTTTTATCTAACTCACTAGATTATACAACCTTTTTCAAGATTATTGAATACTTTTTGAAAAAATATATTTCTGAGACAGTTCTTGTGATATATTAAACGTTATCAAATTGCATATTATAAAAATAAGCATATAAACCGTTTTGCTCTAAAAGATCACGATGATTTCCTGTTTCTTTAATTCCCTCATCCGTAAGGACAATGATCTCATCTGCATTTCTAATGGTACTTAATCTATGCGCAATAATTAAAGTCGTTCTGTTTTTTGCTAATTCTTCCAGTGACTTTTGGATAAATCTTTCACTTTCATTATCTAACGCAGAGGTTGCTTCATCCAAAATTAATATGGTCGGATTTTTCAAAAATACTCTGGCAATGGATATCCGCTGTTTTTGTCCACCTGACAGTTTAACCCCTCTTTCGCCCACATAACTATCATATCCATCGGTTAATTTAATGATAAAATCATGAATATTGGCTTTCTTAGCTGCTTCTATTATTTCATCATCAGATGCCTCCGGCTTTCCATAAGCAATATTTTCTTTTATTGAACCGGAAAACATATAAACATCCTGTTGAACAATGCCAATCGCGCTTCTTAAAGACTTTAGTTTTATGTGTCTTAGATCTATTCCATCTAGGGTCACCATACCCTCATTAATTTCATAAAACCTTGGTATGAGACTGCAGAGCGTCGTTTTTCCGCCACCGGAAGGCCCAACCAGCGCCACTTTTTTCCCTGACGGAATTTTAATATTAATATGATTTAAAACATTGTGCGCTTCATTATAACTAAAAGAAACATTTTCAAACACAATATTGCCCTTGGGATTTGTAAATTCTATCGCATTGGGTTCGTCTTTTATATCAGGTATGGTATTCATAATTTCTAAGAATCTTTCAAAACCCGTTAGTCCTTTTTGAAACTGTTCTGTGAAATTGATAAGCTTTTGTATGGGATTTAAAAAAATGTTGATATATAAGATATAAACAATAAGATCAGATACCATCAATGTACCTGCGTTGATAAACAGACCGCCAGAAAGGATCACAGAAAGATATAATATTCCTTGAAAAAAGTTATTGCCGCTAAAAAACCTTCCCATTATGAAATAGCTGTCTTCTTTTGTTTTTAAAAACGCTTCATTCCCTTTACTGAATTTAGCACTTTCTATATCCTCATTAGCAAAAGATTTTACGACCCTTATCCCCGCAAGACTATCCTGTATTTGAGCATTAACATTTGCTATTTTCTCTCTGTTTTTTTTGAATACACTTTTCATTTTTTTATTATAAAAGTAGGAAAAATACAACATAATAAGTGTAAAAAATATTAAAATAAGCGTTATTCTAACATTGATATTAAGTAATATGATAAAAGCGCCCATTATTTTAAGAATTGAAATGAATAAATCTTCCGGTCCATGATGGGCTAGTTCTGATATATCAAAGAGATCTGTAACGACTCTTGACATCAATTTTCCTGTATTCATTTCATCATAATAAGAAAAAGATAATTTTTGCAAATGATTAAAAATATCTTCTCTCATATCCGCTTCCATTTTAGCACCCATGATATGTCCCCACGAGGTTATAAAGTACTGGCAAAAATACCTGACAACATACAATAAAAATAATATAATTCCTACGTAGAGAATATAACGAATGATTTTGCTGGCATCTGGTAAAGTATAGACATCATTTAAGAGAAACCTTACAAACAACGGAAACACAAGATCTATTGCCGATAAAGTTAATGCCGCAAACATATCCGCAAAAAACAAATTTTTATAGGGTTTATAATAACTAATAAATCCTCTTAGATTATCCATATATTTCTATTTAAACTAATTTTAGCGTGCTTTAATTAATTTAAATACCTCCCTCATTTAGTTTTACCTTAAATTATACTAAAATATTCAAAACTTTCAAGATATTAAAGAGCATCCCTATTCACAAATTGAGATGAGCTTGGATTAATTGACTATTTATATTATTGGTTATTGAAGCCTGTTTATTCTTCTTCCTTTAGAAGTCAAGTTGCCCTCTAAATACGTACTAAATAAAAAATGGCAGGGTAAGTCCCATACCATTTTTAAATGTTATAGTTTTGATTTTACAGGTGTAGAGTAGATGTTCACGTACTATACCGTAGGAAATCTATCAGGAAGCACAATGCCCGCTCTTTTATAAATTGATTTCGCCCGTTCTTTTGCCTCTGCAATAATCGCGTCTTCATCAACTGTCAAAACCTTACGGTTTTTCATAATCCACTTTCCATCACATATCATACTTTCAATGTTATGACTATGCATTGAAGTCACAAGATTTGCAATGGTATCGTGAAGCGGCAACATATCGATTGTATTAGGATTAATAATAATAACATCTGCCTTTTTGCCTGGCTCCAAACTCCCCTGATTTTCCTCATCCAATATGGTTCGTGCCCCATTTATAGTTGCCATTGTAAGAATCTCCTGAGCCTTAACCACTGTAGGATCTAATCTCCAACCCTTATGGATCAAAGATGTCAGATACATTTCATCAATCATATTCATTCGGTTATTACTGGGTGCGCCGTCTGTACCAATCGAAACACAGATACCCTCTTTTAACATATGGGGAACTTTTGCAAATCCGAGGACACGCATCGCCGCCGCCGGATTATGAGATACCTTGACTTGTCGGTCTTTGAAAATCTCAACTTCTTCATCCGTCAGCCAAACCGTATGAACGGCGAGGAAGTTCTTATCTAAAACGCCCAGGTTTTCAAGATGCTGAACCGTTGTTGCACCCCTTGTTTCCCTAACAAATTCAACCTCTTCTTTTATTTCTGCAACATGCATATGCACACCAACATCATACTGATCGGCAAGCGCTTTAGTTCTAATAATTAAATCATCTGTTGCATTGAAAATGGTTCTTAACCCAAACCATACCTTAACACGTCCATTTGCTGTATTATGAAATCTTTTAATATCTGCTTCCTGAACCTCAAGTTCCTCCTGTGTCGTCTTTTGCCACAATTCTGGTAAACCTTCACCACAATCCATTACCGATTTTGCCAGAATACCTCTAATACCGGTTTGAGACACCGCTTTAGCCATACCCGATACAAACTGTCCACCTGGTTCTGCAAAAGATGTAACACCGGACTTTATGAGTTCCAGATTACACATTAATGTAGAAATATAGGAGTCTTCTTCTGTCATGTTGCTTTCATAAGGCCAGATTCTTTCATGCAGCCACGTCAAAAGATTGACATCATCTCCAAGTCCTCTCCCCAACTGCTGCGAGGTATGTACATGCGTATTAATCAAACCGGGCATAACAATTTTATCCGTTGCATCTACAATCTCAGCATCAGGCTTAACAAGAGCCGGATCAATATGACCCACCGCAACAATTTGATCATCTTCAATCAAAACTTCACCCGATTGATAAACCTGTGAATTCTTATCCATGGTCAAAATAAAAGCATTTTTTATATATATCTGTTTCTTCAATATTAAAACCTCCCCACTGATTTGATTGTTTTATCTTGCATCACCAATATAAGGTTTTCCCAAACTTTGCGGATCGCTGCTGCCCTTAGCGGAAAACAATAGAACAACTAATGTGACAACATAAGGCAACATCGTTAGATACTGTGACGGCAATTGTATACCAATTGCCTGCAATCTAAACTGGAAAGCATCTGCAGCACCAAAGAGGAGCGCTGCCAAAAATACACCAATTGGATGGCGTCTACCGAAAATCACAACCGCTAAAGCGATATATCCGCGCCCTGAAGTTACATTTTCCATAAACACACCAAGCTGCACCAGCGTTAAATAGGCACCCCCTAATCCTCCCAAAACACCATTGATCATGGCTGCCAAATAACGTATAGTATATACCTTAATCCCCACCGTGTCTGCTGCCCGCGGATGTTCTCCAACAGCTGTCAGGGACAACCCCCAGGTTGTACCATATAAAAATAGGGTACTTAAAATAATTAGTACATATGATGCATACACGATAATATCCTGATTAAAAAAAGCAGGCCCAATAACGGGTATATCACAAAGCATTGGTATCGCAATCTTATGAAACGTACTAATTTGAGGAAAATCCGGATTGTTGTTCACCAAAATCTTGAACATAAAGCTCGTTGCACCCAAGATGAACATATTCAAAGCAATGCCTGTGACCGTTTGATCTTTACGCAAACATATAGAAAATACTGCATGAATCAAACTAACCATCATACCACCAATCATACCACCAATGAGCCCAAGCCATAAGTTCCCCGTCACATAGGTGGCTGCAAAACTAAAAAATGCCCCGGAAAGCATGATGGCCTCAACCCCGATATTCAGTATTCCCGCTTTTTCTGAAAAGGTTTCGCCTAAGCCAGCAAAAATAAGGGGCACAGCCATTCTAACACTTGATGTCAAAAAAGTCGTCAAAAATGCCACCGTAAACATCTGTTCCAACATTTTTATTCGCCCCCCTCTTTGACAGTATTAATGGTTATCTTTCTCTCTTTAAAAAACATGTCTTTTGCCAGTATTAATAATACGACCAACCCTAAAATAATGAGAATAATGGAAGCTGGTATGCCTAACTGTCTTTGCATGGTATTTGAACCCACCTGCAATGCAGCAAAACCAATGGCAGAAACCAATACACCAATTGGATGGTTAAAACCCAAAAGCGCAACCAATATAGCCGTATATCCATTTCCACCCGAAATACCGTCAAGTAATCTGAATTGTATCCCCAGTACTTCTCCCATACCCGCCAACCCGGCGAGCCCTCCACTCAAAAAGGCGGATATAATGATATTTTTCATAACAGAAATACCCGTACATTTTGCAGCATTTTTGTTAAGACCTACCACGTGGAGTTCATAACCAATCGTCGTTTTATGCATGATAAACCACATAAAAAATACCATAAGTAGTGCAATAAGAAATCCAGCATGCAATCTTGTCGGTGGAAGTAATTCAGGTAATCTGGCAGCTTTTTCAATCATGGGAGATTGAGGAAGATATTCCCCGGGTTCTTTAAGCACCCCTCTAACAACCAAAGCCGTTATATTAATGGCAATATAGTTAAACATGATCGTCGTTATGATTTCTGATATATTAAACTTTACTTTTAAGATTCCCGGTATCAAAGCCCATAATCCTCCAAAAACAAAGGCAACTATGATTGAAAGAATTAATCTTAAAGGACCGGGTACCCCCGTTAAAAATATGGATGTTGCCGCAGCACCAATCGCGCCCATATATAGCTGCCCTTCTGCCCCGATATTAAAAAAACCGCTTTTAAAGGCCACAGCTATTCCAAGACCGGCAAAAATTAATGGTGTTGATTTTACAAAAATTTCAACAAACCCGTTGAGCGTTCCAAAAATTCCGAACAAAAATGCTTGATAAGCTTTTATGGGGCTTTTATTAGCTGCCATAACCAAAAGTGTCGCAACAATCAATACGATCGAAATAATAACCAGTATGTTTAGCATATTATTTTTAATTTTAGCATGATTTTTTATCATCCTTGTTTTGACACCTCCTTCAAATGCGATCCCATAAGGATCCCCTGTTCCTGTACGTCTGAAGGTTGATCTAAATGTCCTCCCATCAAGGCTCCCAGCTTTTGCATATCTAAATTTTCATCATTATTCATAATACCCACAATTTGCCCTCCGAACATGACAGCGATCTGATCAGACAAAATCAGCACTTCTTCTAGATCTGCGGATATCAACAGAACACTCTTATTACTATTTCTCATCTCTGAAAGAAGCATCCTTACATTTTCTGTTGCCCCAATATCAAGCCCTCTCGTAGGTTGGGAAACAACAATTAGTTCAGGATTTTCATATAATTCACGGGCCAGTATAACCTTTTGTTGATTTCCACCCGATAGGAGTTTTACGTCTGTTGTCGTATTTGGTGTTTTTATGCTATATGTTTTAATGGCGTTATCTGCCATTTTTATGATCGATTGTCTATTAAGAACTAAATGCTTTGAAAATGGCTCTTTTTTATAAGAACGCATCATCAAATTGTGTGATACGTCAAGATCCATCACCAATCCATCTTTATGGCGATCATCAGGTACATACGCTATACCTCGATTAAAACGCTCTAAGACGGTTCTTTTATTGATGCTTTCACCACTAAAAACAATTTCTCCATCATCACATTTTCTAATACCGGCAATTATATTAGCCAACTCATTTTGTCCATTTCCATCCACGCCTGCAATACCTATTATTTCTCCTCTGTGAATATTAAGGTTAATATGATTAAGCTTTGTTTCAGATTTCTCTTTCAGTGTTACATTCTTAATACTAAGTAAAAGCTCTCCTTTTGTCTTAACGTCATTTTTTGTCGTATCATCTTTTAGTTCTCGACCAATCATGTAAAGTGATAATTCATGAGGATTGGTTTCATTGGTTTTTAGTGAAACCACATTCTTACCATCACGCAAAATGGTGACTCGATCACTGACCTGCATAATTTCAGACATTCGATGCGTTATAATAATAATTGCATGACCTTCTTCTTTTAATTTTTGTAAAATATCAAAGAACTCATCTGTTTCCTGTGGGGTCAGCACAGCTGTGGGTTCATCAAAAATCAAAAGCTTTGCCTCTCTGTAAAGTGATTTTAATATTTCCACCCTTTGCTGCTCCCCCACCGAAAGCTCGGAAATCCTCTTATAAACGTCAATCGCCAATCCATATTTATTTGAAAGCAGTTTAATTTGGTTGGTAATTTTTTTATAGTCAATGAAAGGATACCCCTTTGGCTTTAAGCCTAATATGATATTTTGCAGCACGGTCAGCGTCTGAACCAACATGAAGTGTTGATGAACCATCCCAATCCCTGCTTTAATCGCCTTTCTGGGAGAAGAAAAGAATACCTTTTTATCATTAATATATATTTCGCCTTCATCTGCAGAATATAGGCCATATAGAATATTCATCAGTGTGGTTTTACCCGCCCCGTTTTCACCAAGCAAAGCAAGTATTTCACCTTGGTCTACTTCTAATGATACATTTTTGTTGGCGATTACACCTGGAAAGAACTTGGAGACCCCTTCCATTTTTAAAAAAGCCATCTGCTTATACCTCCCAAATCATTTCACATTAGAAAACTCGGCTAAAACTGCAACCTTCAGACTGCAGCTCAAGCCAAGTTTTTTATATACACCTATACGTTGTCATTTGATAAAAAAGTAAAATAGGAGGAATAGCATTCCTCCTATTTTGTTCCTTAATACAATGCATGACTTAGTTGGTTATTTCTACAACATCTGGAACAACCACTTCACCACTAATAATTTTAGATTTAAGGTCAGCAATTTTATCCTTTACTTCAGCAGGTATTTTATCTTCAAAGCCATTGTAGGGCGCAATATCAATAACCCCTTCCTTCATACCCAACTCATGTATACCGCCTTCAAATGTACCATCAATGACATCCTTTACAGCTGCCCTAATCAATATTGGCACATTATAAACCGTGCTACACATAACTGTGTTTTCAGATATAACGTTCTGGTCATAAGAATCGCCTGTTGCTAAAAGACCGTTTTCCTCAGCGGCCTTAATAACACCCATACCTGCCTGATTGGCACAATGTGATAGAACATCAGCACCACCATTAATCATAGCCATCGCGGCTTCCTTTGCTTTTGCAATATCAGTAAAAGAACCTGTATAAGCTTGAGCAATTTTTATATCTGGATTCACTTCACGCGCACCAATCTTATAACCTTCTACAATTTTAATAAGGGAAGGCCCTTCCAATCCTGATACCATTCCGATGCTGCCTGTTTTTGACATGCTCGCTGCAAGAACCCCCATCAGATATGATCCTTCTTTACATTTCATAGCATACGAAGCAACATTTTCTCCCTCAGCTGTCGCTTCTATACAAACAAACTTAGTATCAGGATATTTTTCTCCAACTTTTAAAGCAGGATCACCAAACTGGAACCCATGACCGATAACCACATCATACCCTTGAGCAGCATAATCCGTAAATACCGCTTCCATATCCGTAGCTTGTACATTTTCTGTGTATGAAATTTCTGCACCAAATTCTTCTTCTACAACCTTAAGTCCTTCATAAGCAACCGCATTCCAGCCACCATCATTAGCGGGCCCGGTTAATGCCAGTGCAACCTTAACCGACGCATTCGCTTCTCCTGCTGCATTCTCTGAACTACCGCATCCAGTCACACCAAAAATCATACATACAACCAATAAGCTTACCAAAATCTTTTTCATCGTCTACCCCCATATTTTTTATTTTATTTTTATGCATTTGCTCATATAGCATCATGCATATACAAACACAATAAAAATCTAGCATAACCTATATCTCAATCACTACAAAAAAAACTCCCCATTTGACATGAGGAGTTTTTTGTATGTAAAAACACATACTACACACAATAAACATCCTGTAGTCTGTAAATTAAGGTTTACAGGTAGAAACTTCCGAACCAAATTATCGAAATTATACATGATGTTGAAAATACATTATAATGAAATTTATTATATCTCACAATCTGTATTTATCAATATTAACTTTTATTGTACAAGAACAACCCTATAATATAATAAAGGGTATAACTTGTCAATAAAAACTATTTCAGTAAATTTTAATTCATAATTTCTTTAACTCTACCTACAATACCGTTTTCAAGCATTACTTTTATGCCATGAGGATGGGTGTAGAAATTTGCGTTTTTAATATTAACTTCTTCTAGCTTTATTTTTATTATTCTTTCTGCCCCCATCTTTTTGTTTGTTTTGTTTAGGTCTATATTTACTACTTGTTCCTTTTACTTTCCCTTTACCCTTACTGTATTCTTTATTATTTGTCTTCCCTTTTGGCTTTATTAAACACTTTGGTCCTAAACCAATCAGATCTTTTCTATTCGCTTGGGTTAAAGCAGCATATACCAAATTATAATTTTGAGGGCTTCTATACTGAAGTAAAGCTCTTTGCATCGCTTTTTCATTTTTGCTTTTAGGAATATAAACTTCCTTCATCGTTAATGGATCTAACCCAGTATAAAACATCGTTGTTGATAGTGTCCCCGGTGTTGGATAAAAATCTTGAACTTGTTCGGGTTGATAGTGAATATCTCTTAAATACTCGGCTAATTCTATGGCTGCTTCTAATGTGCTTCCAGGATGACTTGACATTAAATACGGTATAATATATTGTTTTTTCCCTATGCTTTCATTTATTTTATAGAATTTTTTCATAAATCTATCGTAAGTATTCCCTGCTGGTTTTCTCATGAACTTCAAAACTTTAGGGGAAATATGTTCGGGTGCCACTTTTAATTGCCCACTGACATGATGCATAATAAGTTCTTTAAAAAATGTATCATCCTTGTCGGCCATAATATAGTCATATCTTAATCCTGAACGTACAAAAACCTTTTTAACATTAGGCAATTTCCTTAATTTTTTAAGTAATTCTAGATATTCACTATGATCTACGTCTAAGTTTTTACAGGGTTTAGGATATAAACATTGCTTATTTTTACAAGACCCCACTTTTAGTTGGTTCCCACAAGCAGGGTATCTAAAATTAGCAGTGGGACCCCCTACATCATGAATAAATCCCTTAAAATCCTTATGTTTTGTAATTTCTTTTGCTTCTGCTAATATTGAATCCTCACTTCTGCTTTGTACAATTCTACCTTGATGAAATGTTATAGCACAAAATGAGCAGTTACCAAAACAACCTCTGGAACTTACTATGCTAAATTTAACTTCTTCTATAGCAGGTATTCCCCCTAAGTTTTCATAAATGGGATGATAATTTCTTTGGTAAGGCAGTGAATAAACCTGATCTAACGCTTCGCGGTTTAAGGGCATTTCTGGTTTATTTTGTACAAGGTACTTGTTTGTATGCTTTTGTACTACCGTTCTACCTCTAATAGGGTCTTGCTCTTCGTATTGTATTTTAGATGCTTGTGCATATTTATATTTATCCTCACATACTTCTTTATACGAGGGTATTTCAATATAGTCATATACATTTTCTAAATCAGCTATAAGATAACACGTCCCGGGTATATGCCTAATATATTGTATATCTAATCCATCATTTAAATTATTTGCGATTTCAATAACTTGTTTTTCACTCATGCCATATACTAATAAATCTGCCCCACTATCAATTAAAATAGATTTTCTTACTTTATCACTCCAATAATCATAATGCGCAAATCTTCTTAAGCTAGCTTCAATTCCCCCAATTATAATAGGTATATCTTTATATGCCTCTCTTATTTTATTACAATAAACAATGGTTGCTCTATCTGGTCTTAATCCCATTTTACCACCGGGAGAATAAAGATCTTTTTTCCTTAATTTTTTACTTACTGTATAATGGTTAACCATCGAATCCATGTTCCCTGCATTGACCATAAAACCCAATCTAGGTACGCCTAGCTTTATAAAATCATCTATGCTCTTCCAATTAGGCTGCGCTATTATTCCTATTCTATATCCTGCATTTTCTAAAACTCTAGAAATAATTGCCGTTCCAAAACTATGATGATCTACATACGCATCCCCTGTGACTATAATAAAATCTAATTCATCCCAGCCCCTATTTATCATGTCTTGTTTGCTTATTGGTAAGTATTGATTATTTGTCACGCTTTCACCTGCTTACATATTGTTATAATTATTAGGATCTAGTTTATGCCATTTTATTATCATACAAGTATAACATATAAAACTAAAATCAACCAAAGGACTTACAATCCTAATACTTGATATTATTATAAATGCCATTTTGTATTATAAAATTCTTCTTTCCTATAGCTTGTGTATTTTGACATCCGTTTACACTGCAGATATTAAATTTACCAATAAAATTTAACGGATTAAGCCATAATATCACTTAATCCGTTTATCAATTTCCACTGATAACTTTTCTTATTTCTAAATATATCTTGACATTCCTTAAAATATTAAAAGCCGCCGTTACTTGTGGTACGGTTCACCGTATCGTTGAACTGGCGGTTTTTTACGGAGGTTAACATACATTTCTTTTTTATATCACCAATGCCAAAACAAAAGTAAGTGAAGAATCTTCATCATCTAAAAATTATTCACCTACATATGAGTCAAGTTATTTTGAAGCGTTGCCTACGAATGGCCGAAACGCTGACGCCGCGTGAAAGTACTATGACTGCGCTTGCTGTGTTACAAATGGCAATTTACTTTCTTACCAAAAAAGATACACCATCATATGTATAATATGGCTTTGTACCGATCCAATTATTGTTTTTAAGTTCCTCAAGGAAAGCAACTTTATTTGCTTCAAAATGACAGAAAATCACATCAATTTTTTTACTGCCCAGAGCTGTAAATCGCGCTTGGGTTTCAAGTGATACAAACTCAAAATTAATATTCAATAATTTTCCGATTTCTGTAAGGATTGCAACATTATAACCTGCCGGTCGCCCGTCTGCTGCTATGTAGTCAAGCGGCGCCATATCTCCGCATACGCCAACATAAACAGTTTTAGCGCCTTCAATTTTGGGAATTTCTTTATTTACAGGTTCGTTATCTGCTGGTAAATTAGTTATCCATTGATCTTCCAATGTTTTCAATGTTCCATTTTCTTGCAAAGCTGTGATTGCTTCATCCAAATCCTCTTTTAATTTTTGGTCTTCACTACGAACTGCCATAATAATGCTACCTAGAGAATTTCTGTTTGATTCTATTATTTTCAAATTATCATTTCTTTTTAAATGATAATTTGTAACAAATGACGGAGTCAAAACTGCATCAATTTTCCCGGTTATTGTAGCCGTTACACCATCCGAGTATCTATTAAAATAAACTACTTGCCCTGGCTCAGCTTCAATTAAGTCTGATATCATTGCTTCAATATTTTCTGTTGATGCAGCGGGTGAAATCATACCAATAACTTTACCTGCCAAATCCGAAACATTTTCAATTTTTTCTGTGCTTTCACCACCGCAACCTACCAAAAGCATTGCCATAACCATACTGAGTATAAGTAAAAGTATTGATTTGTTTTTCATATGTATTCCCCCTATAATTTAATATTTATTTTGTTTCGGCCATTTTCAAATAGATGCTCGTGTTTCTTTGATATTTTGCTTACAAGTACCATCCCTAAATTATCAATATCATTACCACCATATTCAAATGGATTAAAATCATCTGCCCGATAAGTTAAATAGATGGAAATTTCATTATTTTCATCTGAATACTCTATTGCAAACGCCATGTCAGGCTGTGCGCCTTCATAGCATTGTTTAAATATTTCCATCATTAGTTCTTCCAGTAAAAGCTGTATATGATACACCTGTTTTGCCCTCACATTATACTTCTGACAAAAAATTTCAATTTGGGCGTTCATACTCACCATATCAAAACCAGTAGACTGTATTTCATAATTAAATATTTTCAGTTTTCTGATAAAAGCCTTTGTTTTTTCCTTCTTCGGATTGTCAAAAATATCGGCAGGCGTTCCATCTTCATAAATTCCACCTTCGTCCATGTAAAATACACGATCGGCTACGTCTTTTGCAAAGTTCATTTCATGGGTAACGATTAACATGGTAAGCCCCATTTTCGTAAGCTTTCTAATAATTCCTAAAACCTCGCAGGTCATGGTTGGATCAAGCGCTGATGTCGGCTCGTCAAACAACATAATTTCAGGTTCCATGGCCAGGCATCTGGCAATAGCAATTCTTTGTTGTTGTCCTCCCGATAGTTCGCGAGGATAGCTTTTGGCTTTGTCAATTAAACCAACTGTTGACAGAAGCTCCCGAGCTTTTTGTTTTGCCACATTTCTATCTTGTTTTTTGACCCATATTGGCGCCAACGTAATATTTTCCAAAACATTTAAATGGGAAAATAGATGAAATCCTTGATACACCATACCCATTTTTTCACGAATTTGATTTAGATTAATTTCTTTTTTGGTTATGTCTGTTCCATTTATGCAAATAGTGCCCCTATCCGGTTTTTCAAGCATGGCAATAGTACGAAGAAACACACTTTTACCGGTGCCAGACGGACCTATAACTGCGATACATTCCCCCTTATTAATTTGTACATTGATGTTTTTAAGCACTCTCAATTCTCCAAATTGTTTTGATAAATCACTAACTTTAATCATATTGCTTCACCTCGCTTTTTCCCAATTGAAAATAGGGCATATACGAGATATGACAATCCTAAATAAAGCAGGATCCCAAAAAACAGCGGAAAAAACGGATCGCCTGTTCGTGCGCCAATGTTATTTACAGTACGTGTTAAATCTGTAATGGTTATATAACCTACCACCGATGTCCACTGAATTATATTGATAATGGTACTTTGATAAACTGGTTTTGCAATTTTCCCTGCTTGTGGCAAAGTGATTGCAAAAAATGCTTTTGTTTTAGAAAAACCCAACATTCGTGCGGCCTCTAATTGCCTTTTATCAACAGCTTCAAGTGCCGAACGCATAACTTCTGCAATATGTGCGCCACTGTTTAGAGCAAAGGCGATCACCGCAATAATCACCGGATCAATTCTGCTTTCAGCAAACGCAACGTAATAAAGTATCATCAACAGAAGTAGTACCGGACTGCCCCGAAGTACCGCTATCATAAGCTGTGAAATTCTTTTAAGGCCTGTTATTTTAGACATCCTAAAACAACATAAAATTCCACCCAGAATCGTACCAAACAGTAATCCTAAAGCTGATATTAAAATAGTGACCCGAAGTCCTTTTAAAACAATTAAATAAGCATCTCCGGCAATTAAGTTTTTCTGAAATGAAGTTATTATTACTTCAAGAAAACTGTTCATGCGTTCCTTCCTTTCCCTGCCCTCTAGAGGTTGCCTAGCATAAAAAAATCAAATTCTTATGCAAATATAAGATATTAATTCTAACTCATTAGTCGAAAAGCCTCTTTATTTAGCATAATTTAGCAAAAATAATTACTTATTGGTAACAATCTCTGCTGTTTAGCAATGCCAATAGGGAGCAATTAAAAACCGCCGTTACTTATGGTACGGTTCACCGTATCGTTGAACTGGCGGTTTTTATTAGTAACTTATATCGAAAAAACTTGGCAAAAGTATTATTGTCAATTCAACTTTTATAGCCCATTCTTACACTTCTTTTCCATTTGCAAGCCCTACCTAATTAACTCAATTTGAACCTGGATTCTCCCATAACTATCTGGAGGATTGGGCGGAGTAATCTTACGAATTCTACATTCATATTTATAACCTCTATCTAGGTATGTTGAAATATAGCTTGCATATTGTCTTTCAATATATCCAATTTTATTGTTGTAAACGGTATAAACCTCTACTGCATATGGGTCAAACTTATTGTCAGATTCTCTTTTTAAAACCAATTTATCGCTTTTTTCGAGATTATATACAAATTTATATCTACCTTCATAAAACACGCCTACAACTTTGGCTGTAATGGTTTTTATACCTGCTTTCCTCAATTTCAATATCTTGCTATTATATTTAGTTTTATTTCTTATCTCAGTTATTCTACTTAGAGAGTAATCATCAAGAGAATAGTCAAATATCTTCATAATGTCTTCTGTCATTAGTTCACAGAACCACTTCTTAAAGGTTTTGTATTCATTCGGCATTTCTTCAGAAATATAATACTTTGCTAATATTTCAGCTATTATTCGATTTTGTATGCCTAAAGAACAAACAAAAATCGCTGTTATATCATTGACACCATATTTTACCTTTGAAGCAATATACTTATACTCAGGCAAATAATAAGATAAGTCATAATTATTTTCTACAAAAGTGTGCTCTAATATCTTAATAAACGAATGAATACCCCAAGGTGCTTTCTGAATAAATGTTTTGTTAACAAAATTATAGAACTGCATATCTTTTTCAAATAAGAAGAAATCTTTAATATCCTCTAGAGGAGAATAGTTTATCCACTTTATAATTGCATCAGAAAGTTGATAAGATTCTTTTAAAGAAACATGTTCAAAAGATGGCTTTAGTTCATTTGCTGAAAAGCTAATATCAACAATCTTTCCTAAAATTTCTTCAGCGTCTAGTCCTTCATCGATAATTATACGCATTAATTCTATTGCCTGATTCTCTAGTGTCTCGCAACTTTCAATGTTTAAGCCTGTAGAGTAATATTCCTTCAGCTTTTCTTTACTATATTTCTCGCTAACATCTTGTATGTATCCAAAAAGATTAGTTGCTATATCTTCTATTAACTCATCATCTTCACTCACTTCGTAGTAAAGTAATGTCTCTTTAAAAAAGTTAATGAGTTGAGTAACGTTTTCATCATCAACTATTTCTTCACATAAAAGTGCGACTAATTGTGAAAGTAAACTCTCTAAATTATTTTCATGATGCTCTTCATACCCATTATATATTTTATTTACATCAAATCTTTTAGAAAGTGCATCTTTCATTATCTTATAATATTCTTTTGAATTCAGCAATAAGCTCGAAAATGCAGAAACAGAGGCTTCAATATTTTGAGGGTTTTTATATTTTTCAAACAAAGTAAAATGTGGTACAAATATTACATTTCCCTCGGTTGACCGATATGCTCGCCCTGCTCTTCCACAGATATTCCAATAATCTTTTACTGTTAGATTAATTTCTGTTTGCTGGTCTCGATAATGATTTACACTGTGTACTATGACGTTATTTGCTGGAAGGTTTACCCCTTGAGCTAGTGTTGTCGTACAACATAAAATTCTTATTCTTCCTTCACTGAATGCCTTCTCAATTATTTGTCTTACTTCGTCTGGTAAATCTGCATGATGGAATGCTATACCTTTTTCTAATGCACGTATCATAAGACTGCTCTTATCAAAATAACTAAGTAAATACTTGATAATTTGTATAAGCTCCTTATCTTCTTTACTCACTCTATTTAAAGTGCTCTCAGGGTAATATTTTCCCAGAGCAACAAGTATTTCTTCAGTAATCCTCTCAGTCTCTTTTTTTCTTGCACAAAATACGATTGTTTGTCCCATCTGCTGAAAATATATTGCCAATGATGCAGAAGTGCTTTGTATGGAAACAGGATATTTGTTCATTCTACTAGTTATATGATTCCTTATCCTATTTGTAAGTACTTTTGTATAGAATGAAAGCGCACTCTTTTCTCCATATAGGTCAAGAAATTGAATAACACCAAGCTTTTCATTAGATGTTTTTCCATTACGCCAATGAAAAAACCCTTGGTGTAAGGTTGTTGGTTTCCAACTAGAGTTTGCTACAATTGAATCCTTTAACCACTTATTCATTATATCTAAGTCATCATCTGAAAAGACTGCTGAAATAAACAAAGTCCTTATATCTTCCGATAAATGCCGTACTCTATTAATCAAAAATTCGCTTCTAATTCCTCTAGCACCACTACCAACGATATGCCCTTCATCAATAATAATTAATCCTATCTGTTCAGCAAAATTTTCATTCTCTCTGACTATTAAATCTAACTTTTCTGGAGTTAAGACTAATATATCATTTTCATCAACGATTTCATCTTCAAAACCATCTACATCATATTCTCCATACATGACATTTATCCTATAACCTAAGTTTCCTATGCTCTTTTCAAACTTTTCTCTTACCTCTACTGCTAACGATTTATAAGGAGCAATATATATGCATTTTTTGTTCTCTTTCTTAATTAAAGATTCAACAATAGCAATCTCAGCAATTAATGTTTTTCCAGCACTAGTCGGCATTTTAATTATATAGTTGCTTTCATTCTCTAGTAGGCCACTATTTAGTGCTTCTATTTGAGATGGCCACAACTCAGTAATCGGTGACTTTTGAAATGAAAGACTTTCAACATACTCCTGCCACATGATATCGTCCTCAGTAGGAATATTGTTCCAAAGGCTATTTAATTCAAGTCTCTTTAACAATGGTTTCATCAATACTAATGCACTCCAACTACTCACATCTCCCTTGTTGAAAAAATACTTAGTATATTCATCTATCTGCTTCTCTGTATTTTCCAATATGTCAGAATCACCGAAATGAACATAGCTAAGTATATTGTCAAAGATAACTCTTATTAACAATAAATCTGATTCTTTATTCTCTTTAAAAAATTGTATAAGAGTCTTAAAATCTTTTGTAATCAATAGGTTTAACGCTAAATTAAGAACGCTTAACTCTCCTTCTCGTAAGGCTATGTTAGAAAGATAATGCGAATTTGCATGATAGCCAGCAATATTATATGCTATGGAGGAAAGAGTAAGGGCTTCTCCTCTTTCAATAGTGTTATATTTATTATTGATATCTGATATGTTTGAAAGCGACTCAAAAATTGATGCTACTGTTTTCAATTCTTCGGAATAATTATCTATATTATCTACACCGTCTTCTATAATGTCAACAATAGAATAAAGTAGATAAAAGGCTGACATAAACATATGGTTAGGACTTACAACTATATCTTTATCTGGTTCATATTCTTTATTAATTCTAGACAATATGTTTTGTGCGGAAGACTTCGCATATTTGTTCTTGAAGTTTCTGTCCTTTATTACCTTGATAACATAATCTTTTTTTAAATCAATGAATTTCTTGTTCATATTCTACTCCTATAAACTCCAAAAACATCATCATAACATTGTGAGCTTCTTAAATAGCATACATCCCTAAGTGTTTTCATGTTATCAAGTAAAACTACAGCAACTTCATAGGTTTTTGTATCAATTATACTTTTGATGGAATCTAAATTATCAAGCACAACCTCATCATAAATGCTTTTTTCACATACAAGTGTTACCTTTAGCTTGTGAGAAAATTCACCCTGTTCTACATCGTTTAGATGATAATCATTTATCATTTTATACAAACCGAATTCTTCGTTTTCAGACAAAACTCTTTCAATAAAGTGAAGATATTTCAAGAGTTTAGCTACAACATTTTTGCTTATCTGCTTGGTTGCATTAACCACAATTTCTTCATTCAGTTTACTTGATTGTGCTTTAACCTCAAAGAGAATCACTTCTAAAATAGTATCTTTATCCATCAAAAAACCAACCAAATCATAAATTTTAACTGGTTGATCTTTATTTTCTTTGTAATGAAATCTGTAAATTATAAATTCATACTTATTTTCAAAAATAAGCTTGCTTACTACCTCTCCAAATTCACCAGTTCGCAGGTTAAAATTTCCTGTCTCTGAAGGTATATATTTGTCTGATATATACTTAGCTTTGTCCTTTATTGCAAGATTCTTCTTAATAGAGTTCCAAGCTTTAGGTGATACATAACTCTTCAATAAATTTTGAGCTAGAAAATCATAAAGCGAATCTAATTTACCACTTGGGATTTTAACATTTTCATAAATTTCGTAATTGAAACCCATTTTGTGCTTATAAGATTTTGGAGCAGAAATCCAATTATTTATATTCTTCATCACGCAATCCCCTCCTTACTTAGATTACTTTCATTACAAGTATTTCCAAATACATATTTCTACATTTTTCTAGTATAACCTTCTTCTTTCTTAAATGTATAAGCAAAAAAGAAGAGCTTAATTCAGCTCTTCAAAACTTATAATCCTGTAAAAACAAGTGACCGGTACAAAAACTATCCAATTATTTAACTAACTTAGCTTAGTATCTGACACTTCTCATCAAAACCGCCGTTACTTGTGGTACGGTTCACCCTTTATAATCTTAAACCCTCGATAGATCTGCTCCAGCAAAATTAGACGCATCAATTGATGGGGAAAGGTCATTTTGGAGAATGACAGCTTAAAATCTGAACGTTTTAGAACTTGTTCTGAAAGCCCCAAAGAACCTCCAATGACAAATGCGATATTACTATGGCCACTTATCCCCAATCTGTCCACATTTTGTGCATAACTTTCTGATGAAAGCTGTTTTCCCCCAATATCTAGTACAAAAACATATGTTCCGTCCTTAATTTTTGCCAGGATTCTCTGTCCTTCCTTTTCCTTTACGATCTCCATTTCTGCCTCACTCAGATTTTCAGGTGCCTTTTCGTCTGGCACTTCAATAATGTCTAATTTACAGTATCTTTGTAACCGTTTCTGATATTCTTTAATGCCTTCCATGAAATATTTTTCTTTAATCTTGCCAACACAAACAATAGAAATATTCATTATTTATTCCCCCCTCTTTATATAAATTAATCCAACTTATGGATATGAAAATAAGCTGCTAATTAGCAGCTTATTATTTATTCCTTCTTACAGCAACCAATGTGTGCCGTTTTATCTTATACAACCAAAAATTCAGGTATTTTACCACAAAAATCACAATGGGAAGGCGCAGACCAATCTGTAAAAGATACTTCTTCTAAAACATAAATATCGGGTGGCATTTCATAAATTTCCAAAAATTCATCAATGGCACGCGCTAAATGCTCTTCACATACACAGTACAAAGGATCATCCCTTTCTCGTTTTATCCCGAACTATTGTTTCTTATTCATTCAGGCATTTCCCCTATGGTAATGGTTAACCTCATTTGATCTATTCCCCTTTTAAGAATAACTGTAATGTTATTCCCTACACCTTTCTTGCGAATCACATTGCGAAGTACCTGAACGGAATTAATTTCTTGTCCATCAATGTCTATTATAATATCTTCTACTTTTACCCCCGCTAAATCTGCCGGACCCCCGGGAACAACTTTAGCGATTAAGATGCCTTTTCGTAAATCAACATTAACATCTTGATAATAACTCGCCATTTCCTTATCAATAGCAGCAACACCAATCCACGGCTTAGTCACTCTTCCATTAACTATTAAATCTTCAACAATAGGTCGTGCCATATTGATGGGAATAGAAAACCCAATTGCCTCACCCTGTGCTTTAGCCGTATTAATACCAATGACTTCACCCCTGCCATTTACTAGTGGTCCACCACTATTTCCAGGGTTAATCGCCGCATCTGTTTGAATTAAATCTTCCATCACTTTACCTTCTGAAATCTGAACCGAACGATTTAATGCACTAATAATACCTGCCGTCACTGTACGTTGATAACGCAGTCCTAATGGATTACCGATTGCTATGGCTAATTCCCCCACCCGCAAATGATCCGAGTCCCCTGTTTGAGCAACAGGCAAGTTTTCAGCTTCTACTTTCACAACAGCTAAATCCATACCCGCATCAGAATAGATTACGTTCCCTTCTAAAGTGCGGCCATCTGATAAAATAACATTTAGCTCACGAGCATCACTGACAACATGCTCATTCGTCAAAATATATCCATTTTTATTGAGAACAACACCAGATCCTACCCCTTCGACCGGTACCGGTCGAAAGAAGAAATCATATTGAACACGGCGGCTGCTAATACCCACAACAGCAGGACTGACACGCTCAGCAGCTTTGGTAATGGTACCTTCTTCAGCTTCCACTAATGGGTTAGCCGATAACAATGGCGGCGTCAACTGTTCAATTTGACCAGGAACCTGTTCTAACTGGTTAATAAGAAGTTTAGGTACAAAAAAAGCAACTATAAGCCCGCCAATCAAAGCACCAATCAACGCAATAACAAAGTAAACAACTTTATTTCCTGACCTATGATAATCATAATAATCATTCCTATAAGGATTATCATAGCGATGATGCTCATTCATTTCAGATCACCCCTTATAACAATCTTTTACCCAAATGCCATTACTTTACTGGGACGATTACAATAGCATAAGGATACGTCTATATCTTTCCCTACTTCACATCCTTGTTGTGCTAATATATTCTTAACCGTTATCATGGCTAACTCAGGCAAATTGTTATTCTGGCTTAGGTGAGCAAGTAACACTTGGGGGATCTTTTTGTCTAACAAACAACAAAGCGCATGTCCTGCCGCTTCATTGGATAAATGACCTTTATCACTTAATATACGTTGTTTCACAGACCACGGATAAGGACCAACCTTGAGCATTTCCTCATCATGATTGGCTTCTAAAATTAATCCATCGGAATCTGCAAGCTCATGAATAATTTTTTCATCCACATAACCTAAATCAGTTGCAATACTGATTTTATATCCATCATGAAAAAACGAAAAACCGACTGTATCCTGTGCATCATGAGACAAAGTATAAGGCTTCACTTGTAAATCTTTAAGTGAAAAAAAGTCATCATTCGAAAACACCAAACGTTGCTGTGGACTAATCTTGCCAATACCATTACCAATACCTTCCCAAGTGCCGCTGTTGGCATAAATTGGTATTTTAAAACGTCGTGCAAGAACACCAGCACCCTTTATGTGATCAATATGTTCATGAGTCAACAAAATCGCATCAATATCCTTAACATTTACATCAATTTCACATAATTTTTGTGCTATCATTTTTCCACTAAAACCAGCATCTATTAGAATTTTCAACTCCTGTGTCTCAATATAGGATGAATTACCAGAACTGCTGCTAGATAACACACAGACACGAATACCTATCGTTATCATCTCCTCTATCCTTCAGAACCCTCAATACACTTAATCTTAGCGCCTAAGGCTACTAATTTTTCTATCATGCTTTGATAGCCTCTTTCAATATATTCAACACCTGACAAATATGTTTCTCCTTCTGCTGCAAGTGCAGCCATCACTAAGGCAGCCCCGGCACGAAGATCTGTAGCATGTACAGATGCACCTTTAAGCATTTTTTCCCCTTCTATAATAGCACAGCACCCTTCAACTTTAATATTAGCGCCCATTCTTTTTAATTCATCAACATGCATAAAACGATTTTCAAATATGTTTTCCGTAATAATACTAGTACCCTGGGCCACCGCCATCAATGTCATTATTTGCGGTTGTAAATCCGTAGGAAACCCTGAATAGGGAAGTGTTTTAATATCTATCGCTTTAAATAACTCAGAACGTTGAATCCGAATCCAATCTTCCCCTTCTTCTATTTCGATACCTGCTTCTCTTAGTTTTAAAATCAGTGCCTCCAAATGCTTGGGAATAATATTTTCTACTCTCAAATCATCACAACATATCGCACCCATCAAAATATATGTTCCCGCTTCAATACGATCAGGAATAACAGAATGATTCACGCCATGTAGTTGAGATACACCAGTTATTTTAATCACATCAGTTCCTGCCCCTTTAACTTTTGCACCTAACGCATTAAGATAATTGGCTAAATCTACAATCTCTGGTTCTTTTGCTACATTCTCTATAGTAGTTATGCCTTCCGCTAGAGTAGCAGCCATCATGATATTTTCTGTCGCACCAACACTTGGAAAATCTAAATATATAGAAGCACCTTCTAGTTTATCTGCTTTTACTTTAATAATACCATGTTCCATAGTAACAGTAGCCCCTAATGCCTCGAACCCCTTTAAATGTAAATCCATGGGCCGAGTTCCTATTGCACACCCTCCAGGAAGTGGTATTTCAGCTACACCATACTTAGCCAGTAAGGGACCAATTAATAAATTCGATGCCCTAATCTTTCTTACTAATTGATAAGGTGCTTCAAAATGATTGATATTGTGAGGGTTAATAATAAGTTGTCCATTCTCTTTCCATTCTACCTCTACTCCAAAACTTTTAATTATTTTACCTAAATTTTCCACATCTGATATATATGGTATGTTTTCTAAAATACTTGTACTATCCCCTAATAAAGCACCTGCCATAATGGGAAGCGCTGCATTCTTCGCACCATTTATTTTGATGCTTCCGCTTAAGGAATTTCCCCCCTCTATCACCAAACGTTTCAAAAATATTTCCCCCTATCTCTCTTATCTCCATATTGATATCTATTTCATATATAATGCGTGTTTTAGTCAGTGTATTTATCATTCTAATATTATCACTTCTTTTTTAAATTCTTTTCTCCTTCTTATTTTCCAAATATAATATTTCCTAGTTGTTATTTTTATATTGTCAATTAACCGTTAGAAGATGATACGTGTATTAAAGTTTTATGTATATGTCTTGTTTTTATTTCTGGATAGAAAAATTTTATGCGATCTCTTTTAGTTAGGATTTACTTCTTATACTATAAAATATTGCATCTCTTTTATTTTACACTAATTTCAAGAATTTTTCATTATATTATTTTTAACAAAAATATACCACAGAACATATTGCTCTGCGGTATATTTAATGAGGAGATAGAGAAGATGGATTACATATTATAGAATGACCAATTAAGCTAAAATTATGCATCTTCTCTACAATTATATAAAAAAAGAACTGAGAAAAATCTCAGTTCTTTTTTTATATAATTAATCTTTCACCATCTCAATGGCATCTTTCTTACATTTCTCTACGCATAAACCACAAGCCACACATTTATCGCGGTCAACAACATGCTTTTGCTTGACTTCACCGCTAATGGCATCTACAGGGCATACCCGCTTACAT